>JAFAMW010000006.1 GCA_019232985.1 Roseateles sp. | reverse complement strand
CCGATGCAAAAGCTCGAGAAGATCACCCCGAGCAGCTCGTCGGCCGTGAACGCGCCGGTGATCTCGCCGAGCGCGTCGTGGGCGAGGCGCAGCTCCTCGGCGAGCAGATCGAGCGCGGGCGGGCGCTGCGACGCGACGGCGTGGGCGAGCTCGAGGTGGGCGCGCGTGCGGCGCAGCGCTTGGACATGGCGCTCGCGCGCGATGAACAGGCCCTCGGGCACCGCGTGCCAGCCCGCGTGCTCGAGCAGCGCACGGCGCAGCTCGGCGAGGCCCGTGCCCTCGCGCGCCGACAGGCGCAGCGCGCCCTCCGGCAGCAGCTCGGCCGCCGCGGCCGCGTCGGCCTTGTTGTAGACCTCCAGCACGCGCGCCGGGTCGACGCCCGCGAGACGCGCGCGGATCCGCTGGTCCTCGGCCTCGTAGTCGGGCTGGCCGAGGCGCGTGAGGTCGTGCAGGAACAGCAGCACGTCGGCGTCGGCGATCGCCTCCCAGCTGCGCTGCACGCCGATGCGCTCGACCTCGTCGTCGGTCTCGCGCAGGCCCGCCGTGTCGCTGACGTGCAGGGGCACGCCCTCGATCTGCAGGGTCTGGCTGATCTTGTCGCGCGTCGTGCCCGGGATCGCCGTGACGATCGCGAGCTCGGCGCCCGCGAGCGCGTTGAGCAGGCTGCTCTTGCCGACGTTGGGCTGGCCCGCGAGCACGACCTTGATGCCCTCGCGCAGCAGCGCGCCCTGGCGCGTGCGGTCGAGCACGCCGTCGAGCCGCGCCGTCAGGCGCGCGAGCCGCGCGAACGCGTCGGCCTGCTCGAGGAAGTCGATCTCCTCCTCGGGGAAGTCGAGCGTCGCCTCGACGAGCATGCGCAGCTCGATCAGGCCGTCGCGCAGCTGGCCGACCTCGCTCGACAGCGCGCCGCCGAGCGCGCGCGACGCGCTGCGCGCGGCGGCCTCGGTGCTCGCGTCGATCAGGTCGGCGACGGCCTCGGCCTGGGCCAGGTCGAGCTTGCCGTTGAGGAACGCGCGCTGGGTGAACTCGCCGGGCTCGGCGAGGCGCAGGCCCAAGGCCGCGCCGGCCTCGACCGCGCGCGCGAGCAGCAGCTGCATGACGACCGGGCCGCCATGGGCCTGGAGCTCGAGCACATGCTCGCCGGTGTACGAGTGCGGCGCCGGAAAGTGCAGCGCAAGGCCCTGGTCGAGCGCCTGGCCGGCCGCGTCGCGGAACGGCAGGTAGCTGGCCTCGCGAGCTTTCAGCGCGCGGCCGCAGATCGCCTCGATCAAGGCATCGAGCGGCTGCGGGCTCGACACCCGCACGATGCCGACGGCGCCGCGCCCCGGGGCGGTCGCGATCGCGGCGATGGGGTCGAGCTGGCGGGCGAGCATGGCCGCATTTTCGCCGAGCGCGCGGCGATCAATGAGAAGAGGGGGTGGCGCGGGGGAGGTCCGGCCCGGTGCTCTCGTGAGCCCGGGACTTCAGACCGCTTCGCGGTACCGGCTGCTTGGACCGGCCCCCGAATGTTCTGCCCCGCTGAGCGCTATTGAACGCCTGCGCCGGGACGAAAAAAAGCCCCCAGGCGAGGGGGCTTCGGTTCGGGCGTGACTTATTCGTCAGCTCTTGGGCGCGGGCACGTGGTTGGCGACGCCGAGCTGCTTGTTGATGAACCACTGTTGCGCGATCGACAGGATGTTGTTCGTCAGCCAGTACAGCACGAGGCCGGCCGGGAAGACGAAGAACATGACGCTGAACATCAGCGGCATCACCCACATCATCTTGGCCTGGACCGGATCCGGCGGCGTCGGGTTCAGCCAGACCTGGAACAGCTGCGAGGCGAGCATGATCAGCGGCAGGATGAAGTACGGGTCGTGCGCGGACAGATCCTGGATCCAGCCGAGCCAGGGCGCGTCGCGCAGCTCGACCGAGGTCGACAGCACCGAGTACAGGCCCATGAAGAACGGCATCTGCACGAGGATAGGCAGGCAGGAACCCAGCGGGTTGACCTTCTCCTCGCGGTAGATGCGCATCATCTCCTGCTGCTTCTCCTGCGGCTTGTCCTTGTAGCGCTCGTTGAGCGCCTGGATGCGCGGGCCGATCGCCTTCATCTTGGCCATCGAGCGGTAGGCGCTCGCGTTGAGCCAGAAGAACGCGGCCTTGAGCAGCACGACGAGCGCGATGATCGCCCAGCCCCAGTTGCCGATCAGCTGGTGCAGCTGGTCGAGCAGCCAGAACAGCGGCTGCGCGAGGATCTTGAAGATGCCGTAGTCCTTGACGAGCGGCAGGCTCGGCGCGAGGCCGGCGAGCTTCTTGGCCTCCTGCGGGCCGACGAACAGGCGGTCGTCCTGGGCCTCGGTGACGCCGGGCGCGAGGCTCGGCAGCGTGAAGACCATGCCGATGCTGTACTGCGGGTCGGCCGGGTTGCTCGTCGCGACCGGGCGCAGGAAGAAGTCGCGCTGGGCGGTGCTCTCGGGCAGCCAGACGCTCGCAAAGAAATGCTGCGTCATCGCGACCCAGCCGTCGCTCGCGGTCTTGTCGATCTCGGCCTTGCCCTTGCGGACGTCGTCGAACGGGAAGGTGTGGAAGCCGCTCTGCTCGGTGTACGCGGCCGGGCCGCTGAAGGGCTTCTGGCCGATCATCGAATGGCTCGTGTCGACCACGCCGTCGCGCACGAGCTGCAGGTACAGCTGCGGCGTGACCGCGGCCGTGCCGCCGTTGACGACCTCGTGGCGCACGCCGACGACGTAGTCGCCGCGCTTGAACGTGAAGGTCTTGACGAGCTTGACGCCGTTCACGGGCGCCGACTCCATCTTGACGACGACGACGTCGCTGCCGTCCTTGAGCGTGCGCTCGCCGGGCTGCACGAGCATCGGCGTCTCGTGGTTGGGCAGCTGCTCGCCATGCGCGCCGACGAGGCCCGACTGGGCCGCGTAGTCGTGCGCCGGGTCCTCGAGCAGCACCGGATCCTGGGCGTCGGCCGGCGCCTTCTTGAGGCCGACCTTCTCGAGCAGCGGGTCGAGGATGCCCTGCGCGGGCTTGGCCTCGTACTTGAGCAGCGCGACCCTGGTGACCGAGCCGCCGAGCGAGTCGAGCGTCACGTCGAGCACGTCGGTCTTCACGTGCACGGCCTCGCGCGGGAACGCCGGCGCGGCGTCGCTCGCAGCGCCCGACGCGGCGGCGGCCGCGACCTGCGCGGCCGAGGCGGCGCCGGCCGGCGCGGCGCCCGCGACGACCGTCGGGTGCTGGGCCGGCGCGAACATCGACGGATGGCCGTTGAAACGCTGCCAGCCGTCCCACAGCAGGAACAGCGACATGGTGAACACCACCCACAGCACGGTGCGGCGAATATCGGTCATGGGGAGACTTCGGTTTGGGTGAGGGAGGACGAGGGAGACGAAGTGGGGGCAGCCGCGCCGAAGCCAAGCCGGCGGAACAAAAGCGGCGCCTGCTCGGGCACCGGGTCGCAGCCGCCGAGGCACCACGGGTTGCAGCGCAGCACGCGCGCGGCCGCCAGGTAGGTACCGGCCACGGCGCCGTGGCGCTCGAGCGCCTGCATCGCGTAGTTCGAGCAGCTCGGATAGTAGCGGCACACCGGCCCGATCGCGGGGCTCAGCAGCAGCTGGTACGCGCGCACGACGAGCTTGAGGGCATGGGTCGGGGCGCGGCGCAGCATGGCGTTCAGGCCTGGCCGGGCGCGGCGGCGGCCGGCGGCGTGGCGGTCAGCTTGCCGATCAGGCGCTCGAGCTCGGCGTGCAGCACGCGGCGCAGCGCGTCGGAGCTCGCGCTCGGGAAGGCCTTGCGGTCGATCGGCGCGCGCAGGCGCACGACCCACAGGCCGGGCGGCAAGCCGCCGGCCGCGCCGACCGAAAAGGCGGCGCGGATCTGGCGTTTGACGAGGTTGCGCGTGACCGCGCGCCGCGCGAGCCGCTTGGGGACGACGCTGCCCAGCCAGCAGCCTTCGGGGCTCACTGGCGGCATCTCATCCACAGCGGCGCCGGGCTTTGGTGCATCGGCTGTTGATAACTCGCCCGAATCGGTGCACGACCCTGTGGACAATTCGGCAGGGCGGCGTCCGCGCCAGCGGGGCTGGCTCGGCGCTTGGGCGAGGTGGTGCACGGCGAAATGCGCGCTGCGCGCGCGGCTGGGGCAGCCCAGCACGCGCTCGAAATCGGCCGATCGCAGGACGCGGCCGATCACGGTGTCAATAAGGCGCGGGGCGCCTTAGACGGCCAGGCGCTTGCGGCCCTTGGCGCGGCGCGCGTTGATGACGGCGCGGCCACCGCGGGTCTTCATGCGCACGAGGAAGCCGTGGGTGCGGGCGCGGCGGGTCTTGGATGCTTGGTAGGTACGCTTCATGGTGGGACCTCGGCGAGTCTTCTTAAAGAGATTGAAGTTGGGCGCGAGCCGCCTCGAGCGTCCGCGAAAACCCGCGATTACACCAGATGAAGTTGGCGGAGTCAATGCGGCGGGGGACAAGCCCACTGGGAGGCCCCTGGTTTGCCAGGGCTTGACCGCCTCAAAAATTCTGTGGATAACCCCGTCTTTCCCAGCCCGGAATCCGTACAATCCGGGCGCTCAAGAACAAGTTTTCCACAATGAGCGCTGATCTCTGGCAACGCGGCTGCGAACGTCTCGCCGCGGAGCTGCCCGAACAACAATTCAACACCTGGATCCGCCCGCTGCCGGCGGCCACGGTGCGCGAAGACGAGGGCAGTCTCGTCGTTTCGCTGCGCGTCCCGAACCGCTTCAAGCTCGACTGGATCCGCAACCAATACGCGGTCCGCATCGAAACCATCCTCAGCGAACTCGCCGCGCGCCCGGCCAAGCTCGACCTGGCCCTCGCGCCGCGCGAAGCGGCGCCCGTGAGCGCCTCGGTCGGCCACGCGGGCCGGCCGCTCGCGGTCGGCCAGGTGCTCGGCCAGGGCCTGCGCGCCGGCGCGAACGGCGCCGGCCAGGGCTTCAACGGCGTCAACGGCGCCGGCGCCCACCCGGCCGAGCCCGCCCCGACCCAGCCCGGCGCGCTCGAATCCTTGGGCGGCCCCCACGCCGGCGCGCCCAGGATCGCCGCCGACGCGACGACGAGCCGCAACCGCATCAACCCGGCCCATACCTTCGACACGCTGGTGCCCGGCCGCGCGAACCAGATGGCGCGCACGGCCGCGCTGCACGTCGCGGGCGCGCCGGGGGCCATGTACAACCCGCTGTTCATCTACGGCGGCGTCGGCCTCGGCAAGACCCACTTGATCCACTCGGTCGGCAACGCCCTGCTCAAGGACCGCCCCGACGCGCGCGTGCTCTACCTGCACGCCGAGCAGTTCGTCTCGGACGTGGTCAAGAACTACCAGCGCAAGACCTTCGACGAGCTCAAGGCCAAGTACCACTCGCTGGACCTGCTGCTGATCGACGACGTCCAGTTCTTCGCCGGCAAGGACCGCACCCAGGAGGAGTTCTTCAACACCTTCGAGGCCCTGCTCGCCAAGCGCGCGCACATCATCATGACCAGCGACACCTATCCCAAGGGCCTGGTCGACATCGACGAGCGCCTGACGAGCCGCTTCGACGCGGGCCTGACCGTCGCGATCGAGCCGCCCGAGCTCGAGATGCGCGTCGCGATCCTGATCAAGAAGGCCGAGGCCGAGGGCGCGCCGATGCCCGAGGAGGTCGCGTTCTTCGTCGCCAAGAACGTGCGCGCGAACGTGCGCGAGCTCGAGGGCGCGCTGCGCAAGGTGCTCGCCTACAGCCGCTTCTCGCACAAAGAGATCAACATCCAGCTCGCGCGCGAGGCGCTCAAGGACCTGCTGTCGATCCAGAACCGCCAGATCTCGGTCGAGAACATCCAGAAGACGGTGGCCGACTTCTACAAGATCAAGGTCGCCGACATGTACAGCAAGAAGCGCCCGGCCTCGATCGCGCGGCCACGCCAGATCGCGATGTACCTGGCCAAGGAGCTCACGCAGAAGAGCCTGCCCGAGATCGGCGAGCTGTTCGGCGGCCGCGACCACACGACCGTGCTGCACGCGGTGCGCAAGATCGGCGGCGAGCGCCAGAAGAACACCGAGCTGAACCAGCAGCTTCACGTGCTCGAGCAAACCCTGAAGGGCTGAAGCTGGGTCAAAGCCGGGCCGAAACGGGGAAAACCGGGCCCGGAAAGGCCCTCCAAGTCGGCGACAATGCGCGCTGCCTGATGACCCCCCAAACCACCGTCAGAGCGGAGAGAGGTTGACATGATCGTGTTGAAAGCCAGCCAGGAACAGGTGCTGGGCGCCCTGCAGGCCGTCGCCGGCATCGTCGAGCGTCGGCACACCCTGCCGATCCTGGCCAACGTGCTGATGCGCAAGAACGGCGGCTCGATCGAGCTGACCACCAGCGACCTCGAGATCCAGGTCCGCACCAACGCCGAGCTCGGCGGCGACGACGGCGCGTTCGCGACCACGGTCGGCGCGCGCAAGCTCATCGACATCCTGCGCACGCTGCCGGCCGACCAGACCGTCTCGCTGACGGCCAACGCCGGCAAGCTCACGCTGCAGGGCGGCAAGAGCCGCTTCACGCTGCAGACCCTGCCGGCCGACGACTTCCCGCTCGTGCAGGAAGCCGCCGACTTCGGCCCCACGTTCAGCGTGCCGCAGAAGACGCTCAAGGCCCTGATCAACCAGGTCCACTTCGCGATGGCGGTGCACGACATCCGCTACTACCTGAACGGCATCCTGTTCGTCGCGGAAGACAAGAACCTGACCCTCGTCGCGACCGACGGCCACCGCCTCGCGCTGGCCCAGGCCGAGCTCGAGACCGAGATCCCCAAGCAGGAGGTGATCCTGCCGCGCAAGACCGTGCTCGAGCTGCAGCGCCTGCTCAAGGACGGCGGCAAGGCCGACAGCGAGGCCGACGAGGCCCCGATCGAAATGCGCTTTGCGGGCAACCAGGCCAAGTTCTCGTTCAGCGGCATGGAGTTCGTGACCAAGCTCGTCGAGGGCAAGTTCCCCGACTACAACCGCGTGATCCCGAAGAACCACAAGTTCAACGTCACGCTGGGCCGCACGACCCTGCTCGCCTCGCTGCAGCGCGCCGCGATCATGACGAGCGAGAAGTTCAAGGCCGTGCGCCTGTCCTTCGAGCCGGGCCTGCTCGCGATCGCCGCGAGCAACGCCGAGCAGGAAGAAGCCAAGGAAGAAATCGAGATCGACTACGACGGCGACTCGATCGAGACCGGCTTCAACGTAACGTACCTGATGGACGTGCTTCAGAACATGGGCCAGGACATGGTGTCCGTGGACCTCAACGACAGCAGCTCGAGCGCGCTGATCACGATCCCCGGTCAAACGGGATTCAAGTACGTGGTCATGCCAATGCGCATCTGACCTGACAAGCGGTATTCCAGCGGGCCTCGGCCCGCTTCAGTGTTTTTAAGAGGCGGTTTTGAGTGCCGCCTGCAGTGAGAAAGTGCCCCGATGAGCGAGTCCAATACGCCCGAGAACAGCCCCGAACCCAAGCCCGCGGCCGCCCCCGACGCCGGCTACGGCGAGGGCAGCATCCAGATCCTCGAAGGCCTGGAAGCGGTGCGCAAGCGCCCGGGCATGTACATCGGCGACACGTCGGACGGCACGGGCCTGCATCACCTGGTGTTCGAGGTCGTCGACAACTCGATCGACGAGGCGCTCGCCGGCTATTGCGACGACATCATCGTCACGATCCACACCGACAACAGCATCAGCGTGATCGACAACGGCCGGGGCATCCCGACCGGCGTCAAGATGGACGACAAGCACGAGCCCAAGCGCTCGGCCGCCGAGATCGCGCTGACCGAGCTGCACGCGGGCGGCAAGTTCAACCAGAACAGCTACAAGGTCTCGGGCGGTCTGCACGGCGTCGGCGTGAGCTGCGTGAACGGCCTGTCGAGGTGGCTGCGCCTGACCGTGCGCCGCGACGGCAAGGTCCACCAGATCGAATTCAAGCGGGGCGTGCCGCAGGAGCGCGTGCTCGAGATGCGCGACGGCTTCGAGGTCAGCCCGATGAAGATCGTCGGCGACACCGACAAGCGCGGCACCGAGGTCCACTTCCTGCCCGACACCGAGATCTTCCAGCAGAACAACGAGTTCCACTACGAGATCCTGGCCAAGCGCCTGCGCGAACTCTCGTTCCTGAACAACGGCGTGAAGATCCGCCTCGTCGACGAGCGCAACAACAAGGAAGACAACTTCGCCTACGCGGGCGGCGTGAAGGGCTTTGTCGAGTTCATCAACAAGGGCAAGACGACGCTGCACCCGAACATCTTCCACGCCGTCGGCGACAAGATGAGCGACCAGAACACGAACATCGGCGTGGAAGTCGCGATGCAGTGGAACGACGGCTTCAACGAGAACGTCCTCTGCTTCACCAACAACATCCCGCAGCGCGACGGCGGCACCCACCTGACGGGCTTGCGCGCGGCGATGACGCGCGTGATCAACAAGTACATCGAGGACAACGAGCTCGCGAAGAAGGCCAAGGTCGAGGTTGCCGGCGACGACATGCGCGAAGGCCTGGCCTGCGTCGTCAGCGTCAAGGTGCCCGAGCCCAAGTTCAGCTCGCAGACCAAGGACAAGCTCGTGTCGAGCGAGGTGCGCGGCCCGGTCGAGGACATCGTCTCGCGCCTGCTGACCGACTACCTGCTCGAGAACCCCAACGACGCGAAGATCATCTGCGGCAAGATCCTCGACGCCGCGCGCGCCCGCGAGGCCGCGCGCAAGGCGCGCGAGATGACGCGCCGCAAGGGCGTGCTCGACGGCCTGGGCCTGCCGGGCAAGCTCGCCGACTGCCAGGAAAAGGACCCCTCGCTGTGCGAGATCTACATCGTGGAGGGCGACTCCGCAGGCGGCTCGGCCAAGCAGGGCCGCGACCGTAAGTTCCAGGCCATCCTGCCGCTGCGCGGCAAGATCCTGAACGTCGAGAAGGCGCGCTACGAGAAGCTGCTGACCAGCAACGAAATCCTCACGCTGATCACGGCCCTGGGCACCGGCATCGGCCGCGGCGCCGGCGGCGACGACTTCAACCCGGACAAGCTGCGCTACCACCGCATCATCATCATGACCGACGCGGACGTGGACGGCGCCCACATCCGCACGCTGCTGCTGACCTTCTTCTACCGCCAGATGCCCGAGCTCTGCGAGCGCGGCCACATCTACATCGCCCAGCCTCCCCTGTACAAGGTCAAGGTCGGCAAGCACGAGCAGTACCTGAAGGACGGCGTCGAGCTCGACGCGTTCCTGATGAAGGTCGCGCTGCAGGACGCGCACCTGCATACGGGCATTGCCAATAGCGACGGCAGCCAGGCGGTGCTGTCCGGCGAGGCCTTCGAGCAGCTCGCGCGCCAGTACGTGATGGCCGAGAGCGTGATCGAGCGCCTGTCGAACTGGATGGACTTCGAGGCGCTGCGCGTGCTCGCCGGCGGCCTCGCGATCAACCTCGACACCAAGGAAGCCGCCGAGGAAGCCGCGGCGGCCATGCAGGCCGCGCTGCACGAGGCCAGCGTGACGAGCGAATACGACGCGCGTACCGACAAGCTGCTGCTGCGCATCAGCCGCCGCCACCACGGCAATGTGCGCTCGAGCGTGATCAACGCCGACTTCGTGCACGGCGCGGACTACGAAGTGCTTGCCAACGCGGGCCAGACCTTCAAGGGCCTGCTCGGCGAGGGCGCGGTCGTGAAGAAGGGCGAGGGCGAAAAGGCCAAGGAAGCCCGTGTGAGCGACTTCCGCGCCGCGATGGCCTGGCTGATGCAGCAGGCCGAGAACTCGGTCGGCCGCCAGCGCTACAAGGGCCTGGGCGAGATGAACCCCGAGCAGCTGTGGGAGACCACGATGGACCCGACCGTGCGACGTCTGCTCAAGGTGCAGATCGAGGACGCGATCGAGGCGGATCGGGTGTTCACGATGCTGATGGG
>JAFAMW010000058.1 GCA_019232985.1 Roseateles sp. | reverse complement strand
AACGGAAAACGGGCTAGACGCTTGCGCATCTAGCCCGTTGATTCTCTTCTTATTTTTGGTGCGGCTGGCAGGATTCGAACCCACGACCCCTTGGTTCGTAGCCAAGTACTCTATCCAACTGAGCTACAGCCGCGAAGCCTTGCACTATAGCATGAATTTTCCGTGACGGGCAAGATGTTGGGCTTCAAGGCAAACGCGCGGCCGCCTCGAAGCAGCGCGCGCGGCGCTCGGGGTCGTCGTCGTGCTCGGCGAGCTGGGCGAGCGTGAGCCAGCAGCGGCGGCGCAGCGGGCTCGCGAGCGCCGCGTCGTCGCAGACCTGCTCGAGCAGCAGACGCGATTTGCCCCACAGCTGGCGCTCGGCGAGCGCATGGCCGAGCGCGTAGACGAGCGACTTGTCGCGCGGGAAGCGCGCCTGGGCCTGCTCGAGGCGCTGCAGCCAGTCGGGGCCGATGCCCGCGATCACGCGCACGAGCGCCTCGGCGAGCGCGGCGCGCGCGTCGGCCGACTGCTCGCCGATATCGTCCCAGAACGGCCGCAGCCAGCCGCGCCCGTCGTCGGGCGAGCCGAGCGTGGACGCGCATTCGGCCGCGCGCGCGGCGACGGCCGCGTCGCGGCGGTCGGCACCGTCGAGCTGGAGCCAGACGCGGCGCAATTGATCGATGTCGCGCGCACCGTCGAGCGCCTCGAACGCGAGCGCGCGCAGCAGGCCCTGCGCCGCGACCTTGGAGAAGCCCTGGTGCTTGGCGAGCAGGCGCGCCGTGCGCAGCGCCTCGAGCGACTGCTTGTCGAGCCGCGTCGCCTGCAGCTTCAGGCGCAGCGCCTGGGTGCGCCGCGCGACGCCCGGGCCGAGGCTCGCGAGCAGCTCGAGCGCGCGCGCGGCGTCGCGGTCCTCGAGCGCCCATTCGGCCGCGAGCAGGCGCGCGCCCTCTTCCAGCGCGCCGCGGCGCGGCTGGGCGAGCGCGAGCTCGAGCTGCTCGTCGCGGCGGCGCTTGTCCTGCAGGCGATGCGCGCTGCTCGCCGAGACGAGATGGGCGAGCGCCTTGAAGTCCTGGTCGACCTGCAGCTCGCTCGTCGCCGACTGGATCGCGAGCGCCTTCTGCGCCGCCTTCTGGGCGCGGCCGTAGCGCGCGCCGAAATGCTCGCCGAGCGCCTCGCGCAGCGCGACCTGGGCCGCGCGGTCGCGCTGGGCGATGCGCCACTCGCGCGCGCGGCGCGGCAGGTTCAGGAGCGCGTCGAGCGTGTTGATCGCGACGACGAGCACGATGCAGCCGACGACGAAGGCGAGCAGGAACAGGTTCAGCGAGACGTCGAAGCGCCAGCCGCGCCAGTAGAAGCTCGCGAGCCCGTCGTTGTTGCCGAGCACCAGCGCCGCGACGACGGCGGCGCTGAACAGCAGGATCAGCCAGATGATGGAGCGCATCGGAGAACGCCGTCGTCGTCAGTGCGCGGCCGCCGCGGCGAGCGCGGCGAGCGTGTCGTCGGGGCGCGGCACGTCGACCTGGTGGGCCAGGCCGGCGACCTGGCGCAGCAGCGCCGCGCTCGCGACGACCTCGCGCGAGCGGGCGTCGAAGTAGCGGCCCAGCATGTCCTGGGCCACGCGCAGGTCGGCCTGCGCGGTGTCGAACTGCCGGCTCAGCAGCGCGAGGCGCGCGTTGAGCAGGCGCAGCTTGAGGTTCTCGCGCAGGAAATAGCCCTGCTCGGGCGCGAGCAGCATGGCCTCGGGGTGATCGATGCGGCTCACGCGCACGAGGTCGTGGGTCGCGTTCCAGGTCAGGCCGAGCATGTCGTCCCAGCGCTGGCGCAGGCTCGCCCACCATTGCCGGACGCGGGTTTCGTCGGCCGGCCCGGCCGGCTCGGCCTTGCGCGACGCGGCGGCCGCCGGACGGCTCGCGGCCGCGCGCGGCGCGGACGCCGCACGCTCGGGCGCGGGCGCGCGCACGGCCTCGGCGAGCAGCGGCAGCTCGTCGACCTGGCGCGCGACCTCGTCGAGCCGCGCCGTCAGCGCGGCCGTGTCGACGACGCTCGCCGACTTGATGCGGTCGAGGTCGCGCTCGACCGCGCGGCGCACGCCTTCGAGGCGCGGCTGCTTGTAGCGCTGCAGGCGCTCGTCGGCCTGGCGCAGCGCGGCGACGAGCGGCTCGGCGCTGCCGGTGATCGCGGCCTGCTGCTGGGCCACGCTGACCGAGGATTCGATGTCGCCGACCAGGTTGTCGTCACGCGAGCGCGACAGCGCCTGCATCAGCGTCTCGAGCTGCTCGCGCTGGAGCGCGATCTCGGCGACCTTGGCGTCGAGCAGCGCGACCTTGGCCGCGCTGTCGCGCGCGAGGTCCTGCGCCTGGCGCGCCGCGTCGCGCGCCTGGCCGGCCTCGATCTGGCTCGCTTCCTGGCGGCTCACGAGCTCCTGCTCGAGCGCGCCCTGGCGCGTATGGCTCTGCCAGAACAGCGCGAGCGCCGCGGCCGCGACGATGCCGGCGACGACGGCCGCCGGCATGACCCAGCCGGGCCGGGTGGGCGCTGGGGCCGGCGCCGCGCCGGGGACAGCTATGACTTCGGGGGAATCGCTCACGATGCGAAGAATTGTAGGGGTCGCTAGCCCTGCCCTCTGAGCGCGAGCGCGACGGCGGGCGCCTCGGGTCGCGTCGGCACCACATGGCCGAAGCCGGCCGCGCGCGCGGCGTCGGCGATGCGCGAATGGGTGGCGAGGGCGCGCTGCGCGGCCAGCGTCGCGCCGGGCGGCAGCAGATTGATCAGGTGCGCGACGGCCTCGCTGCTGCTGAGCAGCCAGGCGTAGTCCGGCGGCGCGGCGAGCGCAGCGCCCAGCAGCGCGGCGCCGGCCGCGTCGAGCCGCGGCGCCTGGCGCCGGTAGACGGTGTAGGCGGTCGTGTGCGCGCCCTGCTCGCGCAGGCGCTCGGCCAGCCATTCGCGGCCGCCGCCGCCGCGCAGCAGCAGCACGCGCGCGCCGCGCCAGTCGAGCGAGTCGAGCCGAAGCCACAGCTGTTCGGAGTCGAAGCTCGCCGCTTCGGCCGGCGGCGCGACGATCTGCGCGGCCGGCACGCCGGCCGCAGCGAGCGCGGCCGCGCTGCCGGGGCCGACGCAGGCGGCGAGCGCGCCGGCCGGCCACAAGGCGGTGGCCGGCCGCGCCACGAAGAACGCGGCGACGGCGTTGGGGCTCGCGAACACCGCGAGCCGCGCGCCGCCGAGCGCGCGCCACGCGGCCGCGGCCGCGCCGGGTTCGCCCGGGCCGATGTCGATCAGCGGCAGGCTTTGCGCGGCCACGCCGAGCGACGCCAATCGTGCCAGCCAGTCCGCGGCCTGGGCGCGCGGACGGGTCACGATCAGCGTCGTCATCAGGCCTCCGTCAGATAGGCGTCGGCGCCGAGTTCGCGCAGGCGTGCGGCCGCGGCCGCGCCGAGCTCGCGCGCCGCGGCGATGTCGGCCGCCGCGCCGCCGAGCTGCACCTTGAGCAGCGGCCGGCCCTGGTCGTGCGCGCAGCCGAGCACGGCCGCCAGAGAGAGCTCGGCGCCGTTCCAGACCGCGTGCGCGGCGAGCGGCACGCTGCAGCTGCCGCCGAGCGCGCGCGAGACCGCGCGTTCGGCCTCGCAGGCGAGCGTCGTCGGGCCATGCGCGAGCGTGCCGATCAGCGCCTTGAGCTCGGGGGCGTCGCTGCGCACCTCGATGCCGAGCGCGGCCTGGCCCGCGCAGGGCAGCATCTCGTTCGTCGGCATCAGCGCGGCGATGCGCTTGCCCAGGCCCAGGCGCTTGAGGCCGGCCGCGGCGAGCACGATCGCGTCGAACTGGCCCTCGTCGAGCTTGCGCAGCCGCGTGTCGAGGTTGCCGCGCAGCGGCTCGATGCGCAGGTCGGGCCGGCGCGCGAGCAGCTGCACGACGCGGCGCAGGCTCGAGGTGCCGACCCAGGCCTCGCGCGGCAGCGTGGCGAGGCTGTCGCAATGGTTCGCGACGAACGCGTCGCGCGGGTCTTCGCGCTCGAGGATCGCCGCGAGCTCGAAGCCCTCGGGCAGGTCCATCGGCACGTCCTTGAGCGAATGCACGGCGAGGTCGGCGCGGCCGTCCTCGAGCGCGAGCTCGAGCTCCTTGACGAACAGGCCCTTGCCGCCGACCTTGGAGAGCGCACGGTCGAGGATCTGGTCGCCGCGCGTCGTCATCGCGAGCAGCTCGACGGCATGGCCCTGCTGCTCGAGCAGGGTCTTCACATGTTCGGCCTGCCACAGGGCGAGGCGGCTCTGGCGGGTGGCGATGCGCAGGGGACGGGTCATGGACGCAGTTTAGCGACAGCTTTTCGCGAAGAAACTGATACATTAGAAAACGAGTAACTTGGTTACATCAGTAACGCTCCATTTCCACTCCATCACCGTCGCCTCGAGTCGCCGTCATGCCCACCGCTTCCCGATCCGCCCGCCCCGCCCGTTCGTCTTCGTCGTCCAAGTCCGCCGCCAAGCCGGCCAAGCGCCCCGACGACAAGAACCTGCCGCTGATCGAGGACATCCGGCTGCTCGGCCGCATCCTCGGCGAAGTGATCCGCGAGCAGGAGGGCCGCGAGACCTTCGAGCTGATCGAGCGCATCCGCCGGCTCGCCGTGGCCTACCGCCACAAGCGCGACGCCCAGGCCGGCAAGAGCTTCGACAAGCTGCTCAAGAGCCTGTCGGCCGAGCGCGCCGTCAGCGTGATCCGCGCGTTCAGCTATTTCTCGCACCTCGCCAACATCGCCGAGGACCGCCACCACGTGCGCCGCCGCGAGGTCCACGAGCGCGCGGGCAGCCTGCAGCAGGGCTCGCTCGCGTTCGCGCTCGAGAAGCTGCACGACGCCGGCGTGCGCCCCGACGCGATCGCGCGCACGCTCGCCCACGGCTATATCTCGCCGGTGCTGACGGCCCACCCGACCGAGGTCCAGCGCAAGAGCATCCTCGACGCCGAGCGCGCGGTCGCCGAGCTCGTCACGCAGCGCGACGGCCTGCACACCGAGCGCGAACGGCGCGCGAACGAGGCGCTGATCCGCGCGCGCGTGACCCAGCTGTGGCAGACGCGCATGCTGCGCTACTCGAAGCTGACCGTCGCCGACGAGGTCGAGAACGCGCTGTCCTACTACCACTCGACCTTTCTGCGCGAGATCCCGCGCATCTACGCCGAGCTCGAGGAGGCCCTGCCCGACGCGCCGCTGCCTAGCTTCCTGCGCATGGGCCACTGGATCGGCGGCGACCGCGACGGCAACCCCAACGTCACGGCCGCGACGCTGCGTCACGCGCTCAGGCGCCAGAGCGAGGTCGCGCTGCGCCATTACCTGACCGAGATCCACGAGCTCGGCGCCGAGCTGTCGATCTCGCAGCGCCTGACCTCGGTCACGCCGCAGATGCAGGCGCTCGCCGAGCGCAGCCCGGATCGCCACGTGCACCGCATGGACGAGCCCTACCGCCGCGCGCTCACGGGCATGTACTCGCGCCTCGCCGCGACGCTGCACGAGCTGACCGGCACCGAGGCGCTGCGCCACGCGGTCGCGCCGCAGCACGCGTACGCGTCGGCCGAGGAGCTGCTCGCCGACCTGCGCGCGATCGCCGATTCGCTGCGCAGCCACCACGCCGAGGCGCTGATCGCGCCGCGGCTGGGGCCGCTGATGCGCGCGGTCCAGGTCTTCGGCTTCCACCTCGCGACGCTCGACCTGCGCCAGAGCTCGGACCAGCACGAGGCCGTGATCGCCGAGCTGCTGCGTGTCGCGCGCGTCGCGCCCGACTACAGCGCGCTCGACGAGAAAGAGCGCCGCGCCCTGCTGCTGCGTCTGCTCAACGACGCGCGGCCGCTGCGCGTGATGGGCGCCGAGTACAGCGAGCGCGCCCAGGGCGAGCTCGCGATCTTCGAGGCCGCGCGAGAGGCGCGCGCGCGCTTCGGCCGCGAGGCGCTGCGCCACTACATCATCAGCCACACCGAGTCGGTCAGCGACCTGCTCGAGGTGCTGCTGCTGCTCAAGGAAGTCGGCCTAGTGCGCGGCACTTTGGACACCGAAGCGGTCAGCGACCTGATCGTCTCGCCGCTGTTCGAGACGATCGGCGACCTGCGCATGGCGCCGACCATCATGGCCGAGTTCTACGGCCTGCCCGGCATCAAGGCGCTCGTCAAGCGCTCGGGCGGCGAGCAGGACATCATGCTCGGCTACTCGGACTCGAACAAGGACGGCGGCGTGTTCACGAGCTCGTGGGAGCTCTACCGCGCCGAGATCGCGCTCGTCGCGCTGTTCGACAGCCTGCCCGACCGGCCGGTGCTGCGCCTGTTCCACGGCCGCGGCGGCACGGTCGGCCGCGGCGGCGGCCCGAGCTACCAGGCCATCCTCGCGCAGCCGCCCGGCACCGTGAACGGCCAGATCCGCCTGACCGAACAGGGCGAGATCATCGCGTCCAAGTACGCGAACCCCGAGATCGGCCGGCGCAACCTCGAGACCCTCGTCGCGGCGACGCTCGAGGCGACGCTGCTGACGCCGACCAAGGCGGCGCCGCGCAGCTTCCTCGACGCGGCGCAGGTGCTGTCGGACGCGTGCTTCAAGGCGTATCGCGGGCTCGTCTACGACACCAAGGGGTTTGCGGACTACTTCTTCGCGGCGACGCCGATCCGCGAAATCGCGGGGCTCAATATCGGGTCGCGGCCGGCGTCGCGCAAGGCGACGAATGCGATCGAGGATTTGCGGGCGATTCCGTGGGGCTTCTCTTGGGGCCAGGCCCGGGTGGCGCTGCCGGGGTGGTGCGGATTCGGGTCCGGTGTGCTGGGCTTTCTTGGCAAGGCCGGTCCTGAGCGCGAGAAGCGCTTGACGCTGCTGCGCAAGATGTACAAGCAATGGCCGTTCTTCAGCACGCTGATCTCGAATCTCGACATGGTGTTGGCGAAGACCGATCTGGGCATTGCTGCGCGGTATGTCGAGCTGGTCGAGGACAAGCGGCTCGGGAAGCGGATCTTTGCGGCGGTCGAGGAAGAGTTCGCGCGCACGCAGGAGGCTTTGGCGCTGATCACGGGCGAGAAGGCTCGTTTGGCGGCGAACCCGGCGCTGGCGCGGTCGATCGAGCATCGCTTCCCGTATATCGATCCGCTCAATCACCTGCAGGTGGAGCTGATGCGTCGCTACCGGGCTGTTCCTGCTGAGGCGCGGGAAGAGGATCCGAGCATGGAGCGGGTGCAGCGGGGGATCCATCTGTCGATCAACGGGATCGCGGCGGGGCTGCGCAATACCGGTTGAGTCTCGGCTGAGCCGGCTGCGGCTCGATGCAACCCGGGGGTCTCGCCCCCCCCGGGCGACCTACTTTCTTGTCGGGCGACAAGAAAGTAGGCAAAGAAACGCCTTTAAACCGGACCGGGTCGCTGCCTGCGATCGCGGGCGCTAACGAAACGCGCCCGCTCCGGTGGAGGACTGCCGCCAGCACCGCTGAATTACTGGCTCGGCCTCGTCTCGCGAACCCGCTCGCCGGGTACGGCTCGTCTAGACGGCTTTGTTCCGCTCAGGACTCTGCCGGTTCGGGCAGGTGGATCAGGCCGGTGTTGTAGTCGTAGTCGAAGACCTCGCCGTAGCGCGCCCATTCGATCGCGACGCGCAGCACGTTTTCGGCGTCCTGCTTGTTCATGCTCTCTTCGAGCAGCTTGAGGAAGGGCTCTTCCTTGAGCTGGCCGCTCGGCTCCTGCTCGAGGCTGTGGCGGATATGCGCGGCGAGCGGCACGTGCGCCAGGAGCTGCTGGCCGAAGATCGCGCGGCGGTCGTCGTGCTCGCCGGCCACGTAGCGCTGGCCCAGCGCCGTGAGCGCGATGTCGCCGCCCGCCACATGGGCGAGGTCCAGGCGGTGCAGCGCGGCCGTCAGCGGCAGCAGCTCCTCGTCGGTCAGCTCGCTTTCCTCGGCGAGCTGCGGCAGGTCGGCGCGACCGCCGAATTCCTCGTCGGCGAGCAGCTCCACGAGGCTCTCCATCAGACCCACGTCGGCTTCCGGCAGGTAGTCGCCGATATGCGGGGCCGCGGCCTCCTCCGAAACGCCGCCGCGCGCGCCCGTGCCCATCGTCATCAGCGCGTAGACCTCGTCGATCAGCAGGCGGATGTCGGCCGAGTCGGCCTCGCGCGGGCGCGGCAGGGCGATCGCGAGCTCGGCGCGCACGCGGCCCGGGTTGCTCGAGAAGATCAGCACGCGGTCGGCCATCATCACGGCCTCTTCGATATTGTGCGAAACGACGAGCATGGCCTTGGTCGGCATCTCGCCGCCCTCCCACAGCTCGAGGATCTCGTCGCGCAGGCGCTCGCCGGTCAGCACGTCGAGCGCCGAGAAGGCCTCGTCCATCAGCAGCACGGCCGGCTCGGTCACAAGCGCGCGCGCAAGGCCCACGCGTTGGCGCATGCCGCCCGACAGCTCGCGCGGCAGCGCGCCCTCGAAGCCCGCGAGGCCGATCAGCTCGATCGCCTGCTCGGCCCGGCGCTCGCGCGTCTCCTGGTCGACGCCGCGCGCCTCGAGGCCCAGCTCGACGTTCTTCTGCACGGTCAGCCACGGAAACAGCGCGAAGGACTGGAACACCATCGCGATGCCCTGGGCCGGGCCGAACAGCGGCTGGCCGCCGTAGCGCACGTCGCCGCCGTCGGCCGGCAGCAGGCCCGCCATGATGCGCAGCAGCGTCGACTTGCCCGAGCCCGACTGGCCCAGCAGCGCGACGATCTCGCCCTCGCGCAGCGTGAAGTCCACGCCCTCGAGCACGGTGCGCGAACTGCCGTCCTGCGACTTGAAGCTCTTGGCGACGTTCTTGAGTTCGACGAGGGGCTTGGCCATCAGAAGTGCATCCTGGATTCGGCGAGCCGGTACAGGCGGCGC
The DNA here is from genome assembly GCA_019232985.1 of Roseateles sp. The sequence continues at coordinate 168,035 of JAFAMW010000058.1, read as the reverse complement.
CAGACGAAGTGGTTCAGCGACATCACGAGGATGCACATCACGCCGATGCCCAGCGCAATGCGCGGGAAGTCGCCCGTCGCCGTCATTTGGTTGATGTAGGCGCCGAGGCCATGGGCCTCGAGCTTGGTGTCGCCCCACTGCACGATCTCGGCCGCGATGCTCGCGTTCCACGAGCCGCCGCTGGCCGTGATAGCGCCCGTCACGAAGCTCGGGAAGATCGCCGGCAGCAGGTAGCGGCGCCACTTGAGCCAGCCGCTCAGGCCCAGGTTCTGCGCCGCGAGGCGCAGCTCGGTCGGGATCGTCGACGCGCCCGCGATCACGTTGAACAGCAGATACCACTGGGTGCCCAGCACCATCAGCGGCGACAGCCAGACGTCGGGGTTCAGCCTGCCATGGACGATGAAGTAAACGGCGACCGGGAACACCAGGTTGGTCGGGAACGCGGCGAGGAACTGCGCGACCGCCTGGACCCGGTTCGACAGGCGCGGGTTCAGGCCGATGCGCACGCCGATCGGCACCCAGATCAGCGAGGCCAGCGCGATCAGCACGACGACGCGCACGAGCGTGATCAGGCCCAGCGCGAACACATGGCCGACCTCGGCCCAGCCGACCTCGGCGCGGATGAAGCTCAAGAGGCTCCAGGCCGCGAACATCACGGCCGCGGCGAGCACGGCGTCCCAGGCGCGCCCCCACAGCGGGTTGATCTCGACCGCGCGCGCGCGGATCGAGGTGCCGTCGAAGGGCTTGCGCGCCCACGCGAAGCTGCGCACGAGCCAGCGGTCGGGCCATTCGCCGGCGCGCTGCAGCAGCTGGGTGCGGCGCATCCAGGTCAGCAGCCAGCTGCTCGGCGCCGACTCGCTCGAGCCTTCCTCGAAGCGGAACTTGTCGGCCCAGGCGAGCAGCGGGCGGAAGAACAGCTGGTCGTACAGGATGATGCCGATCAGCATGCCGAGGATGGCCCAGCCGATCGCGTGCATGTCGCGCGCGGCGATCGCCTCGGCGATATAGGAGCCGACGCCGGGCAGCTTGATGTCCTGGTTCGACACCGAGATCGCCTCGGACGCGACGACGAAGAACCAGCCGCCCGACATGCTCATCATCATGTTCCACAGCAGGCCCGGCATCGCGAACGGCAGCTCGAGGCGCCAGAAGCGCTGCCAGCCCGACAGCTGGAACACCCGCGCGGCCTCCTGCAGCTCGGCCGGCACCGTGCGCAGCGACTGGTACAGCGAGAACGCCATGTTCCAGGCCTGCGAGGTGAAGATCGCGAAGATCGCCGCGCATTCGACGCCGAACAGATTGCCCGGGAACAGCGCGATGAAGCCGGTCACCGTGATCGACAGGAAGCCCAGGATGGGGATCGACTGGAGGATGTCGAGCAGCGGCACGAGCACCTTCTCCATCGCGCGGTACTTGGCCGCGAGCACCGCGTAGACGCAGCTGAAGACCAGCGACGCGCCGAGCGCGATGAACATGCGCAGCGTCGTTCGCAGCAGGTAGTAGGGCAGGACCAGCGGGTCGAGGCTGATCGCGAGCACGTCGCCGATCTGGTAGGGCCGCGCCATGCCGCGCGCGCCCAGGCCCAGCAGCACGAGTCCGGCCAGCACCAGCGGCAGCAGGAACAGGTCCCAGCGGTTGCCGCTGGCTTCGACGACCTGGCGGGGGAAGAAACGCTTGTCGAACATGGGGTGGGCGCAGATTAACCGGGCATTGTCGCCGCGGCTCGTTACAGCGGCGTGATAGGAAAGAGACGGCGCAGCGGTCGCGAGTCTACGGCGTATCGGGCCGTCCGGCGCCCGATCGATCAGGCGCCTCGGGCCGCGCAACGTCCGGCGCGGCCGGCGCGCCCGGCGCCGGGTGGGCCGCGCGGTAGGCCTGCCCGAGCGCGTCGACGTCGCGCCCCTGCAGCAGCGTATCGAGCGCGCCGCGCTCGCCGCGCTCGGCGAGCACATGCACGAAGCGGCGCAGCGCCACGTCGCCCTCGCAGGGCCGCCCGGCCGCGAGCTGCCCCACATAGGCCTCGAAACGTTCGTTCTGCAGCGCCAGGTAGGCGTCGACCCGGCGGCGGCGCTGAGCCCACAATGCCGCGTCGGCCTGCGGCAGGCGCCGCGCGAGCGCGGCAGCCAGGGCCGCGCCGGTCACCGTGTCGTCGAGGCGCCAGACCGCGTCGGCGGCCACCTCGCACAAGCGCTGCTCCTCGAGGTCGCCTTGCGCGACGGCCGCGAGGCAATGGCCGCGCAGCGCCGGCCAGCCGGCCAAGGGCTGCGCCGCGAAGATGCCCATCTCGGTCACGGCCTCGGCCGAGTTGCGCAGCCCCGGCGCGTCGGTGCTGCGCGCCTGGTCGAGCAGGCCCAGGGCCAGGCGGCCGTAGTCGTCGTCGCGCTGGGCCCGGCCGATCTGGTAGAGCGCCTCCCTCAGGCTGCCGGTCTCGCCGGCCGCGGCCGCGCGCGCGAACTCGGCGAGCCAGGGCGCGAGGTTGCCGGCGTCGCGCGCGGCCCACAGGCGCGGCGACAGCCCGGCGCAATCGGCGCCCGGCGCGCAGGCCGCGAGCGACCAGGCGATCAGCGCCGGGTCCTGGGTCGCGGCGGCCTGCGCGGCGAGGCGCAGGCGCGGGGTGCCGCCCTCGCCGTTCGAGTCGCCCGCGCCGAGCAGGGTCGCGAGCCCTTGCGAGCGCGGGTCGCCGCGCGCGCTCAAGGCGGCGCGCCAGTCCGCCTGGAGCGCGCTCGTCGCGTCGACCATCGCCTGCTCGGCCGTCGACGCGGCCAGGGCCGCGCCGGGCGCCGTACGGCCGCACCACAGCGCGTCGTACGCCGCGAGGCCGGCCGCGTCGCGCGGCAGCGGCGCGCTTGCCGCCGGCGCGGCCGCAAGCATCGCGAGCCAGGAGCTCGCGGTCGGGGTCTGCTGCTGCCGCGCCGCCCGCGGCGCGGGCACACGCCACAGCGCAACCAGCAGGGCCAGGCCGAGCACGGCGGCGAGGCCCGTCCCCCAGATCCAGCGGCGCGTCCCGGTGCCCGGCTCTTGCATGGGCCGATCATCGCCGTTGGCGGGAGTCGCCTCGCGGCCGCGGGCTAAGCGCGCTCGACGTAGCGCCTGAAGCTCTCGAGGATGGCCTGCCAGCCGCCCTGCTGCTGCTCGACCGAGTGAGTCGGCTCGGCGTCGAAGCTCACGCGCACGCTCACGCCGCCCGGGCCTTCGCTGAATCGCAGCTGGGCCTCGCGCTCGCCGGAGCGGTACTCGATCAGGTGCGGCGCTTCGACGCGCGTATAGGTGCCGGCGAAGTCGAAGCCCATGCTGCCGTCCTTGGCCTCCATGCGCGACGCGAACTGACCGCCGACGCGCAGGTCGACGCTCGCGGCCGTCGTGTGCCAGTCGCTCGACGCGGCGTTCCACTGCTTGATCGCCGCGGGCGCGCTGTATTCGTTCCAGACCTTCTCGATCGGGGCGTTGACCAGGGTCTCGACAGTGATTTTCATCGGCGGAATTGCTGAAGTTGATCGGCGGCTGCGGAGCATGCCACGGATCCGCGCCGCGCCTGTGAAGCACCTCGGCGAGCGGCACGTGCGTGCGGCGGCCGCGGTCGGCGACGACGATCACGGCCGCCTCGTCGAGCGCCGGCGCGGGTGGCGCTGCGCGGGTCGGCATCGCGGGCGGCCATGCAGCTTCTTAGAATCGGGGGGTCTTTCTCCTCCCGCATTGTCCAAGAGCGCCGAGCATGTCCAACCCGTCCGACAACCAACTCGCCAACAAGTCCCAGGCCTGGTCCGCCCTGTTCTCCGAGCCGATGAGCGAGCTCGTCAAGCGCTACACCTCGAGCGTGTTCTTCGACAAGCGCCTGTGGGCCGCCGACATCGCGGGCAGCCTCGCCCACGCCGAGATGCTGCACGCCCAGGGCATCCTCGGCGCCGACGACCACGCGGCGATCGAGCGCGGCATGGCCCAGATCAAGGGCGAGATCGAAGCCTGCAGCTTCGAATGGCAGCTCGACCTCGAGGACGTGCACCTGAATATCGAGGCGCGCCTGACCGCGCTCGTCGGCCTCGCCGGCAAGCGCCTGCACACGGGCCGCAGCCGCAACGACCAGGTCGCGACCGACGTGCGCCTGTGGCTGCGCGGCGAGATCGACGAGATCGGCGCGCTGCTCGCGGCGCTGCAGCGCGCGCTCGTCGACGTCGCCGACCGGCACGCCGACGTGATCCTGCCCGGCTTCACCCACCTGCAGGTCGCCCAGCCCGTGAGCTTCGGCCACCACCTGCTCGCCTACGTCGAGATGTTCGCGCGCGACGCCGAGCGCATGCTCGACGTGCGCCGCCGCGTCAACCGCCTGCCGCTCGGCGCCGCCGCGCTCGCCGGCACGAGCTACCTGCTCGACCGCGAGCGCGTCGCGCGCACGCTCGGCATGGAAGGGGTGTGCCAGAACAGCCTCGACGCCGTCAGCGACCGCGACTTCGCGATCGAGTTCGCGGCCGCCGCGTCGCTCGTGATGGTCCATGTGTCGCGCCTGTCCGAGGAGCTGATCCTGTGGATGAGCCAGGCCTTCGCGTTCATCGACCTCGCCGACCGCTTCTGCACCGGCTCGTCGATCATGCCGCAGAAGAAGAACCCCGACGTGCCCGAGCTCGCGCGCGGCAAGAGCGGTCGCGTGATCGGCCACCTGATGGGCCTGCTCACGCTGATGAAGGGCCAACCGCTCGCCTACAACAAGGACAACCAGGAGGACAAGGAGCCCTTGTTCGACACGGTCGACACGCTGAAGGACACGCTGCGCATCTTCGCCGAGATGGCCGCGGGCATCACGGTCAAGCCCGCGGCAATGGAGCGCGCCGCCAAGCGCGGCTACGCGACGGCGACCGACCTCGCCGACTACCTGGTCAAGAAGGGCCTGCCGTTCCGCGACGCCCACGAGGTCGTCGCGCACGCCGTCAAGACCGCGATCGCGCAGGGCCTCGACCTCGCCGAGCTGCCGCTCGACGCGCTGCGCAAGTTCGACGCGCGCATCGACGCCGACGTGTTCGAGGTGCTGTCGCTGCGCGGCTCGCTCGAGGCGCGCGACATCCTCGGCGGCACGGCGCCCGCGCAGGTGCGCGCCCAGGTCGCGCGGCACCGCGCGCGGCTCGCCTGACTTGAAGCCCCCCGTCCAGGCGCGCCACGCTGAACGCGGGCGCCCCTGGCCGATCCTCCGAGGGGACGCGGCGGTCAGCGGCATTGGGTAGCGGGCCGCCGCGTGCGGGCCGGCTTGGCAGCGGCCCGGCGCTCGACCCCGAATATCCCGCCGTCGACAAGCGCGTCCCGCGCGCGCCGACAATGGCCGGGCCATGCCCCTGCCCGAGCGCCTGATCGCCCACCTCGACATGGACGCGTTCTACGCGTCGGTCGAGCTGCTGCGCTATCCCGAGCTCAAGGGCCTGCCGGTCGTCGTCGGCGGCCGCCGCCAGCACGCGCCCGAGGAGCTCGCCGACGGCACGCGGCGCTTCGCGCGGCTGCGCGACTACGTCGGCCGCGGCGTCGCGACGACCTCGACCTACGCGGCGCGCGAGCTCGGCGTGTTCTCGGCGATGGGCCTGATGAAGGCCGCGCTGCGCGCGCCCGACGCGATCCTGCTGCCGGCCGACTTCGACGCGTACCGGCGCCACTCGCGCCTGTTCAAGGCCGCCGTCGCCGAGATCGCGCCGGTCATCGAGGACCGCGGCATCGACGAGATCTATATCGACCTGTCGGACGTGCCCGGCATCCGCGAGCCGGTCGGCCACGACCCGCTCGGCGGCGTGCGCGCGATCGCGCGCGAGCTCAAGAACTCGGTCGCGCGCGCGACAGGCCTGAGCTGCTCGATCGGCGTGACCCCGAACAAGCTGCTGTCCAAGATCGCGTCCGAGCTCGACAAGCCCGACGGCCTGACCCTCGTGATGGCCGAGGACATCGCGACGCGGATCTGGCCGCTGCCGGTGCGGCGCATCAACGGCATCGGCCCGAAGGCCGGCGCGCGCCTGAACGAGCTCGGCGTCGAGACGATCGGCGAGCTCGCGGCGCGGCCCCTGCCCGAGCTCGTCAAGGCCTTCGGCGAGCATTACGGCGAATGGCTGCACCGCGCCGCGCACGGCCAGGACGAGCGCCCGGTCGTCACGCACAGCGAACCGGTCTCGATCAGCCGCGAGACCACCTTCGAGCGCGACCTCCACGCAGTGCGCGACCGCGCCGAGCTCGGCCGCATCTTCACGCGCCTGTGCGAGCAGCTCGCCGGCGACCTCGAGCGCAAGAACTACGTCGGCCGCAACGTCGGCGTCAAGCTGCGCTTCGAGGGCTTCGTCACGCAGACGCGCGAGATCACGCTGGCCACGCCGATCCGCGACGCCGCGGCGATCCGCCACGCCGCCGGCCTGTGCCTGAAGCGCGCCGACCTCACGCGCCGCCTGCGCCTGCTCGGCGTGCGCGTCGGCCACCTGACGCGGCCCGGCGAGGCGCCGCCCGCGCGCGGTCCGGCACGCGCGGCGACCGCACCGGCGGCCGGCGACCCGACGCCCGAGAGCCTCGACCTGTTCTGAGGCGAGGCCACGATTCGGCCCGCGCCACGGCGGGCTTTTGCGCCCGCGCGACAATCGCGCCATGACCGAACAGACCGTCCTCTTCGACTACACGCGCCAGGACGCGGCCGGCACGAGCTGCGTCGCCCATGCCTGGGCCAAGCAACCCGCCCCGCTCGACGCGGCCCAGCGCCGCGCGCTCAAGGCCCGCGCGGCCGAGCTGCTCAAGGCCAGGGGCGCCGTGCTCGTCGCCCATTACTACGTCGACGGCGAGCTCCAGGACCTCGCGCTCGAGACCGGCGGCTGCGTCGCCGACTCGCTCGAGATGGCGCGCTTCGGCCGCGACCATGCGGCGCAGACCCTCGTCGTCGCTGGCGTGCGCTTCATGGGCGAGTCGGCCAAGATCCTGAGCCCCGAGAAGCGCGTGCTGATGCCCGACCTCGACGCGACCTGCTCGCTCGACCTAGGCTGCCCGGCCGAGGACTTCGCGGCCTTCTGCGACGCCCACCCGGACCGCAAGGTCGTCGTCTACGCGAACACCAGCGCGGCCGTGAAGGCGCGCGCCGACTGGATGGTCACGAGCGCCTGCGCGCTCGACATCGTCTCGCACCTGAAGGCGCAGGGCGAGCGACTGATCTGGGCGCCCGACCGCCACCTCGGCCGCTACATCCAGGAGCAGACCGGCGCCGACATGCTGATGTGGAACGGCGCGTGCATCGTCCACGACGAGTTCAAGGGTCTCGAGCTCACGCTGCTGCGCGAGCAGTACCCGAATGCCCAGGTGCTCGTCCACCCCGAGTCGCCGCAAAGCGTGGTTGCCCAGGCCGACGTGGTCGGCTCGACCTCGGGCCTGCTCAAGGCCGTCGTCGAGGGCACGGCGCGCGAGTACATCGTCGCGACCGACAACGGCATCCTGCACCGCATGCGCCAGCTCGCGCCCGACAAGGTCCTGATCGAGGCGCCGACGGCCGGCAACGGCGCCACGTGCAAGAGCTGCGCGCATTGCCCGTGGATGGCGATGAACGGCCTGCAGGGCCTGATCGACTGCCTCGAGCAAGGCGCCGGCGAGATCGCGCTCGACGAAGGCGTCCGCACCCGGGCGCTCGTCTGCATCGAACGCATGCTGGATTTCACGGCGGCACAGAAAGCCTCGAGCAAGGCCGCGCCGGGCAGCCTCGTTCCGGGTATCGGCGCAGCTTGAAAGACACCGAGATCGGCTACGCTTCGATCATTCTTCCAGGAACGGGAACGAAACCATGACCGACTTCAGCTCGATCTACAACCACCACGAGGTCGAGGTGTTCGCGGCGATCCAGGCCGCTGCACCGAACTTCCCCGGCATCGACCTCGGCAACGACGTGCTGTGCGACGTCGCCTGCGTGGCGCTGAACCGCCTGCCGCCGCGCTACATCCGCCACGCGGTCGACTTCTCGTTCTACCTGACCGACAACGAGCGCCGCGAGATCAACGCCGCGATCGAAGAGGCCGTGAACTACGCGTTCCACTTCGTCGAGGCGCGCACCGCGCTGCGCCAGCAAGCCTGAGCCCTACTCGCTGACGAGGATCGTCGGCAGGCTCGCGGGCAGCGTGCGCGGGTAGTCGCGGCTGAAGTGCAGGCCGCGGCTCTCGTGGCGCAAGAGTGCCGAGCGCACGATCAGCTCGGCGCAGTCGACGAGGTTGCGCAGCTCGAGCAGGTCGCGCGTGACGCGGAAGTTCGCGTAGTAGTCGTCGATCTCGCTGCGCAGCAGCGCGATGCGGTGCAGCGCGCGCTCGAGCCGCTTGGTCGTTCGCACGATGCCGACGTAGTTCCACATCAGCAGGCGCAGCTCGTCCCAGTTGTGGGCGATCACGACCTGCTCGTCGGCGTTCTCGACCTGGCTCTCGTCCCAGGCCGGCAGCGGCGCGTCCTCGGGCGCGTCCTGCGCGAGCACGTCGTCCGCGCAGCTGCGGCCGAGCACCACGCATTCGAGCAATGAGTTGCTCGCGAGCCGGTTCGCGCCGTGCAGGCCCGTGTACGCCGTCTCGCCGACCGCGTACAGGCCCGGCAGGTCGCAGCGGCCGATGCGGTCGGTGACGACGCCGCCGCAGGTGAAGTGCACGGCCGGCACGACCGGGATCGGCGCGCGCGCGATGTCGATGCCCAGCGCGAGGCAGCGCGCGTGGATGGTCGGGAAATGCTCCTTGAGAAAAGCTTCGCCGAGGTGGGTCGCGTCGAGCCACACGTGGTCGAGGCCGTGGCGCTTCATCTCGAAGTCGATCGCGCGCGCGACGATGTCCCGCGGCGCGAGCTCCAGGCGCTCGTCGTGCGCGGCCATGAAGCGCGTGCCGTCGGGGAGTTTCAGATGCCCGCCCTCGCCGCGCAGCGCCTCGGTGATCAGGAAGCTGCGGTCCTGCGGGTGGCCGCCCGGCGTGTACAGGCAGGTCGGGTGGAACTGGATGAACTCCATGTTCGCGACGCGGCAGCCCGCGCGCCAGGCCATCGCGATGCCGTCGCCGGTCGAGGTGTCGGGGTTGGTCGTGTAGCGGTAGACCTTGCCCGCGCCGCCGGTCGCGAGCACGACGGCGCGCGCGTGCAGGGTCTCGACGCGCTGCGCGTCGATGTCGAGCGCGTAGATGCCGTAGCAGCGCGACGGCTCGTCGCGCTGCAGGTGGCGCGAGGTCACGAGGTCGAGCGCCATCCAGCGTTCGCGCAGGCGGATGTTCGGGTGCGCGCGCGCGGCGTCGAGGAGGCGGTCGTGGATCGCCTTGCCGGTCGCGTCGGCCGCGTGGGCGATGCGGCGCACCGCGTGGCCGCCCTCGCGCGTCAGGTGCAGGCCCAGCGGGCCGCTGTCGTCGGGCGTGAACGGCACGCCCTGCTCGACCAGCCAGGCGACGGCCGCGGCGCTGCGCTCGGCGATGAAGCGCGCCATCGCCTCGTCGACGAGGCCCGCGCCCGCGTCCTGGGTGTCGCGCACATGGCTTTCGATGCTGTCGTCGCTGCCGAGCACGCCGACGATGCCGCCCTGGGCCCAGGCCGTCGCGGCCTCGGTCAGCTCGCGCTTGGCGAGAATGGTCACGGGCAGGTGGTCGGCCAGGTGCAGGGCCACGGTCAGGCCGGCGAGGCCGGCGCCGACGATCACGACGGGGGCGCCGGCGGCGCGGTCTTGCGTGTCAGGAGAACTCATGACACGGGATTGTCATGCATGCGGCTATTCTGCCGTGGCCTGCAGGGAGACAAGAAGATGCACGTTGGAGATCGGCCCTACCGTCAGGGCATGCTCGCGATGGGCCTGGTGCTGGGCCTCGTGCTCGGCGCCGGCGCCGTGGCGGCGCCGGCCGCGCCCGCCGCGCCGCCGCCGGCCGACGTCTTCTACCAGGACGCCGACGTCATCGAGGCGGTGCTGTCGCCGTCGGGCAGCAGGCTCGCGATCACCACGGCCAAGGGTTCCGACCGCGTCGGCCTCGCCGTCGTCGACCTCGGCCCGGGCGGCAAGATCACGCGCGCTGCGCTCTTTCGCGACGGCGACGTCCGGCAGGTCCGTTGGGTCAGCGACGAGCGCCTGGTCTTCGGCGTCGTCGACATGTCCGACGGCAGCGGCCGGCCGAACGGCGCGCCGGGACTCTACGCGGTCGACACCGACGGCAGCCACCTGCGCCTGCTCGTGCGCCGCCAGGGCACGCCGTTCATCACCAGCGGCGACCTCGACCCGAACCTGCTGAGCTGGAACCATGTCCTGCTATCGGTCCCCGAGCCGCAGGCCGGCAAGGTGAACGAAGAGGTGCTGGTCGCCGAATTCACGACCGACGACCGCCATCTGCAGCTGCCGCTATGGCTCAACACGCGCACCGGCCGCACGCGCGATGCCGGCTTCAACGCGCCCCCCGACACGGTCGGCTGGCTGACCGATGGCCATGGCGAAGCGCGCGTCGCGTTCACGCAGCGCGACGGCCGCCAGGCCGCCTATTGGCGCGCGCCGGGCAGCAAGGCCTGGACACAACTCTACGACAGCGACCTGCTCTCGCGGCCGTTCAACGTCAACGCGGTCGACGACGCCGGCAAGCTCTACGTCACGCGCAGCGAGGGCCGCGAGGGCGACCAGGTGCTCGCACGCTACGACTTCGCCACCCAGGCCCCCGAGGCCCGCGCGCTCGTCGTCACGCCGGGCTTCGACTTCGAAGGGCATCTGATCACCGACGGCCGCGGCGCCGCGCGCGGCGTGCGCGTGACGACCGACGGCGAGACGACGGTCTGGTTCGACGCGCGGCTCAAGGCGCTGCAGGCCCGCGTCGACGCGCAGCTGCCCGGCTACATAAACCGCATCGACTGCCGGCGCTGCGACAGCGACGCGCTCGTCGCGCTCGTGCGCTCGTACAGCGACCGCGACCCGGGCCGGCTGCTCGTCTACCGCGCCCACCCGGCCGACGGCGAAACGACGTGGACCGCGGTCGGCCATGTGCGCAGCGGCATCGAGCCCGCGCAGATGGCGACGACCGAGCTGCACCGCATCCGCGCGCGCGACGGCCTCGACCTGCCGGTCTGGGTCACGCGCCCGCCGGTCGCCGCGGGCCCGCTGCCGGCGGTCGTGCTCGTCCACGGCGGTCCCTGGGTGCGCGGCCGGCGCTGGGCCTGGAACGCCGACGCGCAGTTCCTCGCCACGCGCGGCTACGTCGTGATCGAGCCCGAGATGCGCGGCAGCACCGGCTACGGCGACGTCCATTTCAAGGCCGGCTTCAAGCAGTACGGCCTCGCGATGCAGGACGACATCGCCGACGCGCTGCGCTGGGCGCAGCACGAAGGCCTCGCGAGCACCAAGGCCTGCATCGCCGGGGCCAGCTACGGCGGCTACGCGACGCTGATGGGCCTGATCAAGGACCCGGACCTGTACCGCTGCGGCGTCGCCTGGGTGGCGCTCGCCGACCTCGACCTCTACGTCAGCGGCTCGTGGTGGGTCGACGACGACATCAGCGGCGCGGCGCGCAAATACCACCTGCACGAGCTCGTCGGCGACCCGGTCAAGGACGCCGCGCTGATCGCCGCGAACTCGCCGGTCAAGCAGGCCGCGCGCATCAAGGCGCCGCTGCTGCTCGCCTACGGCGAGGCCGATAGGCGCGTGCCGATCGCGCATGGCGAACGCCTGCGCGACGCGATGCGCGCGGCCGGCCACGACCCGGTCTGGGTCAGCTACGCCGGCGAGGGCCACGGCTTCGGCGTGGCCGCGAACCGCATCGACTTCGCCAAGCGCATGGCGGCCTTCCTGGACCAGTACCTGGGCCCGGATTCGCCGCCCTGAGGCTTTGGCGCGCCCGGCGCGTGCCGGGCGCCGCGCCTCAGTGCACCGTGCGGCCGAAGGTGAACTCGCCGCCGGCCACGTCGACCGGGATCAGGTCCTTGGGCCCGAAGCGGCCCTCGAGAATCGCCTTGGACAGCGGGTTCTCGAGGCGCTGCTGGATCGCGCGCTTGAGCGGGCGCGCGCCGAACACCGGGTCGAAGCCGGCCTTCGCGAGCTCGGCCACGGCGGCCTCGCTGACCTCGAGCTGCATGTCCATCTTGGCCACGCGGCGCTCGAGCGTGCGCAGCTGGATGCGGGCGATGTCGGCGATATGCGCGGCGTCGAGCGCGTGGAAGATCACGGTCTCGTCGATGCGGTTCAGGAACTCGGGGCGGAAATGCGCCTTGACTTCCTTCCACACGGCCTCGCGGATCACCTCGTCGCTCTCGCCCGAGAGCTGCATGATGTGCTGCGAGCCGAGATTGCTCGTCATCACGATCACGCAGTTCTTGAAGTCGACGGTGCGGCCCTGGCCGTCGGTCAGGCGGCCGTCGTCGAGCACCTGCAAGAGTACGTTGAAGACGTCGGGGTGGGCCTTCTCGACCTCGTCGAGCAGCAGCACGCTATAGGGCTTGCGGCGCACGGCCTCGGTCAGCGTGCCGCCCTCTTCGTAGCCGACGTAGCCGGGCGGCGCGCCGATCAGGCGGCTGACCGAATGCTTCTCCATGAACTCGCTCATGTCGATGCGCACGAGGTGGTCCTCGCTGTCGAACAGAAAGCCCGCGAGCGCCTTGCACAGCTCGGTCTTGCCGACGCCGGTCGGGCCGAGGAACAGGAAGGAGCCGAGCGGCCGGTTCGGGTCCGACAGGCCCGCGCGCGAGCGCCGGATCGCGTCGGACACGGCGCGGATCGCCTCGTCCTGGCCGACCACGCGCTCGTGCAGGCGGTTCTCCATCAGCAGCAGCTTGTCGCGCTCGCCCTGCATGAGCTTGGCGACCGGGATGCCGGTCGCGCGCGCGACGACCTCGGCGATCTCCTCGGCGCCGACGAGCGTGCGCAGCAGCTGCGGGCGGCGCGGGCCGTCCTTCGCGCTCTTCGCGGATTCCTTGGCCTGGGCCTCGTGCAGGCGCTTCTCGAGCTCGGGCAGGCGGCCGTACTGGAGCTCGGCGACCTTGTTGAAGTCGCCGCGGCGCTTGAGCTCCTCGATCTGGAACTTGATGCGGTCGATCTCTTCCTTGACCTGGGCCGAGCCCTGGGCCTGGGCCTTCTCGCTCTTCCAGATCTCCTCGAGGTCGGCGTATTCGCGGCCGAGCCTGACGATCTCGTCCTCGATCAGCTCGAAGCGCTTTTGCGAAGCCTCGTCCTTTTCCTTGCGCACGGCCTCGCGCTCGATCTTCAGCTGGATCAGGCGGCGGTCGAGGCGGTCCATCGCCTCGGGCTTGGAGTCGATCTCGATCTTGATCTTGGCCGCGGCCTCGTCGATCAGGTCGATCGCCTTGTCGGGCAGGAAGCGGTCGGTGATGTAGCGGTGCGAGAGCTCGGCCGCGGCGACGATCGCCGGGTCGGTGATCTCGACGCCGTGGTGGACCTCGTACTTCTCCTGCAGGCCGCGCAGGATCGCGATCGTCGCCTCGACGGTCGGCTCGTCGACGAGCACCTTCTGGAAACGGCGTTCGAGCGCGGCGTCCTTCTCGACGTACTTGCGGTATTCGTCGAGCGTCGTCGCGCCGATGCAGTGGAGCTCGCCGCGCGCGAGCGCGGGCTTGAGCATATTGCCCGCGTCGATCGCGCCCTCGGCCTTGCCCGCGCCGACCATGGTGTGGATCTCGTCGATGAACAGGATCACGCGGCCGGCCTCGGCGGCGACCTCCTTGAGCACGCTCTTGAGGCGCTCCTCGAACTCGCCGCGGAACTTCGCGCCGGCGAGCAGCAGCGCCATGTCGAGCACGAGCACGCGCTTGTCGCGCAGCGAATCGGGCACCTCGCCGTTGACGATGCGCTGGGCCAGGCCCTCGACGATCGCGGTCTTGCCGACGCCGGGCTCGCCGATCAGCACCGGGTTGTTCTTGCTGCGGCGCTGCAGCACCTGGATCGCGCGGCGGATCTCGTCGTCGCGGCCGATCACGGGGTCGAGCTTGCCGGCGCGCGCGCGCTCGGTCAGGTCGAGCGTGTATTTCTTGAGCGCCTCGCGCTGGCCTTCGGACTCGGCGCTGTCGACGCTCGCGCCGCCGCGCACCGCCTCGATCGCGGCCTCGAGCGCCTTGCGCGACAGGCCGTGGCCGCGCGCGACGCCGGCCAGGTCGGTCTTCGCGTCGGCCAGCGCCAGGAGCACCATCTCGCTCGCGATGAAGTTGTCGCCGCGGCGGCCGGCCTCTTTCTCGGCGGCCTGGAGCAGCGCGACGAGGTCGCGGCCCGCGCCGAGCTGCTGGTCGGCGCCCTGCACCTGGGGCAGGCCCGCGACGACGGTGTCGGCCGCCGTCTTCAGCGCCGGCACGCGCACGCCGGCGCGCTCGAGCAGCGCGCGCGGCCCGGTGTCCTGGGCCAGCAGCGCGACGAGCAGGTGGGCCGGCTCGATATAGGGGTTGTCGCGGGACAGCGCGAGGCTCTGGGCTTCGGCCAGAGCCTGCTGCAGGGTCGTGGTGAACTTGTCGGGTCGCATATGGGCCTATTCAGCTAGCGCCCGGACTTCGTACGCGGGACGCATGGGATGGAACTCCTCCGTTGCCGGGAAGATAGGCCCAGACGCGCGAAATTCAAGAGTCCGGCGCGCCCCCCGCCTCGGTTTCCTCGTGGGCCGCGATCTCGTCCATCAGCACGGCAATGCGGGCGAGCACGAGCGCGACGACGCCCGCGAGCACGAGCAGCGTGACGGCGAGCCGGCGGCCCTCGAACCGCTCGGCCAGCCATTCGTTGAAGTTCGCGGCCCAGACGGCCGCGTGGCCGCCGATGCGCTCGAGCTGCATGTCGCGCGCAGCCTGGGCCTGCTGGCTCGCGTAGACCTGGCCGCCGACGATCTCGTAGCCCTGGCGCAGCAGCGCCGCGTTGTCGTCGCGGTTGAACCACCAGACCAGCGCGGCGCTGAACAGGCCCGCGAGCAGCACGAGCGCGGCGGCGAGGCGCAGCTTGTCGGCGCTGCTCCCGAGGTGCAGCAGGCGGCCCAGGGCCCTGGACGACTGCGCTTGCTTCGTCATGCGTTTCTCTCGATATTCGCGAGGCCCCAGCGCGCGAGCGCCTCGTCGTCGCTGTCGCGCGCGTCGACCCAGCGTGCGCCGTCGGGGCCGTGTTCCTTCTTCCAGAACGGCGCCTGGGTCTTCAGGTAGTCCATCAGGAACTCGCAAGCCGCGAACGCGACGCCGCGATGCCGCGCGGCGACGAGCACGAGCACGATCTGGGCGCCCGCTGGCAGCGCGCCGACGCGGTGGATCACGCGCGCCGCGACGATCTGGAAGCGCGCCATCGCCGCGTCGATCATGGCCTCGATCGCGGCCTCCGTCATGCCCGGGTAATGCTCGAGCTCCATCAGCTCGACGCCGCCGCCGCGCACCGTGCCGACGAAGCTCGCGAGCGCGCCGACGTCGTCGCGGCCCGCGCGCAGCTCGGCGGCCTCGGCCGACAGGTCGAAATCCTCGGGCTGGATGCTCACGCGCGGCACGCTCATGGGAGGTGATTATTGCCGGCGCTCTTTGTCAGCTTCGTAAAAGCCGGTATCGAGACCGCAATGCGGCCCGAAATGGCAATCTGCACCATGCCCCTTGGCGGATACTGCATGCCTGTTAACGGCAGATGTAGCGCCGACAAGGAGACGCCCATGTCTTTGATGGATTTCATCAAGAAGCAGTTCATCGACATCATCCAATGGACCGAGGACGGCGACGAGACGCTGGCCTGGCGCTTCCCCATGGCCGACATGGAGATCCAGAACGGCGGCGCGCTGACGGTGCGCGAGTCGCAGCAGGCGCTGTTCGTCAACGAGGGTCAGGCGGCCGACCAGTTCGGCCCGGGCCTGTACAAGCTGACGACCCAGACCCTACCGGTCCTGACCTATCTGAAGAACTGGGACAAGCTCTTCGAGTCCCCGTTCAAGAGCGACGTCTACTTCTTCAGCACGCGCCAGCGCATCGACCAGCGCTGGGGCACGCCGCAGCCGATCACGCTGCGCGACAAGGACTTCGGTGCCGTGCGCCTGCGCGCGTTCGGCAACTACGCGTGGCGCATCGCCGACGCGAAGCGCTTCCACACCGAGGTCTCGGGCACCCGCGACCGCTACACGGTCGCCGAGCTCGACGGCCAGCTGCGCGGCCTGATGCTGCAGAACATCGCCGACGCCGTCGCCAATAGCGGCACGCCCTTCCTCGACCTCGCGGCCAACCAGGTCGCGTTCGCCCGGGCGCTGCAGGACCAGGCCGCGCCGGCCTTCGACAAGCTCGGCCTCAAGCTCGAGAGCGTGACCGTGCAGAGCATCTCGCTGCCCGACGAGCTGCAGAAGATCCTCGACCAGAAGATCGGCATGGGCATGGTCGGCAACAACATGGGCCAGTTCATGCAGTACCAGACGGCCCAGGCGATCCCGAAGATGGCCGAGGGCGCGGCGGCCGGCGGCGGCGTCGCCGGCGACGCGATGGGCCTCGGCGCCGGTGTCGCGCTGGGCCAGGTGCTTGCCCAGCAGCTCGGCCAGGGCCTCGCGGCTGGATCCGCCCAGGCGAGCGCCGCACAGCCGCCGGCCGCGAGCGCGCAGGACGTGATGGCGATGATAGAGAAGCTTGGCGACCTCCACGCCAAGGGCATCTTGACCGAAGAGGAGTTCGCTGCGAAAAAGGCGGACCTCCTGAAAAAACTCTGAGACGCCGTAACCCCCGCCTTTGGCCACGACCCCACAGCGCCGCTGGCAGGCGGCTTGCCCGAACTGCGGCGCGCCGGTCGAGTTCCGCTCGGCCGCGTCGGCCACGGCCGTGTGCGGCTTTTGCCGCAGCACGCTCGTGCGCGACGCCGGCGCGCTGCGCCGCATCGGCCAGAGCGCCGAGCTCATCGAGGATTACTCGCCGCTGCAGCTGGGCAGCACGGGCCGCCACGCGGGCGAGGCATTCAGCGTCGTCGGCCGGCTCCAGATCGGCTACGAGGGCGGCAGCTGGAACGAATGGCATGTGCTGTTCGAGGCGAGCGGCCGGAGCGCCTGGCTCGCCGAGGACAACGGCCGCTTCGTCCTGAGCTTCGAGGTGCCGCTCGCCGAGGCGCCGCCCGCCCCCGACGCGCTCCAGCTCGGCGCGCCGCTGACGCTGGCCGGCCAGCGCTGGCAGGTCGCCGCGCTGACGCGGGCCCGGGTCGCCGCGGCCCAGGGCGAGCTGCCGCGGCCGCCGGCCGGCGCGTTCGTCGTCGCCGAGCTGCGCAACGCGCAGGACGAGGTCGGTTCGCTCGAATACCTCGACCCGGCCAAGCCCGGCGCGCCGCTGTGGTCGATCGGCCGCCAGGTCGCGCTCGCCGACCTCGCCCTGACCGGCCTGCGCGAGGACAGCGGCAGGACCTTGAGCGGCCGCAGCCTGCCCTGCCCGTCCTGCGGCGCACCGCTCGAGCCCCGGCTCGCGAGCACGCAAAGCATCACCTGCGGGCAATGCCACGCGGTCGTCGACCTGAGCCAGCAGGAAGACGGCGCGGGGCTCGCGTATTACGCCCAGCACGCGGGCCCCGACCCGCGCATCGCGCTCGGCAGCCCGGGTGCGCTCGCGTTCGACGCGGGCGCCAAGCCGGTCGACTGGCAGGTCGTCGGCTACCAGGAGCGCCGCGAGCTCGGCGACGACGAGCCGAGCGCCTGGCGCGAATACCTGCTGTTCAACCGCACCGAGGGCTTCGCCTTCCTCGTCGATGCCGACGCGGGCTGGAGTCTCGTGCGGCCGCTGACCGGCGCGCCGGTCGAGACCGGCGACACGGCGGTCTGGCACGCCAAGCGTTTCGCGCTGAAATGGGACTACGCGGCCGAGACGACGCGCGTGCTCGGCGAGTTCTACTGGCGCCTGCAAAAGGGCGAGCGCGCCGAGATCCGCGACTACGAGCTGCGCGGCGTCGGCCGCAGCGAGCTGCTGAGCCGCGAGCAGATGGCCGGCGAGGTCGTGTGGAGCCTCGGCCGCACGCTCGACGCGGCCGAGGTCGCGCGCGCGTTCGGCCCCGCGCTCGGCGCGGGCCCGCTCGCCCACCCCGACGTGCAGCCTGGCGCCGGCCTGCTGCGTACCATCGTCATCGTCGTCGTCGTGCTGCTCGTGCTGATGCTGCTGCTGCGCGCGTGCACCCACGACGACTGCCAGGGCTGGCGCGACAGCTTCGGCCCGAACAGCGCCGAGTACCTGCAGTGCAAGGCGCGCGGCGGTCCGCGCATCGCGCCCACCGGCACCGGCGCCGGCGGGGCCTGGGGCGGCTGGGGCAGCGGCGGCGGCGGCCACAAATAGTTGTTGTCAACGCATAGGAGAGACAGCATGGACATCGAATGGCTCAAGCCCGGCATCGTGCTCGGCTCCATCCTCTACGCCGTGATCGGCGTGCTGATCTTCTGGGTCAGCTTCGTCATCATCGACAAGCTCACGCCCTACCACCTGTGGCACGAGATCGTCGAGAAGAAGAACCTCGCGCTCGGCGTCGTCGTCGCCGCGATGTGCATCGCGATCGGCCTGATCGTCGCGGCCGCGATCCACGGCTAGGCCTACGCATCCGATGATCTCGATGAAGAGCGCCGACTGGATCGCCGGCCTGTCGATCGCCGGCCTGCTGCTGCCCGAGGCCGTCGCCTACTCGGGCATCGCGGGCCTCGCGCCCGCGCATGGCGTGCTCGCGCTGCTCGCCGGCCTGCTCGTCTACGGCCTGCTCGGGCGCAGCCGCTTCGCGATCGTCTCGGCGACGTCCTCGTCGGCCGCCGTGCTGCTCGCCGCGACCCGCTCGCTCGGCGCCCCGGCCCTGGCCGTGCCGCTCGCGATGGGCATGGTGCTGATCGCCGGCGTGTTCTTCCTGCTCGCCGGCCTGCTGCGCCTCGGCGCGATCGCGAACCTGATCGCCAAGCCCGTGCTGCGCGGCTTCGCGCTGGGCCTCGCGCTGACCATCGTCGTCAAGCAGCTGCCGACCGCGCTGGGCCTGCACGGCGTGTCGGCCGGCGTGTTCGGCACCCTGCTCGCGATCGCCGAGCGCCATGCCGAATGGCAGCCCGCCAGCCTCGCGATCGGCGCGGGCGCGCTCGCGCTGCTCGTGCTGTTCGAGCGCTGGCGCCGCGTGCCCGGCGCGCTGATCGTGATCGCCCTGGGCATCGCGCTGACGCCGCTGGGCCTGGCCGCCGGCGTCGCCAAGGTCGGCGCGCTCGAGCTGCATTTCGCGCTGCCCGCGCCGCCGCAGCTGCCCTTCGACCAATGGCTGCGCCTCGGCGAGGTCGCCGTCGCGCTCGCGCTGATCCTCTACGCCGAGTCCTACGGCTCGATCCGCACCTTCGCGCTGCGCCATCACGATCCGTTCGAGGCGAACCGCGACCTGATCGCGCTCGGCGTCGCGAACATCGCGGCCGCGCTGGTCCAGGGCATGGCCGTCGGCGCGGGCTTCTCGGCGACCTCGGCGAACGAGTCAGCCGGCGCGCAGAGCCGCGCGTCGGGCCTCGTCGCCGCGGCGACCGTGCTGCTCGCGCTGATCGTCGCCCTCCCCGCGATCGCGCTGACCCCCGAGCCCGTGCTCGCCGCGATCGTGATCCACGCGATGCTGCACTCGCTGAACCCGGCCGGCCTGCGCCCCTACTTCCAGTGGCGGCGCGACCGCGTCGTCGCGATCGTCGCGTTCGCCGCCGTGCTCGCGCTCGGCGTGCTCGACGGCCTGCTCGCCGCGATCGGCGCGAGCATCCTGATGCTGCTGCAGCGCCTCGCCCAGCCGCGCGTCGACTGGCTCGGCCAGCTCGGCGACAGCCACGACTACGTCGACCTCGCGCGCCACCCCGACGCCCATGTGCCGCCGGGCCTGCTGATCGCGCGGCCGGCCGTGCCGCTGTTCTTCGGCAACGCCGACCCGCTGCTCGCGCTGATCCGCGCGCGCGTGCTCGGCGAGGCCGGCCTGAGCCACCTCGTGCTGAGCCTCGAGGAGACCTCGGACCTCGACGGCACGACCCTCGAGGCGCTCGGCGAGTTCGCCGCAGCCGTCAGCGCCAAGGGCGCGAAGCTCGTGCTCGCGCGCGTCAAGGACCCGGTGCGCGACCAGCTCGCGCGGCTCGCCTCGCCCGACCTGCCCGCCGCGGCGTTCGCGGCCTGGAGCGTCGACGACGCGGTCAAGTCATGCTGACGCGCGCCGCGCGCACCGGCGGCATCGCGCCGGCCGAGCTGCTGCTGCTCGCGAGCGTGTTCATCGTCGCGGCCTGCGGCCTCGTCTACGAGCTCGCGACCGGCGCGCTCGCGAGCTACCTGCTCGGCGACTCGGTGCTCGAGTTCTCGAGCGTGATCGGCACCTATCTGTTCGCGATGGGCCTGGGCTCCTACCTGAGCCGTCACCTCGAGCACCAGCTGGTCGCGCATTTCCTGCGCGTCGAGCTGCTCGTCGGCCTGGTCGGCGGGCTCATGCCGGCCGCGCTGTTCGCCGCGCACAGCCTGCTGCCGGCGGCCGAGCTCGGCGCGTTCCGCACCCTGCTCTACGCGCTCGTGCTGCTCGTCGGCATGCTCGTCGGGCTCGAGATCCCGCTCGTGATGCGCATCCTCAAGCAGCAGGCGCGGCGCGACCAGGCCGGCTGGCGCCTGTCCGAGCTCGTCTCGCAGGTGCTGACCTTCGACTACCTCGGCGCGCTCGTCGTCGCGCTCGCGTTCCCGCTGCTGCTCGTGCCGCAGCTGGGCCTGATCCGCACGGGCCTCGCGTTCGGCCTGCTCAACGCGTTTATCGCGCTGTGGGCGCTGTGGCTGTTCCGCGCCGAGCTGCGCGCGTGGCGCGCCCACGCGCTCGCGTGCGCGGGCGTCGTCGCCACGCTCGCGTCGGCCTTCGTCGCGGCCGACGGCCTGACGAGCTGGGCCGAGGAGCGCTTCTACGGCGAGCGCATCCTCGTGCGCGAGAGCAGCCCGTATCAGCGCATCGTCGTCAGCGGCGTGCACGACGGCCTGCGCCTGTACCTGAACGGCAACCTGCAGTTCGACTCGCGCGACGAGTACCGCTACCACGAGGCGCTCGTGCATCCGGCGATGGCCGCCCAGGGCGCGCCGTGCCATGTGCTCGTGCTCGGCGGCGGCGACGGCATGGCGCTGCGCGAGATCCTGCGCTACCCGCAGGTCGAGCAGGTCACGCTCGTCGACCTCGACCCGCGCATGACCCAGCTGTTCACGACGCTGCCCATGCTGCGCGCGCTCAACCACGATGCCTTCCACGACCCCAAGGTCCACGTCGTCAACGCCGACGCGTTCGGCTGGCTCGAGCGCAACGCGGGCTTCTACGACGTGATCGTGATCGACTTCCCCGACCCGAGCAATTTCGCGCTCGGCAAGCTCTACACGGCGAGCTTCTACGCGCTCGTCGCCCAGCACCTCTCCGAGAGCGGCTACGCGGTCGTGCAGACGACGAGCCCGCTGATCGCACGGCGCAGCTTCTGGACCGTCGTGACCACGCTCGAGTCGGTCGGCCTGAGCGCGACGCCGTATCACGCCCATGTGCCGAGCTTCGGCGAATGGGGCTTCGTGCTCGCGAGCCGGCGGCCCTGGCGTATGCCGACGGCGCTGCCGCCGGGCCTGCGCTTCCTCGACGTCGCGAGCCTGCCGCCGCTGTTCGACTTCCCGCTCGACATGGCGCGCGTGCCGACCGAGGTCAACCGCCTGTCCAACCAGGTGCTCGTGCGCGAGTTCGAGGCCGAGTGGGGCAAAGTCCGGTGATCAAGCGCCGCGAACTCCTCGCCGCCGCCGCGGCCGGCACCGCCCTGCTCGCCGGCTGCGACGCCGCGGGCGGGCGCCGCGAGGTGCCGGGCGGCTGGGTCGGCGCCGCGGTCGAGCGCGGCCACCGCCTGCGCGAGGCGCGGCCCGGCCCCGCGAGCGGCCCGGCGCGGCGCGCCGAGGTCGTCGTCGTCGGCAGCGGCATCGCTGGCCTTGCGTGCGCGCGCGAACTCGCCCGCGCCGGCATCGACGACGTCGCCGTGCTCGAGCTCGAGGACCGCGCGGGCGGCAACGCGCGCGGCCACGCGATCGCGGGCCTCGGCTGCCCGCTCGGCGCGCATTACCTGCCGGTACCCGGCGAGGACGACGAGCCGATCTACGCGCTGTGCGAGGAGCTCGGCCTCGTCAAGCGGGAATCGGGCCGCGCGGTCTGGGACGAGCTGCACCTGTGCCACAGCCTGCAGGAGCGCCTGTTCTACCAGCGCGAGTGGATCGAGGGCCTGCTGCCGCCCGCGCAGACCGAGACGACGCGCGAGCAGTACCTGCACTTCGCGCGCCTCGTCGAGCAGGCGCGGCGCGAATGGGGCTTCGCCGTGCCGACGCACCGCGCGCCGTGGACGCCCGACCACGCGCGCCTCGACGCCCAGCCGTTCACGGCCTGGCTCGACGCCCATGGCCTCGGCGACGCGCAGCTGCGCTGGTACCTCGACTACTGCTGCCGCGACGACTACGGCGCGCCGGCGAGCGCGGTGTCGGCCTGGGCCGGCGTCCACTACTTCGCGAGCCGGCATGGCTTCCATCCGCCCGGAGACGGCCACGACGAGGCCGAGCCGGTGCTGACCTGGCCCGAGGGCAACGGCTGGCTCGCGAACCAGCTCGCCGCGCCGCTCGGCGCGCGTGTGCACCCGGGCCGCACGGTGCTGCGCGTCGACGCCGGGCGCGACGCCGTCGACGTGCTCGCGTTCGACGAGGCGCAGCACCGCCCCGAGCGATGGATCGCCAAGCGCGTCGTGCTCGCGACGCCGCTGTCCATCGCCGACCGCCTCGTCGGCGGCAGCGTCGCGCCGCTGCACGAAGCGGCCGCCGCGGGCCGCCATGCGCCGTGGCTCGTCGCGAACCTGCTGCTCGACGAGGCGCCGCTCGAGCGCGCGGGCGCCCCGCGCGCCTGGGACAACGTCGTCTACGGCGCGGCGAGCGGCCAGCTCGGCTACGTCGACGCGTCGCACCAGCTGCTGTCGCCGGCCGGCGGACCGCTCGTGCTGAGCGCCTACCTCGCGCTCGACGAGGCGCAGCGCCCGGCCCTGCTCAAGCAGGACTGGCCAGTCTGGCTCGGCCGCGTGCTCGACGGCCTGCACGAGGTCCACCCGCGCCTGCGCGACCAGCTCCGGCGCGCCGACCTGATGCGCTGGGGCCATGGCATGAGCATCCCGTTCCCGGGCCGGCGCGGCTCGGCCGCGCTCGCGGCGCTGCGCGCGCCGCAGGGGCGGCTGCACTTCGCGCATGCGGACCTGTCGGCCTACTCGGTGTTCGAGGAGGCCTACACGCAGGGGCTGCGCGCGGCGGCCGAGATCGTCAAGCTCGATCGCGGCTGAGCTCAGGCCAGGCCGAGGCCCAGCGCCGCGGCCTCGCGCCAGCGCGGGTCCGCGCGCAGCCGGTCCTCCTGCCAGCAGGCATGGGTCAGCTTCAGCGCGTGGTCGTCGAGCTGGGCCAGCGCCGCGCGCTGCAGCGCCGGCCAGTCGGGCGGGGGCCGGCCCGAGCGCGGCCGCGGCGTCATGCCCGCGGCGAGCCAGGCCGCCGCGAACGCGCGCGTGAGCCAGACCGGCACGTCGGGCCCCTCCGGCACGAGGGCGCCGAGCACGCGCAGCGCGCGCAGCCCCGTGATCAGGTGCAGCACGACGAAGTTGCCGCTCGCGAGGTAGGCGTCGAGCGCGAGGCCGAGCAGCTGCTCGCGCCGCACGGCCCAATGCGCGGCCGGCGCGAGCGCGTCGCAAAGCCCCGCGTAGGCCGGGCCGCGCGCGACGTCGACGAGGCGCTCGCCGCGCAGGCGCTGCGCGGGCGCGGCGGCCTGCGCGTCCAGCGCCGCGCGCCACGCGTCGAGCGCGAGCGGCACCCCGTCCGCGCGGCCACCGGGCAGCGGCTGCCAGGCCAGCGCCCAGCTCGCGAGCGCGGCCGCGAGCTCGTCGGCGTGGCCGGCTTCGAGCGCGTGGGCGCTGCGGATCATGCCGTGGAACAGGCCCGCGTGCGGCGCCGAGACCAGCAGCGGCAGCGCGTCGCGCAGGCAGGCTTCGGCGCCGCGCGCGCCGATCTCGGCGGCGAAGCGCGCGCGCAGCGCCGCGTATGCCTCGCGCCGGCCGAGCAGCGCGCGCCAGTCGTCGCCCGGCGCGGCATCCTCCCCGGCCGGCGCCGGCGCGAGCCAGGCGCCGTCATGGCGCAGCTGCGCGTCGAGGCGCGCGGCGTCGGCGCCGAGCTGCCAGGCCGCGTGCAGCGCCATCGGCAGGTGGTTTGAGTAGCCGGGGCCGTAGCCCGGCGCGTAGGCGAGGCTCCGCTCGAGGCGGCGGTGCAGTTCGGCGGTCGGCAGCATGCGGTTCTTCCATCGGTAGCGATGTCCCGCATAATGAAAGTTCAAGTGAACTTGAAGTCAAGCGCCATGGAAACCTCCGACCGCATCGCCATCGGCGAGCTCGCGCGCCGCAGCGGCATGGCCGCGAGCGCGCTGCGCTTCTACGAGGAGCAGGGCCTGCTCGCGAGCCAGCGCAACGCGTCGGGCCGGCGCCATTTCGCGCGCGCCGACCTGCGCCGCGTCGCGTTCATCGGCGCCGCGCAGAACGTCGGCCTGAGCCTCGAGCAGATCCGCGCGGCGCTCGCCACCCTGCCCGCGAGCCGCACGCCGACCGTCGCCGACTGGGCCCGGCTGTCGAGCGCGTGGCGGCCGCTGCTCGACGCGCGCATCGCCGCGCTCACGCGCCTGCGCGACAAGCTCGACAGCTGCATCGGCTGCGGCTGCCTGTCGCTGAAGACCTGCGCGCTCTACAACCCGGCCGACGAGGTCGCCGGCCATGGCGCGGGGCCGCGCTACCTGCTCGGCGACAAGCGGCCGCGCGCGGCGGCCGAACCTTCGCCGACCAAGCCGCGTTCGAGGCGCTGAACCCTTGCCTCGCGCGGCGCGAACGCGTCGCGCAGCGCGGCGAGCAACGCCTCGGCGCGCTGCGCGTTGTCGCAGCCGAGGTTGCACACGTAGACGTCGAGCGTGACGGCGCCGAGCTCGGGCCAGGTATGCACGGCGAGGTGCGACTCGGCGAGCAGCACGACGCCGGTGATGCCGCTCTGTTCCTGGCCCGGCGCGGGCGCGAAGCGGTGGAACAGCTCGGCGACCGCGCCGAGACCGGCCGCGCGCACCGCGTCCACGCACAGCGTGCGCAGCGCCGCGGGGTCGCGCATCAGCGGCGCGACGGGGTCGCAGCCGCCGAGGTCGGCGCAGAGGTGGAGACCGTTCACCGGCTCACCCGCCCGTGACGGGCGGAAAGAACGCGACCTCGGCGCCGTCGGGCACCTCGACCGATTCGTCGCTCATGCGCTGGTTCAGCGCGCAGCGCAGCGCGCGGCCGCGCGCGAGCGCCTGGCCATGGACGCCGCCGCGCGCGACGAGCGCGTCGCGCAGCGCGCCGAGCGTCAGGCCCGGTTTCCAGACCAGCGATTCACGTTCGCCGAGCTGCTCGCGCAGCGAAGCGAAATAGCGGACTTGGATGCTCAAGAAACGTTCCTCCTCGACATGGCGCGGTCGACGGCCGGCGTCGCCGCGGCCTCGATTGTGGCTGAGTGCGGTCGAACGGACGCTCCCGCTCAGCCGATCACGCGCGCGACCTTCTGCATGCCCTCGACCGCCTTGCCCTTGCGCGCGCGCTTGCCCGCGTAGCCGGCGAGTGCCGTGCCCTTGAGCAGCTCTTCCTTGGGCTTGCCGCCGCGGCCACTGCCGAGCACGGTCAGGGTCTGCGTGAACGCGGTCACGCTGACCAGCGCGTCCTTGGGCTCGAGGTCGATCAGCGTGAGGCCGCGACCGCCCTTGGGCTGGTGCTTGAGCTCGTCGAGCGCGTAGGTCAGCAGCCGGCCCGACTGGGTCAGGCAGGCGAGTTGCTGGCCCGCACCCGCGGGAACGGCGGCCGGCGGCAGCGGATGCTCGCCGGCCTCGAGCGCGAGAAAGGTCTTGCCGGCCTTCTGGCGGCCGACGAGGTCGCCGAGCCGGGCGATCAGGCCGAAGCCGCCGGTGCCCGCGAGCACGAGGCGCGTATCGGCGCCCGCCGCGAAGTAATGCGCGATCTGCGTGCCGGCCTCGAGCTCGATCAGCGTCGTGATCGGCTGGCCGTCGCCGCGCCCGCCCGGCAGCACCGCGACCGGCACCGAATACACGCGGCCGTTCGAGCCGAACACGATCAGCGCGTCGACGCTGCGGCACGGGAACACGCCGTACAGCGCGTCGCCGCTCTTGAACGAGAGCTGCGCGGCCTCGACCTCGTGGCCCTTGAGCGCGCGCACCCAGCCCTTCATCGACACGACGACGGTGACCGGCTCGTCGACGACGCGGACCTCGACGACGGCCTTCTTCTCGGCCTGGATCAGGGTGCGGCGCTCGTCGCCGTACTGGCGCGCGTCGGCCTCGATCTCGCGCACGAGCGTGCGCTTCAGCGTGCCCGGGTTGCCGAGGATGTCCTGCAGCCGGCCCTGTTCCTCGCGCAGCTTCGCGAGCTCCTGCTCGATCTTGATCGCCTCGAGTCGCGCGAGCTGGCGCAGGCGGATCTCGAGGATGTCCTCGGCCTGCCGGTCGGACAGCTTGAAGCGCTCGATCAGCGCGGCCTTGGGCTCGTCGGCGTTGCGGATGATGTGGATCACCTCGTCGATATTCAGCAGCACGAGCTGCCGGCCCTCGAGCACGTGGATGCGCTCCTGGACCTTGTCGAGGCGGTGGCGCGTGCGCCGCTGCACGGTGTCGAGGCGGAACGCGACCCATTCGGCGAGGATCTGGCGCAGGCTCTTCTGCGTCGGCCGGCCGTCGGCGCCGATCATCGTGAGGTTCAGCGGCGCCGAGGTCTCGAGGCTGGTGTGCGCGAGCAGCGCCGTGATCAGCTCGGGCTGCTCGATCGTGCGGCTCTTGGGCTCGAACACGAGGCGCACCGGCGCGTCCTTGCTCGACTCGTCGCGCACGCCGTCGAGCACCGCGAGCACGCTCGCCTTGAGCTGGAGCTGCTCCTGCGTGAGCGCCTTCTTGCCGGTCTTGACCTTGGGGTTGGTGAGCTCCTCGATCTCCTCGAGCACCCTGGCCGCGCTCGTGCCGTGCGGCAGCTCGGTCACGACGAGCTGCCACTGGCCGCGCGCGAGCTCCTCGATCTTCCAGCGCGCGCGCAGCTTGAGGCTGCCGCGGCCGCCCGCGTAGGCCGCGCGGATCTCCTCGGGCGCGCTGATGAGCTGGCCGCCGCCGGGGAAGTCGGGGCCCGGCACGAGCGCGAACAGCTCGTCGTCGCCGAGCTTGTCGTTCTTCAAGAGCGCGACGGCCGCGGCCGCGACCTCGCGCAGGTTGTGGCTCGGGATCTCGGTCGCGAGGCCGACGGCGATGCCGCTCGCGCCGTTCAGCAGCACGAAGGGCAGGCGCGCGGGCAGCATCGCCGGCTCGTCGGTCGAGCCGTCGTAGTTCGCGACGAAGTCGACCGTGCCCTCGTCGATCTCGTCGAGCAGCAGGCGCGCGATCGGCGCGAGGCGGGCCTCCGTGTAGCGCATCGCCGCGGCGCCGTCGCCGTCGCGGCTGCCGAAGTTGCCCTGGCCGTCGATCAGCGGATAGCGCTGCGAGAAGTCCTGGGCCATGCGCACGAGCGCGTCGTAGACCGACTGGTCGCCGTGCGGGTGGAAGCGGCCGAGCACGTCGCCGACGACGCGCGCACCCTTGACCGGCTTGGCACCCGAGGTGCCCGTGAACGTCAGGCCCATGCGTTCCATCGCGTAGAGGATGCGGCGCTGGACCGGCTTCTGGCCGTCGCCGAAGCTCGGCAGCGCGCGGCCCTTGACGACCGACAGCGCGTATTCGAGGTAGGCCTGCTGGGCGTACTGGCCGAGGCTCAGCGCGTTCGGGTCGGGCTCGCCCGCGGGCGGCTGGTTCGTGAAATCCAGGGTCTGCTGACTACTCATGGTTCGATCTTCAAATGCTTGGCCCGGGCCGGCAGGCTGCGCTGCAGCAGGGCCCAGTAGAGCTCCAGGACCATTTGCACATGGGCCTGGGTCTCGGGAATGTCGGGCATGCCGCCGGCGCGGCGCACCGTGCCTTCGCCGGCGTTCCACGCGGCGAGCGCCGCGTCGATGCGGCCGAAGCGGCGCATCAGGTCGGCGAGCATGCGCGCGCCGGCGAGGATATTGGTGCGCGGCTCGAGCAGCGCGCCACGCTCGCGCGTGCCCGCGTAGCGCTGGCCGGCCTCGGGGGTGATCTGCATCAGGCCCAGGGCGCCGCGCGAGGACTCGGCGCGCGGCTCGTAGCCCGACTCGACGGCGATCACGGCCTTGAGCAGCTCGGTGTCGACGCCGGTGCGCGCCGCCGCGTCGCGCAGCAGCGGCTGCACGGCCATGACCTCGGGCGAGATCTGCAGCCAGGTCAGCAGGTCGCTGCGGCTGTCGGTCTTGCCCGGCACGCGGCCGAGGTCGCTGCCGAGGTCGCCCGCGAGCAGCGCGTAGCCGCCGTCGAGCGGCCGGCTCGCGAGGTGGGCGACGCCGGCGCCGTCGACGAAGCCCCAGAGCTCGGCGCGCGCGGGCAGCACGGCCGCGCCGAGCATGAACGCGGCGAGCAGCGGCGGCAGGAGACGCGCGCGCATCACGGCAGCGCCTCCTGCCCGGCCGCGTCGCGCGCGGCGAACTCCTGCTCGAGCATCGCCATCACGACGAGCGTGTCCCAGCCGCTCGCGCTGAGGCTCGCGGGCACGCGCACGGATTCGCGCAGCCGCCCCTCCTCGACGAAGCCCTCGCTCAGGTAGAGCTCGAACGCGCGCGTGTTCAGCGCCCGCACGTCGAGCCAGAAGCGGTGCGCGTGCAGCTGCTCGAACGCGAGGCGCTTGAGCCCGCGCACGGCCGCGCGGCCGAGGCCGCGGCCCTGGCGCGCGCGCGCGAGCACGATGCGCTTGAGTTCGACCGCGCGGTGCGGGCTGCGGCAGCCCTGCAGGATCACGAAGCCGGCCGCGCCGTCGGCGTCCTCGACGATGAAGTGGCGCGCATCGGGGAAGCGCAGGCTGCCCTCGTGCTGGGTGCGTTCCCAGGGCGTCACGAAGGGCTGGTTGACGCCGTCCTGCTCGACCGCGAGCACGAAGTCGAGGTCGGACAGCAGCGTCGGGCGCAGGCGCAGCGCCGCCGTCATGGGCGTCGGCTCCGGTCTTGCGACAGCGGTGCCAGGCTCACACGTCCACCTCGACGGAGTCGCCGTGCAGCTCCATCAGTTCGCGGCGCGAGCTCGCCTCGCCCTTGCCCATCAGGCGGTTCATCAGCTCGACGGTCGCGCCGAAGTCGAGCGCGCCGAGCGCGACGCGCGCGAGCCGGCGCGTCTCGGGATTCAGCGTCGTGTCCCAGAGCTGCTCGGCGTTCATCTCGCCGAGGCCCTTGAAGCGGCTGATCGTCCACGAGCCTTCGCGCGCGCCTTCCTTGCGCAGCTTGTCGAGCGTCGCCGTGAGCTCGCCCTCGTCGAGCGCGTAGAGCTTGGCGGCCGGCTTCTTGCCGCGCGCGGGCGCGTCGACGCGGTACAGCGGCGGCCGCGCGACATAGATGTGGCCAGCCTCGACGAGCTTGGGGAAGTGGCGGAAGAACAGCGTGAGCAGCAGGACCTGGATGTGCGAGCCGTCGACGTCGGCGTCCGACAGGATGCAGACCTTGCCGTAGCGCAGGCCGCTCAAGTCGGGCGTGTCGTTCGGGCCGTGCGGGTCGACGCCGAGCGCGACGGCGATGTCGTGGATCTCGTTGTTCTTGAACAGCAGGTCGCGCTCGACCTCCCAGGCGTTCAGGACCTTGCCGCGCAGCGGCAGGATCGCCTGGGTCTCCTTGTCGCGGCCGAGCTTGGCGCTGCCGCCGGCCGAGTCGCCCTCGACGAGGAAGACCTCGTTGAGCAGCAGGTCGCGGCTTTCGCAGTCGGTCAGCTTGCCGGGCAGCACGGCGACGCCCGAGCCCTTGCGCTTCTCGACCTTCTGGGCCGCGCGCTGGCGCGTCTGGGCCTGGCGGATCACGAGCTCCGCGAGCGCCTTGCCATGCGCCACATGCTGGTTCAGCCACAGCTCGAGCGCCGGGCGCACGAAGGTCGACACCAGGCGCAGCGCGTCGCGCGAGTTCAGGCGCTCCTTGGTCTGGCCCTGGAACTGCGGGTCGAGCACCTTGGCCGAGAGCACGAAGCTGGCGCGCGAGAACACGTCGTCGGGCATCAGCTTGACGCCCTTGGGCAGCAAGGAGTGCAGCTCGATGAAGCCCTTGATCGCCGCGAACAGGCCGTCCTTGAGGCCCGACTCGTGGGTGCCGCCGGCGACCGTGGGGATCAGGTTCACGTAGCTCTCGCGCAGCACCGCGCCCTCTTCGGTGAACGCGAGCGCCCAGGCCGCGCCCTCGCCCTCGGCGAAGTTCTCGCTCTCGGCGCTCGTCGCGTACTGCGCGCCCTCGATCAGCGGGATCAGCGGGTCGGCCGGGAGGCTCTGCATCAGGTAGTCGCGCAGGCCGCCCTGGTAGGTCCAGTTCTGCACCTCGCCGGATTTCTCCTGCTTGAGCGTGACGCTGACGCCGGGCATCAGCACGGCCTTGGAGCGCAGCAGGTGGACGAGCTCGCCACGCGGCAGGTCGGCGCTCTCGAAATACTTAGCGTCGGGCCAGACGCGCACGGTCGTGCCCTGCTTGCGGTCGCCGCTCGCGGCCGGCCGCACGGCGACGGCCTCGACGACGTCGCCGTGCTCGAACGCGAGCGTCGCGACCTGCTTGTCGCGCCAGACCGTGACCTCGAGGCGCTTCGCGAGCGCGTTCGTCACGCTCACGCCGACGCCGTGCAGGCCGCCCGAGAAGCTGTAGGCGCCGCCCGAGCCCTTGTCGAACTTGCCGCCCGCGTGCAGGCGCGTGAAGACGATCTCGACGACCGGCACGCCCTCCTCGGGGTGCAGGCCGAACGGGATGCCGCGGCCGTCGTCGGCGACCGAGACCGAGCCGTCGGCGTGCTGGACCAGGTCGATGCGCCGGCCGTGGCCGGCGAGCGCCTCGTCGGCCGCGTTGTCGATGACTTCCTGGATCACGTGCAGCGGGTTGTCCGTGCGCGTGTACATGCCGGGCCGCTGCTTGACCGGCTCGAGGCCCTTGAGCACGCGGATCGAGGCTTCGCCGTAGGCCGGCGCGGCGCCGGCGGGGTTGCTTTTGCTTGCCATGGGCGGGCATTGTAGGGATCGGGCTTGCTATGCTCGCCGGCCGACCCTGTCCCCCGATCCGATGCTCCGTCACCTCTGCGCCCGCGCCCTGCCGATCCTGCTGCTCGCGGCGCCCGCCTGCTTTGCGCAGGACCAGAACCCGTTCGCCAGGCGCGCGCCGGCCGTGAACCCGCCGCCCGCTTCGAGCGCCGCCGCGTCGGCGCCGGCCCGCCCGATCCCGGCGGCGACGCCGCGCCGCCCCGCCCCTGTCACCGCGGCAAGCCCGGCCGCCGCGGCGAGCGCCGCCCACGCGCCGGCGCCCTTCGTCGCGAGCGCGCCGCTGGCGCTCGAGCTGCACAACGCGCGCTGGTTCGACGGCAAGGGCTTTCAGCGCGGCACGCTGTTCGTACTCGACGGCAGGTTCACGCCGACGCGGCCCAAGCGCGTGAACCGGCGCATGGACCTCGGCGACCAGTACCTGGTCGCGCCGCTCGCCGACGCGCACAACTACAACCTGCAGAACGAATGGGCGGTCGGCCAGTACGCCCAGCGCTATCTGCGCGACGGCGTGTTCTACGCGGCGATGTTCTGCGCCGACCCGAACGACGCCGAGGCCGCGCGCGCGCGCCTCGAGGCCGCCGGCGGCCCGGAGGCGCTGTTCGTGACCGCCTGCGTGACGAGCAGCGACGGCCAGCCGCTCGGCGCGCTCGCCGAGGCCGCGCCCGAGCGCGCGCGCAGCGACTTCATCGACAAGACCGTGATCGCGATGGACAAGCCCGAGGACGTCGCGCGCAAATGGCCGCTCGTGCTCGCGCGCAAGCCCGACGCGGTGCGCCTCATGCTCGCCGAGTCCGACCGCCCCGAGCTGCGCGCGCGCCCCGAGCTCTGGGGGCGCCTGGGCCTGACGCCCGAGGTCGCCGCGGCCGTGACCCAGCGCGCCCACAAGACCGGGCTGCGCGTGATCGCCCATGTCGAGACCGCAGCCGACTTCGGCGCGGCCGTCCGTGCCGGCGTCGACTGGATCGACCATGTGCCGGGCTTCACCGACCCGCTCGGCGAGCCGGCCGAGCGCTTCGCGCTGACGCCCGAGCTCGCGGCCGACGCGGCGCGCGCCCAGGTCGCCGTCGTCACCGGCGCGGCCGCCGCGCGCCTGTTCAAGGCCCCGCCCGAGCTCCAGGCGGCGCTCGCGGCGACGCTCAAGCGCAATCTGCAGCTGCTCAAGGACGCCGGCGTGACCCTGCTGCTCGGCTCCGACCTGTTCACCGACACGGCCCAGGCCGAGCTGCACGCGCTCGCCGCGACCGGCGTGTTCAGCAACGCCGAGCTGCTGCGCATGGCGACCCAGACGACGCCGCGCGCGCTGTTCCCGAAGCGCCGCGTCGGCTGCTTCGAGCCCGGCTGCGAGGCGAGCTTCCTGCTGCTCGGCGCCGACCCGACGGCCGACCTCGCGACGCTGAACGCGCCGCTGCTGCGCGCCGACCAGGGCCGCCTGATCACGCAGAACCTCGACGTCGCCGAGAGGTCCGACGAGTCGAGCATCTCGACGGCCGAGGCCGCGAAGAAAAAGGCCGGGCGCGGCGGCAAGTCGAGCGGCAAATCCACGGGCAAGTCGGGCAGCGCACCGACGAAGTCCAAGACCGCGACCAAGAAGTCCCCCGTCAAGGCCAGCCAGGCGGCCTCGGGCGCGGCCGCCCAATAAGCGCCCGGCGAGCGCCCGATCCGCACCCCATATGAACCACGCCGCCCCATCCCCCTGGCTGCTGCGCTGGCGCCACCTGCTCGCGCCGGGCGCGCCCGCGCTCGACCTCGCCTGCGGCGGCGGCCGCCACCTGCGCTGGCTGCACGCGCAAGGGCTGCGCGTGACCGGCGTCGACCGCGACGCGGCCGCGCTCGCGCCGCTGCGCGGGCTCGCGGGCGCCGAAATCGTCGAGGCCGACATCGAAGCCGGCCCCTGGCCGCTCGGCGAACGCCGCTTCGGGCTCGTGCTCGTCACGAACTATCTGTGGCGCCCCTTGCTGCCCGCCATCAACGCTGCCGTCGCGCCGGGCGGCCTGCTCGTCTACGAGACTTTCGGCGCCGGCAACGCAGCCTTCGGCCGGCCGAGCCGCGCCGAGTTCCTGCTCGCGCCGGGCGAGCTGCTCGCGGCCTGCGCCGGCCTGCGCGTGCTCGGCTACGAGGAGGGCGTGGTCGGCGACGGCGACGCCAGCCGGGCGATCCAGCGCGTCGCCGCACGCCGCCCGGTCCGGGCCGGCGAGGGGCCCGTGCGGCTTCAGTAGAATCGATCGATCACTTTGAATTCGCCCCCATGAACGGAATTGCAGGAAGCATCGTCGCGCTCGTCACGCCGATGGCCGAGGACGGCCGGGTCGACTACGACGCGCTGCGCGCGCTGATCGACTGGCAGATCGCCGAAGGCACCGACGTGATCGGCGTCGTCGGCACGACCGGCGAGTCGCCGACGGTCACGATGGACGAGAACCGCGAGATCATCCGCGCCGCCGTCGCCCACGCGGCCGGCCGCGTGCCGATCATGGCCGGCACCGGCGCGAACTCGACGGCCGAGGCGATCGAGCTGAGCCGCTACGCCAAGGAAGTCGGCGCCGACTGCACGCTGTCGGTCGTGCCCTACTACAACAAGCCCTCGCAGGAAGGGATCTACCAGCATTACAAGGCGATCGCCGAGGCCGTTGACATCCCGATGATGCTCTACAACGTGCCCGGCCGGACCGTCGCCGACATGCAGCCCGAGACGGCGCTGCGCTGCGCGGCCCTGCCCGGCGTGTTCGGCGTCAAGGAAGCGACCGGCCATATCGAGCGCGCCGCCTGGCTGATCAAGCATGCGCCGGCCGGCTTCAAGATCTACTCGGGCGACGACGGCACCGCGATCGCGCTGATGCTGCTCGGCGGCGCCGGCAACGTCTCGGTCACGGCCAACGTCGCGCCGCGCCTGATGCACGAGCTCTGCGCCCATGCGCTGGCCGGCCGCGTGCGCGAGGCCACGGCCATCCACATGCGCCTGCTGAGCCTGCACAAGCAGCTGTTCTGCGAGCCGAGCCCGGCCCCGGCGAAATGGGCGCTCGAACGCCTCGGCCATGGCGCCGCCCACCTGCGCCTGCCGATCACGCCGCTGACCGCGGCCGGTCGTGCCAGCGTCGAGGCGGCACTGCGTGACGCCGATCTGCTCTAATCGCCCCCCGTACCCACCGGCCGCCCGATCGACCGGCCGCCCCCCGCTTCGGAGACCTCTAGCGTGACCCGTTCCCCCGTTTCCTCCATCACGCCGGTGCGCCTGGCCGTCGTGCTGCTCGCCACCTCGCTCGCGGGCTGCAGCACCATCACCGGCTGGTTCTCGTCCGACAAGGTCGACTACCGCACGCAGGCCCGCCAGATCGAGGGCCTGCAGGTCCCGCCCGACCTGAGCCAGCTCGACAACCACTCGATGACGCAGGACGGCACGATCAGCGCGTCGAGCTACGAACAGCAGCAGCAACAGCGCCGCGCGGTCGGCGACGCCGCGGCGCCCGGCGCGAAGCCCGCGCCGAATTCGCCGGCCGCGGCCGCCGCGAACCGCGTCGCGCTGAGCTCGGTCGGCAACCTGAGCCTCGAGCGCGACGGCGACGTGCGCTGGATCCATACCGACGCCGCGCCCGAACAGCTCTGGGGCAAGGTCGTGGCGTTCTGGACCGACGCGGGCTTCGAGATCGACTCGGCCAAGCCCGAGATCGGCCTGATCCAGACCAAGTGGCACGAAGACCGCAGCAAGATCCAGCACGACATCCTGCGCGACACGATCGGCAAGGTCTTCGACGGCGCCTACTCGACCGGCCAGAAGGAGCAGTTCCGCACCCGCGTCGAACGCTCGGCCAAGGGCGGCACCGACATCTTCGTCAGCGCATACGGCATCGAAGAGGTCTATACCAGCTCGGGCCGCGACAACACGACCTGGCAGCCGCGCGCGAAGGACCCGCTGCTCGAGGCGACCATGCTGTCCAAGCTGATGCTGCAGCTCGGCGGCCAGACCGACGGGGCAGCCCTTGCCGCCGCGGCGCCGGCCGCCGCGGCCGCGAGCGGCGCCGAGGCCGTGGCCGCCGCGAAGCCGGCCCTGCCGCCACAGGCTGCCGCCGAGCCGCGCAAGCCGCGCGCGCTGTCGGAAGTGCCGAACCAGCTCGAGATCACCGACGGCTTCGAGCGCGCGTGGCGTCGGGTCGGCCAGGCGCTCGACCGTCATGGCTTCACGATCGAGGATCGCGACCGCACGCAGGGTCTGTTCTACCTGCGCTACGCCGACCCGAACCAGGTCGGCAAGGAAGAGCCGAACTTCTTCCAGCGCCTGTTCGGCGCGAAGGAAGTCGTCGCGAACCGCTACCGCGTCGCGGTGCGCTCGAACGGCGAGCACACGACCGTGCTCGTGCTCGACAACAACGGCAGGCAGACGACCGACGACGACGCGAAGCGCATCCTCGGCCTGCTCATGGACGACCTGCGCTAAACCGCGGGCCCGCCCCGCAAAGCCGCCGCGCCCTCGGGCCTGGCGGCTTTTTTGCGCCCGCGAACACGCAAAGAGGCAGGCCAAAACGACGAAAGCCGCCCGGCTTGCGCCGGGCGGCTTCCATGGCAATCACGTCGGGGCCGGTCGGCCCCGAAGCTGATTACTTGCTGGCGGCTTCCGAAGCGACAGCGGCCGGAGCCGAAGCGTCGGCGGCCGGAGCCGAAGCGTCCATAGCCGGGGCCGAAGCCGGGGCCGAAGCCTCGGGAGCGGGAGCCGGAGCCACCGGAGCGGCATCTTCCTTCTTGCCGCAAGCGGCCAGGGCAACGGCAGCAACCAGGGAAGCCAGCAGGATCGACTTTTTCATACTTGTCCTCAAGAACGTTGAACGACT
This sequence comes from Roseateles sp., assembly GCA_019232985.1. Next base: position 132,157 of record JAFAMW010000058.1, on the reverse strand, counting down.
ATTCAATTACCGGTAATTGTTGAAACCACATCGCTGTGGTTTCATCAGCAGAAGACGGGGATTGCCTCGAGCGCTCTCCTCGCCTAGCCGGGCATTATATGCAGCCAATAGCTTAAAGCCCCAAGGTTGTAGCGGCAAAACCCGGACTTGACCGTTGCGTCGTCACGTCAAACCACTGGCGCAGCAACATTGCTTCATCGGCGCGAAGACTCGCGGATACACGCAAGCGCGCGGCGTCGAGCAGACGCAGGCTCAGGACGGCGCCCGATGCGCCCATGGCGACGAGCGCCGCGTCGTGGCCGGGCCGGTCCCCGGGCTCGGCCGCGTGGACAAAGGCCGCGACGCAATGGTCGTAGCGCTGGCGCCAGGCGACGAAGCGCGGATGGCGGCGCGCGAGCGCGTCGTACTGCGTCGCGACCAGGGTCAGGCGGCGCGGCGGGTGGGCCCAGGCCGTCAGCGCCGCGAGCACCCCGGCCTCGGACCAGGGCCAGGCCATGAAGTCGGCGTCGAAGCACAGGATCTCGCGCGCGCCGTCGGCGCAGGCCTTGAGCAGGGCCGCGCGCAGCCCCTCCTGCCAGGCCGCGCGACCTTCGGCGACGCCTTCCGGGAACGCATCGGGTGCGGCGTCAGGACCCGTCATCTTCCTGCACCCAGCCGTCCTCGGCCCATTGGTCGAGCAGTTCGCGCGCGCCCGCCGACAGGCGCGCGCAGTCGCGCGCGCCGAGCCGGCGCGTGTCGGCGAACTGCCGCATCAGCGCCGCGTCGCGGCCGCCGGCGCGGAAGGACTCGCCGTTGAAGAACACATGGCGCTCGTCGTAGAGCATCTTGCTGCGCGCATCGAGGCGCACGCCGACGCCGGGCCGCACTGGCTCGCCGGGCTCGAACCAGGTGCGCGGCTTGGGCTCGCTGAGCGCCTCGCCGAGCACGCGCTCGATGGCGTCGGGCTCGCGCAGCGCGCGCTCGAGCGCGTCGCGCGCGAAGGCCTGCAGCGCGGCCGGCAGGCGACCCGGCGCGTCGGTGGCCGGCGCGCCGCGGTCGGTGTACAGGCGCGGCGGCCGTGCGCTCGCGGGCGCGTCGTCGTCCGCGTCCTCGAGCGGTTCGGCAAGGCGCTGCAGCAGCTCGCGTGCGAGCGCGTCGCGCGCGGGCGCGCGAAAGCCGACCGAGCAGGTCATGCAGTCGCCGCCGACGGCCTCGCCGTCGTGGGCCCAGCCCGGCGGCAGGTAGAGCATGTCGCCGGGCTCGAGCAGGTACTCGGCCTCGGCACGGAAGTTCGCGATCAGCTTGAGCGGCACGCCCTCGCGCAGCACGGCGTCGCGCTGCGCGCCGATGCGCCAGCGCCGCTGGCCGGCGACCTGGATCAGGAACACGTCGTAAGAGTCGAAATGCGGGCCGACGCCGCCGCCGTCGGACGCGTAGGACATCATCAGATCGTCGAGGCGCGCCTCGGGCACGAAGCGAAAGCGCGCGAGCAGCTCGTGCGCGGCCGGCGCGTGCAGGTCCAGGCCCTGCACGAGCAGGGTCCAGCCGCGCCTGGACCAGGCCGGCAGCTTCGCGATCGGGCCGTGGCGCAGCGCCCATGCGCCGTCGAAGGCCGTGACCAGGCGCGCCTCGACGCCCTCGTCGGCCGCGAGGCGAGCGAGTTCCGCGCGCGGCACGGGCGGCGCGATGCCCGGCAGCGCCTGGCGCACGAGCAGGGGTTTCTTCTGCCAATGGGTACGCATGAAGGCGGCGGGTGAGAGACCGCCCAGCAATTGAAGCTTTTCCTCGGTATTCATGGACATGGATTGTGCGTGTGGGATGATTCGCGCCCTATGCGAATTACTGCCCCCTGTGTCGTTTTGCTGACCTGGCGCCTTGACGACGCCCAAGGCCAGCCGATCGACGAGTTGAACGAACCGCTCGAATTCTTTTTCGGCGGCGACGACCTGTTCGTCAAGGTCGAGCAGGCGCTCGACGGCCAGGAGGTCGGCTTCGAGACCACCGTCGCGCTCGAGCCCGAGGACGCGTTCGGCGACTACGACTCCGACCTCGTGTGCTTCGAGGCCCGCACGCTGTTCCCCGAGGGCATCGAGCCCGGCATGCAGTTCGAGGGCCTGCCCGACGGCGCGGTCACCGAGGACATGCCCGAGGCGATCTACACGGTCACCGAGGTCTACCCCGAGCATGTCGTGCTCGACGGCAACCACCCGCTCGCGGGCATGGGCCTGCGCATGCACCTGAAGGTCAGCGAAGTCCGCGAGGCGACCGCCGACGAGATCGAGGCGCGCACGCTCGGCGAGCCGGTCTTCAGCGTCGTCGCCGGGCCGCCGCCCGACGAAACGATCCACTGAAGCGCCGCGGCGCGCTCACGCGCGCCCTGCCCGTCAGGCCTTCCCCGTGGATCCGAAGCCGCCCTCGCCGCGCGCGCTCGCGTCGAACTCTTCGACGATCTCGAACGCGGCCTGAACCACGGGCACGAGCACGAGCTGGGCGATGCGCTCGAAGGGCTCGATGCGGAAGGTCGTCTGGCCGCGGTTCCAGCAACTGACCATCAACTGGCCCTGGTAGTCGCTGTCGATCAGGCCGACGAGGTTGCCGAGCACGATGCCATGCTTGTGGCCGAGGCCCGAGCGCGGCAGGATCAGCGCGGCGAGGCCCGGGTCGCCGATATGGATTGCGAGGCCCGTCGGGATCAGCGTGGTCTGGCCCGGCTCGAGCGTCAGCGCCGCGTCGAGGCAGGCGCGCAGGTCCAGGCCCGCGCTGCCCGAGGTCGCGTAATGCGGCAACTGCTCGGCCATGCGGGCGTCGAGCACTTTGAGTTCGATCTTCGTCTTCATTTCTTGAGCCGGGCGGCGATGTCTGCGATCAGTTGACGCGCGAGCGCGAGCTTGGGCGCGCGCGGCAGTTCGCGCTCGCCCGCCGCGTCGACGAGCAGCAGCGCGTTGTCGTCGCGGCCGAAGGTCGCGGGGCCGAGGTTCGCGACGATCAGCGCGACCTTCTTGCGTGCGAGCTTGGCGCGCGCGTGCTCGGCGAGCTTCTCGCTCTCGGCCGCGAAGCCGACGCACAGCGGCGCATCGGGCAGCGCGGCGACGCTCGCGAGGATGTCGGGGTTCTCGGCCATCGCGATCGCAGGCGCCTGGCCGCTGCCGTCCTTCTTGATCTTGTGCGCGACATGGCTGACGGGGCGCCAGTCGGCCACCGCGGCCGTCGCGACAAAAGCGTCGACGCCGCCGACATGCGCATGGACCGCGTCATACATCTGCTGGGCGGTCTGCACGTCGACGCGCCCGACGCCGGCCGGCGTGGCCAGGTGCACGGGCCCGGCGACGAGCGTCACGGCCGCGCCGGCCTCGGCCGCCGCGCGCGCGAGCGCAAAGCCCATCTTGCCGCTCGACAGGTTCGTGATGCCGCGCACCGGGTCGATCGGCTCGAAGGTCGGGCCGGCCGTGATCAGCAGCCGGCGGCCGGCGAGCCGCTTCGGCTGGAACTGCGCGATCAGCGCGTCGCGGATCTCGGCCGGCTCGAGCATGCGGCCGTCGCCGAACTCGCCGCAGGCCTGCGCGCCGTTGCCGACGCCGAGCAGCCGCGCACCGTCGACCGCGATCTGCGCGAGGTTGCGCTGGGTGGCCGGGTGCGCCCACATCTCGCGGTTCATCGCGGGCGCGACGAGCAGCGGGCAGCGCTCGATCGGGCGCGCGAGCGCGCTCAGGCTCAAGAGCTCGTCGGCGCGGCCGGCCGCGAGCTTCGCGATCAGGTCGGCGCTCGCCGGCGCGACCACGAACGCGTCGGCCTCGCGGCTCGCGCGGATGTGCGGCATGTTGTCGGGCTCGCGCGCGTCCCACTGGCTCCTGAGCACGGGGCGGCCCGACAGCGCCTGCATCGTCACCGCGGTGATGAACTGCTCGGCCGCCTCGCTCATCATGACCTGGACCGTCGCGCCCTCCTTGACGAGCAGACGCACGAGCTCGGCCGACTTGTAGCAGGCGATGCCGCCCGACAGACCGAGCAGGATGTGCTTGCCCTCGAGTTCCATGGTCGCGCCTTCCTTAGGCTTTGCGGAACACGAGGTCCCACACGCCGTGGCCGAGTTGGAGGCCGCGGTGTTCGAACTTGGTCAGCGGCCGGTAGGCCGGCTTTTCGGCGTAGCCGCCGCCGGCCGCGGTGTTGACGAGGCGCGGCTCGGCGCCGAGCACCTCGAGCATCTGCTGGGCATAGGGTTCCCAGTCGGTCGCGAGGTGCAGATAGCCGCCCGGCGCGAGGTGGTCGACGAGCTTGGCGACAAAGCCCGGCTGGATCAGCCGGCGCTTGTTGTGGCGCTTCTTGTGCCAGGGGTCGGGAAAGAACACGTGGACGCCCGCGAGCGAGTCGGGCGCGATCATGTGCTCGAGCACCTCGACCGCGTCGTGCTGGAAGATGCGGATATTGCCGAGCTCGCGCTCGCCGATCAGCTTGAGCAGCGCGCCGACGCCGGGCTCGTGGACCTCGCAGCCGATGAAGTCGTGGTCGGCCAGCGTCGCGGCGATCTCGGCCGTCGGCCCGCCCATGCCGAAGCCGATCTCGAAGACCAGCGGCGCGCGGCGGCCGAACAGCGCCGCAGGGTCGAGCCGCTCGGGCTTGAACGGCAGCACGTAGCGCGGCCCGAGCTCGGCGAGCGCGCGCTGCTGGCCCGTGCCCATGCGGCCCGCGCGCACGACGAAGCTCTTGATCGGGCGGCGCGGCGCGGCGTCCGACGCGCCGGTGACGTCAGCGGGCCCCGGCAGCTCGGGCGAATCGGGAATCTCAGTAAGCATGGTTGTGTTGCGGACGGTCGGTGCCGCCGAGCAGCGCCTCGATGTCGTCGAGCAGGCCGCTCGCGCCCAGGCGCAGGCGCGTCGGCGCGACGCTGCCGAGCATGGACTCGGCGAGTTCGAGGTAGACGGCCGCGTCGGCGACCGTGCGGATGCCGCCGCTCGCCTTGAAGCCCGCGTGGGCCATGCCGCTCGCCTTGATCTCGGCGAGCATCGTGCGCGCAGCCTCGGGCGTCGCCGACACGCGTGTCTTGCCCGTGCTGGTCTTGACGAAGTCGGCGCCCGCGGCGAGCGCGATGCGCGTGGCCTCGGCGATGGCTTCAGCCGTCGCGAGCGCGCCGCTCTCGATGATGACCTTGAGCGTCAGCGGCCGCGTCGCGAAGCGCAGCTCGCCGAGGAATTCGGCGACCTCGGCGCGCCGGCCCGCGAGCAGCTCGCGGTAGGGCAGCACGAGGTCGACCTCGTCGCCGCCGGCCTGGGCGATCTGCTCGACGTCGGCGAGCGCGCGCGCGAGGTCGGGCGCGCCGTCGGGGAACGCGGCGACGCCGGCGACCTTGATCGACGCCGGCAGCGCGGCGCGCGCCTGGGCGATGAAGCGCGGCCAGGTGCACACGGCCGCCACGTCGCCGAAGCGCGAGCGCGCGCGCGCGCACAGCTGCGCGACGTCGGCCGGCGTCGCGGCCTCGGTCAGCAGCGTGAGGTCCAGGCAAGCCAGGGCCTGACGCGCGCGGAGCGCGAGCTCAGCCATGCAGCGACTTCAGGCCGGCGAGGCTGCCGAGCACGGCCGCGAGCAGGCTCGCGGCGGCGTCGCCCGAGGCCTTGGCCTGCTCGAGCGTCAGCGCGTGCGTGAGCGCCTCGTCGGACAGGCCCGCGGCCATGTTCGTGATCAGCGCGAGGCCCATCACGCGCAGGCCCGCGTGGCGCGCGAGGATGGTCTCGGGCACGGTGCTCATGCCGACGGCGTCGGCGCCCCAGGCCGCGAACATGCGGATCTCGGCCGGCGTCTCGAACTGCGGGCCGAGCGCCCAGCAGTAAACGCCCTCGTGCAGCGTCACGCCGCGCGCGGCGCCGACGCTCTGCGCGTGCGCGCGCAGCTCGGCGTCGTAGGCCGCGCTCATGTCGACGAAGCGCTCCGAGCCCGGCTCGCCGACGAGCGGCGAACGCTGCGGCGCGTTGATATGGTCCTTGATCAGCATCAGGCTGCCGGGCGGCATCGCGGTGCGCAGCGAGCCCGACGCGTTGGTCTGGATCACAAGCTTGACGCCCCAGCGCTTGAGGCTGCGCAGCGCGCCGGCCATGCCCGTGCACTCGCCGCTCTCGTAGGTATGGGCGCGGCCGCGCAGCATCACGACGCGCTGGCCGCCGACGTGGCCGACGACGATCTCGTTCACATGGCCTTCGACCTTGGGCTGCGGGAACGCGGGCAGCGACGCATAGGGCAGCGTGCGCGCGTCCTCGACATGGCTGGCCGCGCCGGCCCAGCCCGAGCCGAGCACGACGGCGACTTCGGGCGCCGCGCCGAACAGCGCCTGCAGGCGTTCGACGGTCTCGGCGATCTTGGGCTCGAGGGCCTTGTGGTCGATCATGATGGTTTAACTTCCTAGGTGATTGGGGCCGAAGCTGTGCGGCAGCAGCTCGTCGAGCGTCCATTGTGCGCGGATGCCGCCCGGATCGGCGGCGAGGATCAAAAGCCCCGGCCCGGCGAACTCGCGCAGCTTCTGGCGGCAGCCGCCGCAGGGCGTGATGACCTCGGGGCCCGGGCCGCTGACGAGCGCGGCCACGGCGCGCGTGCCGCCGGCCATGACCATCGCGGTCAGCGCGCTCGCCTCGGCGCACCAGCCCTGCGGGTAGGCCGCGTTCTCGATGTTCGCGCCCGCGTGGATGCGACCCTGCTCGTCGAGGATCGCGGCGCCCACTTTGTAACGCGAGTACGGCGAGTGCGAGCGCGCGCGCGCGCCCAACGAGGCGGCGAGCAGGCGCTGCTTGAGGTCTTCGGTGAGTTCCAGCGGCGTTTTTTCCATCAGCGTTCCTTCACGTAGGGCACGCCGAGCGCCTTGGGCGGGTGCGCCTGGCCGATGAAGCCGGCGAGCAGCACGACCGTCAGCCCATAGGGCAGCGCCTGGATCAGCTGCACGGGCACCTCGCCGCCGCCGAACATCGCGGGCAGCGTCGCGCCCTGCAGGCGGATCGACACCGCGTCGAGGAAGCCGAACAGCAGGCAGGCGAACATCGTCGGCACGGGCCGCCACTTGCCGAAGATCAGCGCGGCAAGCGCGATGAAGCCGCGGCCCGCCGTCATATTGGGGCTGAAGTTCGCGTTCTGCGCGAGCACCAGGTAGCTGCCCGCGAGGCCGCACAGCAGACCGTTGAGCGTCAGCGCGAAGTAGCGCAGCGCCGGCACCGACACGCCGGCCGCGTCGACCATCGCCGGGTTCTCGCCGACCGCGCGCAGGCGCAGGCCCGGACGCGTGCGCTCGAGCAAAAACCACACGCCGCCGACGAGCGCGAACGCGACGTAGACGAGCACATCGTGGCTCAAGAGGCCATGGCCGAGCACCGAGCCGGGCCAGTCGCCGGCGATCGGCTCGGCGTAGCGCGCCCACAGGCCGCGCAGGCGCACGGCATCAAGGACCGGCGGCGTCTGGCCGCCCTGCTGGAACCACGCGCGGCCGAGCACGACGGTCAGGCCCGCCGCGACCATATTGATCGCGACGCCCGACACGACCTGGTCGCCGCGGTGCGTGACGCAGGCGAAGCCGTGGACATAGGACATCAGGCAGGCGACGAGGATCGCCGCGGCGATGCCCAGCGGCGCCGAATGCGCGACCGCCGCGACGGCGCCGGCCGCGAACGCGGCGCCGAGCATCTTGCCCTCGAGGCCGATGTCGACGACGCCCGAGCGCTCGCTCATCAGGCCGGCGAGCGCGCACAGCAGCAGCGGCGCCGTCAGGCGCAGCGTCGACGCGACGAGCGAACCGATCAGCAGCTCATCCATGGGCCGCCTCCTTTTTCGCCTTGAACTTCGCGTAGAGGCGCGCGAACAGCGGCGCGCTGACCATCGCCATCGCACCCGCGAACAGCACGATCAGGCCCTGCGCCGTGACGACCATCTCGCGGCTGAAGTCCGGGATGTCGAAGGACACCTCGGCGCCGCCCTGGTAGAGCACGCCGAACAGCAGCGAGGCGAGCACGATGCCGACCGGGTGGTTGCGCCCCATCAGCGCGACCGCGATGCCGGTGAAGCCCGCGCCCGCGACGAAGTCGAGCGTGAGCTTGCCCTGCACGCCGGCGATCTCGTTGACGCCGACGAGGCCCGCGAGCGCGCCCGACAACGCCATCGCCGCGAGGATCTGCCAGCGCGGCGCGATGCCCGCGTAATGGGCCGCGCGCGGCGCGCTGCCGACCGCGCGCAGGCGGTAGCCGGCGCCGCTCTTCCACAGGAACCACCAGACGAACCAGCAGGCCGCGAGCGCGAGCACGAAGCTCAGGTTCAGCGGCGACGAGGGCAGCTCGACGCCGAAGCGCGCGGCGATCTCGTGCAGCGCCGGCACATGGGCCGCGTCGACGAAGTCGGCGCTCTCGACGGCCATGTCGCCGACCGGGCGCAGCCAGTTCACGAGCAGGTAGACGTTGAGGCTCGCGCCGAGGAAGTTGAACATGATCGTCGTGATCACGATATGGCTGCCGCGCCAGGCCTGCAGCCAGGCCGGCACGAGCGCCCAGGCCATGCCGAACAGCGCGGCCGCGACGACCATCAGCGGCAGCAGCACGACGGCCGGCAGGTGCGGGAAGGCGAGCGCCGTCAGCGCGACGCCGAGGCCGCCGAGCGTCGCCTGGCCCTCGCCGCCGATATTGAACAGGCCGCCGTGGAACGCGACGGCGACGGCGAGGCCCGTGAAGATGAAGCTCGTCGTGTAGTACAGCGTGTAGCCGATGCCGCGGACATTGCCGAGCGCGCCCTGCAGCATCGCCGCGAACGCGTGCAGCGGGTCCTGGCCGATGCCGCGCACGACCAGGCCGGCCGCGAGCAGCGCGATCGCGAGGTTCCACAGCGGCAGCAGGCCGATGTCGATCCAGCGGGGTAGGTTCAAAGGCTGGCTCATGTCTGCCCCTCGCCCGACGGGTACGTCGGTCGATCCCCCGAGGGGATGGCCGCTTGCTTGGGGCGGCCCGGCGCTGCGCGGCTCCGTGCCTTCACGGTTGTCGTCATGCGGACGTCCTTGTGGCGGCCATCAGGAGGCCTAGCTTCTTTTCGTCGCAGTCGGCGATCGCGAGCTCGCCGGTCACGCGGCCGCCGTTCATCACGACGACGCGGTCGGCGAGCGCGAGGATCTCGTCGAGCTCGCTCGACACGAGCAGCACCGCGCAGCCCGCGTCGCGCAGCGCGCGCAGCTGGCCGTGGATGAACTCGATCGCGCCGATGTCGACGCCGCGCGTCGGCTGGCCGACGAGCAGCACGGCCGGCGCCTGGCCGATCTCGCGCGCGAGGATCTGCTTCTGCTGGTTGCCGCCCGAGAACTTGCTCGAGCCGAGCTCGATATTGCGCGGGCGCACGTCGAAGCGCTCCTGCATCTCGGTCGCGCGCCGGCGCATCGCGGCCTGGTCCATCGCGAGGCCCAGCGGGCCGCGGCGGTACTCCGCGTTCTCGTGGTAGCCGAGCGCGGCGGTCTCCCAGGCCGGGAATGCGAGCACCATGCCACAGGCGTGGCGGTCCTCGGGCACATGGGCGAGCTTGCGCGCGCGCGCGCCGGCCGGGTCGAGCCAGGCCGCGGGGGTGAAGCTCGTGCCGTCGAGCGCGAGGCGGCCCGCGTCGGGCGCGCGCATGCCGGCGAGGACCTCGAGCAGCTCGCTCTGGCCGTTGCCCGACACGCCGGCGACGCCGACGATCTCGCCCGCGCGCAATTGCAGGTGCACGTCGTCGAGCAGCGCGACGCCGTTCTCGCCGCGCAGGTGCAGGCCCTGCGCGTCGAGCCGGATCTCGCCGGCGTCGGCGCTGCCGGCCGGCCGGCCGAGGTCGACGCGGCGGCCGACCATGGCCTCGGCGAGCGTCTCGGGCGAAGCCGCGGCGATCGCGAGCGTCGTCACGACCTGGCCCTGGCGCATCACGGTCACGGCGTCGCACAGCGCCATGACCTCGCCGAGCTTGTGCGTGATCAGCAGGATCGTCGTGCCGCGCTCGCGCAGGCGCGCGAGCGTCTCGAACAGCTGCGTGGTCTCCTGCGGCGTGAGCACGGCGGTCGGCTCGTCGAGGATCAGGATGCGCGCGCCGCGGTACAGGGCCTTGAGGATCTCGAGGCGCTGCAGTTCGCCGACCGGCAGCGTGTCGACGCGCGCGTCGAGGCGCACGGCGAGGCCGGTCTCGGCCATCAGCGCCTCGAGCCTGGCGCGCACTTCCTTCTTGCCGGCCGTGAGAAGGAAGCCGGGCTCGGCGCCGAGCATCACGTTGTCGAGCGCGCTCAAGCTGTCGACGAGCATGAAATGCTGGTGGACCATGCCGATGCCCAGCGCGATCGCGTCGAAGGAGTTGGCGATGCGCACGGCCTGGCCGTCGATCTCGATGTGCCCCGCGTCGGCCTGGTAGTAGCCGTAGAGGATCGCCATCAAGGTGCTCTTGCCGGCGCCGTTCTCGCCGACCAGGCCGTGCACGGTGCCGCGCGCGACCTCGACGCTGACCGCGCGGTTCGCCTGGACCGCGCCGAAGCGCTTGCTGATGCCCGCGAGCCGGAGCATCAGAACTTGCAGCTGTTGGTGGCCATGTAGTCGACGACCTGGATCTTGCCGGCGACGATGTCGGCCTTGATCGCGTCGACCTTCTTCTTGACGGCCGGGTTCAGCAGCCGGGCGTTGTAGTCGTCCTGCGCGTAATCCACGCCGCCTTCCTTGAGGCCGAGCACCTGCAGGCCCGGCTGCCATTGCTTGAGCGTGTTGTAGACGGCCACGTCGACGCGCTTGACCATCGAGGTCAGCATCGTGCCCGGCTGCAGATGGTCCTGGTTGCTGTCGACGCCGATCGCGAGCTTGCCCGCGTCCTTGGCCGCCTGGTAGACGCCGACGCCGGTGCCGCCCGCGGCCGCGAACACGATGTCGGCGCCGCGCGCGAACTGCGCCTTCGCGAGCTCGGCGCCGCGCGTCGGGTCGTTCCACGCCGTCGAAGTCGTGCCGGTCATGTTCGAGAACACCTCGGCCTTGGGGTTGGTCGCGTGCACGCCCTGCTCGTAGCCGCACTGGAACTTGCGGATCAGCGGGATGTCCATGCCGCCGACGAAGCCGACCTTGCCCGTCTTGCTCGTGAGCACGGCGAGCGCGCCGACCAGGTAGCTGCCTTCCTGCTCCTTGAACAGCACCGACTGCACGTTCGGCTTGTTGACCGTCGCGTCGATGATCACGAAATGGGTCTTCGGGAATTCCTTGGCGATCTGGTCGAGCGCCGAGGCCTGGGCGAAGCCGACCGAGATGATCGGGCTCGCGCCGCGCTCGGCCATGCGGCGGATCGCCTGGACGCGCTGGGTGTCGTTGCTGATCTCGAACTCGAGATAGGTCTGGCCCGTTTCCTTCTTCCAGCGCTCGGCGCCTTCGTAGGCGGCCTGGTTGAAGCTCTTGTCGAACTTGCCGCCCATGTCGAAGATCACGGCCGGCTCCGCCTGCGCGGCGGGGGACGCGAGCGCGCCGAGGGTGGCAGACAGGGCCAGCAGGACCGGCGCGAAACGGGCAGCGTTCATGGCGTTTGGCGATGCAGCAAAGAGGTCGCAAACCGGCGCCAGGCGGCGCCGAAGTGGGCGCATTGTAGGGTCCGCGTCGCCGCCCGCCGGCACCGCAGGGGCTCCCGGGCAACGTCGCCCGGCCCCCGATCTTCCCGAATTGCAAAACGTTTGCGCGTGCGAAAGACCGCGCCCCGGAAGGGCCGCCCCGCGCGACCCCTGCACCGCTGCCGCGGCGCAGGCGTACAATGCGAATCATTCTCGATAACGCGAATACACCATGCCCCGCCCCGCCCCCGCCAGCCTTGCCCAGGCCGAGATCGGCGAAACGCTCTATGTCCAGAGCGTCGACGCGCCCGGCCACGCCCCCGAATGGGCGCGCTGGCTCGAGGAGATCGGCTTTTATCCGGGCGAGCCGGTCAGCGTGATGACGCGCGGCCTGCCCGGCGGCGACCCGCTCGTCGTGCGCATCGGCACCTCGACCTTCGCGCTGCGCCGCGCCGAGGCCGAATGCGTGCGCGTCGAGACCCGTAGCGAAGCCTTGGCAGCATGAGCGTCCGCACGGCCGCTCCGAAGGGCGCTCATTCCCGCTCGGCGGGACAGCGCGAAGCGCGAAGGGTGCAGCAGTGACCGCACAGAGCGTGATCCACGTCCATCCGGGCGGGCGTCTGCTCGCCCTCGTCGGCAACCCGAACTGCGGCAAGACCGCGCTGTTCAACCGCCTGACGGGCAGCAACCAGAAGGTCGCGAACTACGCGGGCGTCACGGTCGAGCGCAAGGAGGGCCGCTTCAAGAGCGCGGCCGGCAAGACCCTGCGCCTGCTCGACCTGCCCGGCACCTACAGCCTGCACCCGCGCAGCCCCGACGAACGCGTAACCTGCGACGTGCTCGCGGGCCGCGCGCGCGGCGAGAAGCGTCCCGACCTCGTCGTCTGCGTGCTCGACGCGACCAATCTGCGCCGGAACCTGCGCCTCGTGCTCGCCGTCAAGCGCCTGGGCCTGCCCTGCGTCGTCGCGCTGAACATGGCCGATATCGCGGCGCGCCGCGGCCTGACGATCGACGCGGCCGCGCTGTCCAAGGCGCTCGGCGTGCCGGTCGTGCCGACCGTCGCGACCCAGGGCGACGGCGTCGACGCGCTCAAGACCCTGTTCGACGACCCCGAAGTCTGGAGCAGCTTCCACGCGCCGGCCCCGCCGACCGAGCTGCACGCCGAAGGCGACCACGCGACCGTGCGCCGCCTGCTGCACGGCCTCGGCCTCGACGTGCACCTGCCCCACCTCGCGAGCGACCGCGTCGACCGCCTGCTGCTGCACCCGGTCGCCGGGCCGGTGATCCTGCTCGTCGTGCTGTTCCTGCTGTTCCAGGCCGTGTTCTCCTGGGCCCAGCCGCCGATGGACGCGATCAAGGCCGGCGTCGACTGGCTCGGCGGCCAGATCGGCGCCCTGCTGCCCGAGGGCTTCGTGCGCAGCCTGCTCGTCGACGGCGTGCTCGCCGGCGCGGGCAGCGTGCTCGTGTTCCTGCCGCAGATCCTGATCCTGTTTTTCTTCATCCTCGTGCTCGAGGAGTCGGGCTACCTGCCGCGCGCGGCCTTCCTGCTCGACCGCATCATGGGCAGCGTCGGCCTGTCGGGGCGCAGCTTTATCCCGCTGCTGTCGAGCTTCGCCTGCGCGATCCCCGGCATCATGGCGACGCGCTCGATCGCGAACCCGCGCGACCGCCTCGTGACGATCCTGATCGCGCCGCTGATGACCTGCTCGGCGCGCCTGCCGATCTACGCGCTGCTGATCGGCGCGTTCATCCCGCAGCGCCACGTGCTCGGCGGCCTCGAGCTCCAGGGCCTGGTGCTGCTCGCGCTCTACGTCGCCGGCATCGCCGGCGCGATGGGCGTGGCCTGGGTGCTCAAGCGCTTCACGCAGGCGGGCCACGAAGTCCGGCCGCTGATGATGGAGCTGCCGATCTACCACTGGCCGAGCCCGCGCTCGATCGCGATCGGCCTGTACCAGCGCGCCGAGATCTTCCTGCGTCGCGTCGGCGGCGTGATCCTGTTCCTCACGCTCGCGCTGTGGCTGCTGTCGACCTTCCCGGGCCCGCCCCCGGGCGCGACGGGCGCGCCGATCGAGTACAGCATCGCCGGCATGCTCGGCCGCGGCCTCCAGCACCTGCTCGCGCCGATCGGCTTCAACTGGCAGATCAGCCTCGCGCTGATTCCCGGCATGGCCGCGCGCGAGGTCGCCGTGAGTTCGCTCGGCACGGTCTATTCGCTGTCGGGCGGCGAGGACGCCGCGCAGGCGCTGATGCCCGTGATCGCGCACAGCTGGAGCCTGCCCACGGCGCTGTCGCTGCTCGCCTGGTACGTGTTCGCGCCGCAATGCGTGTCGACGCTCGCGGCGATCAAGCGCGAGACCGGCGGCTACAAGATCCCCGCGATCGTGCTCGGCTACCTGTTCGGGCTCGCCTACCTCGCGTCCTTCCTGACCTTCCGGGTCAGTACCTGGGTGCTGAGCTGAAGAGCTTTCAGGTAGTCAGTTACTTCAGCTGACCTGGGCGGCGCGCCGCACGCGCCGGTGCGTCGCGCGCGCGTGCGGCACCCAGCCGTGGCGCGCCCAGCGCCGCCACATGATCAGGCCGCGGATCCACTCGTCGGACGCGTAGGCGATCCAGATGCCGGGCAGACCCAGGCCGAAGTGCACGCCGAGCAGCCAGGAGCCGCCCGCGAGCACGATCAGCATCGACGCGGCGCCGGCCATGACCGGGAAGCGCGCGTCGCCGGCCGCGCGCAGCGCGTTGATCACGACGAGGTTGAAGGTGCGCCCGGGCTCGAGCAGCACCGTCATGCACATCAGCGTGCGGCCCATCGCGATGATCGAGGCGTCGTCGCTGAAGCAGCGCAGCAGCCACGGCGACGCGAGCGCGAAGCTGCCCGCGATGATCACGCTCGCGACGAGGCCGACGCCGAGCGCGCGCCGCACGAGCCGGTGCGCGGCGTGCAGCTCGCCCGCGCCGACCAGGTGGCCGACGATGATCTCGACCGAGAAGCCGGTCGCGAGGCCGAACAGCAGCACGATGAACATCAGCTGCTGGGTGTAAGCGTGGGTCGCGACCGCGCGCGTGCCGAGCGTGCCGACGGCCGCGACGCTGACCATGAACGCGAGCCGGTACGCGATGTTCTCGGCCGCGCCGGGCACGCCGATGTGCAGGACCGGCGCGAGCGTCGCGCGCGGCAGGCGCCACCAGTCGTGGCGCGCCATGCGCAGGCCCAGGCGCGCGCGCCACAGCCACAGGTGCAGCGCCAGGCCCACGCCGCGCGAGATCGCGAGCGCGAGCGCGTAGCCGGGCAGGCCCAGGCGCGGCATCAGCGGCAGCGCGAGCGAAAGCGTGCAGATCTGCATCACGACGATCACGGCGAGCGTGTCGCGCGTGCGCAGGTGCGAGCGCATCACGCTCGCCATCGACGCGTTCCAGACGTCGAGCAGCAGCGCGGGCGCGAGCGCGCGCAGCAGCGGCGCGGCGAGCGCGAGCACGGCCGGCGGCGCGTTCAGCAACGCGAGCAACGGATGCGCGAACAGCACGGCGACGAGCGCCGTCGTGCCGCCGATCCAGGTGCTCGCGCCGACGGCCGCGCGCGCGACCGCGTCGGCCTGGGCGCGCCGGCCCGCGCCGAGGTTCTGCGTGACGACGACGCCGATGCCCGCGCCGATGATGCGCACGAACACGAACAGCGTGCCGGCCAGGGTGTTGGCCATCGCGAACGCGCCGCCGTTGGCGTCGGACAGGCGCGCGGCGAGCGTCGTGCCGACGAGGCCCACGCCGATGCCGAGCAGCATCTCGAGGAACAGCGGCCAGGCGAGCGGGAACAGGCGGGGACGAGTGGCCGACATGGGGCGTAACGATAACTTCGAAACTGAGCGAAACCCGCCGGGCTGCCGCAATTGGCCGAGAATCGCGCCATGCCCTTCCGCCCACTGCCCTTGCCTGCTGGCGTCGCCGGCCGCCTCTGGCTGCAGTCGATGCCCGGGCGCCTCGAGTCCTGGAACGCGTTCCTCGACGAGGCGCGCCTGCGCGGCCTGAGCCAGGTCTGGTGCCTGAACCCGCTCGACGAGGTCGCGCAGCTCTCGCCCGACTACCACCGCGCGATCGGCGCGGGCCGCCTGCCGTTCCGCTGGCGCCACCTGCCGATGAGCGACTTCGGCCTCGGCGTCGACCCGGTCGCGTTCCGCGAGGGCATCGAGGAGCTCGCGCGCGGCCTGCGCCTCGGCGACCGCATGTTGCTGCACTGCGCGGCCGGCATCGGCCGCACCGGCACGGTCGCGGCCTGCGTGCTCAAGCTGCTCGGCGAGGACACCGCGACGGCGATGGCCCAGGTGCGCGCGGCCGGCTCGAACCCGCAGTCGGCGCTGCAGTCGGGCTGGATCGACCGCTTCTGATGCTCGCGATCGTCCACCGCGACGCGCGCTGCCTCGTCGTGGCGAAGCCGGCCGGCCTGCTCGCGGTGCCCGGCCGCACCGAACCCGACTGCGTGCTCGCGCGCCTGCAGCGGGCGCACCCCGAGGCGCTCGTCGTGCACCGGCTCGACCAGGCCACTTCGGGCCTGCTGCTGTTCGCGCGCACGCCGGCGGCGCAGCGCGAGTTCAGCGCCGACTTCGCCGCGCGCCGCGTCGCGAAGCGCTATGTCGCGCTCGTCACGGGCGAGCTCGCCGACCGCGGCGTCTGCGAGCTGCCGCTGATCGCCGACTGGCCGCGCCGGCCGCTGCAGAAGGTCGATGCCGAACGCGGCAAGCCGTCGACGACGCGCTGGTGCGTGGTCGCCAGAGCCGACGGCATCACGCGCGTCGAGCTCGAACCCGTCACGGGCCGCTCGCACCAGCTGCGCGTGCACCTGCAGGCCTTGGGCTGCCCGATGCTTGGCGATACGCTTTACGGCGGCGCCGCCGCCCCGCGGCTGATGCTGCACGCGAGCTGGCTGCGCCTCCCCGACGGCCTCGAGCTGCACTGCCCGCCCCCGTTCTGAAAAGGAAGCCTGCATGAACCACCACCTGACCATCATCACGGGCGCCTCGCGCGGCATGGGCGAGGCGATCGCCGCGGGCCTCGTCGCGGCCGGCCACCAGGTGCTCGGCATCTCGCGCGGCCGCAGCGAGCGGCTCGCGGCGCTCGGCGTCGAACAATGGCAGGCCGACCTCGCGGACCCGCTGCCCGTCGCCGAGCGGCTCGGCGCCTGGCTCGCCGCCCAGGACGCCGGCGCCTGCGCAAGTGTCGCGCTGATCAACAACGCGGGCGTGATCACGCCGCCGGGGCCGATCGACGGCGTCGAGCTGGCCGTGCTCAGCGCCGCGCTGCGCGCGGGGCTCGAGGCGACGCTGCTGCTGTCGAGCGCATTCCTGCGCGCGACGCGCGGCTGGGCGGCGTCGAAGCGCGTGCTCAATATCTCGTCGGGCCTGGGCCGCCGCGCGATGGCCGGCAGCGCGCCCTACTGCGCGGCCAAGGCCGGCATGGACAACCTGTCGCGCGCGATCGCGCTCGACGAGGCGCAGCGCCCGAACGGCGCGCGCGTCGTCTCGCTCGCGCCGGGCGTGATCGACACGGCGATGCAGCAGGAGCTGCGCAGCGGCGGCGACGCGGCCGGCTTCCCCGACCGCAAGGTTTTCGTGGCCTACCACGAGCAGGGCCTGCTGACGAGCCCGGCCGAGGCCGCCGCGCGCGTGATCGCCTATCTCGGCCGCGCAGACTTCGGCAGCAAGGTGCTCGCCGACGTGCGCGACTGAATCCGCTCTCAGCCGACGAGGTTCGCGAGCGTCAGCAGCGCGAGCAGCAGCATCCACAGCCCGACCGAACGCCAGACCAGGCCGACGAGGCTTTGCAGATGGCCGATCTGCACCGCCATGCCCGGCGTCGAGCCGTCGGCGCCCGTGAGGTCCGGGTCGGTGCCGGTCTCGAAGGTGCGGCTGCGGTCGGGCGTGACGCCGGGTGCGGCCGCGCCGCCGAGCTGGATGCCCAGGGCGCCGGCCGCGGCGGCGAGGATCACGCCCTCGTTCGAGTGCAGCCACAGCGCGGCGTCGCGGCGCCAGCCGTTCACGGCCTCTTCGAAGTTGCCGACGATCGCGAAGCCGGCCGCTGTCAGGCGCGCGGGCACATGGTCGATCACGCGGAAGTTGCGCTGCGACAGGGCCATCAGGCGCTCGTTGGTCGGCGCGCCGAGCGTGCGGCTGCGGAAGGCCCAGAAGCGGCTCGCGAACTCGGCGAGCCGGTAGAGCACGGCGCCGGCCGGGCCCAGGCCCAGCGTCGACAGCAGCACGAACCAGAAGAACACGCCGAACACATGGCGGTGCGCGGCGAGCAGCGAATGCTCGATCACGTGGCGCAGCAGCTCGGTGCGCGGCAGCTCGCTCGCGTCGAGGTTGCGCCAGGTCGACAGCAGGCGGCGCGCCTCGAGGTCGTCGCCGCGCTCGAGCGCATCGCGGATGTCGGTGTAGTAGTGACTGAACTGGCGAAAACCCAGCGTCAGGTACAGCACGGCGACGTTCATCAAGAGCGCGAGCAGCACCGAGTAATGGTGGGCGAGCAGGTAGAGCCCGGCCGTCACGGCGGCGGGCCCGACCACCGTGATGAGCCAGACGATGCTCGCGTGGTGGGCGCGGCCCGCGTCGAAGTTGCGGCCGGTCCAGCGGACCCAGCCGATCACGCCCTGGTGAATGCGATTGCCGTAGCGCAAGGGCTTGAGCTGCTCGCACAGCAGCGCCAACATCACCGCGAAGAAGTTCATGGGGCGAAATCATACCGGCCGCTATCAGCGGCGAAGCGCGGATTCACGCGCTCAGCAGGCGATAGAGGTTGCGCAGCATCGCGGCTGTGGCGCCCCAGACGAAATAGTCGCGCCAGGGCATGGACAGGAACTCGCGCTGGCCGCCGTCCCATTCGAAGCGGTGGCGCTGGTGGTGGGCCGGGTCCATCAGGAACGCGAGCGGCACTTCGAAGGCCTCGGCGACCTCGAAGGCGTCGAGCGCGAGCGCGAACGGCGGGCGCACGAGCGCGACGACGGGCGTCACGTGGAAGTTCGTGACCGTCACGTATTCGTTGAGCCGGCCGAGCACCTCGATATGCTCGGCGGCGAGGCCGATCTCCTCGCGCGTCTCGCGCAGCGCGGTCGCCTCGGGCGAATCGTCCTCGGCCTCGGCGCCGCCGCCCGGAAAGCTGATCTGGCCCGCGTGCGCGCGCAGGTGCGCGGTGCGGCGCGTGAGCAGCAGGCTCAGGCCTTCGGGCCGCTCGACGAGCGGCACGAGCACGGCCGCCTGGGCCGGCTCGCGCTCGGCGAACAGGCCGCCGTCGCCGCGGAACTCGGGCTGCCAGGGCGGCGGGGTCTCGAAGCGTTGGCGCAGCGCCGCGGGGGTCAGGCGTTCGAGCGGGACGGCCGGCAGGTCGGCGCTGGTGCCGATCACGGGGACGGCCTGGGGATCGAGGATGGGCGGGCGCGGCATGAGGGCGGATCGTAGGCGCAAAGCTGGCAACCCGCAGGCAAGAGTTCTTTAGCCACCCAGGCCCTGCAACGAGCGCAGGAGCACGGCGAGGCCGCCTACTCCGTGTCCCCCGCCGCGCTGCGCGCGGCTCCTCCTTTACCTGCGTAGTCGGCCTCCCCGTACTCCTGCGCTGAGCGTTGCCCCATCGATTTTTGTTCGGCGAGATCCGGCATTGACCCGGATTCTTGATGCGTCGCAAAAGTGCACGCGCCGATATGGAGTGAAGTGAGTGGGCTCCTTGGCCCAAGGGTTCGGATCGGTCCCGGTCAGGCCCGAAAAGCGAAAGGGCTCGTCATGCGGCTCTCCCCCTTGTTCAACGGCGCTCAGAGCACCAGGGCCTTGGTTCAGCCGGTACTGGACGCCGCCGGCAGCAATACAAGCGTCGGCATGAACACCGCTCAGTCCTGGGCCGATGCGGAACTACTGGCGCTGCTGCGATCAGCATCTGCAAAAAGCTGAGCATGGACTTCAACGGCGCTCAGTCTCTGGTCGCAACGCTGCGGCAGACGGTCTCTGCGGCCGGCGGAAATACGGCGATCAGCGTGAATACGGCTCAATCGCTCTCAGTCAGCGAACTAGCGGGTCTGATGCAGCTGGCCGGAGGCAAACAACTCAGCCTCTCGTTCAACGGAGCGCAAAGCCATCTCGGCATCCTGCAACCCGTGGTCAACGCGTCGACCGGGAACAGCTCTGTGAGCATGAATACGTCTCAGACATGGGGCGACGCTGATCTCCTCGCGTTGGTTCGAGCCGCTACATCCAAGGCCCTATCCCTCGACTTCAACGGTGCCCAAACCCTTGCGACGACCTTGCGGCAGTTGATTTCGGTTGCGGGCGCCAGTACAGCGATCAGTGTGAATACCGCGCAAGCGATGCCGTCCGCAGACCTTGTCTCTCTGATGCAATTGGCGGCGGCAAAAGCACTCAGCCTCGCTTTCAACGGCGCCCAAAGCGACTCGACCACGATTCAAGCCGTCGCGTCCGTCGCGGGCGCCGGTACGTCGATCGGGGTGAATACGGCGCAGGTCGTGCCGACCGCCAGCCTTGTCGCGCTGGCCAGGGCGGCGGGGTAGGACGTCATCGTGATGCCCCAACTCTTGTCGCGATGGCCCGCGGGAATTCGCCCGGCGATGTTCGCCGCATCACTACTCCTCGCTTGCAATGCGCCAGCTACCGACCATCGCTGTTCGACAGACATCGACGGCCGCATCGTTTGCCCACCCGCTGGGTCGCATTGCCTGACCGATCGCGATGGAACAGTCATGTGCTCGCCTGTCGACGGCGGCATCGAGATCGACATCTACGGCAACCCCCATTGCGGCCCCGGCTACTGCGTGCGGGATCAATATGGCAAGGTTTTTTGCTCGTCGACGCCTCGCGGCGCGAGCTCATTGGACCGCGACGGCAAGCCGGTCTGCACGGACGGCTGCATCCCGGGCCGAGCGGACGCCTGCGTGGTGCCTAGGCCTGAAAAGACAAAAGCCGCTCGATGAGCGGCTTTTGTTGAGGGCGCAGCCTGATTTAGGCCAGCTTCTCTTTGATTCGAGCCGACTTGCCCGAACGCTGGCGCAGGTAGTACAGCTTGGCGCGACGGACGTCGCCGCGGCGCTTGACTTCGACCGAAGCGATCAGCGGGCTGTAGAGCTGGAACGTGCGCTCGACGCCTTCGCCGCTCGAGATCTTGCGGACGATGAAGCTGCTGTTCAGGCCGCGGTTGCGCTTGGCAATCACGACGCCTTCGTAAGCCTGGACGCGCTTGCGCGTGCCTTCGACGACGTTGACGCTGACGATCACGGTATCGCCAGGGGCGAAGGCCGGGATGGTCTTGTTCAGGCGAGCAATTTCTTCCTGCTCGAGGGTCTGGATCAGATCCATGGAGTTTCTCCGGCGATCGTGGCGGCGGCTTGTTGAAGTTTGGGTTGCGCGTTCTTCGAATGCCCCGAGGCTTTTCTCTGAAGAAAACCCGGGCATACCATGGACACGCTCCCCGCCAGAGGATCGGTAAGCCCGTGAGTATAGCGCGATCAGCCCAGATTTCGCAAGAAACGCTCGTCCGCGGGGGTCAGCCGCCCGGCGGCCCGGGCCGCGGCGATCAGGTCGGGGCGGCGCCGCGCGGTCAGCTCGAGCGAGCGCTCGCGGCGCCAGCGCGCGATCTGCGCGTGGTGGCCGCTGAGCAGCGGCGCGGGCACGGACTCGCCGTCGAAGACCTCGGGGCGGCTGTAATGCGGGCAGTCGAGCAGGCCGTCCGAGAAGCTGTCCTGCTCGTGCGAGGCGGCGTCGCCGAGCACGCCCGGCTGCAGCCGCGCGATCGCGTCGAGCAGCGCGAGCGCCGGCAGCTCGCCGCCCGAGAGCACGAAATCGCCGAGGCTCAGCTCGAGCGTCACGTGGCGGTCGAGAAAGCGCTGGTCGATGCCCTCGTAGCGGCCGCACAGCAGCAAGCCGCCGGGCCCTTGCGCGAGCTCCTGGACCAGCGCCTGGTCGATGCGCCGGCCGGTCGGGCTGAAATGGATCACGGCCGGGCTCGCCTCGCCGCGGTCGACCTTGGCCGCTTCGAGCGCGCGCGTGAGCGGCTCGGCGAGCATGACCATGCCGGGGCCGCCGCCGAACGGACGGTCGTCGACACGGCGGTAATTGCCCTCGGCGTGCTCGCGCGGGTTCCAGAAACGCAGCTCGACCTGGCCGCTGTCGAACGCGCGGCGCGTGACGCCGCTCGTCGCGAACGGCACGAACAATTCGGGGAAAAGCGTGATCAGGTCGAAGCGCATCGCGCCGTCAAACCCTAGAAATCGAGGCCCCAGTCGACCGTGATGCGCCTCGCCTCGAGGTCGACCGCGTCGACATAGGCCGAGACGAAGGGCACGAGGCGCTCCTCGTCGGGCTTGGGCGTCTCGACGCCGACCGGCGCGATGCGCAGCACGCTGTGCGGGCCGGTCTCGATCAGGCCGATCACGCGGCCGAGCGCCGCGCCCTCGCGGTTCACGACGTCGAGGCCGATCAGGTCGACCCAGTAGAACTCGTCGTTCTCGGGCTTGGGGAAGAGTGCGCGCGAGACGAAGATGCGCACGCCGCGCAGCGCCTCGGCGCCGTTGCGGTCGGCGACGCCTTCGAGCTGGGCGACGATGCCGTCGCCATGCTCGCGCACGGCCAGAATCTTGAGCACCGGCGGCAGGGGCCGGGCCGCGGCCGCCGCGCTGGCGACGCCCGGGCGATTCGCCTCGGGCGGCTTGACGAACCAGCGCCGCGACGCGAACAGCGCCTCGGCGTCGCTCGAGTAGGACTGGATCCTGACCCAGCCCTTGACGCCCCAGGCCTCGTGAATACGCCCGACTTCGACGGCGTCCTCCGGCCAGGCCGGGGTCAGCGCATCAAGGGCGGGCGTGTTCACTGAGGCGGGAAGGCGAGCGGCGATTAAGCCGTGGCCTTCTTGGCCTGGTCGACCAGGCGCGCGACGGCCGGCGACGGCTGGGCGCCGACGCCCACCCAGTAGGCGACGCGGTCGAGCTGGACGCGCAGGGCTTCGGCAGCGCCCGAGGCGACCGGGTTGTAGAAACCCACGCGCTCGATGAAGCGGCCGTCACGGCGGTTCTGGCTGTTGGCCACGACGATGTTGTAGAACGGGCGCTTCTTGGCGCCGCCACGTGCGAGTCGAATCACGACCATGATGAATCCTTTGATCTATCAGTTATCGTTCCGCCGCACCGGGAGACACTCAGGGCGAGAGAAGCGGGACGAAGTGCGCGCAAAGCGTACTTCGGAGTTTGTTTTTTCCGGTCCGGTAGATACGCCGGGCCACCCCCGCATGAACATGCATAAAGTGCCGGCCAGAACCGAAAGGCAAAGATTATAAACTCGATCGGATGAACAAATCCAGTACTGGCGCCCTGCTGCGCCCGGCCCAGGACGCCGACCTGCCGGCGATCCAGGCGATCTACGCCCACGCGGTGCTGCACGGCACCGGCACGTTCGAGACCGAAGTCCCCGACGCGGCCGAGCTCGCGCGGCGCCGCGCCGAGGTGCTCGGCCGCGGCCTGCCCTGGCTCGTCGCCGAGCGCGAGGGCGCCGTGCTCGGCTACGCCTACGCCAACTATTTCCGGCCGCGCCTGGCCTACCGCTTCTGCCTCGAGGACTCGATCTACCTCGCGCCCGAGGCCAAGGGCCAGGGCCTCGGCCGCCTGCTGCTCGCCGAGCTGATCGGCCGCTGCGAGGCGCTCGGCGCGCGCCAGATGCTCGCCGTGATCGGCGACGCGGCGAACGCGGGCTCGATCGGCGTGCACGCGGCGCTCGGCTTCGCGCACACGGGCGTGCTCAAGAACGCGGGCTGGAAGTTCGAGCGCTGGCTCGACGTCGTGCTGATGCAGCGCGAGCTCGGCCTTGGCGCGAGCCGGGCCGCGACCTGAACCTCGAGAAGAAATCCATGACGATGCCGCGCTACTACAAGTCCAAGACCGCCGCGACCTGGATCGCCCTCGTCGGCGGCATGTTCGGCCTGCACCGCTTCTACCTGCACGGCTGGCGCGACCGCTTGGGCTGGCTGCACTGGCCGCCGACGCTCGTCGGCCTGTGGGGCTTCGCGCGCGCCTGGCAGCTCGGCCAGGACGACCGCCTCGCCTGGGCGCTCACGCCGCTCGGCGGCGTGATGCTGACGCTCGCCTGCGCGATGGCCATCTACTACGGCCTCGTCGCCGACGCGCGCTGGGACGCGCGCTACAACCCCGGCGGCACGATCCACGCGACGCGCTGGGCGCCGATCGTCGGCGTGATCGTCGCGCTGCTGATCGGCGGCATCGCGCTGATGTCGACGCTCGCCTACGGCACCGAGCACGGCTATCTCGCGATGCAGCCCGACGCCGACGGCGCCTGAATGCCCGCCCCGCCCAGCGGCGTCAGAACACCGAGAAGCTGACCCAGTAGCAGAGCCCGGCGACGAAGGCCGTGGCGGGGATCGTGAAGATCCAGGCCCAGACGATATTGCCGGCGACGCCCCAGCGCACCGACGACGCGCGCCGCGTCGAGCCGACGCCGACAATCGCCCCCGTGATCGTGTGCGTCGTCGACACCGGCACGCCGAGCGCGCTCGCGAGGAACAGCGTCATCGCGCCGCCCGTCTCGGCGCAGAAGCCGCCGGCGGGCTTGAGCTTGGTGATCTTCTGGCCCATCGTGCGCACGATGCGCCAGCCGCCGAACATCGTGCCCAGGCCCATCGCGACGTAGCAGCAGGCGATCACCCAGATCGGCGGCGACGCCGCGCCGGCCGTCGCATAGCCCGACGCGATCAGCAGCAGCCAGATCAGGCCGATCGTCTTCTGCGAGTCGTTGCCGCCGTGGCCGAGGCTGTACAGGCCGGCCGAGACGAGCTGCAGGCGGCGGAACCAGTTGTCGACGCGCAGCGGCGGCGTGCGCCGGAAGATCCAGGCCACCGCGACCGTCATCAGCGAGCCGAGCACGAAGCCGAGCAGCGGCGACGCGAAGATGAAGACCACGGTCCACAGGATGCCGCCGACGACGAGCTTGGCGACGCCGCCCTTCGCGATCGCCGCGCCGCACAGGCCGCCGATCAGCGCGTGCGAGCTGCTCGACGGGATGCCCCACAGCCAGGTGATCACGTTCCACGCGATCGCGCCGAACAGCGCGCCGAAGATCACGTGCGCGTCGACGATCGACGGGTCGACGATGCCCTTGCCGACCGTCGCGGCGACCTTGAGCTCGAACAGGCTGACCGCGAGCACGTTGAAGAAGGCCGCGAACAGCACGGCCTGCTGGGGCTTGAGCACGCCGGTCGAGACGACCGTCGCGATCGAGTTCGCGGCGTCGTGAAAGCCGTTCATGAAGTCGAACACGAGGGCCATCGCGACGAGCAGCGCGACGACCCAGAACGCGGAGTCCACCGTCATCATCGCGGCGCCCGGCTCAGGAGTTCTCGAGGACGATGCCCTCGATCAGGTTGGCGACGTCCTCGCAGCGGTCCGAGATCGACTCGAGCTGCTCGTAGATCGCCTTGAGCTTGATGAGCTCGCGCACGTCGGGCTCCTCGCGGAACAGCTTGGACATGGCCGCGCGCATCACGCGGTCGGCGTCGCTCTCGAGCTTGTCGATCTCCTCGCAGGTCTTGATCGCGGCCTCGGCGGTCTTGGCGTCGGACAGCTTGGGCAGCAGCGTCACGGCGTGCTGGACGCGCTCGCAGCAGCGCGCCGACAACGCGGCGAGGCGCAGCACGTCCTCGGGGATGCGCTGGACGTCGTACAGCGACAGGGTCTCGCTCGCGTCCTGCAGCAGGTCGACGATGTCGTCCATCGCGTTGATCAGGCCGTGGATCTGCTCGCGGTCGATCGGCGTGATGAAGGTGCGGTGCAGCAGGCGGTTGACCTCGGCGGTCACGCGGTCGGCCTGGTGCTCGGCGTGGTCGACCTCGCCCGCGTACTGCTCGCGCAGGCGCTCGTCGCCGTAGTTCTCGATCATCTTCATGAACGCGCGCGCGCCCTCGACGATGCGCGTGCCGTGCTCGTTGAAGAGCTCGAAGAAATTGCCCTCGCGGGGCAGCAGCTTGGCGAAGATCATGGCCGGACTCCCGACGGCGGCAGCCCGGCCACAAGCCGGATGTCACGAAGCCGTCACATTTGGAAAGCGCGGGAGTGTACCGGTTGGCGTCAGCGCGGCCAATCGGCGCGATCCTGGCGCGTGAGCAATTGCGCGCTCAAGCCGGGCAAGGCGCGCTGCAGCGCGGCCGCGAAAGGGCCGCCGGCCGGCACGATCTCGAGCAGCGGCCGCACGACGAACGCGCGCTCGAACACGCGCGGATGCGGCAGGGTCAGGCGCTCGGTATGCAGCTGCAGGTCCGCGTAGGCGAGCACGTCGAGGTCGAGCGTGCGCGGCGCGTTGCGGTAGGGCCGCTGGCGGCCATGGGCCGTCTCGATCGCCTGCAGCGCGTCGAGCAGCGCGAGCGGCTCGAGCGTCGTGTCGAGCGCCGCGCAGGCGTTCAGGAAGTCGGGGCCGAACGCGTCGACCGGCGCCGTGCGCCACGGCGACGACACCGCGACGAGCGTCGTGCCCGGCAGCGCGGCGAGTGCGGCGAGCGCCGCGCGCAGCGTCGCGGCGAGGTCGCCGAGGTTCGCGCCGAGGCCGATATAGGCGCGCGCGACCGGCTGGGCCTGGGGAGGCTGCGCTGCTGCCATGGCCCGGCTCTGCTCGCGCCCTACTCTGCGACCGCGGCGGGCGCGCCGCCGGCCGTCCTGGGCTTGCGGCGACGGCGACGCTTGCGCGCGGGGGCGCCGGCGCCCTCCACGCCTGCGGTTTCGGGCGCGTCGTCGGCCTCGGCCGCATCGTCGCCGTCGGCGGCTGCGCCATCTTCCGCGGCGGCGTCGGCCGGCGCCGCGGCCTTGCGCGGCACCTGGTGCGTGCGCGGGCCGCTCTTGCGGCCGCCGCCCTTGCCCTCGGGCTTCGCGCCGCTGCCTTCGGCGCGCGGCGCGCGCTTCGCGGTCTCGCGCGCGTCGGCGAGCAGCGCGGCGCGCTCGTCCTCGTTGCCCTGGGCGAAGTCGTCCCACCAGTCGGCGAGCGAACCTTCGACCTCGCCGGCGTCGGCGCGCAGGCGCAGGAAGTCGTAGCCGGCGCGGAAGCGCGGCTGCTCGACGAGGCTGAACACGCCCGAGCCGCTGCGGCGCTCGAAGCGCGGCTGCATCATCCAGATCTCTCGCATGTCGGCGGCGAGCTTGCCGCGGCCCGAGATATCGCCGATGCGCGCGTCGAACACGGCGTCGATCGCCTGGGCGAGCGCGGGCACGACGGCCTCGCCGGCCTCGCGGTTGCGCGTCCAGCGCTCCTTGACCTCGCGCCACAGCATCGCCGCGAGCATGAAGCTCGGGCTCACGCCGCGGCCGGCCGCGACGCGGCGGTCGGTGTCCTCGAACGCGAGGCGCACGAACTGGCCCTGCGGGCCGGCCGGCAGATCGCCGTTGGCGTCGAGCGTCGCGTCGAGGATCGGGAACACGCCGCGCGCGAGGCCCTGCTTGCGGAGCTCGGCGAGGCTCGCGATCGAGTGGCCGGTCTGCAACAGCTTGATCATCTCGTCGAACAGGCGCGAGGCCGGCACGTTCGCGAGCAGGGCCGCGCAGGCCTTGATCGGCGCGCGCGTGCGCGGCTCGATCTCGAAGCCGAGCTTGGCGGCGAAGCGCACGGCGCGGATGATGCGCACCGGGTCCTCGCGGTAGCGCGTCTCGGCGTCGCCGATGATGCGCAGCACGCGCTTGGCCGCGTCCTGGACGCCGCCGTGGTAGTCGACGACGACGTTGCGCTGCGGGTCGTAGTACATCGCGTTGACCGTGAAGTCGCGGCGCGCGGCGTCCTCGATCTGCGGGCCCCAGACGTTGTCGCGCAGCACGCGGCCCTCGGCGTCGACGACATGCGACTTGCCGGCGAGCTCGGCCTTCGAGGTCTTCTCGTTGCCGCTGACCTGCTCGGCCCCCTCGGCGCCGAGCAGCGCGCGGAAGGTCGAGACCTCGATCACCTCGTGCTCGCGGCCGCGGCCGTAGACGACGTGGACGATGCGGAAGCGCCGGCCGATGATGAACGCGCGCTTGAACTGGCTCTTGACCTGCTCGGGCGTCGCGTCGGTCGCGACGTCGAAGTCCTTGGGCTTGAGGCCCAGCAGCAGGTCGCGCACGGCGCCGCCGACGACGTAGGCCTCAAAGCCGGCGTCGGCGAGCCCGCGCACGACGCGCACCGCGCGCTCGTCGACGCGCTCGGCGGCTATGCCGTGCTGGTCGGCGCCGATTTCGACGCGCTTGCCGAGCACGCTGCGCGGCGCGGACTTGCCGAGCAGCTTGTCGATGAATTTCTTGATCATTCGAAGAGTTTCAGGATGGGCCAGCCGCGCGCGGCGGCGATGTCGGCCAGCGCCGGCGACGGATTCGTCGCCACCGGGTGGCTGACCGCCTCGAGCAGCGGCAGGTCGTTGGTCGAGTCGCTATAGAACGTTACACGCTCGAAATCGCGCCATTGTCGCCCCAAGCCGGCCAGCCAGTCATGCACGCGCGGGATCTTGCCGGCCTGGAAGGACGGCACGCCGTCGACATGGCCGGTGAACGCGCCGTTCGCGTCGCGCGCGAGCCGCACCGCGATCAGGTGCTCGACGCCGAAGGCCGCGGCGATCGGCGCGGTCACGAACTCGTTGGTCGCCGTGACGACGGCGACGAGGTCGCCGGCCGCCTGGTGGCGCGCGACGAGCGCGCGCGCGCTCGGGCGCAGCTGCGGCGCCATGACCTCGGCCATGAAGCGCGCGCGCGCGGCCTCGGCCTCGGCCGCCGGGCGGCCGCGCCAGACGCGCGTCGCGAACTCGATATAGGCGTCGAGGTCGAGGCGGCCGGCCTGGTAGTCGGCGAAGAAGCCGTCGTTCGCGGCCTGCCAGGCCGGGCCGTCGGCCCAGCCGATGTCGACCATGAAGCCGCCGAAGGCGTGGTCGGAGTCGCCGGGGATCAGCGTGCCGTCGAGGTCGAAAAGGGTCAGGTTCATGGTGTCGGGGCGCCGGGCGGCGCGGTTTCGGCGAGCATCTGCTTGAGCAGCGGCACGGTCACGGCGGCGCGCTTGTTCGACAGCGCGAACTCGTCGAGCCGAGCGAGCAGGCGCATCAGGTTCTTGAGGTCGCGCGAGAAGCGCGTGAGCAGGTAGTCGAGCACCTCGTCGCCGAGCAGCACGCCGCGCCGGTCGGCCTCGCGGCGCAGCGCCGCGCGCGTCTCGGCCTCGGTCAGCGGCGTCAGCGCGAAGGTCGGGCCCCAGCCGAGGCGCGTGCGCAGGTCCTCGCGCACGGGCAGGTCGGTCGGCGGCGCGTTGCCGCTCGCGACCAGGGCCAGGCCCTGGCCGGCGGCCTCGATGAACAGGCGGAACGCCGCGTGCTGGCGCGCGTCGTCGAAGCGCTCGCAGTCGTCGAGCAGCAGCAGGCTCGGCTGCGGCGGCAGCTCCCAGGGCAGGCTCGTCGCGGCGTCGTACCAGCCGACCTGGGCGCCCTGCCCCTGCCAGGCATGGGCGAGCGCCTTCAGGCAATGGGTCTTGCCGCTGCCCGGCGCGCCCCACAGGAACACCGGCGGCGCGCCCGGCGCGAGCGCGGCCAGGTGCGCGAGCGCGGCGCCGTTGTCGCCGGGCAGGAAGTTGTCGAAGGTGAACAGCGGCTCGGGACCGATCGCCAGGGGAATCTGCTTCAAGGGATCTGCTTCAGGATGCGTCGTCAGCCCCGGTACAGGGCACTCTTCAGGTAGGCCGTGTGCAGGCGCCGCGCCGCGACGACGCCAAGCGCGCTGACCGGCAGCGCGACGAGCACGCCGACGAAGCCGAACAGGTGGCCGAAGGCGAGCAGCGCGAAGATCACGGTCAGCGGCCCGAGACCGATGCGCTCGCCGACCAGGCGCGGCGTCAGCACGAAGCCTTCGAGCGATTGTCCCAGGCCGTAGACCACGGCCACCGCGAGCACGCCGTAGGCGCTCGCGAACTGCAGCCCGCCCGCGAGCAGCGCGAGCACGAGGCCGAGACCAAAACCGAGATACGGCACGCACACCGCGAGGCCCGTGAACACGCCGATCGGCAGCGCGAGGTCGAAGCCCGCGATCGCGAGCGCGCCGCTGTAGTAGGCCGCGAGCAGCAGCATCACGAGGATCTGGCCGCGCAGGTACTGGCCGAGCATCGCGTCGCATTCGACGGCGAAGCCGTGGACCGCGGCGCGCATGCGCGGCGGCACGAGCTCGGCGCCGCGCGCGACCAGGCGCGGCCAGTCGAGCAGCAGGTAAAAGAGCACGACCGGCAGCAGCACCGCGTTGCCGACGATCGCGAGCACGAAGCTGCCGCCGATGCGCGCCGACGACAGCGCCGTGCCGGCCCAGTCCTCGACGTTCGCGCCGAGGTACTTGAGCACGAAGGCCTTGATGCTCGCCGGATCGAGCGAGACGTCGACGCCCCAGCCCTGCAGCAGCGGCGCGACATGCGCGTCGAACAGCTCGGCGAGGCGCGGGATCTGCTCGCGCAGCTGCGGCAGCTCGCGCGACAGGATCGGCACGATCAGCAGCAGCACCGCGATCACGATCAGGATGAACAGCAGCTCGACGGCGAGCACCGCCACGACGCGCGGCAGCCGCCAGCCGGCCAGGCGCGCGACGGCCGGCGTCAGCGCGTAGGCGAGCACCGCCGCGCTGACGAAGGGCGCGAGCACCGGTGCGAGCAGCCACAGCAGCGCCACGGCGAACGCGGCGATGCCGCACCAGCCGAGCGCGAGTCGTTGGGTTTTGCTGATGGTCATGGGGCGCGATTCTATTGAGCCGCGCCCACGCCACCCCGATATCAATCAGAAACTGTCATGACCTGCCCCCGCTTCTCGGGGCTGAAGCGGATCACGACGATGATGCACACCGCGACGACACCCGCGAACAGCGCGAGCGCGTAGCCGTAGGAGTGGCCCGGCTGTTCGGCGATGCCGGCCTGGTAGGGCCCGCCGTAGGACGCCGCGAGGTTGCCGGCCTGGTAGATGAAGCCCGGCAGCGTGGCGCGCACGGCGCCCGGCGACAGCTCGTTCAGGTGCACCGGGATCACGCCCCAGGCGCCCTGCACCGCGACCTGCATCAGGAACGCGCCGGCCGCGAGCAGCAGCGGCGTCTCGCTATAGGCCCAGACCGGCAGCGCGGGCAGCGCGATCACGCAGGCCAGCGTGATCGCGTTGACGCGGCCGATCTTCTCGGACAGCGCGCCGAACACGAGGCCGCCGGTCAGCGCGCCGAGGTTCGCGACGATCGTGATCAGGCTGACCTCGTGGGCGTTGAAGCCATGCTGCTTCTTGAGGAAGGTCGGGTACAGGTCCTGCGTGCCGTGGCTGAAGAAGTTGAAGAACATCATCAGCACGACCGCGTAGGCCGCGACGCGCCAATGCTTGCGCAGGGTCTCGGCCATGCCGGGCTTGACCTGGTCGCGCGCCGCGACGAAGGCCGGCGACTCGGGCACATGGGCGCGGATGAACAGCACGAGCAGCGCGGGCAAGAAGCTCAGCAGAAACATCGCGCGCCAGCCGATCGCGATGCCGGCGATGTCCTGCTGGTACAGCACACCGTAGGCGACGGCCGCGAGCAGGTAGCCGGCCGGGTAGCCGCATTGCAGCAGGCCCGAGACCATGCCGCGCGCGCTCGGCGGGATCGACTCCATCGCGAGCGAGCTGCCGAGGCCCCATTCGCCGCCCATCGCGATGCCGAACAGCGCGCGCAGCACGAGGAAGGTCGACAGGCTCGGCGCGAACGCCGCCATCGCGCCGATCAGCGAGTAGCTGACGATATTGAGCATCAGGATCGGCCGGCGGCCGAAGCGGTCGGCGAGGCGGCCGAAGATCAACGCGCCGACGAAGCGCGTCGCGAGCGTCAGGAACAGCGCCTTCGCGACGGCCGGCACCTCGGTATGGAACTCGGCCGCGATGTCGGTCAGCAGAAAGGTCAGCAGGAAGAAGTCGAACGCGTCGAGCGTCCAGCCGAGGAACGAGGCCAGCACGGTCTTCTTCTGCGCGGAGGTCAGACTCATCGGGATGTCTCCTATTCGTGGGCGGCGCGCCGCAGCGACGAATATTCCCGCGCGAGGCCGCCGGGTCCAGCTCGGTTTTCCGAGGTCGGCGCACGCCGCGTGTTGCGGCGGCGTAAAGCCGAGGCCTGTTCAGTGGATCGACGGCCCGCCGAGCTCGCGCAGCCGCGCGATGCGCTCGCGCAGCTGCGGGCCGTCGGGCGCGTTGTCGCCCTGCACGGCCAGGTAATGCGTGAGGTCCTCGGCGGCGGCCGGCCAATGGCCGAGCGCCTCGAGCGCGAGGCCGCGATCGCGCCGCTCGGCCGGCTCCTGCGGCAGCAGCAGCACGAGGCGCTGCTGCACGGCGAGCAGGCGCGGCCAGTCCTCCGACGCGCGGTGGATTTCCTTGAGGTTGCGCAGCATGCGTGCGAGCATCAGGCGCGCCGAGCAGGCCTGCAGGAACAGCTCGACCGGCAGCTCGGCGTCGCTCGGCAGCTCGCTCGCCTGGCGGTAGGCCTGGAGCAGCTCGTCGAGGCGCTGGCGCGACAGCGACTGGCCCGTGAACGGGTCGATCACGACCTCGCCGCTGCCGATCCGCAGCTTGACGAGGAAATGGCCGGGAAACGCGATGCCCTTGACGCGCAGGCCGATCTGGCTCGCGAGCTCCATGAAGATCACGGCGAGCGTGATCGGGATGCCGCGGCGCGTCGCGAGCACATGGTGGACGTAGCTGTTGCCGCGCTCGTAGTAGTTGTTGACGTTGCCCGCGAAGCCGAGCTCGTTGTGGAAGTAGCGCGTGAGCGCGCGCAGCTTGTGGCTCGCGCCCGCGTCGGCCGGCAGGCGCTGGCTCAGGCGCAGCGCGAGGCGGTCGACCTCCGAGAGCACAGACTGCACGTCGAGCGCCGGGAAGTCGATCTGGGCGATCGCCGCGGCCGCCTCGAGCAGGTTCAGCTCGGCGTCGTCCGCCACGAGCGTGGCGAAGTATTCGAGTGGCGTCGGCGCGTGCAGGCGGATCGGGGACGACATGGCGTCGAGTGTATGCCGCAAAGCTTGCGCGCCGCCCGGCGCGCGCGGCGCGGGCTCAGCTGCGGCGCAGCAGCTCGCGCAGCTTGAGGCCGCTCGCGATCAGCACGGCGAAATAGATCGCCGCCGAGGCCGCGAGGCAGCCGGCGAGCGCGAGCGCGCGGTGCAGCTCGTGGTGGCGCTCGGCGATCCATTCGAAGCGGCCGGCCGCCCACCACTGGAACGCGCCCATCGCCGCGCTCGCGCCGACGACGCGCAGCGCGAACGGCCACCAGCCGGGCCGCGCCCGGTAGCTGCCGCGCGCGCGCAGGCCGAACAGCAGCAGGCCCGCGTTCGCCGTCGCGCCCAGGCCGATCGACAGCGACAGCCCGGGCGCGCCGATCAGCGGCACGAAGATCAGGTTGAACAGCTGGGTGAGCACGAGCACCATGACGGCCACCTTGACCGGCGTGCGCGTGTCCTGGCGCGCGTAGAAGCCCGGCGCGAGCACCTTGATGCCGGTGAGGCCGAGCAGGCCCGCGCCGTAGCCCATCACGGCGTGGCTGGTGTTGACCGCGTCGACCGGGTGGAACGCGCCGCGCTGGTACAGCACGGCGACCATCGGCAGCGCGAACACGCCGAGCGCGACGGCGCTCGGCAGCGCGAACAGCAGCGTCAGGCGCAGGCCCATGTCGAGCATCGCCGAGTAGCCGGCCGCGTCGCCGCGCGCCTGGGCGGCCGCGAGCTGCGGCGTCATCACGACGCCGAGCGCGACGCCGAGCAGCGCGGTCGGGAACTCCATCAGGCGGTCGGCGTAGGTCAGCCACGAGGCCGCGCCGGCGCTGATCCACAGCGCGACCTGGGTGTTGATCAGCAGCGAGATCTGGGCCACGCCGACGCCGAGCAGCGCCGGCGCCATCTGGCGCAGCACCTGCTGCACGCCTGGGTGACGCCAGCTTTCGCGCAGCGAGCGCAGGCGCGGCAGCACGCCGATGCGCGCCATCGCAGGCAGCTGGACGAGCAGCTGCAGCACGCCGCCGACCATCACGCCGACGGCCCAGGCGTAGATCGGCGGCCAGCCCCATTGCTCGAAGCGCGGCGCGAGCCACCAGCCGCAGGCGATCATCGACAGGTTCAGCAGCACCGGTGTGAGCGCCGGCACGGCGAAGTGGCGCCAGGTATTGAGCACGCCCGCGGCCAGCGCGACGAGCGACATGCAGCCGATATAGGGGAACATCCAGCGCGTCATCACGACCGAGGCGCCGAAGGCCTCGCGCGGCAGGCCCGCGCCGAGCATCCAGACCAGCACCGGCGCGCCGACGACGCCGATCACGCAGGTCGCGGCGAGCGCCCAGGTCAGCACCGTCGTGGCGGCGTCGATCAGCGCACGCGTCGCGGCGTCGCCCTCCTTCGCGCGCGTCGCCGCGAGCACCGGCACGAAGGCCTGCGAGAACGCGCCCTCGCCGAACAGGCGGCGCAGCAGGTTGGGGATGCGAAACGCGACGAGGAACGCGTCGGTCACGCTGTTCGCGCCGAACAGCGCGGCCTGCAACTGCTCGCGCACCAGCCCGACCACGCGCGAGACCAGGGTCAGGGCGGAAATCACCGAGGCGGCGCGGAACAGGCTCATAGGGCGGGCTGGGCAGGCCGGGGGCGGCGCCCCGCAAAAAGTCCGGCATTATGGGCCCCGCCCGTTACAGGCCACGCAATACCTTCCAATTTCGCCACATAGATGCTATACTCGTCGGTCTTTGCACCAACTGGGTTCAAGTAATTATGGCAACTAGCTCCAAAGCCAAGAAGACCGTCCGTCTGGCCTCCGGTCGCAAGCGCGCCCGCCAGGACGTCAAGCTCAACGCCGCCAACTCGGCGCTGCGTTCCAAATTCCGCACGGTCATCAAGAACGTGCAAAAGGCCGTTGTCGCTGGCGACAAGGCCAAGGCCGCCGACCTCTTCAAGAGCGCCCAGGCCGTGATCGACTCGGTCGCTGACAAGGGCATCTTCCACAAGAACAAGGCTGCTCGCCACAAGAGCCGCCTGTCGGCCAAGATCAAGGCGCTCGCCGCCTGAATGACCAGTTAGGTGCAAAGAATCCGCAAGGCCCGCTTTCAGCGGGCCTTGTTCTTTTCTGGGTCCGCAGTGACTGCATAGACCGAGCGTGCCGGGGCTACGGGGGCAGCCGGACCACTCAGGCCGGCAACCCGCCCAAAGCCCTGAGCCACTCCGCGACCGCCCGGGCGACCCAGGGGCCGTCGTCGAGCGGCAGGTCGTGGCCCGCCTTGGTGTGCAGGCGCAGCGGCGCGCCCCAGGCGCGGCTGATCGCCTGCGAGCAGCGCCAGTCGACGAGGCCGTCGGCCTGGCTGCACAGCAGCAGCATCGGCACCTCGGGCCGCGCCGCGCTCGCGCGGTAGCGCAGCGCGGCGAGCAGCTGGCGCACGATATTGAGCACGCGCACCGGGTGGCGCAGCTGCAGCGCGACCCAGGCGTCGAGCACCGCGTCGGGGTCGGGCAGCAGGCGCGTCGTCATCGCGAGCACCTTGGACTCGCGCTGGCGCGTGCCCAGGCGGGAGAGGCTCAGCAGCATCAGCGTCAGGTAGTTCATCGGCCGCAGGCGCCGGTAGAACGGGCTGAACGGGCGCAGGCTCGTGTTGATCAGCACGGCGCCCGCGACCTCCTTCGGGAAGCGCCGCGACCAGTCGGCCGCGACCATCGCGCCGAGCGACATCGCGAGCAGGTGCACGGGGCCCACGACGCCCTGGCGCGCGAGCTCGGCGCGGCAGCGCGCGACGAGCTCGGGCACCTGGGTCGGGCTGGTCTCGCGGTACAGGCTGCCGTTGCCGGGCAGGTCGAGCATGACAAGGCGCGCGCCGTTCTCGGCGCCGCCGAGCACGGTCTCGAGCACGCGCGGGAAGCTGCCCCAATGGCCGCTCTCGCGCGACAGGCCGCGCAGCAGCACCCAGGTCGGCGCGGCGTTCGGCTTCGGGTCGACGACGGCGCTCATGCCGCGGCCTCCCGGCGCCGGTACCAGCGCGCAAGCGCGCGCTCCTCGTGGTGCGCGCGTGCGGCGCCCTCGGGCAGCCAGCGCGGCATGTTCGCGGCGGCCTGGGTGATGAAGTCGAGCCAGGCCAGGTGCTGGCGCAGCACGCGCGCGCGCCGGTGCGGCAGGCCCGGGTTGAACAGGCCGACGCGCGAGAACAGCTGGCGCGGGTTCTTCTTGACCCACAGCCAGGAGCCCATCTCGAGCGTCAGCGGCAACAGCACGCGCGTCGGCGCCGCGCAGGCGCGCAGGTACAGATGGTCCCAGAGGTCGCCATGGGTCAGGTACTGGCGGCTCTGCGGCTCGAACACGTAGCGGTGCTGGGCGTGGGTCTCGTCGAGCAGCTCGCACAGCGCGTGGATCTCGGCCAGGTGCGGCACCGGCCGCGCCGTATGGGCGTAGGGGAACCAGATGCGGTCGCGCAGGCCGAAGCCCGAATGGCAGTCGACCGCGATCGCGCGCTCGTGGCTCAGCAGCTCGCGCTCGACGAGGCCGCACAGCGCCTGGCTCTCGGCCTGCATCGCGCCGCCGGCCGCGCCGCGGTACCAGGGCAGCCAGGCGCTCAGGCGCTGGCCGCCGAGCAGCGGCACCGCACCCGCGGCCTCGACCGGCGCGTTGCGCATCAGGTCGACGCCCTGCGGGTTCGCGCGCGTGCCGCGCAGCACGCCGCCCGGGTTCACGAGCGGCATGAACACGATGCGCAGCGACTCGAGCAGCCAGTGCAGGCCCGCGTCCCAGCGCAGGCGCGCGACGATCTGGGCCAGGTAGGCGAGCACGACCTCGGCGCCGATGCGCTCGAGCCCGTGGACGCCGCCGAAGAAGCCGACGGCCGGCACGCGGGGATCGGGGTTGCCGAGGGTCACGGCGAGCAGCGGCAGGCGCGCACCGCCAACCTCGACCTCGCCGAGGCAATGCCGCTGCAGGCGGCTGCCGCCGCGCTCGATCAATGCCTCGAAAGTCCGCAACTCCCGCATCAGCTCCGCCCGCCTCGATAGGCCTTTGGAGGCCCCCCAGCCTCGTCGGGGCCGAGCATAAACGCGCCGCGTGACCGCGCGCACCTGGGATCACGCGGATCCGGGGGGACGAAGTGCGATGGACGGCGACTTATTGCCGCAGATCAATCCTTGGGCGGGCCGTCGGGCAGCAGGCAGGCCTCGGCGACTTGCAGCTTGTTGTCGCGCGCGAAATTCATGACGAAGTCCCAGGCCATCGGCTCGATCTCGCGCAGCGCCTCGTTGACGATCACGCATTTGACGCCGTTGATCACGCGCGGCACGCAGTACGGCGAGTAGCCGATATGCGCGCCGGGCCCGCTGCGCATGCCGGGGCGGAAGCAGGACATCGCGCCGGCCAGGCGCTCGGCCCAGTCGCTCGGGCGGAAGGTCCGGCCCTCCAGGGTCAGGCCCTGGATAAAGACTTCGCGCGGCTTGGGGCGGGTGGCGGGCTCACTCATTGCGGGCTCTATTGTGCCTGCGATGTGCTGCGCCGCAGCACGTCAGGGGTTTCCAAGTCAGTACAAGCGCACGGTTAGACCCTACCGACACCTTGGCCTGACCCGCGGCCGGACCGGCGCCGCCGGCGGCCGCGCAAACCCTAGAATCGACCGCTCACCCACCCTCAACCCTCAGCGAAAGTCGAGATGAACGCCCTGCCGTCTGATCCCCACGTGATGCAAACCTACGGCCGCCTGCCCTTTGCCCTGTCGCACGGCGAAGGCTGCTGGGTCTGGGACACGTCCGGACGACGATACCTCGACGCGCTGGCCGGCATCGCCGTCAACACGCTCGGGCACAAGCACCCGCAGCTCGTGGCGGCGCTGCAGGACCAGGTCGCGAAGCTGATCCACTGCAGCAACTACTACCAGGTGCCGCTGCAGGAGCAGCTCGCCGCCAAGCTCTGCGAGGTGTCGGGTCTCGTCAACGCTTTCTTCTGCAATAGCGGACTCGAGGCGAACGAGGCCGCGATCAAGATCGCGCGCAAGTTCGGCCACGACCGCGGCAATCCCGCGCCCGAGATCCTCGTGTTCGAAGGGGCCTTCCACGGCCGCTCGCTCGCGACGCTGTCGGCCACCGCGAACCCGAAGATCCAGGCCGGCTTCGGCCCGCTCGTGCCGGGCTTCGTGCGCGCGCCGCTGAACGAGCTCGCGGCCGTCGAGGCCGCGCTCGACGCGCACCCGAACGTGACGGCGATCTTCCTCGAGACGATCCAGGGCGAAGGCGGCATCAACCCCGCGCGCATCGAGTTCCTGCAGGGCCTGCGCCGCGTCGCCGACGCGCGCGACCTGCTGCTGATGCTCGACGAGGTCCAGTGCGGCATCGGCCGCACCGGCAAGTGGTTCGCCCACCAATGGGCCGGCATCCAGCCCGACGTGATGCCGCTCGCGAAGGGCCTCGGCTCGGGCGTGCCGATCGGCGCCGTCGTCTGCGGCCCGCGCGCGGCCCACGTGATGCAGGCCGGCAACCATGGCACGACCTTCGGCGGCAACCCGCTCGCGATGCGCGCGGGCGTCGAGACGCTGCGCGTGATGGAAGAAGACGGCCTGCTCGCGAACGCGGCCGCGATCGGCGAGCACCTGAAGTCCGCCTTCGCCGCCGCGTTCAAGGACGAGCCCGGCGTCGTCGAGATCCGCGGCCAGGGCCTGATGATGGGCATCGCGCTCGACCGACCGGCGGGTGCCCTGCTCGGTCGTGCGGCCGAGGCCGGCCTCTTGATCAGCGTCACGGCCGACCGCGTGATCCGCCTGCTGCCCGCGCTGATCATGACGCCGGCCGAGGCCGACGAGGTCGTCGCGCGGCTCGTGCCGCTCGTCAAGGCCTTTCTCGCGGAGCCCCAGCCATGAAGCCGGGCAACGCGCTGATGCGCCATTACCTGCAGTTCAAGGACTTGCGCGCCGAGGAGTACGCGCACCTGTTCGAGCGCGCCGCAACGATCAAGCGGCGCTTCAAGAACTACGAGAAGTACCAGCCGCTCGCCGACCGCACGCTCGCGATGATCTTCGAGAAGGCGAGCACGCGCACGCGCGTGAGCTTCGAGGCCGGCATGTACCAGATGGGCGGCTCGGTCGTGCACCTGACGACCGGCGACAGCCAGCTCGGCCGCGCCGAGCCGGTCGAGGACAGCGCGCGCGTGATCAGCCGCATGGTCGACATCGTGATGATCCGCACCTTCGAGCAGAGCAAGCTCGAGCGCTTCGCCGCGCATTCGCGCGTGCCGGTCATCAACGGCCTCACGAACGAGTACCACCCGTGCCAGATCCTCGCCGACCTGTTCACCTTCATTGAGCAGCGCGGCATGGACCGGCGCGGCGCGATCGACATGGACTGCCTGAAGGGCCGCGTCGTCGCCTGGGTCGGTGATGGCAACAATATGGCCAACACCTGGCTGCAGGCGGCCGAGATCCTCGGCTTCACCGTGCACGTGAGCACGCCGGGCGGCTACGAGGTCGACCCGGCCGTCGCCGGCGTGCGCGCCGACGCGGCCTGCTACAAGGTCTTCAAGGACCCGATGGACGCGTGCCGCGGCGCCGATCTCGTGACGACCGACGTCTGGACCAGCATGGGCTTCGAGGCCGAGAACGAGGCGCGCCGCAAGGCCTTCGCCGACTGGTGCGTCGACGCCGAGATGATGGCCGCGGCCAAGCCCGACGCGCTGTTCATGCACTGCCTGCCCGCGCACCGCGGCGAGGAGGTCGCGGCCGACGTGATCGACGGGCCGCAGTCGGTCGTCTGGGACGAGGCGGAAAACAGAATGCATGTGCAAAAGGCACTCATGGAGTACCTTTTGCTGGGGAGAATCGGATGAAAGCCGGTACTTCCGCAGCCTGAAGGCCATGAAACTCGCGCTGATCTCCGACATCCACTCGAACCGCCAGGCGCTCGACGCCGTGCTGCGCCACGCGCGCGAGGCCGGCGCGACGCAGTACGTGTTCCTCGGCGACCTGGTCGGCTACGGCGGCGACCCGGGCTGGGTCGTCGACCGCGTGATCGACTACGCCGGCCAGGGCGCCGTCGTCGTCCAGGGCAACCACGACTACTACACCGTCAACCTCGCGCCCGACACCATGCACGGCAACGCGCGGCTCGCGCTCGACTGGACGCGCGAGCAGCTGACGCCCGCGCAGCAGCGCTTCCTCGCCGAGCTGCCGCTGTCGAGGCAGCTCGAGGACTGCCTGTTCGTCCACGCGAACGCGTTCGCACCCGGCGGCTGGGCCTATATCCTCGGCCGCATGGAGGCCATGCGCAGCCTCCAGGCCACGCAGGCGCGCTACACCTTCTGCGGCCATATGCACGAGCCGATGCTCTACCACCTGTCGGGCACCGGCAAGGCCGGCGACTTCAGCCCCGCGCCCGGCGTCGACATCCCGCTGCTGACGCACCGCCAATGGCTCGTGATCCCGGGCGCCTGCGGCCAGCCGCGCGACGGCAACCCGGCGGCCTGCTACGCGCTGTTCGACCATGCCGCGTCGAGCCTGCGCTTCCAGCGCGTGCCCTACGACGTCGACGCGGCCGCCGCGACGATCCGCGCGGCCGGCCTGCCCGAGCGGCTCGCCGAGCGGTTGGGGCAGGGGCAATGACTGGACGCCGCGCCGGGCCGCCCCAAGCAAGCGGCGATCCCCCCGGGGGATCGGCCGACGTACTCGTCGGACGAGGGGCTGGCATGACTCCAGACAGTCTGTTGCCGGCTCCGTTCGTGCTCGAACCCGGCCAGGTCATCGACGGCTTCCGCCTCGAGGAGCGCCTGCACCAGGGCGGCATGGCGAACCTGTGGACCGTCACGCGCGTCGTGCCCGTGCCCGGCGAGGACTTCCCGCTGATCATGAAGGTGCCGCGCATCAAGGGCGGCGAGGACCCCGCGACCATCGTCGGCTTCGAGGTCGAGCAAATGATCATGCCGGTGCTCAAGGGCGTGCACGTGCCGCGCTTCGTCGCGCGCGGCGACTGGACGCGCCAGGCCTATATCGTGATGGAGCGCATCCCCGGCGCGACGCTGCGCCCGCGCCTCGACGCGGCGCCGCTGCCCGTCAACGAGGTCGTCGACATCGGCATCCGCGTCGCGACGGCCCTGCACGCGCTGCACCGCCAGCACCTGATCCACCTCGACGTCAAGCCGAGCAACATCATGTTCCGGCCCGACGGCGGCGCCGTGCTCGTCGACTTCGGCCTGTCGCGCCACGACCACCTGCCCGACCTGCTCGAGGAGGAGTTCGAGCTGCCGATGGGCACCGGCCCCTATATGTCGCCCGAGCAGGTCCAGTTCGTCCGCAACGACCCGCGCAG
The DNA here is from genome assembly GCA_019232985.1 of Roseateles sp. The sequence continues at coordinate 91,360 of JAFAMW010000058.1, read as the reverse complement.
CGACCTGTTCGCGCTCGGCGTGATGCTCTACCACCTGCTGACCGGCGAACGCCCGTTCGGCCAGCCGACGACGGTGCGCGGCCTGCGCGAGCGCCTCTATACCGAGCCGCGCCCGCCGCGCGCGCTGCGACCGGACACGCCGCCGTGGCTGCAGGAGCTCATCCTGCGCTGCCTCGAGGTCGACCCGGGCCAGCGCCACCCGAGCGCGGCCCAGCTCGCGCTCGACCTGCGCGAGCCGCAGGGCGTCGCGCTGACCGAGCGCGCCGAGCGCCTGCAGAGCAAGGGCCTGTGGACGCGCGCGCGGCGCTGGTTCGCGGCGATCGGCGCCGAGCCGCAGGCCGCCGGCGAGGCCGGCACGCAGCTCGCGCGCAGCCCGATCACGATGGCCGCCGTCGACGTCGAGAACGCGACGCCGGCCCTGCTCGAGGCGCTGCGCGAGGCCGTGCGCCGCTCGGTGCTCACGGCGCCCGGCGCGCGCCTCGCCTGCGTCGGCGTGATGAAGACCGCGCGCATCGGCCTCGACGAGCTGACCGACAGCGAAGGCCGCAGCCTGCACGTCAAGCAGCTCGTCGCGCTCAAGCATTGGGCCCGGCCACTCGCGACCGAGCTCGGCCTCGCCGACGGCCGCCTGACCTTCCACGTGCTCGAGGCGCCCGACGTCGCCGCGGCGATCGTCGAGTTCGCGAACCGCTGCGAGGTCGACCATATCGTGATGGGTGCGCGCAGCGGCAGCGAGACCAGCGGCCTGCGCCGCGCGCTCGGCAGCGTCTCGACCGAGGTGCTCGCGACGAGCGACTGCTCGGTCACGATGGTGCGCGAGAAGAAGCCGGCGTGAGCGCGAACGCCAACCCCTGCCTCGACTGCGGCGCCTGCTGCGCGAGCTTTCGCGTCGACTTCGCGGTCGACGAGTTGCTCAGCGAGGGCGGCTGCGTGCCCGACGGCCTGACCGTGCCGTTGACGGCCACGCTCGCGCGCATGCGCGGCACCGACCACGCCCAGCCGCGCTGCGCCGCGCTGGTCGGCCAGGTCGGCGCCCGCGCGAGCTGCGGCATCTACGAATGGCGGCCCGCGCCCTGTCGCGAGTTCGGCCTGCGCGCGCCGCTGGGCCTCGGCGACGACGCCTGCGCGCGCGCCCGCGCGCGCCACGGCCTGCCGCCGCTCGACGGCTTCTAGGACGCGTCAGGGTCCGGGCTGTCCGGCCTCGTGCCGCAGCCGCGCGGTGGCCAGCGGGTCGGCGGCCTGGTGCGCGTTGAGCCAGTCGAGCTTGGCTGCGTACAGCGCGTGGCTCTTGCGCGTCGTGCTGTTGTCGATCGCGAGCTTGAGCTGCTCGCGCGCCTCGTCGAAGTCGCCGAGGCCGTAGTCGGCGAGCGCAAGCCCGAAATGGAACTCGTGGTAATAGGCCTCGCGCGCGATCTCGCGCTTGAACATCTCGCGCGCGGCCTGGTAGTCGTGCGCCTTCAGCGCGGCGACGCCGAGGTCGAAGAAGTGGAACGGCGGATAGGGCTGGAGCGAATGCACGCGCAGGTCGAGCGCCTGCGCCTCGGCGCTGCGCCCCTCGTCGCGCAGCACGATCGCGAGGTTGGACAGGGCCGGCACGCTGTCGGGCTCGACCGCGGTCACGCGGCGCAGGCTCGCCTCGGCGACGGCCAGGTTGCCGTGGCGCCGGTAGATCACGCCGAGCGTGTTGTACGCGGCGGTGTAGCGCGGATCCTCGAGCAGCGCCGCGCGCGCCCACCAATAGGCCTGGTCGAGCCGGCCCGCGTCGAGCGCCTCGGCCGCGCGGTTGTTCATGAACATCGCGGCGATCGTCTGCAGGTCGAGCTCGCGCACATGCGCGCCGCGGAGATCGTCGGCCGAGATGAAATCGACCGTCAGCTCGTCGCCCGTGAGCGAGTAGCTGCGCGTGAGCGCGTCGTGCGGGCGCGCGAGCGACAGGTTGACATGCCCGGCCGAGAACATCAGGTTCCTGTCGCGGCTCCAGCTCTCCTCGACATAGACCTTCTGGAACTGCACCGGAATCGCGAGCTCGCGCGCCATCGCGGCCGTCATGATCACGAGCGAGAGGCAGTTGCCGCTGCGCGCGTCGAAGGCCTCGGCCGCGTCGCGCGTATAGCTTGCGTCGTACTCGAGGTGGAGCTCGTTGTCCCGGTCGAGCGCGACGACGAGCGCGCGCCGCAGGTCGCCGTTCTGGTCGCGGTGCAGCTGGCCGTAGTGGTCCTTGACCCAGCGCTGCATCGTCGGGCTCGCGGCGAAGATCTGGGCCTCGGTCTCGACCGGCTCGCCCGGCGGCTGGAACAGCTCGTCGTGCAGGACCGCCTGAGGCTGCAGCGACGGCGGCGGTGCCGTCGCACAGCCAGCCAGCAGGGCCGCGAGTGCGGCGAACGTCAAGGCACGCAGCTTGTTCATGGACGTCTCCTCGTCGGCGTCGCGCCCTGCTTCCACGCGCGCCGCGCATGCAGCAATACTAGTCGCTGCCGCGCGCCCCTGCCAAAACGCATGCCCCGTTCGCGGGGACGCCGGCGTCAGGGCCCGACGAACACGACGGCCGTACGCGGCGGCACGCTGAAAAGCCCCGTTAGCGGGTCGAACCGCGCCTGCTTCGCGCGTGCGTCGGCCGCGTCGGGCGCCGCGAGCACCGGGTGCAGGCGCCAGGCCCGGCCGCGCTCGGCCGGTACGAGCAGGGTCTGCATGTCCTTGCCGGTGTTGATGAAGTAGGCGAGCCGTCCGAAGCCCGCGCCGGCGAGCCCGCGGCCGTCGAGCGTGGCCGCGAGCACGAGCGGGTTCTGGTGTGGTCCGGCGTTGATGAAACGCAGGCGGCGCTCGATCTCGCGCGCGTTCGGCAGGTGCAGCAGCGTCGTGCTCGCGCGAATCTTCAACAGGTCCGCGAAAGCTTGCTCGGTCCAGGCGATGTCGGCCGGCGTCGGCTTGATCGCGACGTCGGCGAGGCGCGGCGCGAGGCGCGGCCAGTCGGCGCCGTTGTCGGCCTTGGGCGGCAAGCCGGCGCCGAAGCCGTTGTCCTGGCCGCTCCAGTCGATGCGGTTGAACCCGTCGCCCGAGTCGAAGCTGTTGCGGTCGAGCGACTTCGAGCGCAGCAGGTCGACGCCGGCGTGAAAGTAGGCGACGCCCTGGCTGAACGCGACGAGCGCGGCGCCGAGGATCTGCACGCGCGCGCGGTCCTCGCGCGAGGTCGCTGCGGGCAGGCGCAGCGCGTCGATGTCGAACAGGGTCTGGTTGTCGTGGTTCTCCACGTAGTTGACGACCTCGCCGGGCTCGCTCACGTAGCCGGCCGGCTGGTCGCCGTAGCGGATCTGCGCGAGCGGCCGCGTCGGCCCCTGCCAGGTCTCGAGCCGGTAGGCGCGCAGCGAGCCCGCGAGGCTCACGCGCAGCAGGTCGGCGGCGCCGTCGAGCGCGTCCATGCTCTGCCTGGGCGCGTCGGCGTTCGGGTCGAACTGGAGGCCGTTGAGCCAGCCCTGGTTCGCGACGAGCGCCGCGCCCGCATCGCCTGCGCTGCCGCCGCGCGCGGCGTCGCGGCCGCGGTCGCTGAAGGTCGCGATGCCGCTGCCGTTCAGCGAGAGCTGCGAGGCCTGGACGAAGCGTCGGCCGTCGGCGACCTCGCCGAAGTTCCAGCCCTCGCCGATCAAGGCGACGTGGCCGCCGCGCGCGCGGTCGACGGCCGCCTGCAGCGCCTCCATCGCCGCGCGCGGCTGGTGGCCCATCAGGTCGAAGCGCAGCGAGTCGACGCCGTAGTCGCGCACCCAGCGCACGGCGGTATCGATCATCAGCCGGGCCATCATGCGGTGCTCGGTCGCGGTGTTCGCGCAGCAGGTCGAATGCTCGACCGCGCCGGTCGCGTCGAGGCGCTGGTAGTAGCCGGGCACGATGCGGTCGAGCACCGAGGTCGCGGCCTGGCCGGCCGCATCCGTGTGGTTATAGACCACGTCCATGCCGACGCGCAGTCCGGCTTCGTGCAGCGCCGCGACCATCGCGCGGAACTCGCGCACGCGCACGCGGCCGTCCATCGCGTCGCTCGCGTAGCTGCCTTCGGGGGCGCCGAAATGCCACGGGTCGTAGCCCCAGTTGAAGCAGTCGTGCGCGGCGTCGGCCATCGCCGCGGCCTGCTGGGCGTCGCTGGCCGGGCCCGCGGGCGGGATCGCGGGCGTCGAGCAGCCGCGCTCGGGCACGCTCGCGAAGTCGAACACCGGCAGCAGGTGCACGTCGGTGACGCCTGCGCGCGCGAGCGCCGCGAGGTGGCGCATGCCGGCCGCGTCGCGGTCCGTGAAGGCCAGGTATTTGCCGCGGTGCGCGGCCGGCACCGTCGCGTCGTTGGCCGAGAAGTCGCGCACGTGGAGCTCGTAGATCACGAGGTCGGCGTTCGCGCGCGGCGCGGGCCGCGGCTGGGCGCGCCATGGCGGCGGCGCGAGCGCGGGGTCGTTCAGGTCCGCGACGAGGCTGCGCGCCGAGTCGGCGCTGAGGCTGACCGAATAAGGGTCGGTCACGAGGTTGCGCACGAGGCCCGTGCCGGGCACGTAGACGTCGACCGCGTAGCGGTAGTAGACGCCCTGCCCGGCGGTGTCAGCCGCGGCGACCGGCGCGAGCGTGGCCTGCCACACGCCGCTGCGCGGCGCGCGCGCGAGCGCGTCGACGGCGACGGCCGCGCCCTCGGGGCCCGCGTAGCGGCAGACCGCGACGCGCTCGGCCGTCGGCGCCCACAGCGCGAAGCGGGTCGCGCCGGTCCGCGGCGCCGGCTGCGCACCGAGCGCCGCATGCGCGTCGGCCGCATCAAGGTCGTCGAGGGCGCCCGGGGTTTGCAGGCGCGTTGCGTCGACGAGCCGGCCCGCGGCGTCCTCGAGTGCGAGCACGAGTTCGCCGCGCAGCAGCTCGGGCAGACGCGCGACGGCGCCGGCCGGCAGCTGCAGGCGCGCGCCCGCGCCGATGAAACGCAACGGCGCGTCGGCCGCGAGCCGGGCCGAGAACGGCCGCAGCGCGATCCGCTCGGCCGGCGACGCGACCTCGCCGACGACGAGCGACAGGCCGTGGGCCGCGTGGTACAGCGCGAAACGCTGGCCCGCCGCGGCCGCGCGCCCCGGCCATTGCAGATGCGCGCGGTCGAGCCAGTAGGCGCGCGCGTCGAGCGCCGGCGCCGCGTCGGCCACGAGCGTGCGCGCGACCGGAACATCGCAGTCGGCAAGCGTCGCCGCCTCGGGCACCGGCGGCGCGGCATGAGCGAACATCGGCAGCAGGCCGGCCAGCGCGAACGCGGCCATCGTCTTCTTGTTCATTGCTTGTCTCCATACGGCCGCGGAAAAGTAGCAAAACTACAAACAAGCGGCACACCCGATTCACTTTACCGGAGATCAGCCCTATGCTTGCGAAAATCCGCGCCATCCAATTGGCGTAATTTGGCTACAGCATCGGCCGCAGCCACCGAACGGACCACACCATGCACGACGCCCTCCCCGCGCGCCGCCGGCTCGCGGGCCTCGCCCTCACCGCATTCGCCGCCTGCACCGCCCTGCCCGCCGCAGCGGCGCCCGCCTTGGACACCGCCCATGTCGACGCCCGCCCGAGCCCGAGCCCGCTCGCCGACGGCTGGGAACATGGCGCGTTCATGGAGATCTTCGTGCGCGCCTACCAGGACAGCAAGGGCGACGGCGTCGGCGACCTGCGCGGCCTGACCGCGCGGCTCGACTACCTGCAGGCGCTCGGCGTCAAGGGCATCTGGCTGATGCCGATCACCGCGAGCAGCGACCACGACCACGGCTACGCGACCGTCGACTACCGCCGCGTCGAGCCGGCCTACGGCGACCTCGCCGACTTCGACGCGCTGATCGCGGCCGCCCACGCGCGCGGCATCGGCGTGATCATCGACTACGTGTTCAACCACGCGTCGGCGGAATTCCCGCCCTTCGAGCAGGCGCTCGCCGGGCCCGACGCGCCTTACCGCGACTGGTTCGTCTGGCAGGACCGCACGCCGCTCGACTGGAGCATCTGGGGCCACAACCCCTGGACCGCGACGCCGACCGGCGCCTACTACGGCACCTTCGGCGGCCATATGCCCGACTTCAACCTGCGCAACCCGGCCGCGCTCGACTACCACTTCTCGAGCCTGCGCTTCTGGCTCAACCGCGGCCTCGACGGCTTTCGCCTCGACGCCGTGCCGCACCTGATCGAGAACGGCCCCGAGGCCTGGAACGACCAGCCCGAGAGCCGCGCGCTCGCCAAGCGCATCCAGGACCTCGTCAAGTCCTACCCGCGCCGCTTCGTCGTCTGCGAGGCGACGGCCGCGCCGCTCGTCTACGCGCGCCCCGACGTCTGCGGCAGCGCGTTCGCGTTCGACTTCCAGTACGAGATCGTCAAGGCCGCGCGCGGCGAGCCGGTCGAGGCCGCCGCGGCGCTGCCCAAGGTCGCCGACTACTTCCGCCACGCACCGCCGAGCATGGCGACGATGCTGTCCAACCACGACATCTTCGCGGGCCAGCGCCTGTGGGACCAGCTGCACGGCGACGCGGCCGGCCTCAAGCTCGCCGCCGCGACCTATCTGCTGATGCCGGGCACGCCCTTCATCTACTACGGCGAGGAGATCGGCCAGGCCGGCCGCCTCGAGCTCGACGGCGACGGCCCGATCCGCGCGCCGATGAGCTGGGACGCCGACGGCCGCGGCTTCAGCACCGGCCAGCCGTTCCGCCCGATCGCGCCGAACGCGGCGACGCACAACCCGGTCGTCGAGGCCGCCGACCCGAACTCGGTGCTGAACTTCTACAAGGCCATGATCGCACTGCGCAACCGGCGCCGCTCGATCGCCGCGGGCGACTACGCGGCCGCCACGCAGGGCCTGCTGATGGTGCTGCGGCGCCGGCTCGGGGCCGAGCTCAGCGTCGTGCTGATCAACTACGGCGCCGCGCCCGCGCAGGTCGCGCTCGACGCGCTGCCGCCCGGTGCGGCGCTGCCCGCGCTATACCCGCGCGGCGCGGCCGCCGCACACAGCGACGCGGGCGGCCGCGCGAACGTCACCGTGCCCGCGCGCGCGGTCCTCGTCCTTCAGGCAGACCGCCAACCATGACGCCCAAGACCCTGTACCGCCTCGCGCCGCCGCTCGCGGCCGCGCTGTTCGCCGTCGCCGGCGTGGCCGCCCGCGCCGACGTCGACCATGTCGAGCCGCCGTCCTGGTGGGTCGGCATGCACGCGCCGCGCCTCGAGCTGATGCTGCACGGCAGCGGCCTCGCCGCGCTGACGCCGCGCCTCGCGCCCGGCGCCGACGGCAAGACCCCGGCCGGCGTGCGCCTCGCCGGCGCGAGCCCGGGCACGGCCAACTACCTGTTCGTCGACCTCGACATCGCACCCGACGCGCAGCCCGCGACGCTGACGCTCGAACTGCTCGACGCCCAGGGCGCCGTGCGCGAGCGCGTCGCCTACGCGCTCGCCGCGCGCACGCCGGGCTCGGCCGAGCGCCGCGGCTTCGACAGCCACGACGCGATCTACCTGGTCGTGCCCGACCGCTTCGCGAACGGCGACCCGCACAACGACACCGTCGCGGGCCTCGGCGACCCGGCCGACCGCGCCAAGCCCGGCGGCCGCCATGGCGGCGACCTCGCCGGGCTCGAACAACACCTCGACTACATCGCCGGCCTCGGCTTCACGCAGCTGTGGCCGACGCCGCTGGTCGAGAACCGTCAGCCGCAGTACTCGTACCACGGCTACTCGATCACCGACCTCTACCGCATCGACCCGCGCTTCGGCACGAACGCGCAGTACCGCGACTTCGTGGCCGCCGCGCGCGCCAGGGGCCTCGGCGTGATCCAGGATGTCGTGCCCAACCATATCGGCTCGGGCCATTGGTGGCTGGCCGACCTGCCCGCGCCCGACTGGATCAACCCGTCCAGGCCCTACGTCGAAACCAACCACCGCCATTCGGTCCAGGCCGACCCCTACGCGGCGCCGAGCGACCTCGCGCGCCTGACCGACGGCTGGTTCTCGCCGACCATGCCCGACCTCAACAGCCGCGAGCCGCACCTCGCGACCTACCTGACGCAGAACGCGATCTGGTGGATCGAGTACGCGGGCCTGAGCGGCCTGCGCGTCGACACCTACCCCTACTCGGACCGCGGCTTCCTCGCCCGTTGGTCGGCCGCGATCATGGCCGAGTACCCGCACTTCAGCATGGTCGGCGAGGAGATGAGCGATCGCCCCGAGCTGCTCGCCTACTGGCTGCGCGGTCACCGCAACGCCGACGGCTACGCGTCGAGCCTGCCGGCGCTGATGGACTTTCCGCTCTACGGCGTGCTGCGCGAGGCGCTGACCGAGCCCGAGGGCCAGGGCTTCGGCCGCGGCTGGGGCCGGCTGTTCGAGGCCCAGCTCGGCGACCTGCTCTACCCCGAGCCCGAGCGCCTCGTGCTGCTCGACGGCAACCACGACACCAACCGGATCTACTCGGCGTTCGGCGACGACGCCGACCTCGTGCGCCTCGCGCTCGCCTTCATCGCGACGACGAACCGCACGCCGCAGCTGTTCTACGGCACCGAGATCCTGATGAAGAGCCCGGTCGAGCGCGACGACGGCCGCGTGCGCGCCGACATGCCGGGCGGCTGGCCCGGCGACCGCGTCGACGCGTTCACGGGCCGCGGCCTGACGCCCGCGCAGCGCGCGATGCAGGACTTCGTGCGCCGGCTCTTCAACTGGCGCAAGACCTCGCGCGCGGTCGCCGAGGGCCGGCTCATGCACTACGACCCGCAGGGCGGCGTCTACGTCTACTTCCGCTACCTGCCCGGCGGCGCGGGCAAGGTCATGGTCGCGCTGAACAAGAACCGCCAGGCCGTGTCGCTCGACACGCGCCGCTTCGCCGAGATGCTCGACGCGGCGAGCGTCGGCCGCGACGTGATCGGCGGCGCGACGCTGCCGCTGGGCCGCACGCTCGAGGTGCCGGCGCGCGGCCTGCGCATCCTCGAAGTGAAGGACTGAGCGGGCGGCGTCGCCGGCACGCGCCGGCGACGGTTCAGGCCGGCAGCCTGAGCAGCTCGAACGGACCGCGCCCGCTCGCGGCCGTGATCAGGCCGAGCACGCGCGCGGGCTCGGTGCCGAGCATGTCCCAGCCGAAGCGCCAGGCCCAGTTGCCGCCGAGCACGCCGGGCACGTTCACGCGCGCCTCGCTGCCCAGGCCCAGCACGTCCTGCAGCGGGTAGACCGCGAGGTTCGCGACCGAGTTCGCGCAGCCGCGGATCATCGCCCAGTGCACGTCGTGGTCGCCGCAGGCGAGGTAGGAGCCCGCGAACGCGCGCTCGCGCGGGCTCGCCGCGTTCCACCAGCCGCGCACCGTGTCGTTGTCGTGCGTGCCCGTGTAGGCGACGCTCGCGCGCGGCCACATATGCGGCAGGAACTCGTGGTCGCCCTCCCCGCCGAAGCCGAACTGCAGGATCTTCATGCCCGGGAAGCCGCAGCCGTCGCGCAGCGCGTGCACGTCGTCGGTGATGAAGCCGAGGTCCTCGGCGACGATCGGCAGCTTGCCCAATGCGGCCTCGATCGCGTCGAACAGCGCCTGGCCCGGGCCGGTGACCCAGCGGCCGACCTTCGCGTCCATGCGCTCGCCGGGGATCTCGTAGTAGCCGGCGAAGCCGCGGAAATGGTCGATGCGGAAACAGTCGGCCTGGTGCAGCGCGCGCCTCACGCGCGCGGTCCACCACGCATAGTTCTCGGCCGCCATGCGGTCCCAGCGGTACAGCGGGTTGCCCCAGCGCTGGCCGTCGGCCGACATCGCGTCGGGCGGCACACCGGCGACGACGCTGGTGTTGAAGCGCTCGTCGAGGTAGTACAGGTCCGGGCGCGACCAGCAGTCGGCGCTGTCGTGCGCGACGAAGATCGGCAGGTCGCCCATCAGGCGCACGCCCTTCGCGTTCGCGTAGGCCTTGAGCGCGCCGCACTGGACGTCGAACTGCCATTGCACGAACTGCCAGAACGCGATCTCGTCGCGGTGCTGCGCGCGCGCGGCCGCGAGCGCCGCCGGCTCGCGGCGCGCGAGCGGCGCCGGCCATTGCCACCAGGGCTGGCCGTTCAGCGGCGAGCGGATCGCCATGAACAGCGCGTAGTCGTCGAGCCAGGCCTGTTCGGCCGCGCGCCAGGCCTCGAAGGCCGCGCGGTCGGCGGCCGCGGCGCCGGCGAAGAAGCCGGCCGCGGCGCGGCGCAGCTGCTGCTCGCGCCACGGTAGAACGGACCCGTAGTCGACGCGCAGCGGATCGAACGCGGGCACGGCGTCGAGCGCGAGCCAGCCCTTCTCGACGAAGGGCTCGAGCGCGACCAGCCATTGGTTGCCCGCGAACGCCGACACGCCCTGGTAGGGGCTGTCGCCGGGGCCGATCGGCGTGATCGGCAGCAGCTGCCACAGCGTCTGGCCCGCGCCGCTGAGCCAGTCGACGAAGCGGCGCGACGCGGGGCCGAAGTCGCCCGCGCCATGCGGGCCGGGCAGCGAGGTGATGTGCAGCAGCACACCGGAGCAGCGTTGATTGAGGTCCATGGTGATTGGCCTATCAGGAATGACGGAGGACGAGCAGGCTGCGCGGCGGCACCTGCAGCAGGGAATCGAGCGGCTGGCCGCTGGGCTGGAGCCGGCGGCTGCTGTCGAGCGCGAGCCGCCACGGCCCGTTCGCGAGCGCGAACGCGTGGACCTTGGGCTCGGGGTTGAAGATCAGCATGAGAAGCGGATGCGCGGCGCCGGCCGCGCGCAGCTGCGCGCCGAACGCGAGGCTGCCGGCGGCGTGCCAGTCGTGCGGCTGCATCTCGTGGCCGCCCGCGTTGAACCAGGCGATCGCCGCGTCGCCGGGGCCACCCGGGGGAGGCGCGAACCAGCGCCCGAGCCGCAGCAGCGGCTCTTCGCGGCGCAGCGCGAGCAACTCGGCGACGAGCGCTTCGGTCTCGGCGTCGGCCGCGGCCCAGTCGAGCCAGGTCGTCGCGTTGTCCTGGCAGTAGGCGTTGTTATTGCCCTGCTGGGTGTTCGCGATTTCGTCGCCCGCGCACAGCATCGGCGTGCCCTGGGCGAGCAGCAACGTCGCGAGCATCGCGTGGCGCACCTTGACTCGCGTCGCGAGGATTTGCGGGTCGCTCGTGGCGCCTTCGGCGCCGAAGTTGGCGCTGAGCTCGCCGTCGCGGCCGTCGCGGTTGCCCTCGCCGTTCGCCTCGTTGTGCTTGGCCTCATAGGCGACGACGTCGGCGAGCACCCAGCCGTCGTGGACCGACACGAAGTTGACCGACGCGGTCGGCGCGCGCTGGGCGTGGCGGAACAGGTCGCTCGAGGCCGTGAAGCGGCGTGCGAGCTCGCCGCGACTCACGCCGCGGCCCAGCCAGTAGCCGCGCACGGCGTCGCGGAACTTGTCGTTCCACTCGAGAAAGCGGCCCGGGAAGCGACCGACCTGGTAGCCGTCGTAGGCGGCGTCCCAGGGCTCGGCGATCAGGTGCACGCCCGCGAGCAGGGGGTCCTGGCGCAGCGCCGTGAAGAACGCGGCCTGCGGCTCGAAGCCGTGCTGGGTGCGGCCGAGCACGGGGGCGAGGTCGAAGCGGAAGCCGTCGACGCCCATGTCCTCGACCCAGTGGCGCAGCGAGTCGAGCACGAACTGCGTGACCCGCGGGTGCTGGCAGTTCAGCGTGTTGCCGCAGCCCGTGAGGTTCTCGCAGCGCGCCGGGTCGTCGTGGGCGAGCCGGTAGTAGCTGCGGTTGTCGAGGCCGCGCAGGCTCAGGCTCGGGCCGAACTCGTTGCCCTCGGGCGTGTGGTTGTAGACCACGTCGAGCACGACCTCGAGGCCCGCGTCGTGCAGCGCACGCACCATCGCGCGGAACTCGTCGGCGACGGCCGTCGGGTCGTCGCGGTGCGCGGCCTGAGCGAGGCGCGGGTCGGCGCAGAAGAAGCCGAGCGTGTTGTAGCCCCAGTAGTTGGGCAGGCCCTTGTCGGCGAGGTGCGGCTCGGGGATGCAGTACTGGACCGGCAGCAGCGACAGCGTCGTCACGCCGAGGCGCTTGAAATGCGCGATCGCGGCCGGGTGGGCGAGGCCCGCGTAGGTGCCGCGCAGCTGCGCCGGGATCTGCGGGTGCTGCATCGAGAAGCCCTTGACGTGGACCTCGTAGAGCACCGCGTCGGCGGGTGCGATGCGCGGCGCGTTCGCGCGCGGCGACGGCGCGGCCGGCGGCGGCGCGACGCGCGACTTCAGCGCGTGCACGCCGTTGTCGCGCGCGTCGAAGCTGCGCGGGCCGTCCGGGTGGCCGAGCTCGTAGCCATGATGCTCGGCGCGCCACGCGAAATGCCCGACGATCTCGCGCGCATAGGGGTCGAGCAGCAGCTTGTGCGGGTTGAAGCGGTGGCCTTGCTCGGGCGCATAAGGTCCGTGGGCGCGCAGGCCGTAGACGAGGCCCGCGCCGACGCCGGGCAGAAAGCCGTGGAACACGCCGTCGACGGGACCGCTCAGTGCGTAGCGGCGCAGCTCGCGCTGGCCGGCCGCGTCGAACAGGCACAGCTCGACGCGCTCGGCATGCTCGGAGAACACCGCGAAGTTCACGCCGCCGTCGCGCGCGTGCGCGCCCAGCGGTTCGTGGCGGCCGTCGAGGAGGGAGTCAGGCAGGCGCATCGGGCGAATCGGGAACGAGGAACAGGGTGGCGAGCGGCGGCAGGGTCAGCTCGATCTGGCCGTTATCGGCGACGATCGTGCGGCCGCCGTTGCCGATGTCGACGCCGCCGTAATGGGCCGAGTCGGTGTTGAGCGCCTCGCGCCAGCGCGCCACGGCGCTCGAGCGCAGGGGCACGCGGTAACCCGCTCGCGGCAAGGGGGTGAAGTTGCAGACGACGATGACTTCGCGGCCCGCGTCGTCGCGGCGCAGCCAGGCGAGCACCGAGTTCTCGGCGTCGTCGCCGACCAGCCATTCGAAGCCGGCCGCCTCGCCGTCGAGCCGGTGCAGCGCGGGCTCGGCGCGGTACAGGCGATTGAGGTCGCGCACGAGCTGCTGGACGCCGCGGTGGCGCCGGTCGTCGAGCAGGCCCCAGGGCAGCGACGCCTCGAAGCGCCAGTCGCCGCGCTGCGCGAGCTCCTGGCCCATGAACAGCAGCTTCTTGCCCGGGTGACCCCACATGAAGCCGTAATAGGCGCGCAGGTTCGCGAACTTCTGCCAGTCGTCGCCGGGCATCTTGTCGAGCATCGAGCCCTTGCCGTGGACGACCTCGTCGTGCGAGATCGGCAGCACGAAGTTCTCGCTGAACGCGTACACCAGGCCGAAGGTCAGCTTGTCGTGGTGCCAGCGCCGGTGGATCGGGTCCTCGTGGATGTAGCGCAGCGTGTCGTTCATCCAGCCCATGTTCCACTTGTAGTGGAAGCCGAGGCCGCCCGCGTAGGTCGGCGCCGAGACGCCCGGGAACGCGGTCGACTCCTCGGCGACGGTGACACCGCCGGGCGCCTCGCGGCCGATCACCTCGTTGACGTGGCGCAGCAGCGCGATCGCCTCGAGGTTCTCGCGCCCGCCGTGGACGTTGGGGATCCACTCGCCGCTCGCGCGCGAGTAGTCGCGGTAGAGCATCGACGCGACCGCGTCGACGCGCAGGCCGTCGACGCCCCAGGCGGCCAGCCAGTACAGCGCGCTGCCGGTCAGGAACTGGCGCACCTCGTTGCGGCCGAAGTTGTAGATCAGCGTGTTCCAGTCGCGGTGGAAGCCCTCGCGCGGGTCCGCGTACTCGTACAGCGCCGTGCCGTCGAAGTTTGCGAGCCCATGGGCGTCGGCCGGGAAATGCGCGGGCACCCAGTCGAGCAGCAGGCCCAGGCCGGCCGCATGGCAGGCCGCGACGAAGCGACCGAAGCCCTCGGGCGCGCCGAAGCGCCGCGTCGGCGCGGTCAGGCCGAGCGTCTGGTAGCCCCAGGAGCCGTCGAACGGGTACTCGCTGATCGGCATCAGCTGGACATGGGTGAAGCCGAGCTCGGCGGCGTAGGCCGGCAGTTCGGCGGCCAATTCGTCCCAGGTGGGAAACCGTCCATCGGGCTTGCGCCACGACGCCGCGTGGACCTCGTAGATGCTGACCGGCGCATGGCGCGCGTTCGCGGCGCCGCGGCCCTCGGGCAGCTTGATGCGCGCGAGCGGCGCCGCGACGACGCTCGCCGTTCCAGGGCGCAGCTCGGCCGCGCGCGCCCAGGGGTCGGCCTTGAGCGGCAGCAGCGCGCCGCCGGCGCCGACGATCTCGAACTTGTAGAGCTCGCCCTCGGCCGCGTGCGGCACGAAGATCTCCCACACGCCGACGCGGTGGCGCAGCCGCATCGCGTGGCGCCGGCCGTCCCAGTTGTTGAAGCCGCCGACAACGCTGACGCGGCGCGCATTCGGCGCCCAGACGGCGAAACGAACGCCGTCGACATCCGCGTGGCGCACCGGGTGCGCGCCGAGCAGCTCGTAGGGCCGCGCGAAGTCCGGGTCGGCGAGCCGGTCGAGCTCGGCCTCGCCGAGCTGCGGGCCATAGGCGTAGGCGTCGGCGACGACCTGGTCGGCCGCGGCGCCGGCCCAGCGCACCGCGAAACGGTAGTCGAAGCGATGGCGCCGGCGCGGCACGGCGGCCTCGAAGAAGCCCGCGTCACCGCGAGGGCTCAGCGCGACGACGCGCTTGCCGTTCGCGAGCAGCGTGACCGCCGTCGCCCCCGGCAGCAGCGCGCGGATCCACAGCCGCCCCTGCGCGTCGGCGTGCAGGCCGAGCGCCGCGAACGGATCGCCGTGGCGCGCCGTGCAGAGGGCTTCGACCTGGTCCGCCGCGAGCATGGCGTGCTCAGTCATCCATGCCGGGTGAAACAGGGCATTCCGGGCCGAGCGCCGGGCCGCCATTGGCCAGAGGCCAATGGCCTTCGCAGGCACAAACAGTCCTCAGGACTGTTTGTGTCCGGGCTCAGCCCCCAAGCCGGCCCGCCCAAGGCGGCTATGCCGCGGGGGAGCGAGCCCGCACCGAACAAGCGCCTGCGCGCTTGTTCGCGGCTGGCGAGCGCCGCCCGGCATGCATGCCGGGCGGCCGACTGGGCTGGCCCGCGTTCAGCGTGGCCGGACCGGGCGAGGGGCTCCATCACCCCAGGCTCGCGCGCGACCACACGCGCTCGACGTACTCGGCGATCGTGCGGTCCGACGAGAACCAGCCCATGCCCGCGATGTTCAGCGCGGCCTGGCGCGACCAGGCTTCGGGCTGCTCGAACAGCGCGTCGACGCGCTGTTGCGTCTGCACATAGTTCGCAAAATCGGCCATCAGCATATAGACGTCGCTCGAAAGCAGCTTGTCGGTCAGCGCACGATACCGCGAAGCATCGCCGCCCGAGAAGTCCCCGCCCGCGATCGCGTCGATCACGCGCTTGAGCTGGGCGTTCTCTTCATAGTGCAGGCGCGGGTCGTAGCCGAGCGACTTGAGCGCGGCGACCTGCTCGGTCTTGAGCCCGAACACGAACATGTTCTCCGTGCCCATGGCCTCGGCCATCTCGATGTTCGCGCCGTCCCAGGTGCCGATGGTCAGCGCGCCGTTCATCGCGAACTTCATATTGCCGGTGCCCGAGGCCTCGGTGCCGGCCGTCGAGATCTGCTCCGACAGGTCGGCCGCCGGAATGATGGTCTCGGCCAGCGACACGCCGTAGTTGGGCAGGAAGACCAGCTTGAGGCGCCCGGCCACGCGCGGGTCGCCGTTGACCACCCGGCCCACATCGTGGGCCAGCTGGATGATGAGCTTGGCCATCTGGTAGGCCGAGGCAGCCTTGCCGGCGATCACCACCGTGCGCGGCACCCAGTCGGCCTGCGGGTTGGCGACGATGGCCTGGTAGCGCGCGATCACGTGCAGCAGGTTGAGCAGTTGGCGCTTGTATTCGTGGATGCGCTTGATCTGCACGTCGAAGAGGCTGTCGGGGTCGACCACCAGGCCCAGTTCGCGGCGCACCAGCTCGGCCAGGCGCTGCTTGTTGGCACGCTTGACGCGGGCGAAGTCCTGGATCAGCGCGGCGTCGCTGGCCTGCGTCTTCAAGGCGGAAAGCGCCTGCAGGTCGCGGCGCCAGCCGCGGCCGATGCGCGCGTCCAGCACCTCACCGAGCTGCGGGTTGCACTGCTGCAGCCAACGGCGCGGCGTCACGCCGTTGGTGACGTTGTGGAAGCGCTCCGGGAACAGCTGTGCGTAGTCGGCGAAGATGGTCTCGACCATCAGGCGCGAATGCAGCGCCGCGACGCCGTTGACGCGGTGCGAGGCCACGATGGACAGCGCCGCCATGCGGACCCGGCGCTCGCCGCCGTGCGCGCCCTCGTCGATCAGCGAGACGCGCGACAGCAGCGCGTCGTCCACGCCCGGGCGGCCGTTCAGCGAAGCCAGGAAGCGGTGGTTGATCTCGTAGATGATTTCGAGATGGCGCGGCAGCAGGGCCTCGAACATGCGCACCGGCCAGGTCTCCAGCGCCTCCGGCATCAGCGTGTGGTTGGTGTAGGACACCGCCTGGCGCGTGATGGCCCAGGCATCAATCCAGGCCAGGCCGTGCTCGTCGAGCAGCAGGCGCATCAGCTCGGCCGGCGCCAGCGCCGGGTGGGTGTCGTTGAGGTGGATGGCGTTGTCGCGCCCCAGGCTGCGCAGCTCGCCGAACTCGCGCAGGTGGCGCGCGATCAGGTCCTGCAGCGAGGCGCTGACCAGCAGGGCCTCCTGCTTGAGGCGCAGCTCGCGGCCGGCATCGGTCGAATCGTCGGGGTACAGGACCCAGTTCAGGGCGTCGGCCGCCACGCGGTGCGCGGCCGCGGCCTGGTAGTCGCCGCGGCAGAAGGCCGCGAAGTCGATGGGATCCAGCGCCTGCGCCTGCCACTGGCGCAGCGTGGCCACGCGCTCGCCGTGGTGCGCCGGCACGATGAAGTCATAGGCCTGGGCCACCAGCCGCTCGGCCGGCACCCAGCGGCGTGCGCCACCGGCATCGACCTCCACCCGCCCGCCGAAGCCGATGCCGTAGCGCAGTTCGGGGCGCGGCAGCTCCCAGGGCGTGCCCAGGCGCAGCCAGTCGTCGGGCGACTCGACCTGGCGGCCGTCCTGAATGCCCTGCGCGAACATGCCGTACTGGTAGCGCAGCCCATAGCCAAACGAAGGCAGGCCCAGCTCGGCGAAGGAATCCAGGAAGCACGCGGCCAGGCGGCCCAGGCCGCCGTTGCCCAGCGCGGCGTCGGGCTCGCGCTCGAGCACGTCGGGCAGCGACTGCCCATCGGCGGCGAAGGCCTCGCGCAGCGGCGCGTCCAGGCCCAGCGCCGCCAGCGCGTTGCCCAGGGCGCGGCCCATCAGGAACTCCATGGACAGATAGTGCACGCGGCGGCAGCCGGCGTCGGCACCGCGCTGGGCGTCCGCAGCCTGGGTGGCGGCCCAACGCTCGGCCAGTTGCTCGCGGCAGGCCATGGCGGCGGCACGCATCAAGGCGTCGCGCCCCGGCAGGCCCTCGCCGGTCTGGTGGAGTTGGCGCGCGAGGGCGAGGCTGAAGGCATTCGACTGGCTTTGTGGATGACTCATGGCAATTGGAAAGAACGCCACCCCCGGCATCGCCCCACTTGACGGAACGACACAAAGGCTGGCCAAACTCGGTCCGGGAAGTATGGCTCAAGTTCAAGCCTATTTGTAGTTTGACTACATCAGGTAAACCCGAATTATCAACCACTTCCAGGCGTACTTCCTCATTTAAGGCGCCAATTTAGGGTTGGACGCGTTGTATTACTACATAATGAACGGTATATTGCAATCAAGGGTCGGGGCGCGATCAAGCGCATGGGCATGGCTGCCGCCCCGCCCCGACGAACAACGAGAACAGCTGCCGGATCCGGTCCCGCGGCAAAGGAGATCAAGTGGCTAGCGTGATGCTTCGTGGCGTGTCCAAGGCCTATGGCGAGACCAAGATCCTGCACGACATCGACCTGGACATTCGCGACGGTGAGTTCATGGTCTTCGTCGGCCCCTCGGGCTGCGGCAAGTCGACCCTGCTGCGCTCCATCGCGGGCCTGGAGGAAATCACCGGCGGCGAGCTGAGCATCGGCGAGCGGCGCGTCAACGAGCTGCCGCCGGCCGAACGCGGCATCGCCATGGTGTTCCAGTCCTACGCGCTGTACCCGCACATGAACCTGTTCGACAACATGGCTTTCGGCCTGAAGCTGGCCAAGGTGCCGCAGGCCGAGATCGATGCCGCGGTACGCAACGCGGCGCGCATCCTGCACATCGAGCACCTGCTGGAGCGCAAGCCCAAGGACCTGTCAGGCGGCCAGCGCCAGCGCGTCGCCATCGGCCGCGCCATCGTGCGCCAGCCCGAGGTCTTCCTGTTCGACGAGCCACTGTCCAACCTCGATGCGGCGCTGCGGGTGCGCATGCGCTACGAGTTCGCCAAGCTGCACGAGGAACTCAAGACCACCATGGTCTATGTGACGCACGACCAGGTCGAGGCCATGACGCTGGCCGACCGCATCGTCGTGCTGCAGGCCGGCCGGCTCGAGCAGGTCGGCACGCCGCTGGAGCTGTACGAGCAGCCGGACAACCTGTTCGTCGCCGGATTCATAGGCTCGCCGCGCATGAACTTCATCGACGCGGAACTGGTGGAAGGCTCGGCCCAGGGCGCGCTGCTGCGCCTGGCCAGCGGCGACCGCGTGCAGGCGCGCGTCAATGCGGCGCGCGCGCGCGCCGGCGACGCGGTCAAGCTCGGCATCCGTCCCGAGCACATCGACCTGGCCGCTGGCGACGGTGGCGGCGGCCGTGATGGCGGCAACGACAACGTGGTGGCCAGCACCGTCACCTTCGTCGAATCGCTGGGCGGCACCACGCATGCCTACTGCGCCTTCCCCGGCGTCGAGGATGCGCTGAGCTGCGAATTCGACGGCCGCACCCGTGTCCATGCGGGCGACAACCTGCGCCTGCGTTTTCCGGCCGAGTCCTGCTATTTGTTCGACGCCGAAGGGCTGGCCTTCAAGCGGCTCGGAGCCGGCGCATGAGGGCCTGGCATCTCAAGTCCATCAAGCTGGGCCTAGCTGCCCTGCTCGCCGCAAGCGGCACGGCACCCGCACGGGCCGACACGGCGCCGCGCCTGCTGGTCTGGATCAACGGCGACAAGGCCTACAACGGCCTGCAGCAGGTCGGCAACGCCTTCGAGCGCGCCTCGGGCGTGAAGGTCATCGTCGAACACCCGGTCGACGCCACCGACAAGTTCCAGCAGGCCGCGGGCGCCGGCACCGGGCCGGACATCTTCTGCTGGCCGCATGACCGCGTCGGCGAGTGGGCCAAGGCCGGCCTGCTGACGCCGCTGCGTCCTTCGCCCGCTGTGCGCGCGGGCATCGAGGACACCGCTTGGCGCGCCTTCGAGTACCAGGGCCGCACCTGGGGCTACCCCATCGCCATCGAGACCACCGGACTGATCTACAACAAGGCCCTGGTCAAGACGCCGCCCAGCGACTTCGACGGCGTGATCGCGCTGGACCGCAAGCTCGCCGCCCAGGGGCGTCACGCCATCCTGTGGGACTACAACAAGAGCTTCTTCAGCTGGTCGCTGCTGGCCGGCGCGGGGGGGCAGATCTACGCGCGCGATGCCCGCGGCGAGCTCGATGCGCGCCAGGTCGGCGTCAACAACGCCGGAGCGCTGGCGGGCGCGAAGATGCTCGAGCGCATGATCCGCGAAGGCCACATGCCGCGCGGCGCCCGCTACGCCGAGATGGAAAGCGCCTTCGCGCGCGGCGAGATCGCCATGATGATCTCCGGGCCCTGGGCCTGGGACAACGCCCGCAAGGCCAGGATCGACTTCGGCGTGGCGCCGATTCCGGGCGTGCTGCCAGGCCGCCCCTCGCGTCCGTTCGTGGGCGTGCTGGGCTGCATGATCGCGGCGCCCTCGCAGAACAAGGACATCGCGCGCGAGTTCCTCGAGAACCAACTGCTGCGTCCCGAAGCCCTGAAGACGCTGGACGCCGACGTGCCGCTGGGCGTGCCGGCCAATAAGGCCTTCTACGCCGAGCTGTCGGTCAACCCGCTGATCCGCGCCAGCATGGACAACGCGCGCATCGGCGAACCGATTCCCAACATCCCCGAGGTGGGGCGCTTCTGGACCGCCATGGACGCGGCGCTGGAGGCGATCACCAACGGCCTGCAATCGCCCAAGGACGCGCTCGACGGCGCGGCCGCGCGCATGCTGCTCAAGCAACCATGATGGATCCCACCACCCTGGCGGCCGACGGCCCCTCGACATCCGCCCTTCCCACTCGCGAGCCGGGCTCGCGTGCCTCGCGCCACGGCCTGCGTCCGCCGACCGCATGGGAGCGCGCCGGCGCCCTGCTGCGCTGGCCGCTGATCGGCGCCGCGGCGCTGGTCGGCCTCTACCTCGTCTTCACCATCTACGTCTCGGGCCAGACGGTCGCGGCGGCGCTGCTGCTGGCGATGCTGGCGGGCAGCTTCTACCTGTTCATGCGCGGCAGCCTGCCCTATCGCTACCTGTATCCGGGCGTGATGGGCATGGCCGTGTTCATCGCCCTGCCGCTGGTCTACACGGCCGTGATCGGCTTCAGCAACTACTCCTCGGCGCACCTGCTCGACGAGCAGCGCGTGCGCGGCTTCCTGCTCGAGCAGCACGAGGTCGACGAGGCCCACACCCTGGGCTTCACGGTGCATGCCGACGGCCCGCAATTCCGCCTGGCGCTGCGCGATGCCCAGGGTGCCGTGCGCTTCGTCTCGCCGGCGCTGGCGCTGCGTGCCAGCCGCGCGCCGGTGCAGGTGCCGATGCTGGACGCGCATGGCGAGGCCCTGCCGCTGGAAAGCGCCGGGCTGATGCCCGAGCTCGGCCTGCGCGAGCTGATCCAGCACCGCCAGGCGCTGGCGCAGCTGGTGCTGCACCTCCCCGCCCCCACCGCGCAAGACCAGGCCTCCGCGCAGGAGCTGCACTACCTGGGCCTGCGCGAGTTCGGCCCGGTGCGCCCACACTTCGCGGCCCAGCCCGACGGCAGCCTGCTGCGCCTGGCCGACGGCGAGCGCTTCGCGCCGGACCGCAGCGACGGCGTGTTCCGCTCGGCCACGGGCGAGGCCCTGCAGCCGGGCTTTCGCGTGATGGTGGGCCTGCGCAACTACGCGCGCATGCTGTTCGACGCCGAGTTCCGCGGCCCCTTCCTGTCGATCTTCGTGTGGACGGTGGTGTTCTCGCTGGCCACGGTGGCCTGCGCCACGGCCATCGGCATGCTGCTGGCCGTGCTGATGAACTGGGAGGACCTGCGCGGCCGCGGCGTCTACCGCACGCTGCTGTTCCTGCCCTACGCGGTGCCGGGCTTCATTTCCATCCTGGTCTTCAAGGGCCTGTTCAACCAGAACTTCGGCGAGATCAACGCCATCCTCGACGCGCTGTTCGGCGTCAAGCCGGCCTGGTTCGCCAACCCCCTGCTGGCCAAGCTGATGCTGGTGATCGTCAACGTCTGGCTCGGCTACCCCTACATCATGATCCTGTGCTCGGGCCTGCTGAAGGCGATTCCGGTCGACCTCTACGAGGCCTCGGCGCTGGCCGGCGCCGGACCCTGGACCAACTTCCGCCACATCACCGCGCCGCTGATCATCCGGCCGCTGGCGCCGCTGCTGGTCAGCGCTTTCGCGTTCAACTTCAACAACTTCGTGCTGATCGCGCTGCTGACCGACGGCCGGCCCGACTTCCTGTCGAGCAAGCTGCCGGCGGGCCAGACCGACATCCTGGTCTCCTACACCTACCGCATCGCCTTCCGCGATTCGGGCTCGGACTTCGGCCTTGCCGCGGCCATCTCCACGTTGATCTTCGTGCTCGTGGCGGCCATGTCGCTGATCAACCTGCGCCTCATGAAAAAGGCGCAAGCCTAAGGAAACCCGACCATGGCCATTGTCCGCGGCACCCAGAACCGCCGGCGCGTCGCCGCCGCCCACGCCCTGCTCTGGGTCTTCCTGGCCCTGACCCTGTTCCCGCTGCTGGCCATCGTGTCGATCTCGCTACGGCCGGGCAACTTCGCCACCGGCAGCCTGATCCCGCGCGAGATCAGCCTGGAGCACTGGCAGCTGGCGCTGGGCATCCCCTACCAAGGCGCGGACGGCGCGCTGGTACAGCCGCCCTTCCCGGTGCTGACCTGGCTGTGGAACTCGATCAAGGTGGCGACCCTGTCGGCCGCCGCCATCGTCGCAATCTCGACCACGGCGGCCTATGCCTTCTCGCGCCTGCAGTTCCGCTTCCGCCACGGCCTGCTCAACAGCATGCTGCTGCTACAGATGTTCCCGCCGGTGCTGGCCCTGGTCGCCATCTACGCCATCTTCGAGGGCCTGGGCCGCTTCGTGCCGGCCCTGGGCCTGGAGACGCATGCCGGCCTGGTGCTGGCCTACCTGGGCGGCGTCGCCACGCACATCTGGACCATCAAGGGCTATTTCGACACCATCCCCGCCGAGATCGAGGAGAACGCCAAGGTCGACGGCGCGACCAGCTGGCAGGCCTTCAGCCGCGTGCTGCTGCCGATGGCGCTGCCCATCCTGATGGTGGTGTTCGTGCTGGCCTTCATCGGCTGCATCATCGAATACCCGGTCGCCTCGGTGCTGCTGCGCGAGGAGGCCCACCTGACCCTGGCGGTCGGCTCCAAGTATTTCCTGCATGACCAGCGCTTCCTGTGGGGCGACTTCGCCGCCGCGGCCGTGCTGTCGGGCCTGCCCATCACCGTGGTCTTCCTGGTCGCGCAGCGCTGGATTGTTTCGGGCCTGACGGCCGGAGGAGTGAAGGGATGAGCAGCACCATCAACCGCCGCCGCTTCGGCAGGCACATCGCCGCCGCAGCAGCCACCGCCGCAACCCTGCCCGCCTGGGCGCTTGCCCAGGACCGCAGCCAGTTCGCCAACGAGACGGACCGCGCGCTCGCCCCGGTGATAGCGGCGCGCGAACGCGACTGGCGCATCGGTGCGATCAGCTACCAGGTCATGGTCGACCGCTTCGTGCCCAGCCGGCATCTGGAAGCCAAGCGCGCGCTCTACCCGGCGCCCAAGCGGCTGCGCGACTGGAGCGAGACGCCCACCTCGGGCCCTTATGTGGAAAGCCAGGGGGTCTGGCAGCACGAGATCGACTTCTGGGGCGGCGACCTCGACAGCCTGATGACGCGGCTGGACTATGTGCAAGGCCTGGGCGCCGAGGTGCTCTACCTCAACCCCATCCACCTCGCCTACACCAACCACAAGTACGACGCGCTCGACTACGAGGCGGTCTCGCCCGAATTCGGCACCCGCGCCGACGTGAAAAAACTGGCCGACGAGCTGCACCGGCGCGGCATGCGCCTGGTGCTCGACGGCGTGTTCAACCACATGGGCCGCCACTCGCCACGCTTCCAGGCCGCCGAGGCCGACTACCAGGAGCGCGTGCGCCACCTGCAGGCGCAAGGCTTGAGCAGCGAGGCGGCGCAGGCCGCGGACCCCAAGGACTGGTTCAACTTCGGCCCGCAGTTCCCCGGCGGGGCGCGCGCCTGGTGGGGCTCGCAAAACCTGCCCGAGCTCAATCTGGAAAATCCCGAGGTGCGGCGCCACGTCTACGGCGACCGCAACTCCGTGGTGCGCCGCTACCTGCGCGAGGAAGGCATAGACGGCTGGCGGCTGGACGTGGCCTTCGACATCGGCTTTGCCTTCCTGCGCGAACTGACCGAGGCCGCGCATGCCGAAAAGCCGGGTTCGCTGGTGGTCGGCGAAATCGCCAACTACCCAGCCGAGTGGACGCCGTCCGTGGACGGCGTGCTGGGCTTCACGCTGCGCGGCCTGATGCTGAAGCTGGCCTCAGGCCAGCTCGACGCCCGCCGCGGCCAGGCCCTGCTCGCCCGGCTCGTGCAGGACTGCGGCGTCGAGAACCTGATGCGCTCCTGGATCTACCTCGACAACCACGACACCGAGCGCCTCGCCACCGCGCTGCCCGACCCGGCGCAGCGCCGCCTGGCCCAGCTGCTGCAGTTCAGCCTGCCCGGCGCGCCCAACCTCTACTACGGCAGCGAGCTCGGCATGAGCGGCGGCAACGACCCGGAGATGCGCGCGCCGATGCGCTGGGACTGGGTCAGCGACAGCAACGCCGCCCTGAACGCCACGCGGCGCCTGATCGAGCTGCGGCGCCAGCACCGCGCGCTGCGCCTGGGCAATTTCCGGCCCATCGAATCCGAGCAGTTGCTCGCCTTCGAGCGCTACACCGAGCGCGCCGGCGACAGCGTGGTCGCCGTGTTCAACCTCAGCGACACGGTCCGGCAGGAGACCCTGCTGGTGCCGGATTCCAAGCTGATGGACGGCACGCGGCTGGTCGACCTGCTCGGCGGACCGGACCAGACCTTGCACTCGGCCTGGCTGAGCCTCAGCGTGCCGCCACGCAGCGCCATGTTCCTGAGCCCGGACCTGAGTCCGCGCCAGGGCTACAGCAACTACAAGCGGGTGCTCTGAGCGGCGCCCAGGTTTCCTTCCACCCCCCTTCCGAACATGATCACCCAGGAACTCGGCCGCACCGGCCTGCGCATCTCCCAACTCGGCTTCGGCGTCATGCAGGCCGGCGACCCCGGCATCGACGAGGCCGCAGCCGGCCGCCTGCTGCATGAAGCGCTCGACATGGGCATCACCCTGCTGGACACGGCGCGCAGCTACCAGCTGTCCGAAGAACGCATAGGCCGCCACCTGCGGCAGCGACGCGGCGAGTTCGTGCTGTCCACCAAGCTCGGCTACGGCGTGGACGGCGTAGCCGACTGGACCGCCGAATGCATCGTCCAGGGCGTCGAGCGCGCCCTGCGCGTGATGCACACCGACGTGATCGACATCGTGCACCTGCACTCCTGCCCGCTGGAGACGCTGCAGCGCGGCGAGGTGGTCGAGGCGCTGGCGCGCTGCCGCGAACAGGGCAAGCTGCGCGTGGCCGCCTACTCGGGCGAAAATGAGGCGCTGGACTTCGCCATCGCCTGCGGACAGTTCCAGTCTGTGCAGACCTCGCTGAACCTGGTCGACCAGGGCAACCTCGACTTTGATCGCCTGCGCCGGGCACAGGAAGCCGGCATGGGCGTGCTCGTCAAGAGGCCGTTGGCCAGCCTGGCCTGGCGCCATGCCCAGCGCCCGGACGACTTTGCGCTGGGCCTGTATTGGGACCGCTGGCAGGCCATGGGGCTGGAACGGGCGCTGCCGGGCTCCGGCGCCTGGACCGATCTCTCGCTGCGCTTTGCCGCGTTCCAGAGCGGCGTGTCGGCCTGCCTGGTCGGCAGCACGCGCGCCCAGGCCCTGCGCGACAACGCCGGGGCCCTGGCACTGGGCCCCCTGCCCGAGGCCACGCTGCGGACCCTGCGCCGCGCCTGGCAGGAAAACTGCCCTGGCGCCGAAGGCGTCATCTGATTGACCCCACGCCCCCGCGAGGCCACCATGAGCACCACCGAAGTCTTCCTGATCGCCATGCTGATCATCTACTCACTGCCCTACCTGGTGTGGCGGCTGGGCCGGACCGACTACTGGGCGCCGCTGGTGGTGGTGCAAATCATCGGCGGCATCGTCCTCGGCCCGGGCGTGCTGGGCGCGGCCTTGCCAGGCTACTACCACTTCGTCTTCACGCCGGCCGTGATCCAGTCGCTCAGCGGCGTGGCCTGGTGGGGCGTCATGCTGTTCGTCTGCATTGCCGGCGTCGAGCTCGACCTGGCGCAGACCTGGAAGCACCGGCGCGAAAGCAGCATCACGGCAGGCCTGGCGCTGGGCGTGCCCTTGCTGTTCGGCAGCCTGGCCGCCCTGAGCCTGTTGAGCCTGCCGGGCTGGATGGGGCCACGCGCGCAGTCCTGGCAGTTCGTGCTGGGCATCGGCATGTCGTGTGCCGTGACGGCGCTGCCCATCCTGATCCTGCTGATGGAAAAGCTCGCCATGCTGCGCAGCCCGCTGGGCCAGCGCATCCTGCGCTACGCGAGCCTCGACGACGTCGCCATCTGGGGCGTGCTCGCGCTGATCCTGCTGGACTGGGAACGCATGGGCCGCCAACTCGGCTTCCTGATCGCGTTCGGCCTGTGCTCAATGGCTTTCCGCGCCCTGATGCGCCGCATCCCGGCCGACGACCGCTGGTACGCGGCGCTGATCTGGCTGGCGCTGTGCGCCTTCGGCGCCGACTGGTCGGGCCTGCATTTCATGGTCGGCGCCTTCCTGGCCGGCGCGGTGATGGACGCGCACTGGTTCGACCAGCAGCGCCTCGACCAACTGCGCCACCACGTGCTGCTGGTGCTGATGCCGGTGTTCTTCCTGAGCACAGGCCTGCGCACCAATTGGCAGGTCGGCGGCTGGGCCGTGTTCGGCGGCGCCGCGCTGCTGCTGCTGGCATCGGTGGGCGGCAAGCTGCTCGGCACCGAACTGGCAGGCCGCGTGCTGGGCTGGCCGCGCGCCGAGCGCTCGCTGATCGGCTGGCTGCTGCAGACCAAGGCGCTGATCATGATCATCTTCGCCAACGTGCTGCTGGACAAGCAGGTCATCACCAGCGAGACCTTCACGGCCCTGCTGCTGATGGCAGTAGGCAGCACTATGCTGACGGTGCCGGTGGTTGCGCCCAAGCTGGCGCGCCTGCTGGGTCGCACGCCGGCGGCATCCGCCGCCGATCAACAAGGCGTCGAAGAGTTGGCGCTCAGGGGCTGACGGAGCCCGGCGCCGCGCAGTGCTGGCGGACAAAGTCGGCGTGCAAGGGCATGGCGTTCACGCAGCTGCCGATCACGTTCCTGACGTTGCCGACGAAGTCTCGCAGCACCGCGTCGGGCAGGTGGTCGACCATCGGGTGGTAGGCCTGCGGGCGCAGGCCCTGGCCGTGCATGACCTGCAGCCAGCTCACGTGCGAGAACAGCTCTGAGGCTTCGCGATAGATGCGGCCGCTGCTCTGGTACAGGTCCATCTTGGCGCGCAGGGTGTCGGGAATGTCCATCTCGCGGCAGCGGCGCCAGAACGGCGCATCCATGCGTTGCGTCAGCTTGTAATGCAGGATCAGGAAGTCGCGGATGCGCTCGACCTCCTGGTCGGCCTGGCGGTTGAATTCATCGATGTCGGCCTGTGCAAAACGCTTGTCGGGGAACTGCGCCAGCAGGCGCATGATCTGCGACTGGACCATGTGGATGCTGGTCGACTCCAGCGGCTCCATGAAACCGCTGGACAGGCCCAGGGCCACGACGTTCTTGTTCCAGCTCTTCTTGCGGCGCCCGGTCACGAAGCGCAGGGGGCGCGGCTCGGCCAGGGCTTCGCCGTCGAGGTTGGCGAGCAGGATGCTGGCCGCCTCGTCGTCGCTCATGTACTCGCTGCAATAGACATGCCCGTTGCCGATGCGGTGCTGCAGGGGAATGCGCCACTGCCAGCCAGCCGAATGCGCCGTCGCGCGGGTATAGGGCGTCAGCGCGGGCGCCGAGGCGCAAGGCACGGCCACGGCGCGATCGCAGGGCAGCCAGTGCGACCAGTCCTCATAGCCCGTCTTCAGGGTCTGCTCGATCAAGAGGCCCCGGAAGCCCGAGCAATCGAGAAACAGCTCGCCCTCGACCGACTCGCCGCCCTCCAGCCGCAGCGACTCAATGAAACCGTCGCCGGCGCGCTGCCGCACCTCGACGATCTTGCCCTCGGTGCGCACGACCCCCAGCTTGACCGCCCGCTCGCGCAGGTAGTCGGCATAGAGCGCCGCGTCGAAATGGTAGGCATGCGCGACCTCGCCCAGCGGCGAATTGGCCATGCCGGCGTCGGCGCGCGCGAAGCGGTTCTGCAGGCAGGCTGCCGTGTTGATCGAATAATCCTCCAGCGGCGCGGCCTCGCCGCGCATCCAGGCCTTGAGCCAGAACTGGTAGAAAGGCAGCAGGCCGTGCGGGCGCCCGATCACGCCGAAGCCGTGGATGTAGGACTCGCCGACCTGCCCCCAGTTGCGGAATTCGATGCCCAGCTTGAAGGTGCCCTGGCTGCGCCGCAGCACCTCGTCCTCGTCGAGGCCCAGCGCGGCATTGAAGGCATTGATGGTGGGAATCGTCGCTTCGCCGACGCCCACGATGCCGGTCTCTTCGGACTCCACCAGCCGGATGCTGCATCCCGGCGGCACGAACTGTACGAGCGCATTGGCGGCCATCCATCCGGCGGTGCCGCCGCCGACGATCACGACCTTGCGGATCTGCGAATCCAACTGCATGCCATCACTCCAGATCAAAGATTCAACCAAAGATTCATTCAGGGCGCCGGCGCGCGGCAATGCCGCGCGATGTAGTCGGCCTGCGTGGGCATCACGTTGACGCACTGCGCAATCACCTTGCGGACGTCTTCCAGGTAGTCGAACAAGGCCGCGTCGCTCAACTGGTCGACCAATGGATGGTGGCCCTGCGGCACCAGCCCCTGCCCGTTCATCACCTGCAGCCAGCTGACCTCGGTGAACAGCTCGGTGCCCTCGCGCAGGATGCGGCCATGCGCCTGGTACAGGTCCATGCGCTGGCGCAGCGACGCCGGAATCTCCATCGCCGCGCAATCGCGCCAGAACGGGCTGTCGTCGCGCCGGTTCTGCTTGTAATGCAGGATCAGGAAGTCGCGTATCCATTCGTATTCCTGGCGCGCCAGCCGGTTGTAGGCGGCGATGTCGCGCGCGTCGAATCCGGCGTCGGGCAGGAATTCGACCAGGCGGGCAATAGCCGTCTGGATCAGGTGGATGCTGGTCGACTCCAGCGGCTCCATGAAGCCGCTGGACAGGCCGATGGCCACCACGTTCCTGCGCCAGGACTCGCGGCGCACGCCCGCCTGGAAGCGCAGCATGCGCGGCTCGGCCAGGCGCTCGCCTTCCAGGTTGGCCAGCAGGACCGCGCAGGCCTCGTCGTCGCTCATGTACCGGCTGCAATACACATGGCCGTTGCCGGTGCGGTGCTGCAGCGGAATGCGCCATTGCCAGCCGGCGCTGCGGGCGGTCGCGCGGGTGAACGGAGACGGCGCACCCGCATTGGCGGAAGGCACGGCCACGGCGCGGTCGCAGGGCAGCCAGTGCGACCAGTCCTCGAAACCGGCCTCCAGCGTCTGCTCGATCAGCAGGCCGCGAAAGCCCGAGCAGTCGATGAACAGGTCGCCCGGCACATGCTCCTCATTGGCCAGCCGCACGCTCTCGACAAAGCCGCTCTCGCCGTTCAGGCGCACGTCGGTGATGCGGCCCTCGATGCGCTGCACGCCAAGCCGTTCGGCATAGCGGCGCAGGTAGCGTGCGTACAGGCCGGCGTCGAACTGGTAGGCGTAGGTGATGTCCTTGAGCGGGGAGTTGGGCATGTCCGGCCGCGGTCGCATGAAGCGGCCCGCATAAGCGGCGCTGGTGGACATGGTATAGGCGCCCAGCGGCGCCGCGCGCCCCTGGCGCGAGAGCTTTTGCCAGTACTTGTCGAAGCTCAGCAGGCCCAGGTCCTGGCCGATGCGGCCAAAGCCATGCATGTAGGACTCGCCCTTGGCGCCCCAGTCGACGAACTCGATGCCGAGCTTGAAGGTGCCCTGCGTCTCGCGGATGAATTCGTTCTCGTCGATCTCCAGCACTGCGTTGAAGCGCTGGATCATCGGGATCGTGGCTTCCCCCACGCCTATGGTGCCGATCTCGTCGGACTCCACCAGGCGGATGTCGTAGCGGCGCCCCAGGGTCTTGGCCAGGGCGGCGGCGGTCATCCAGCCCGCCGTGCCCCCGCCGGCGATGACGATGGTCTTGAGATTCTGCGTGCTCATCAGATGTACAACCTTTCCAATGCAAGCGAGCCTCCGCCTGCTTTCGCAACCGGAGGCTCTCGGCCTGTCGTTTCAAGCAAAACTCAGGCTTGCAGTTTTACATCTTGTAGTTCAGGCCGATCAGGTAGGTGCTGCCGAAGTAGCGGTTCGTCACGCCGCCGGTCACCGTGGTGTAGGTGCGGAACGGCGTGTTGGACAGGTTCAGGCCCTGCACCAGGAACTGCAGACCCTTGGCCGGACCCTGCTGGATTTCATAGGAAATCTGCGCATCGACCGTCGATTCACCCTTGATGTAGGTGGCGCCGGGAATGCCGAAGTTCGTGATCAGCGAACCGACGTAGTCGCTGCGGCCGCGTTCCGAGATCCGCGCTTCGAAGCCGTTGTTGGCGTAGTAGGCGGTGAACTGCCAGACATCCTTGGACAATCCCGGCAGGCTGGTGGTGCCGCCATTGCCGTTGACGGTGTTGGGGGCCACGATGGTGCTGTTGGTCAGCGAGAAGCTGCCTTCCGCACCGAAGCCGTCCAGCCAATGGCTGACCATCTTCAAGGGCAGCGAGCCGGCCAGTTCCACGCCTTCGATGGTGCCGCCCGATCCGTTCACATTGGTGTTGAGCAGGCCCACCGTCGGGATGCCGGCGCCGAAGCCCGCGGTCAGGTAGCTGGACAGGTCGACCGTGCTGGTCGTGTTGACGATGAACGAGTCCAGGTGCTTGTAGAAGCCGGCCGCGCTGAAATAGGCCTTGGTGCCGAAATACTTCTCGTACGAGATGTCGAAGGCATCGGCCAGGAACGGACGCAGGTAGGGGTTGCCGCCCGAGGCCGACAGGATGGTGCCGTTGGTGATCGTGCCATTGGGCATCACGATGGAGCCGCTGGTCACGGACACCGCCGTCGACGCGTTCATGTCAGCCATGTTCGGACGCTGCATCTGGCGGCCCAGCGAAACGCGCAGCAGCTGGTCGCGACCCAGGTCGCCCACCAGGTTGATGCTGGGCAGGGCCTCGGTATCGGTCAAGCCGTGGGTGACCAGGCTGTAGGCATTGGGGCCGGCCAATTGGTCGGTGCCCGAGCTCTGCTGGTTGGTGGCGTAAGCGGTCGAGCTCTGCTTGGCGGTCACCACCTGCACGCCCATGTTGCCGTGCACCGGCAGGCCGAACAGATGGGTTTCGAGGTCCAGCTTGCCGTAAGCCGTGGTCATGTACTCGTCGACGTTCCAGGTCTTGGCCAGGATGTTCGGCGTGATGCGGGCGCCGATGTCGAAATGGTTCTGCCACTGGTTGGCCACGTCATAGGTCGGGATCTGCAGACCCGACTCGCCGGCATAGGACAGGCCCGAACCCGGAATGTTGGTGCCGTTGCTGTAGAGCGCGCCATTGCTGCCCTTGACCCACAGATAGCCTTCGTCGGTGCTGTTGGCCTTGCCGCGGCTGCTGTAGTTCAGACCCAGGTCAGCGCCCGAGAACCAGTTGTTTTCCTGGAAGTCGTAGTGCGCCTTCAGGTGCACGGCATCCATGGTGTCCTGGGTCAGCGGGTACTTGATGTAGCCCGGCTGCTCCTGCTGGCAGCAGCTCCATCCCAGCACGTCGGTGAAGTTGGTGTTGGTCCGGTTGGCGAAGTTCAGGCTCGAGCCGATGGCCAGGGTGTTGGAATTGAACGAGATGTTGGTGGTGTTGGGCGTGGCGCCGCCGGTGACGGTGGGCGTGCTGGCATACGATTCGATGTCGAACTGCTGGTTGCTCGCCGTGTTGACGTTCAGGTCGCCCGAAACGGTCCAGCGGTCGTTGACCTTGAGCGTATTGTTCCAGCCGAAGGACTTCAACTCCTGGTTGCTGCCGATCGCGATGTTCTGGATCACCGGACGGATGCCGTCCAGCGTGCCGCTGATCACGTTGGTCGTGGAGCCGGCCGCAAACACCGGATTCACCAGGGTGGGCTGCGGCTGGCGGATCACATAGTTCGGGTTGCTGGCATTGCAGGGCGCGGCGCTGCCATAGCAGGTGCTGACCGCGCCGGTCAGGTTCATCTGGAAGTTCCAGGCGCGGTCGTCGTCCTTGAACTTCGAGTAGAAGAAGTCCATCTTGCTGTGGAAGTTGGCGTTCGGCTTGAACTCCAGCACGGCCACGGCGCCGGTGCGCGTCTGCGTGTCCTGGTCGCTGTTCTCGTTCAGGCCGCCGTAGGGCAGGTTGACGGTGCTGCCGTTGTACTTGATGGTGCCGGTGCCCCAGGTGCCGCTGTCGTCGGTGGTGCCGCCCGTGTCGTTCAGGCGCGCGATGCCGAAGGCGACGCCAATGGTGCGGTCGGCAAATTGGTCGATGTAGGAGAAGCTCGCGCGATTGCCGCTGCCGGCCTTGGGCAGTCCCTCGCCCAGCTTCTCAGTGCGGTAGTTGATGGCGATCTGGCGCTTGGAGAAGTCCAGCGGATTGACGGTGCGGATATCCACGGTGCCGGCAATGCCCTGGCCGATCAGGCTGGCGTCGGGGGTCTTGTAGACCACGGCCGCATTGACGAGCTCGGAGGGGTAGCTGGAGTAGTCGACGGCCCGGGTGTCCGTCGTGGAGGTCTGCTCGCGGCCGTTCAGCGTGGTGCCGACAAAGTCCGGGCCCATGCCGCGGATGCTGATCTGGGTGGCGCGGCCGTACTGGTCGCGCTGGGCGGTCACGCCGGGCAGGCGGGCCAGGGAGTCGGCGATGTCGATGTCGGGCAGCTTGCCGATGTCTTCGGCGCTGACCGCTTCAATGATCAGGTCGCTGTTCTTCTTCATCGCGATGGCCGCCTCGATCCCCTTGCGGATCCCGGACACCACCACCGTGTCGAGCTGCTGATCCGCCGGCGGCGTCTGGCTTTGCGCCTGGGCAGCACCGGCCCAGACCAGCAATGCGCAAGCAGCCACCACGGGACTGGGCTTGAACAACTCACTCTTATGTTTTGCAACCTTCATCGATGTCTCCTGCCGATTTTTACAACACGGTCATAACTGACTTTCACTCATGCCCTCGAAGATCTCCGCGAGCGCCAGGCACCGAAGCTCTTCTCGTTCACAGGCTTGGATCAATTTTGTACTAAAACTAGATTAACTGCCAAGCCGATATTTTCACAAAATTACATCGACTGAACTCAATTTGATGCTTTACAGCATTTTTATCAGGGTAAATACGGTATTTTCGAGTGTGATTCAAAGAAACCTAGCGTATGTACCTAGAATTTTTGTAGCCAAACTACATCACTTACGCAAACATTGACACCACAGCCGATTCAATTCAACGACTGCTCGACGGCGTAGGCCGCGCCTTCCAGGGCCGCCAGGGTATCCAGGATCACGGCGCAGGGAATGCCCTCCAGATAGGCGCGGAAACGCCCCTTGGCGACGAAGCTGGCGCGGAACTGGGAGCTGAAGAAGCGGTCGCCCAGGCGCGGCACGATGCCGCCGCCAATGTAGACACCGCCGCGCGCGCCCACGGTCAGGGCCACGCTGCCGGCAAAGCTGCCCAGCATGGCGCAAAAGATGTCCAGCGTCTGGCTGCAGGACGGGTCGTCGCCCCGCAGGCCGCGTTGCACGATGTCTTCGGTGCGCACGGGTTCGGTGGGCCGGGCCTGGACCGTGTTGACGGCCCAGTGCAGCTCGGGCAGGCCTATGCCAGACAGCAGGCGCTCGGCCGACACATGCTCGTAACGGGTGCGCACGGCCGCCAGGATGTCGCTTTCCAGCGCATTGGTGGGCGCCAGGGTGGCATGCCCGCCCTCCCCCGCCATCGCGACCCAGCCTTGCCGCGTCTGCAGCACGGTGGCCACGCCCAGCCCGGTGCCCGGGCCGATCACGGCGCAGCAGCCTTCCGCCGCCGCCGGCGGTCCGAAGCCCCGCAGCTGGCTGGCCTTCAGGCCGGGCACCGACAGGGCCAGCGCCTCGAAATCGTTCAAGACCAGCAGGCTTTGCAGGCCCAGCGCGGCCAAAGCGGCCTGGCGCGAAAAGCGCCAGTTGCTGTTGGTGAATTCGATGCAATCGTCCTGCACCGCCGTGGCCACGGCGAACGCGGCATGTCGAGGCGGCCGGTAGGCGGCGCCGAGTTGGGCGGCGCAATCCTGCAGATAGGCGCGCGCCGCCTCGACCGGACTGGCATGGGCGGCGACCGACAGGGTTCTGACGTGTTCAATGGCGTGCCCGACCGCGCGAATCCAGCCGAAACGCGCATTGCTGCCGCCGATATCGGCCACCAGACGAGGCCACGCCGGCGACTCTGGCGGTGTTTCATTCACATTCAAATTCACTGCAATCCCTTCTTCCAAGCCCGGCGTTTCGCAACCCCCAATGGCCTCCAAGTTGCGACCTCCCAGCAGGGCTTGGCCTTGCCAAATGTAGTTTCATGCATTGGATGCTCGACTCGAACGGTAACAAAACTACATTTTTATGGCAAGCTTGCGCGTAAGTTTTTTTCTTACGGCATTTTCGTCACCAGACACCCTTCGTAGCCATGGAATTGCAGCGGCCCAAACTGTAGTCGGACTACAAGTTCCTACGCCTTCGCCATGAAACCGGCCTGGAAGGGCCGCATAATGGCCGCGCCCGGAATACCCAAAAGCCTCCAAGCGATTGCGCCGCCACCAAGGTTTGCCAACCATGCTCTTGTTTGACTCCCCTCGCCTGATTGCCGATATCGGCAGCACCTTTGCCCGCTTTGCCCTGGAAACCGCGCCCGGCCAATTTGTCCGGATCAGCTCCCTCCGCTGCGCCGATTTCAGCGACTTCCATGCCGCAATCAACGCCTACCTGGACAGCCTGGAAGGCATTCGCGTCGAGCACGCCGCCATCGCCATCGCCAATCCGGTGGAGGGCGACCAGGTCCGCATGACGAACTACCACTGGCAGTTCTCCATTGAGGAAATGCGCCTGCGCCTGGGCCTGGACACGCTGGTGGTGGTGAACGATTTCACCGCGCTGGCGATGGCGCTGCCGCGCCTGAGCAAGCACGAGACGCGCCAGATCGGCACAGGGGACGGGCACAAGAACAGCGTGATCGGCCTGCTGGGAGCCGGCTCGGGGTTGGGCGTGTCGGGGTTGATTCCGTCCGGCGACGGCTGGATCTCGCTGGGCTCGGAAGGCGGCCACACCAGCTTCTCGCCGCGCGACGAGCGGGAAATCGCCGTGCTGCGTTTTGCCTGGAAACAGTTCGACCACGTCTCGTTCGAGCGCCTGCTGTCCGCCCGCGGCCTTGAATTGATGTACCAGGCGCTCGCCGAATTCCTTGGCCAGAGCGCCAAGCCGCTGCAGGCCACCGACATCACCCAGGCGGCGCTGGAGCACAGGGACGCGGTTTGCGAGCAGACCCTGGAGGTGTTCTGCGCTATGCTGGGCACCGCCGCCGCCAACCTGGCCGTGACCCTGGGCGCCTCGGGCGGCATCTACATCGGCGGCAGCATCGTGCCGCGCCTGGGCGACTATTTCGAGCGCTCGCCGTTCCGCCGCCGCTTCGAGGACAAGGGGCGCTTCAGCGCCTACCTGGCCCACATCCCGACCTACGTGATCACGGCCGAGAACGCCACGTTCAAGGGCGTGTCGGCCATCCTCGACGCGCAGCTCAAGAGCCTGCAGGACAGTTCGGGCTCGGCCATCCTGGGGCAGATCCGCCGCGCCCGCAGCGAGCTCTCGCCGGCCGAATTGCGCGTGGCCGAGCATGTGCTGACCCACCCGCGCGACACCCTGAATGCCCCGATTGCCGAGATCGCCAAGGCGGCCCAGGTCAGCCAGCCCACGGTGATCCGCTTCTGCCGCTCGCTCGGCTGCGAAGGCCTGTCGGACTTCAAGCTGCGGCTGGCCTCAGGCCTGACCGGCACCATGCCGGTCACCCACAGCCAGGTCAAGCTGGACGATTCGATGGTGGAGCTGGGCGCCAAGGTGCTGGGCAACACCGCGTCGGCGATCCTGCAGGTGCGCAACCAGCTCAACCGCGACATGATCGACCGGGCCATCGAACTGCTGATCAACGCCGGGCGCGTCGATTTCTACGCCGTGGGCCACTACGGCGTGGTGGCGCAGGACGCGCAGTTCAAGTTCCTGCGCTTCGGCCTGCCCTGCGCGGCCTACACCGATCCGCGCCTGCAGCTGCTGGCCGCCAACGTGCTCAAGGCCGGCGACGTGGCCGTGATCATCAGCAGCTCGGGCCGCATGCAGGAGCTGCTCAATGTCGTCGACCGGGCCCACGAACGGGGCGCGACCGTGGTGGCCATCACCGCCAGCCAGACCCCGCTGGCCCGCAAGGCCGACGTGACGCTGATCGTCGACCACCTCGAGGACGTCGACGCCCAGCTGCCGATGGTCAGCCGCATCCTGCACCTGCTCACGATCGACATCCTGGCCGTGGGCGTCGCCATGCGCCGCAACCCCGAGATGATGCAGGCGCTGGACGAGGACGAGCAGGCGGCGCTGGACTCGAGTGCCGCCCGCAACCAGAACATCCGCGGCGCGGCCCAGACCGCGCCCGGCGTGAGCCTGGCCGCCCCCTTGTCGCGGCTGACCTCGCACAGCCGCTGACCTCCGAACGGATTCCGCCCCCCTCGTCTTCGTCTCCTTGAAGCCTTGAACCAAGACAACGGCAACCCCAGCCTGCTGAGGCTGACCTGGCCCATCTTCGCCGAGCAATCGCTGCACGTCCTGACCGGGGTGGTCGACACCCTGATGGTCAGCCAGATTTCCGACCAGGCGGTGGCCGGCATCGGCAGCGCCTGGCAGATCATCTTCCTGTTCATGATGTGCTTCAACGTGCTGGCGGTGGGCGCGTCCATCGTCTGCACGCACCACCTCGGCCAGGCCGACCGGGCCGGCGCGCTGCGCATGGCGGTCGGTGCCATCAGCACCAACCTCTGGCTGGGTTTCGGCTTCAGCCTCGTGCTGGCCTGGGCCGCCCCCACCTTGCTGCGCTGGGTCCAGCTGCCGCCCGCGTTGATGGCGTACGGTCTGCCCTTCCTGCGCTGGATGGGCGGCACGCTGTTCCTCGAGTCGATGAACTACGCCCTGGCCGCGGTGCTGCGCGCGCATGGCCACACGCGCAGCGTGATGTGGGTGATGCTGGCGCAAAACATCGTCAATGGCGCGCTCACGGCCTGCTTCGTGTTCGGCTGGCTGGGCGCGCCGCAGTTGGGCGCGACCGGCGTGGCGCTGGCGACGGTCTTCAGCCGCCTGCTGGCCTGCCTGGCGCTCTGGATCCTGGCGCGGCACGACATCGGCCTGCACTGGCGCCCCGCCAACCTGCTGCGCATTCCGGCGGCCGATCTCAAGCGCCTGCTGTCCTACGGCCTGCCGGCCGTGGGCGAGAACCTGGGCTGGTTCAGCGCCTTCATGTTCGTCACCGCCATGACCGCGCGCATGGGCGCCACGGCCCTGAGCACGCAGACCTATGTGCTGCAGGTCGCCAGCCTGTCCATGCTGTTCAGCATCTCCGTGGGCCTGGGCAACGAGATCCTGGTGGGTCGCCTGGTGGGCGCCGGCCAATTCGAAAGGGCCCACCAGATGTGCCTGCAGCACATGAAGCTGGGCCTGGTCTGGACCACCGCGATCGCGGCGCTGATGGCCCTGCTGGGCCCCTGGCTGCTGGCGCATTTCACCCAGGACGAGGCGATTCTTTCGCAAGGTACGGACCTGATCCGGTTGGGCCTGCTGCTGGAGCCGGGCCGCAGCTTCAACCTGATCATGATCAACGCCTTGCGCGCCGCTGGCGACACCCGTTTCCCCGTCAAGGCCGGTATCCTGTCGCAGTGGGGGGTCATGGCCTTCGGCGCCTGGCTGCTGGGCACCTGGGCCGGCTGGGGCCTGCCGGGCGTGTGGTCGGCCTTCATCGCCGACGAGTGGCTGCGCGGCCTGGTCATGCTGCGGCGCTGGCGGCGCCAGCACTGGCTGGAGCATGCCCGCACCGCGCAGATCCAGGCGCGCGGCGCTACCCTCTAAGCCTAGGCGCAGTCTGCGCAAACGCGAGAAACGCCTCGGCCGACATGGCCGGCGACCAGAGGAAGCCCTGCGCGGCGTCGCACCCCATGACCCTGAGCTGGGCGAGGCACTCCTCGTCTTCGACGCCTTCGGCCAGGGTGGTCAGGCTGAGCGCCTTCGACATCTGGATGATGGCCCGGACCAGCGCCGCGTCGCTGGCCGACCTGGCCATGCGCCGGACGAAGGACTGGTCGATCTTGATGCAGTGGACTTCGAACTTGGTCAGGTAATTGAGGTTCGAGTAGCCGGTGCCGAAGTCGTCGATGGCAAAGCCGACGCCCAGGCGGCGCAATTCGATCAGGCTGTTGCCGACCTCGAGCGAATCGTTGAGCAGCACCGACTCCGTCAGCTCCAGCTCCAATTGCCGGGCAGGAAAGCCGGTGCGCAGCAGCACGTCCTGCACGGTCTTCTCCAGGCCGCCGCGGCGCAGTTGCAGCGGCGACACGTTGACCGCCAGGACCAAGCCGCCCAGCCCTGCGTCATGCCAT
Source organism: Roseateles sp. (assembly GCA_019232985.1). Next base: position 53,248 of record JAFAMW010000058.1, on the reverse strand, counting down.
TGCTTGCCGGTCTGGCAGGCCTGCATCAGCACCCATTGCCCCAGCGAGGCGATCAGCCCGTTGCGTTCCGCGATCGGAATGAACTGCGAGGGCGGCACCCAGCCCAGGGTCGGATGCTGCCATCGCAGCAGGGCCTCGGCGCCGAGGAGCTCGCCGCTCGCCAGGCTGAACTGCGGCTGGTAGTGCAGCTCCAGCTCGCCGCGCGCCAGCGCCGTGCGCAGGGCCATCGCCAGTTGCGCCTGCAGCTGGGCCTCCACGTTCATTTCCGCGTCGAAGAAGCGGAACTGCCCCCGGCCGGCGTCCTTGGCCTTGTACATCGCGATATCGGCGCGCTGTACCAGCACGTCGAAATCGTCGCCGTCGTCCGGATACATGGCGATGCCGATCGACGCGGCGGTCTCGAGTTCGCAGCGGTCCAGCGCCACGGGCGCCGCCAGCACTTCGATGAGCTTTTGCGCCACCTGGCCGACGCCGCTGGCGTCGGCCTGCTGGTCCAGCAGCAAGAGGAATTCATCGCCGCCCAGCCGGCAGACGATGTCAGACCCGCGCACGGCGCCGCGCAAGCGCTCCGCCACGGCCTTGAGCAACTGGTCGCCAACGGCATGGCCGTGCGTGTCATTGACCGGCTTGAAGTCGTCCAGGTCCATGTAGAGCACCGCCATTTTCTTGCCGCCGCGGCGGCTGCGGGCGGTCAGGTCCGCAAAGCGCTCCCGCGCCTGGCTGCGGTTGGGCAGCCCGGTCAACGCATCATGCAGCGCCATGAACTCGACGCGCTGCCGGGAATCCTGCGCCCGGGCGTTTTCCTCCTGCAGGCGCAAGACCAGGCTCCGGAGATCGCTGTTGACCAGCGCCACCACGGCCGTCGTCGCGATCAGGATGATGCTGACGGTGATGACGGTCTGCCAGCTCATGGGTCCCAGCTGATTGGGATGCCAGGCTCCCAGGTTGCCCCAGCTGACCATGGCCACCAGGACCAGGTTGACGGCCAGGGCGCCGTACAGGGCACGCCGCCCGCCGACCAGGCTGGCCAGCATCAGGATGCCTGGAATGGCCAGCATCGAGGGGTCGCGCAAGCCGCCATTGCGCCAGACAAACCGGACCACCATGCACGTCAAGGTGGCCAGGAACAGGAAACTGGCAGAGATGTGCCTGCCGCGGCTCGCCAGCCACCACGCGACGCTCACGCCCAGGATGCTGCAGCCCAGCACCACCAGGCTGTCCCAGGCCCCCAGCAGCGCGTAGCTGGCGGCGGCCGCCAGCTGGGCCGACATCACCACCTTGAACAGCATCATCATCCGGTGACTGCGCAGCGCGGTGATCTCCCGAACCAAAGGTGCATTCATCCAAACATCCTTGAAAGCCATTGGACTGCGCGGGCGACTGCTTTTGTGCCACCTGCCCTGCTGCAAGGCCGGTGGCCTGACATCCGCAAGGGTTACCATGGTACCCATGGTCTTGCCCTCGGACACAGCACAATTCACCCGACGCGCCTTGATCCTGGCCTTGTCCTCCCTGGCCATGCCGGCGCGCAGCGAGCCGCTGACGGTCAATTACCCGAGCAACTCGTTCGTGCACGATCCGCAGCTGGAATATGTGACCGATTTGTTGCGGCTGGCGCTGCGGTATTCCGGCAAGAATTTTCAGGTCAAGCCGCAGCCGGTCGAAATGGCGCAGCAGCGCACCTTCATGGAAATTGCGCGCGGCGAGACTTCGCTGGACCTGATGTGGACCATGACCAACCCGCAGCGCGAAACATCGGCCATGATCCCGGTCCGCATCCCCGTCGACCGCGGCCTGCTGGGCTGGCGGCTGCTGCTGATTCGCCAGGCCGACGCCGACCGTTGGCGCCACGTCGCCTCGATCGCCGACATGCAATCCCTGGTGCTTGGGCAAGGCCACGACTGGCCGGATACCGAGATCCTGCGAGCCAACGGCCTGCGCGTCGGCACCAGCAGCGACTACAACAGCCTGTTCCGGATGCTGCTGCGCGGCCGGATCGACGGGTTTCCGCGCTCCATTCTCGAGATCGGCGCCGAATTGAAGGCGCATGCCGACGACGGCCTGATGGTGGCGCCGGACCTGCTGCTGTACTACCCTGCGCCATCCTACTTCTTCGTCAGCCCCAAGCGCCCCGAGCTGGCCGAGCAGATCCGGCAAGGGCTGGAGTCGAGCATTGCCGACGGCAGCATGCAGAAGCTGTTCAAGCGTTATTTCGGCCACCTGTGGGCAGAGTTCCAGCTCGACGAACGCCGCGTCCTCCGGCTCAAGAATCCCGACCTCTCGCCACTCACGCCCTTGCAGCGACCGGAACTCTGGCTGCAGCCCAATGAATCCGGCGCACGCAAAGGCGTTTCGTGAGGCTGCACAGCAAGCATGCAATTGACCAGCCCCCTTGAATCCACGCGCAATTTCGGCTGGGCCATCATCGGACCCGGCGCCATTGCCGGCCAGTTTGCCCAGGCGGTGGCGGGCGTGGCGGACGCCCACGTGGCCGCGGTCTGGGCGCGCGATATAGACCGCGCCCGGCGCTTTGCCATGCAGCAAGGCCTGAGCACCGGCTGCGTTTGCGCCACTCTGTCCGACATGCTGGCGCTGGACTCGGTGGACTGCGTCTACATCGCCACCAGCCACCAGGCCCACGCGGTCTTTGCGGAGCAGGCCTTGCGCGCCGGCAAGCCCGTGGTCTGCGAAAAGCCCTTGACGCCCAATCTCCAAGCCACGCAGGCGCTGCTGGCGCTCAGCCGTGCGCAGGGCCTGTTCATGATGGAAGCCCTCTGGACCCGATGCCTGCCGGTCTACCAGCACATCGGCCAATGGCTGCGGCAAAGCCTGATCGGGCCGCTGCGTTCAGTGCAGTCGGCGTTCTGCTTCCCCGCCGCCTTCGACGCGCAAAGCCGCCTGTTCAATCCCGAGCTGGCCGGCGGCGCCCTGCTGGACATCGGCATCTACAACGTCGCCATGACCCGATGGGCGGTCGAGCAAGGCCACGGCGCCGGCCTGGAGGTCAGCGCCCGCCATGTACAGGCGTCGCTGGCCCCGACCGGCGTGGACATGAGCGTGGCGGGGCAGCTGCAGTTCGGCGACCGGGTCAGCGCCCAGTTCGTATGCGCCCTGGACCGCCTGGCCGGCGATGCCCTGGAGCTGCACGGCGACAAAGGCTGCATCCGGGTGCCGGACCGCTTCTGGCGCGCCGAAGCGGCTGTGCTGAGCCGGCCGGGACAGGCGGATGAATGGCTGCGCCTGCCGCATCGCGTCAACGGCTTCGAATACGAGATTGAGGAGGCCATGCGCTGCATTCGCGGCGGGCTGCTGGAAAGCCCGCTCATGCCGCACCGCGAGTCGCTGGCTCTCGCCGGGGAGCTCGACGCCCTGCGCGCCTTGGCGGGCGTGCGGTATCCCTTCGAGTGAGTAACCCCTTGCTGCTGGGCCAAGCCCTTCAAGGCCAGGCGAAAGCTCTCGCTGCGTGCGCGCAACCTCAACGTCGCCACGCTCAAGGTCAATGACAAGCGCGACAACCCGGTCGAGATCGGCTCCGTCGTGGTCTGGCGCGTGGCTTCAATGCCAGAGTTGCAGATGTTCGAGAACCGGACCCATGGCCAGTGCAGGCAAAAAGCTCAGCCCTGTGACCAGGAGCAGCGTTCCCGTCAGTACGCCACCAAACAGCAATCCGTCAGTCGGCAAGGTTCCGGCCGAAACTACCCGACGGCCCTGTTGGGCAAATCGTCCTGCCAAAGCCAGGACCGGTATGGCCAAGCCAAACCGCCCAGCGAGCATCGCGACGACCGTGGTAACGTGGAAGAACGGAGTGTCGGCGCTGAGGCCGCCGAAGGTCTGGCCGTTGTTGGCAAAACACGAGGTATAGGCGAACAACAGCGTGGTGAACCCATGACTGCCGTTGTTGGTGCTTAGACCGGCCTTGCCTGCGGCGGTCATCATCGCTAGCGCCGCAAGCGGCAGGATGATTGCTGGTGCGACGATCGTGTGAAGTCCAATCCATTTCATCTCTGCCGGGCCAACGGTTTTCCCCAGGTATTCTGGCGTGCGCCCGATCATCAGACCGCTCACAATGACCGCTATCAGCGCAGTGAGCACTAGGCTGTAAAGGCCCGTTCCCAGCCCACCGAACAGTGATTCGCCCAGCATCATGTTGAAGAGCAACACTCCGCCGCCCAACGGCATGCTGCTATCAGGTGCCGCATTGGACGATCCAGTGGCGCCATTGGACGTGGCAATGGCTGTAAGAGTCGAATCGGCGATTCCGAATCGCGTCTCCTTGCCCTCCATGTTTCCGCCAGCCTGCAGCGAACTTCCTTGAATATCGACGCCCAGCGCTGCAATACGCGGGTTGCCCGCCTGTTCAGCGGCGTCGTATGCCAGCAGTCCGCCCATGAACAGACCGGCCATCACCCCATAGAGCAACCAGCCGTGAACCGGGCGCTGCGTCATGCGGCCAAAGGTGCAAGTCAGTGCTGCGGGAATCACGACAATCGCGAAATTCCCAAGTAAATTGCTCAGGCCCGAGGGATTGGCGAATGGATGGGCGCCGTTTGCGCCAAAGAATCCCCCACCATTGGTGCCGAGGTTCTTAATGAATTCGAGCGAAGCCACGGGCCCTTGAGGCAACACTTGCACGACGCCTTCAAGCGTCAGGGCCGGCACATATGGGCTCCAGCTTTGCGGTACCCCCATCGCCACCAAGGCCAGAGCGCCGAGCAGGGCAATGGGCAGCAAAACCCATAAGACGGATCGAGTCACGTCTACCCAAAAATTACCGACCGTCGAAGTGTGGCAGCGCGCGAAGCCCCGGATGAAAGCTATTCCGACCGCCAGTCCGGCAGCGCCAGCCAAGAAGTTCTGAGAGCTCAAGGCCAAAGCCTGGCTTAGATAGCTCAATGCTGATTCACCGCTATAGGCTTGCCAGGTGGTAGTAGTGGCAAAGCTGACGGCCGTGTTGAACGCCAGCAAAAAGCTCAAGGGGGCGGGATGGTAGTTGGGATCAACCGGTTGCCCCAAGGGTTGCAGCAAGAGCAGCACAAAAACGAAAACAATACCCAGTAAACCGAACAAAATGAAGGCTGTGGCGTACTGGCGCCAATCCATTTCACGCGCAGGATCAATGCCCGCGAGTCGATATAGCCCCCGCTCGATGGGCAGCAACACTCGATCAAGAAAGGTTTTCTCTCCAGAAAAAACGCGCGCCAAGTAAATACCCATTGGCTTGACCAGCAGCGTGACCACGCCGAGAAACGCCAGATACACCAGCAAATGACGCGGACTCATTGGTACAACTCCGTCAGATCGAGGCTCAGACGGGCAGCATTCACGGAAATGCTTGAGGTTCGTTCAACCCGGATCGCGCAACATCGCGCGTGCCAACAGGCATCGATACAACTCAGTGAGGAAACGAGCCTGCGAAACATTAAATTGCGGTCGATTCGGATTCCCTGAAAGACCCCCAATTGATGGAAGCCATCTAGTAAGCCATAGCGCCTGAGTGGTCGTATAAGAGGCAAAATCACGATACGTTGTGCGTTGCTGCGGTTTGATCGTTTTAGTCAGTCCCACGTCAAATGACGGTCAACGTTGAGCCCATTGCTATAAAAATCCTGTCAACCAAACATTGAGCAAAGTATTTGGCCTGAGGTCTTGACGGTACATTGACACTAGACGGCCATTTTTGTACGGTGAATTAACGTGTTCAAAACTAATGTACTGGAACCATTTGTGTGAGTCCATAGATCGAATTTACAGGAAAAGAAAAAGTGGCAGTCATGCGATTCGAACCAAAACGTGCACCTATGCATCTTGTCAGACTTACATTTCAATCATGGATTGGGAAATTGCAGGTAAAGCCCCGACAGGCCGCGCTGCAGCCGGGTGAGGCTGCTCCCCAACGGTCTGCGCAGCCCGGACAATTCGCGCTGCTCGTCGATATCGATCGGAATTGATTCGTTTGGGCGCCAGGCCGCCTGCATGGCTCGTCCCAACCCCTTGAAGGGAGGCGCATCGTGTTGTCCATCCTCCTTCTTTTGCTCATCGTGGGCTTCTACCTGCTGTTTGGCGCGCTGCTGAGCTTCTCTGAATCGGTGATCCGGCGCCCGGATGCGCCGGAGGCTGAAGCTGAGATGCAGCCTCCCCGCATCTTGCCGTGACGGGAGCATGGATCATGGCTGTCGATCTGCTTTTGTTCTTGCTGGCCGGCGTGGTCGCGTACCTGTTCTACGCAGTCATCCACCCTGAGAAGTTCTGACGCTTGCCTGAGGCGCTGGAGCGGCATGCACCGCTCGCCGCCAATTCGCCTGCATGCCAGGAGATCATCATGGCTGAACATTGGCTTTCCATCGTTCTGCCCCTGTTGGTGACGCTACTGTTGAGCGTTACGATGGGGCGCTATCTTGCGCGCGTCGTCACTGGCGCCCCCACCTGGGTCGACCCCGTCTTCGATCCTGTGGACAACGGCATCTACCGTCTCGTCGGCAGGCGCATCTGCAGCCAGGCCATGGACTGGAAGGCCTACACGGCACATATGCTCGCCACCAACTTGGTGATGGCCTTGATCATCTACCTGGTGCTGGTGTTCCAGGACAGGCTGCCGCTGAACCCTCTGAACTTCCCTGCAGTCGAGCCTACGCTGGCCTTCAACACCGCGATCAGCTTCATCACCAACACCAACTGGCAGAGCTATGGCGGCGAGTCCACGCTGTCCAATTTCAGCCAGATGGCGGCCATCACCTTCCCGATGTTCACCTCGGCGGCCACCGGATTCGTCGTGGCGATCGCCTTCATCCGCGGCCTGCTGGCCAAGGATGGTGGCCAGAACCTCGGTAATTTCTACCGCGACCTGGTCCGCTTCACGACGCGCGTTTTACTGCCGGTGGTCCTGGTCGCCGCCACGTTCCTGGTCTGGCAAGGCGTGCCGCAGACGCTGGACGGCGGCGTGGCCGTGCACCCCGTGCAGGGCGGCAGCCAGACCCTGGTTCTCGGACCCGTGGCTTCGCAGGAAGCTATCGAAAATCTAGGCACCAATGGCGGCGGCTTCTACAACGTCAATGCGGCGCATCCACTGCAGAATCCGACGCCGTTGACCAACCTCCTGCTGCTGCTCCTGATGGCCAGCCTGCCCGCGGCGCTGGTGGTGATGTTCGGCCGCATGATAGGCAATACTCGCCAGGCCGTGGTGATCTACGCGGTGATGGGCGTGCTGCTGCTGGGCTTCCTGGCGATGACGGTCGCGCCCGAGCAAGCCGGCACGCCCATGCTCGAACATGCGGGCATACAGATGCAGGCGACCGACGGTGCCTTGCTGGCGCAGCCGGGCGGCAACATGGAAGGCAAGGAGGTGCGCTTCGGCGTGACGCAGAGCGCGCTGTATGCGGCGTACACGACGGCGTTCACGACCGGCAGCGTCAACTCGGCGCACGACAGTTTCACACCCGTCGGCGGCATGCCGCTGCTGATGCAGATGATGCTGCAATGCGTGTATGGCGGTAAAGGCGTGGGCTTCCTCAACTTCTTGGTCTACGGCCTGATCGGCGTTTTTGTGGCCGGGCTGATGGTGGGGCGCACGCCTGAGTTCATGGGCAAGAAGATCGAGAAACCCGAGATCATCCTGGTGTCGCTGGCCCTGCTGATCCACCCGCTGGTAATCCTGGCGCCCTCGGCTTGGAGCATGGTCGCTCCCTACGGCCTGTCCTCGCTGAACAATACGGGGCCGCACGGTTATTCGGAGGTGCTCTACGCGTTTGCCTCGGCGGCTGCAAACAACGGCTCGGCCTTCGCGGGCCTCAACGCCAACACGCCCTGGTACAACATCGCCATCGCCGTCGTGATCCTGATTGGCCGCTACCCACCCATCATCTTCCTGATGGCTGTGGCCGGTTCATTGGCGGCCAAACCTGCAGTGGCACCCACGGCAGGCACGCTTCGCACCGACACGCCCATGTTCGGCGCCTGGTGGCTGGCGACGATATTGATCGTCGGCGCGCTGACCTTCCTGCCGGCGCTGGTGATGGGGCCGATCGCCGAGCACTTCGCAGCGACGCACAGCCTGCTGTTCTAGGAGATCGCCATGAAGCGTGATCAAGCATTTGGTGCCGGCCCGTCCACCGCGGGGCGTCGCGGGGGTCCGCGTACGGCCGGCTACAGCACGGCGCTGTTTGTCCAGGCCGGGGTCGATTCGCTGAAGAAGTTCGACCCCCGCGTGCAGGTGCGCAACCCGGTCATGTTCGTGGTCTGGATCGGTGCCTGGGTGACGGCAGCCCTGACCGCGGATCCGGCGCTGTTCGGCCCCAGCAACGCCTCCAGGATGTACAACGGTGCCCTGACGCTCATTCTTGCCCTTACCGTCTGGTTTGCCAATTTCGCCGAGGCGCTGGCCGAGGGGCGCGGCAAGGCCAAAGCCGCGGCGCTGCGCCAGACCAGCGCCGAGCTGAAGGCCCAGCGGGTGCGGCCCGATGGCAAGACCGAATGGGTAGCTGCGGCGGCCCTGCGCAAGGACGACCTGGTGCGCGTCGACAAGGACCAGCTGGTGCCCATAGACGGCGAGGTCATCGAAGGCGTGGCCTATGTGGACGAATCCGTCATCACCGGCGAATCGGCGCCAGTGCTCAAGGAGCTCGGGTCCGACGTGTCGTCAGGCCTGACTGGCGGCACGCGGGTTATCTCCGACAGCCTGCTGATGCGCGTGACGGCCAATCCTGGCGAGACCTTCCTGGACCGCATGATCCATCTGGTCGAGAGCGCGCGACGCCAGAAGACGCCCAACGAGATCGCGCTGACGGTGCTGCTGTCGGTGCTGACGCTGATCTTCGTGATCGTGGTCGCGGCCATGGCGCCGGTGGCCGACTACTTGAAGGCGCGCATCAACATCGCCGACCTGATCGCGCTGATCGTGGCGCTGATTCCCACCACCATAGGCGCCTTGCTGTCGGCCATCGGCATCGCGGGCATAGATCGCGCGATGCGTTTCAACCTGCTGGCGATGTCGGGCAAGGCGGTGGAGGTGGCCGGCGACGTGCACACGCTGATCCTGGACAAGACCGGCACCATCACCATGGGCAACCGCCAGGCCACCGAGTTCGTGCCCTTGGGCGGGCATTCGCAGCAGGTGCTGGTGCAGGCCGCCTTCCTGGCCTCGTGGTTCGACACGACGCCCGAGGGCCGCTCGATCGTGGCGCGCGCACGAACGCTGGGCGCGATACAGGACGCGGCGCTGGACCAGGCGTCGGGGACAGACTTTTCGGCCGAAACGCGCATGAGCGGCACCAACCTGCCCAGCGGCGCGCAGCTGCGCAAGGGTGCGGTCGACGCCGTTGTCCGGCACGTGCAGACTCAATTCGGTTCGGGTGCGCCCACCGGGCTAGACGCCGCGGCCGAACGCATCGCCTCGCAGGGTGCCACGCCGCTGGCCGTGGCCATGGACGGCAACATTCTGGGCCTGATCGCCCTGTCCGACGTGCTCAAGCCTGGCATCCGCGAGCGCGCCATGCAGTTGCACGCCATGGGCATACGCACGGTGATGGTGACCGGCGACAACCCAACCACGGCCCGCGTCATTGCCGCGCAAGCCGGCGTCAACGAGTTCGTGGCCCAGGTCAGGCCCGAGGAAAAGTTGCGCCTGATCCGCGCCGAGCAGGCGCAGGGACGGCTGATCGCGATGACGGGCGACGGCACCAACGACGCTCCGGCGCTGGCGCAGGCCGATGTCGGCCTGGCCATGTACTCGGGCACCATGCCGGCGAAGGAAGCCGCCAACGTCATCGACCTCGATTCCGACCCGACCAAGCTGCTTGACCTCGTGACCATAGGCAAGAAGATGCTGATTACACGGGGCGCGCTGACAACCTTCTCGATCGCCAACGACGTGGCCAAGTACTTCGCCATCCTGCCTGCGCTGTTCATCACGGCGCTGCCGGGGCTGTCGGCGCTCAACGTGATGCAGCTCGCCGCGCCGCACAGCGCCATCCTGTCGGCGCTGATCTTCAACGCACTCATCATCCCGCTGCTGATCCCGCTGGCCCTGCGCGGCGTGGGCTTCGAACCCACCAGCGCCGAGGCGACGTTCTATCGCAACCTGATGGTGTACGGCGTCGGCGGCCTGATCACGCCCTTCATCGGCATCAAGCTGATTGACTTGGTCTTGGCGCCGCTCCTGTAGGAGACACTCATGTGGAACATGCTGCTTGCCGCGCTGCGCATCTCGGCGGTGACCTGGGTACTGTGCGGCTTTCTGTATCCGCTGCTGGTCACCGGCATGGCGCGCGTGGTCTTTCCGGATCAGGCGAATGGGAGCCTGGTCATGCGCGCAGACGGCGGCGTGGCCGGTTCGCGCCTGGTGGGGCAGCTGTGGGAGGGCCCACAGTGGTTCCATGGCCGTCCCTCGGCGACCACCGACACTGATCCCAAGGACCCGAGCAAGACCATTCCCGCGCCCTACAACGCGGCCAATTCGAGCAGCTCGAACTATGGCCCCACCAGCCAGGCCCTGAACGACCGGCTGCTGGGCGACCGCAAGGCGCTGGAGGCCAATGCACCCGAAACGACGGGCCGACTTCTGCCCTCCGACATGCTGACCGCTTCGGGGTCAGGGCTTGACCCCGACATCACGCCGGCCAATGCCAAGCTGCAGGCCGTTTCGGTGGCCAAGGCGCGCGGCATGTCGGTCGCTCAGCTTGACGCCATGATTGCGCAGCACACCACAGGCCGCGACCTGTGGATGTTCGGCGAACCGCGCGTCAACGTGATGGCGCTCAATTACGCGCTGGAGCGGGCGCAAGCAGGCCGACGGACAAGTGCGGCCCGTATTGACGTCCTATTGACGTACAGCGATTGAATCTGGCCATGGCCTTGATCCCTGCTGTTCTAAATTGAACTTCAGGATGAAGCAGAACTTGTTGCGGAATTTATAAAAATAATTATTGATTTACATAATGTTTGCAAGCCTGCCGCTAGATTCCAAGTCACGCAATTAGCGCGCATGACGAGGCACCCAAAATCAAAGCTGCGGCTACTTTCCATATGAATTCGCCAAAAAATCCCAGAATCTTATTGACAAAATTTTTTGTTACTGTAATGAAATCGAAATTTATCGATACTCTCAACGTGAGCCGATGTATGCGCGCCAGCGCATTAGTTTCTATTTTGATGTCTTCTGCAGCAGTGCTTGCACAAGCCGCGGTACCGACCCCGGCCACCGACGAACACCCAAGCCGAATTGACCTGCCAATTCCGCCAGCGCCACTCGACGCTCCCCCGTGGCCTTGGGCGGATTGGCCATTTGGGGGCACCGCATTGATCGGCGGCGCAACGCCGAATTCTTCCGGCGGCGTTCTGATGAAGCAACTGGACGGTACGCCATTCGGCAACCGCCTGAAGGACCATAACGTTGAAATATGGGGCTGGGTCGACGCCGGCTTCAACCTAAGCACCTCACGCGGCGCGAACGGTAACTACCCAGCCGGTTATGACTTCGACGCCAATGCAGTCCAGCTCAACCAGGCAGTGCTTTACATCGAGCGGGTGCCTGACACCGTGCAGAAGGACCACATGGACTGGGGATTCCGCGTCAGCGGTCTGTATGGAACCGATTACCGGGAAGTGACCATGGAGGGCATATTCAGCAATCAACTGACATCGCAAAATGCGAGATATGGCTATACCCTGCCGAACTTGTACTTCGATGTCTACGACCCCTCGATCGGCCAAGGCAGCAACCTTCGGGTCGGGCGCTATACGACTCTCGGTGATATCGAGGCAGATCTGAATTTGCAGAATCCCTTCGATACGCACTCAATGTACTACACCTACGATCCATTCACCCAGTTTGGTGCCGTCCTGTCGACACGGCTGAGCAAGAACTGGATGGCGCAAATTGGCCTGAATGCTGGCAACGACGTTGCGCCCTGGGAAAAAGATGCGCGACCGACAGTAACGGCCTGCGTTCAATACAGCTCCGACAGCTCCAGTGACAATGTTTATCTTTGCGCCAACGGCACGAATGACGCGCATTACGGATTTAACAATGTAAATTTGTACCAATTCATGTACTACCACAAATTTACTGACCGCCTGTGGATCGCGACCGAGGATTACTACGAATTTCAAACCCACGTGCCGGCGCAGGGGCAGGCAACCATTCCAGGTGCAAATCCCGCGTCTTGCCCTGCTGGCTTAAAGCAGTGTTCGGCGGCGGCAAGTGCAGCCTCCCTCTACGTTATGTATCGATTGACGGAAAAGGACTACGTGGGTGTGCGCAGCGAATTCTTTGACGATCAACGCGGCCAACGAACCGGGTTCGCGACCCGATATGCCGAATCCACGTTTGGCTGGACCCACTGGCTCACGGACCAGATCGAAGTGCGACCGGAAATTCGGTGCGATCATTCATTTGATGCGACGGCATTTGACAATGGAACGAAGCGTTCGCAACTTCAATTCGCCGCCGATATTCTGATGAAGTTCTGAGGCTGGTTGACCAAGGCAAGTTTTGAAAATGGACTTTTCTGAGGCCCTTGCTGACGACAAGTAAATTGGTAGGAAGGGGCGGCATCCCCAAAGCTGCTGCGCCCGAATGACAACTTATGGCGGCGGATTCAACCAGTCTTCACTCCATTCCCGTCTTCAAGCACGCACCCCAAAGGGGGATAGGTTCTCCAATTGCATCGCCATACAGTTGCGCGCTGAAAAAGATTTTGATATTGGCTCGCAACTCAAGAAAGATCCACGGATGAAACCTGTCAAATTTGCCACCGCAGCCGTGTTCAGCCTGGCTGCCGCAAATGCCTGGTCACAAAGCGTTCAAGCCGATCTGGCATTGGGTGGCTCGCTTTCACACGGGTCGAATCAAGGCAATGTGCATGGCCTCGTGTTGGCTGGCGATCTAGGCTATCGATTCGATAATAACTTGGCGGTACAGGTCTATGCCATGGGAGACTTGAATAGCAACAATCTTCCGCTCAATCTCGGCCAACCCGTCTACAGCTTAAGCTCTTTCGTTGGCGTTCGAGCGCTGGGGTATCTCCCACTCAACGACTCGTGGGAGCTGCTGGGTGGACTCGGGGTCGGACAGTCGACGCTGTCGACAAGCGCCGCAGGAAATCATCCAGACCAGAAGGAAACAGATCCAATCCTCAGCGGCGGCATTCAATGGCGGATGAGCAAGACCTTTCACATCGGCCTGACCCTTGACTATTTGACCAAGGCCGATGTGAGCATGGCAACTGTACAAGCGGGTTGGAATTTTTAAGTCGACGTACCGGAGCGTTTGCGGTATTCGACTTATCGCAGTTCTTGCACCACCGAGCAGCAACCATCCGCCCATTCGATGCACGCAAGCGCACCCTGAACAAGCGTCCATTGCGGACCAGTATGTCCTATGTCGACGTCGGCAATGATTGGGCAGGACAATTCATTCAGCGCCGCTTCGACAGCGTCTCGCGAGTCGAACTCGCAGCCCGGGGCATCTTGCTGCATCGCGTCACGGCCGATCAGCACGCCACTTGTGCCTTCGAACCATCCGGCCATGTGCAACCCATTCAGGACCCGCGCCAGACGGCGCTACAACGGCAACGAGATCACCGGGATCCAGTGGACGAAGAAACCTGACGAACATCAATCGAAACCCACGAAACCCACCTCCGCCTCAATAAAACCCGACCCGCCGCTTGTAGCGCTCGGCCCGCTCCTGGTCATAACGCTCCGCATCGAAGGCATCGCCTTGAATGGCGCGGAGCACCTGCCCGCCGGTCGGCATGGTTGATGGGGCAATGAATCGGGCAGGGTCCCAGAAGTGCGAACGCAGAAAGGCCTTGGAGCATTGCGTGTAGGCTTCGTCGATGTCCACCAGGATGCCCATCAAGAGACATTTGCCTTCGACCTCACTGGGCGCGAGCAGGGTCGCGCGGCCATTGACCCGGAAGGTGTCGGTGACGCCCGGGACGACAAAAAGCAGGCCGACGCGCGGATTGGCCAGGATATTGCGCAGCGTGTCCGCGATTCGATTGCCCGGCCGCTATCGATTCGGATGCGCAGATTGTGCAGTCGATTTTCAATCGCCAGGATGTACCTTTAGGCATGGCGGCTCCACGCCGGTCAACCCTCCACCCCTCCTTAAGGGGGTGAAGATCCGCCGCTGAGCATGGCCCGCGCTTCAGTACCATCCTGGTAGTCCTGCGGAGTGACACGAACCCATCGAATAAAGAGAATCGCGTCGCACAAATAGAGGGCCAGGTTCTAACCCATTGGGAGGCGCCCCAAAGCGGCGGCGAATAGAGATGATTTCAGCGCAGAACGGCTCGTTGGAGCCGATGGAAGAAGCGGGCGAACGCCTTGATCCAGTCATGGTTTCAGACGCCACGCCGCCCATGGCGCGCGCGCTCCAACTGTCGTTCACTGGCTCGGGCAGCGAGTATTTCCGCATCTGGGCGGTCAACCTGTTGTTGACCATCGTGACGCTGGGCTTGTACAGACCTTGGGCCAAGGTCAGGCGCCTGCGCTATTTCTACGGCAACACCGTGCTCGACGACCACGCCTTCGATTTCCATGGCGACCCGCTCAAGATGTTGCGCGGCTTGCTGCTGGTGGGCGCCATGCTGGTGGTGTATTCCTTTGCCCGACGCGGGTCGCCAATGGCCAGCCTGGTTGCCTTGCTGGCGCTGGCGGCATTGGCGCCGGCCTTGATGCGGGCGGCATTTCAATTCCGGCTCGGCAATACGAGCTGGCGCGGCCTGCGTTTCCGGTTTCATGGCGACCTGGCCGGCGCATACCGGGCCCTGATTCCCGCTTTCATCCCGGGTGCAGCATTTCTTGCCATCGGGCTCGGCGTGACGGACCCGCTGCATCCGCCGCCGTGGTTCTTCAAGGCTTCCGGTGGCGTGACCCTGATCACGCTCGTGCTGGCGCCGCTGATCTGGTGGGGATTGAAGCGCTACCAGCACGGCCACATGGGACTCGGGCCCTGGCGGACGACGCTGAAGCTCGGTCCGATGCCGGTCTACGCGCTGGGCCTGAAGCTGATCGGCGTGATGTTGCTGTCGGCCTTTCTGTTCGGCGTGCTCATGGCCGTGCTCGGCGCCAAGCTGGGCATGGCGCTCCATGGACTGTCCGAAGGCCCTCGCAGTGCGGCCGCAACCCTGGCCATCACCTTCGCTGTCGGCGCGCTGGTCTGGCTGCTGATCTTGCTGGTGCCCATGCCCTTCGCCATTTCGCGCGCGCAAAACATGATCTGGGACCATACCGAATGCGCCGAAGTGAGCTTCGAGAGCCGGCTCGGTTTCTGGCCCCTGTTTGGCCTGACCGTCCAGAACTGGCTGCTGATGGCGGTGACACTCGGTTTGTACTGGCCGTTTGCCGCCGTCGCCATGTATCGCCTCAAGGTGGAATCGGTCACGCCGCAGTTGCGCGGCGACCTCGACCACTTGCGCGATCCACGGCAAGCCGCCGTGACGGATGCCAGCGGCGATTTCGCCGGGGACTTGTTCGGCATCGACATCGGTCTGTGAATCCGGCACCAATGACGGTCACGATGCACGCGCCGAATTCGGTTCGTCCGCTGCGACGGGAAATGCCGGCATGAACGAGCACGCGCTGCCCGGCGAACTGGCCGCCAACTTCTTCGACGGCGAACATGCCAGCGCGCATCCTGTGCGGCTGCACATCCGCGACGGACGATTGCACATCGAAGGCGAGGCGATCCAGCGCACCGTCGCGTTGGCCGAGGTGCAATGGCCCGAGCGGACGCGGCATGGCATGCGCATGCTGCATCTGGCGGATGGCAGTTCGATCCAATGCAGCGACAGCGCAGCCTGGGACCAGTGGTCGGCGACCGAAGGCGGACGAAGCGATGGCTGGGTCGTGCGCACGCAGCAGCGATGGGGCCTGGTGTTGGCCAGCCTCTCGGCGCTGCTCGCAATACTGGCCTCGGCCTATGTCTGGGGGGTACCATGGCTGGCGTCGGCCATCGTCGCGACCCTGCCCGCCTCCGTGGACCAGACGGTCGGCGAGGCCACGCTGGCATCGATCGATGCGCGGGCGCTCGTCGCGCCTTCACACCTGCCGCCGGCCCAGCGGCGGGGCATCCGCGAGGCGTTCGATGCGGCTGTGGCCCGCCTGCCCGCCGGCACGGCGCCTCGCTATCGGCTCGAGTTCCGCAGCGGGAAAATCGGTCCCAACGCATTCGCCTTGCCGGGCGGCGCCATCGTCCTGACCGACGAACTGGTGGAGTGCGTCAAGGGCGAGCGCGCTGTCATCGTCGGCGTGCTGGGTCACGAACTCGGCCACCTGCAGCATCGGCATGGCATGCGCATGCTGGTCCAGGCTGGCATTCTGACGGCCGCGAGCGGCGCACTCTGGGGCGACTTCAGCAGCCTGATGGCCTTGGCGCCCGTCTGGCTCGGGCAAGCCGCCTACAGCCGGGACGCCGAGCGTGAGGCCGACGCCGAGTCTGTTCAGCTGATGCTGGCCAACGGCATTTCACCCGATGCGATGGTGGGCTTCTTTCGCGCCGTTGAAGCCATGCACGCCGGGCAAGGGCAAGCGCAGGCTGGACAACTGGGCATTGCCCTGGCCTCGCATCCCGCGAATGACGAGCGAATTGCCTACTTTCAGCGGGCGGCTCGGCAGCATTGAGTCCGGTGGCGCCCTACTCTCGTTTTCTGACAAACAAGCTCTGTGTTGATCGCCCGATAAGCCCCGCTTCATCGTAAAGGGCTGATTCAGCCAGGCCACTGCCTTGCGACGACAAATGGGTGCGCGCCTCCAGGCAGATCCACTCGCCGACAGATCAGGATGATTTGAAGAGGTCAGCCGCGGCGCGCGGCTTCGATCGCGGCAATGTCGATTTTCGTCATCCCCATCATCGCTTCGAAAGCCCGCTTTGCCGCGGCTGGATCGGGGTCGGCGATGGCCTCGATCAAGGCACGCGGCGTGATCTGCCACGACAAGCCCCACCGGTCCTGGCACCAACCGCATTGGCTGGCTCGCCCGCCATTGCCGACCACGGCATTCCAAAGGCGATCCGTCTCCGCCTGGTCGTCGGTGGCGACCTGAAACGAGAAGGCATGGCTGTGCTGGGCGCCCGGGCCGCCGTTCAGCCCCAGACAGGGAATGCCGATCACGGTGAACTCCACCGTCAAAACATCGCCTTGCTTGCCCGCAGGGTAGTCGCCCGGCGCGCGATGAACCGTGCCGACCGAACTGTCCGGAAAAGTTTCGGCGTAAAACTGCGCGGCTTCGAGGGCGGCTCCGTCAAACCAAAGACACACCGTGTTCTTGCTGGCCATGGGCGATCTCCCAGTTATAAACATGTTGGGGGCAGCGAATATTAGAACGGCATGGAACCGCAAGCAAAAGACACGCAAAAAGGACCCGCCGTGCCCCCCTGATGGACCGACATGTTGGTAATCCTTCAATATTGGTAACCCTTCAAATCGCCGGCCATCGGGCAGCCTGACACCCTGGCCGCAACAGAACCCTATAAACTCGATTGGGTCCATTGAAATCCTCCGCCAATCCATGAAACAACGTAGCCTGGCGACGCGCATCGCCGTTAGCAGCCTGCTCCTGATCGTTGTGATGCTGAGCGCGCTGGCGATCTTCGTCGCCTCGCGCATCGGCCACACGCTCGACGCGCGCGCCGTCGCCGACCTGACCAAGCAGACCGAATTGGTGGTCGACATGATCGCGGCCTACGATCAAAGCCTGCACGATGCAGCGGACCGCATCGCGTCGGCGTTTTCCGGCTATTTTCCCGACGAATTTGTGCTCGACGCCGCAAGCACCATGCCGGTGAGCGGAACCGAGGCGCCGGTGATGCGCAGCGGCAAGGCGGTGCTCGATCTCGATTACGGCGCGGTCGACCGCTTCACGAAAGCGACCGGCGGCAATGCCACGATCTTCGCGCGGACCGGCGACGATTTCATTCGCATCTCGACGTCGGTCGTCAAGGACGACGGCACGCGCGCCGTCGGAACCCTGCTCGGCCATTCGCATCCGGCCTATGCGGCCATGATGCGCGGCGACACATGGGCCGGCAAGGTCAATCTGTTCGGCAAGGACACCATGACCGAATACCGTCCGCTGAAGGACGCCCAAGGCCGCGTGATCGGCATCCTCTACATCGGCTTCGATCTGTCGGCCGGCCTGCAGGGCCTCAAAGACAGCATCAAGAAGATCAAGATTGGCGATACCGGCTATGTGTTCGCCTTTGACAACGCGCCGGGAGAACGGCGCGGGCTGATGACGATCCACCCGAGCATGGAAGGCAGGAACATGCTCGCCGACGAGAACAAGAACAGCAGCAGCAGCGTCCGCTACCTGGCCGGCCATCCCGAGGGGGTATACCGCTACATGTACAGCGCAGACCCGGGCACGCCCCTGCGCGAAAAGATCGTGGTGTCGCGTGAGTACAAGGGTTGGGGCTGGGTGGTGGCCGCGGGCACCTGGGTCGACGAATTTTCAGGCGCGGCGATCGAACTGCGGCGCATCCTGCTCGGCGGCACGCTGGCGGCGGGCCTGCTGCTGGCGACCTTTCTTTGGCTGGGCCTGCGCCGCATGGTGGCCCGGCCGCTGGCGCACGCCGTCAAGGCCGCCCATGCGATCGCGTCGGGCGACCTCGATCACGACCTGCAGCCGCGCTCGATGGACGAAACCGGCCAGCTGCTCGCGGCGCTGTCCCAGATGAACAGCGGGCTGGCCAGGATCGTGCGCGAGGTCCGAAGCGGCACCCAGACAATCGCCTCGGCCTCAAGCAAGATCGCCGCCGACAACCGCGACCTGTCGGCCCGCACCCAGCAGCAGGCCGGCGCGCTGCAGCAGACTGCGGCGTCGATGGAAGAGTTGAGCTCGACGGTGCAGCAGAACTCCGACAACGCGCAGCGCGCCAACCAGCTTGCGGCGACGGCATCGGCCCTGGCTGGCAAGGGCGGCGCCGCCGTCTCGAAAGTGGTCGACACCATGCAGTCGATCAACGAATCGTCCAAGCGCATCGTCGACATCACGGCGGTGATCGACAGTATTGCGTTCCAGACCAATATCCTGGCGCTCAACGCCGCGGTCGAGGCGGCGCGTGCCGGCGACCAGGGCCGCGGCTTCGCCGTGGTCGCCGCCGAGGTGCGCAGCCTCGCGCAGCGCAGTGCCGCCGCCGCCCGGGAGATCAAGGCGCTGATCGACGATTCGGTCGAGAAAGTAGCCACCGGCGGCGTGCAGGTGGATCACGCGGTCACAACGATGAACGAGATCGTGGCCAGCATCAGCCATGTCACCGACCTCATGGGCGAAATCAGCGTGGCCTCGCAGGAGCAGACGGACGGGATCGCTCAGGTGCACCAGGCCATCAGCGCCATGGACCTGGTCACGCAGCGCAACGCCACGCTGGTCGGTGAAGCGTCCACCTTGTCAAAGTCCATGCAAGACCAGGCCGCCACACTGGCGCAGGTGATCAGCGTGTTCAAGGTGGCGGCACATTGAGGGTCGGGCCTCAATAGCGGGAGGCCCGCCCATTGGTGTTGCCGCCACCCATGAGGCGGGGCCCTGGTCCGAAACCGTCGTCCCTCAACGAAGGCGTGTCGTCGTCAGCCGCGCGGCACTTCGTCACCGGGATGCTGCTGCCGCCGATGGGCGATGGTCAAGGCAGTCAGAAATGCAATACGCATCGTTACAGGCATCGTTGCAGCTTTCCAAAGGTTGTTGATCGGGCCGCAGATTCCGCAATGCCTAACCCGCAGCATCGGCCGCCGCGAGTGTATGCATTCCCGCTCAAACCAGTATCCCCAAGACGAGGGAGACAACGGCGGCGGGGGGCCGGCCTTGCACGCTCACTGCGCGGCCGCCACCTCGGCCGGCGGCGCGTTCTTCACATACTTGTCGAACCAACGCACCATTTCATACAGCAGCTGTTCGTTCGACTCCAGCGCCGTGTACCAATGCGGCTCGTGCGGCAGCATGACGAGGCGGGTGGTACCGCCGTTGCCGCGGATGGCCTCGAACAACTTCTGGCCTTGCAGCGGCGTGGTACCGGGATTGGCATCGTCGGCGCCGTGCACGATCAACAGCGGCGTCTTGAGCTTGTCGGCGTAGAAGAACGGCGACACCTGGGTGTAGACCTCCGGGGCCTCCCACACCGAGCGGCGCTCGTTCTGGAAACCGAAGGGGGTCAGCGTCTTGTTGTAGGAGCCGCTCGTCGCCACGCCGGCCTTGAACAGGTCGGTGTGAGCCACCAGATTGGCCGTCATCAGCGCGCCATGGCTGTGGCCGGTCACTCCGATGCGCTGGGGATCGGCCACGCCCAGGCGCACGGCTTCGTCCACCGCGGCCTTGGCGTCGGCCACCAGCTGATCCATGTAGGTGTCATAGGCCCGCTTCGGATCGCCCACGACCGGGAAGGAGGCGCGGTCGATGATGGCATAGCCGGCCAGCAGCAGCAGCTGGTACTCGCGGAGCCGCGTGAAGGTCTGCTGGGAGCCGGTGACCTGGCCCGCCGCGGCGGAATCCGCGTAGTCCAGCGGGTAGGCATAGAGGATGGTCGGCACGCGCGTGCCCTCCACATAGCCCGGCGGCGTGTAGAGCGTGAACGACAGGTCCAGCCCGTCGGCGCGCTTGTACTTCACCAGCCGCTTCTTGATCTGGCGCACCAGCGGCGTCGGATCGGGCACATGGGTCACGGCCGTGGCGGCCGAATCGAAGGCGGCTTCGCCCTGTACCGCTGCCGCGGGCTTGCCCAGCGTGCGCAGAAAGGCGTTCGGCGGGTCATTGGGTGTCTGACGCCAGGTCAGGAAGGCATGGGCGTCCGCGCTGTCCAGCGCCAGGAAACGCTCCAGCGCCGACTTGTCGCTGCGGAACAGGCGTTCGGCCTTGAGCGTCTTCAGGTCCAGCCGGTCGAGGAAAGGACGGTCGCCGTCGGTCGACGCGCCGTTGCCGGCCAGGTAGATGGCATCGCCCTCCTGCTGCACCAACTCGGCGCCGTTGGGCAGCACGCGCCGCACGGTGGCGCCGGGCGCCTTGTACTTTTCGTCGGAGGAGAGGTCCCAAAGCAGGCGCTTGGGCGCGTCGGGCTTGTCCACATCCATGATGTAGGTCTTGCGCCAGTGCCTGTTCTCGTCATATTCGCCAAGCAGCGTCATGTCCCTGCGTTCGCCCCAGGCAAAGCCGATGAAGCGCTGCTGGGTGCGTGCAACCTCAATGGCGGGGATGGTGAACGGCGCGCGCTGCATCAGCACCTTGTCGCGCTCCGGCACCTCCTTCAGCCAGTCGCCGCCGTCCAGCGCCTCGGCCCACACCAGCGTGGCCGGCTCGTTCTGGCGCCAATGAAAATCGCGCGGGCCGGTCGGAACGCCGTGGATGGGCACGCGGTCGGCCAAGGGCAGCGAAGCGGCCTTGTGCACGACCACGGCCGAAGGCTTCGCGATGTCCCAGACCTCCACGTCATGCGGGAAGCGGTCGTAGGTGGTCACGTAGGAATACGGGCGGCGGATCAGGCTCACCAGGACGTGGCGTCCGTCCGGCGCGGCGTTCACGACATCGAAGATCGCCGGCTGACCGACCGGTTTCACCGCGCCGCTGGCCACGTCGACCACGGCCAGCTGCGTGCTGCCGTAGTGGTCGAACAGGGCTTCGTCGTGCTTGTTGTTCAGCGTGTCGCGGGCTTCGTAGGTGCTGCTCTGGCCCTTCTCGCCCCCGGTTTCCTGGATGCTCGGACCCTGCGCCGCTGCTTCGGCCACCGGCGCATGGCCCAGGTGGGCGGGCACCGTCTTGACCAGCAGCGTCTTCTGGTCGGCCATCCATTGCAGGGCCTCGTCGAACATCGGGTTCAGGCGCACGCCGGGCATGCGTTTGAGCTTGCCGGTCTCGGCGTCGCCCACCCACAGCTCCACGGCATCCGCCACCGCGTTGGTGAAGGCGAAACGCCTGCCGTCGGCAGACCAGACCGCGTCGCTCAGGCAGCCGCCCTGCGGCATCGCCAATGGCGTCTCATGGCCGTCGGCCACCTTCACCAGGCCGTAGCTGGCCGCGCATTGCGTGATGCCGTAGCCGCCGGGCGTGTCATGCCGGCTGTGGTTGCCGGACTCCAGGCGCACGCCCGCCAATCGCAGGTAGGGTGTCGCCACGCGGGCTATGGATGGATAGGCCTGCCAGGCGACAAGCAGCAGTTTGTCGTGCGTCGGGCTGAGGTTGGGCCACGGCAGGCCGGGCGCCAGCATGGTGTCGAGAATGGCCTTGGGCGGCACATCGTAGCCGCTCGATGCCGCGAAGGCCGGCGGTGCGACGGTGGCGGCCAGGGCCATGGCCATGGCAAAGCGGGCAGCGACGTGGGCAGCGAAGTGGGCAGTAATACGCTGATCTTGCATGTCATCCTCCTGTCAATTCCTTGTCGAACGACCCCGTCACCTCCATCACCGGTACGCGAGGCGCGCGCGCATGGTAATGGACGCAACGCCCCCTCCCTAAAGTTTGATCGAACGGGTCGCGGCCTGTTCGCTGGCACCGAACCCCGCGCTCGAATCATTTGGATGCAACTGGATTCGTGCCGGCTCGGGTTTTGATGCAAACTGTGCGGTCCGTTGCAGGCGCCGCATCATGCAGATTCATCCCGCTCATTCCATTGCGCCCCAGGCCAAGGCGATCAAGCGTTCGGAATTGATCAGCGCGCTCAGCCATGCCTTGGACATCACCGAGGGCCAGCCGGTGGGGCATTGCGTGCGCTGCTGCTGGATCGGCATGCACATCGGCCGCGAAATCGGCCTGACCGAATTGCAACTCTCTGAGCTCTACTACACCCTGCTGCTCAAGGACCTCGGATGCAGCAGCAATGCCGCGCGCATCTGCGAGCTGTATTTGACCGACGACCTGGGGTTCAAGCGCGATTTCAAATTCGTCGGCGACAGCCTGCCGCAGGTCGTGCGTTTTGTCCTGCAGCACACGGGGCTCAAGGCCGGCCTGGCGGAACGGTTCAGGAGCGTCCTGAATATTTTCAAGAACGGCCCCGAGTTCTCTCGCCAGCTCATTCAGACCCGGTGCCAGCGTGGCGCTGAAATTGCCCGTCTGCTGCGCTTCCCGGAGGGCATCGCCCAGGGCATTTACAACCTCGACGAGCATTGGATCGGCAGCGGCAAGCCTGCGGGTCTGGCGGGCGATGCCATTCCCATTTATTCGCGCATTGCGCTGCTGTCGCAGGTGATCGATGTCTTCTTCACCAGCGGGAGCCGGGATGCCGCATTGGCCGAGATCGACGCCCGCAGCGGTCACTGGTTCGACCCCAGGCTGGTCGACGCGTTTCGGCGCGTCGATGCGCAAACGGCGTTCTGGGACACACTGACCGCGACAAACCTCGATGAGGCGGTCTGGGCCCTGGAGCCGCCGCAATACGAAGTGCCGCTGGACGAGGACTACCTGGACGACATCGCGGCCGCCTTCGGCCAGGTGGTGGACTCCAAGAGTCCGTATACCAGCGGCCACAGCACGCGGGTGGCGCTGTACACCGACCTGATCGCGGAGTCTTTGGGCATGGACCTCACCCGGCGGCGCTGGCTCAAGCGTGGCGCGCTGCTGCACGACCTGGGCAAACTCGGCGTCAGCAACAGCGTGCTGGACAAGGCAGGCTCCCTGGACGCCGCGGAATGGGCGGAGGTCCGCCGGCACGCGGCCCTGACCGAATCGATCCTGTCGCGCATCGCTGCGTTCAGCGAATTGGCGCGCATCGCAGGCGCCCACCACGAACGGCTGGACGGAACAGGCTACCCCCGAGGGCTGGCCGCCGCGGACATCGCGCTGGAAACCCGCATTATCACGACCGCCGATATCTTTGACGCGATCACGGCGGAACGCCCCTACCGTGCCGCCGTGCCTGTGGACCAGACGCTAGCCATGATGCGCAAGACGGTCGGCACGGCGCTGGATCCCGACTGTTTTGAGGCATTGCAAAAATCGATGGCGGGACTGGCCTCGCCAGGCCCGCCGCTTTCAAACACTCTGGCCAGCACGGCCTCGTGATCGCCGGACTGCTGGAAACGCGAGGTGCGTATGATAGGGTGCTGCACTGATGGACGCAGCGGCCCTGGAAGATTGGCAAACTCAGTTTGACAAACTCAGCGCGGAACCCGCATGACGATGAAGTCTTCGAATGACTGGAACGCCGCGGAAGATCAGACGCGGCCAGGACGAATGCCGCCGTGGCTGGGCCGCGTCCGCAGGGGACTGCTCCATGTGTCGAGCCGCTTGAAGTCGGTCGCCGGCGTGTTCATCGCCATCGTCGCATTTCAGCTGGCCCTGGCGGCGTTCAGCATCGAATTGCTGTCCTCGGTGCGCGCCTATGTGGCGGGCGAGAGCCTGTACTCCAAGGGCCAGAAGGATGCGCTGCTTCGGCTGCAGGCCTATGTCCAAAGCCATCGCGACGCCGACTACCTGGGCTTCACGCAGGCCCTGGCGGTTCCCGAGGGAGATGCCCGGGCGCGCCGGGCCCTGCAGCAGCAGCCGCCGGACCGGGCTGCGGCGCGTGAAGGCTTTCTGGCCGGCCAAAACGATGCCGACGATATTGCCGGGCTGATTCGCCTGTTCGTGCTGGCCCACAAAGTGCCCTTCATGGCGCGGGCCATCCAGATCTGGACACAGGGCGATGCCGCCATTGCCGAGCTGCGCGGCCTCGTCGATGCCGCGCGCCAGAGCATTCTTGCCGGCGACTCGCAAGCGCCGGCCGTGCAAAGGCTGGAGACGCTCATGCCCGACCGCAATGCGCGCCTCACCACGCTGGAGCGAGATTTTTCAGAGGAGTTGGGAAGGGCGTCGCGTCTTGTGCGCGGGCTCTTGCTGGGGCTGAATCTGGGCATGTCGACCTTGCTGGCCATCGTCGGAAGCCGATTCATCCGCAACACCTTGCGCGCGCAACGCCATCGCGAAGCCGAATTGGCCGGGCTGTTGAACGCCATGGGAGAGGCCGTCATCACCGTGGACAGCGAGCACAAGGTGGTCCTGTTCAACCGGGCCGCAGAACTGATTTTCGGGACCGCGAACGTCGAGGCCCTGGGGTCGCAGGTAGACCGCTTCATCAGCGAGGACTTGTCCATTGCATTGGAGTCGCCAGATGCCGCGCGGACCGACTCACTCCACGAGCTGACCGGCATGCACGCGGATGGGCACCCGCTTCATTTGGAAGTCTCCGTGACGCAGCTGCGGACCTCTCGCGGGCTGAGAACCACCATCGTGTGCCGCGACGTGACCAAGCAGCGAAAAGTACGCGAACGGGAGCGCACCCAACTCATGCGGCGAACCATGGAGTTGACGCGCAAGGCGTTCACGGATGCGCTGACAGGATTGCCGAACCGCGAAGCGCTCGCGCACCATCTCGAAGACACGCTCGCCACCGCGAGCAAGGACGACAACGCCCTCTTCGTGCTGTTCCTCGACCTGGACGGCTTCAAGGCCGTGAATGACACGCACGGGCATCTGGTCGGCGACGCGCTGCTCAAGCAAGCCGCAGACCGGTTGCACGACGCGGTACGAAAACAGGACAAGGTGTTTCGCGTCAGCGGCGACGAATTCGTGGTCGTGCTGGCCGACGAAGTGGGTCAGCCCATCGCCGAATTGATGGCCAAGCGCATCCTGTCTTCAGTGCGACAGCCCTATTTGTTTGGCGACATCGCGATCACCGTGACCGCCAGCATCGGCATTGCCAGCTATCCCGAACATGGCCAGGACGCGCGCGCCCTGCTGCTGGCCGCCGATGCATTCATGTACCGCGTCAAGCAGCGCGGCAAGGACGGCTATCACTTCGGCATGCCGCCGTGATGCCTGGTCCAAAATGTGATTTCGTGACTTCACTTGCGCGCAGGCTTGCCCATCCACGCCAGCATCCAGTCGGACCCGGAGGCAACCCGCCGGGACTGCCAAATGCCCGCGCCCTCCTTGGCTCCACCCGAATCCACATCGCGACGGGGCTTGGGCGCTTGCACCGCCGGGACTGGATTCGGCGCGAGAAGCTGACGACGTTTGATCACCATGAGGTACTCCTGCCTGCTTGGCGGACCCTGCGGCGCGTCCTTCATCCGACCGCATGTCCTGATTCATCCTGGCGATCAATTTAAAACGGCGCCCGTCAAGGCGGCGGCGAGATTGAGGCCCGGCCCATCAATAAGACGTCAATGCGCGCCTTGAGCTTGCATCGCCATATTCGCATGGCCCGGTTTGCAAGCGGCTACGATGGGCGCACCACTACAGGAGCACACCCCCATGAGCACCTTGATCGCCCTCTCCGGCAGCCTGCGCCGGGCCTCTTTCAACACGGCGCTGCTGCGCGCCGCCGCCAGCCTGGCGCCCGCCGGCGTGACCGTGGACGTGCGCACCCTGCACGGCATACCGGTGTATGACGGCGACGACGAAGCACGCGGCGTGCCCGAGGCGGTGACCGAGCTGCGCGCGGCCATCAAGGCTGCCGACGGCGTGCTGATCGGCTGCCCGGAATACAACAACTCGTTTTCGGGTGTGCTCAAGAACGGGCTGGACTGGCTTTCGCGCCCCTCCGGCGAAGGCACGAAAACCTTCGGCGGCAAGCCCGTCGCCGTGATGGGCGGCACGCCGGGCAACGGCGGCACGCTGCTGGGCCAGAACGCGCTGCTGCCGGTGCTGCGTACCTTTGGCGCCGACCCCTGGTGGGGCGGCCGGCTCACGGTCTCGCAGATCCACAAGCTCTTCGACGAGCAGGGCACGCTCGTGGATGCCGCGCTGACCGAGCAAGTGCGCGGCTTCATGGCCGGCTTCGTGGCCCATCTGCGGGTCAGGGTCCAATGAGCGCGCCGCGCTGGATCCGCCTGGCGGGCCGCGCCGGCGATGTCGGCGGGCTGCCCATCGTGCGGGCGCTGCCCCATCGGGAACGCCGCACCATAGGCGCCTGGTGCTTTCTCGACCATGCCGGGCCAGCCCTGCTGCAAGGACATGGCATGGACGTGCCGCCGCACCCGCACACCGGACTGCAGACCTTCAGCTGGATGATAGACGGCGAGGTGCTGCACCGCGACAGCCTGGGACACGAGCAGGTGCTGCGCCCTGGACAGGTCAACCTGATGACGGCGGGCCGCGGCATCGCGCATTCCGAGCAGTCGCTCGGCGACCGGCTGCACCTGGCGCAGCTGTGGATTGCGCTGCCCGACGAACAACGCTTCTGTGCGCCGGCCTTCGAGCACTTCCCCGTGCTGCCGGTGATGGACCGCGGCGGCTTCTCGCTCACGCTGCTGGTCGGCGAGCTGCTGGGCGCCCGCTCTCCGGTGACTGTGCATTCGCCGCTGCTGGGCGCTGACCTCGCCTGCGCCGGCGCCGCCGACTCCGTGCTGCCGCTGCAAGCCGGCTTCGAGCACGGCTTGATGGTGCTGGAAGGCGCGCTGGAAGTCGAGGCCGATGAACAGCCTGCCGAAAGGCTCGCGCCCGGCAGCCTGCTGGCGCTGGAGCCGGGCTTCCAGCGCCTGCGCTTGCGCGCCGATGCCCCGGCCCGTGCGCTGTTGCTCGGCGGCGAACCCCTGGCGCAGACGCCGCTGCTGTGGTGGAACTTCGTTGGCCGCACGGGCGAAGAAATCGCTGGCTTTGCGCAGCAATGGAATTCGCTCAGCGGCGATTTTGCGGACGCGGCCGTGCCCGGCTACACCAGCAGCAGCGGCGGGGCCGAGCGCCTGCTTTCGCCCGAAGTGCCGGCGCTGCGCACGCCCTGATGCGGGGCGGCGCCGCCCCAAGACTCCAGGCTCAGGCGAGCTTGCCTTCCTGGAAGTCGCGCACGGCCTGGATCAGCTCGGCCTGCGTGTTCATCACGAAGGGGCCGTACTGCGCGATGGGCTCGTTCAAGGGTTTGCCGGCCACCAGGATGACGCGGGTGGGCTCGTCGCCCGCCTGCAGCGCCACGCCATCGCTGCCCGGCGTGTTGGCCAGGATGGCCATGCGCTCGCGCGGCACCCTGCAACCGGTGTCGAACTTCAAGGCGCCACGGTAGACGTAGACGAAAGCGTTGTGCGTCGCCGGCAAGTGCTGCTCGAAGCGCGCGCCCGGCGCCATGTGCAGGTCCAGGTAGACCGGCTCGGTGAGCTCGCGCTGCATCGCGCCCTTCACGCCGTGGCTTTCGCCTGCGATCACGCGCACCGTCACGCCATCCAGCTCGAACTCGGGGATCTCGGCGGACGGGATGTCTCGATACCAGGCCGGACGCATCTTGTCGCGCGCGGGCAGGTTCAGCCAGAGCTGGAAGCCCTCCATGCGCCCCTGCTCCTGCTCGGGCAACTCGCTGTGGATCACGCCGCGGCCGGCCGTCATCCATTGCACACCGCCGTTGTCGAGCAAGCCTTCGTTGCCGGCCGAATCGCGATGGCGCATGCGGCCTTCGAGCATGTAGGTCACGGTCTCGAAGCCGCGGTGCGGGTGGTCGGGGAAGCCGGCGATGTAGTCGTCAGCCTGGTCCGATCCGAAGGCGTCGAGCATCAGGAAGGGGTCGAGCCGCTGCTGCAAGGGCTGGGTCAGCACGCGCGTCAGCTTGACGCCGGCGCCGTCGCTGGTCGGCTGGCCTGCCACCAGGCGCTCGACAGCGCGCGGGGCCTCGACCCGGGCAAGGGTGGTGGGGGTGTTCATGGCTCGATCTCCTGATGAGCGGGGCCCGGTGGGGCCCTGATTTTGCAAGGTCGCGAATTACAAGGTCACGGCGCCCGCCAGCTCGACAATGC
The DNA here is from genome assembly GCA_019232985.1 of Roseateles sp. Next base: position 24,572 of record JAFAMW010000058.1, on the reverse strand, counting down.
GCTCGCGCGCGCCGGACACGGCGGCCGCTTCAGCGTCGGCACCCATCGAAAGGCCTTCAAGGTAGACGAACTCGACGTCCGTCATGCCCAGGAAACCGAAGACGGTGCGCAGGTATTGCGTCACGCCCTGGTCGGTCGGCTGGCCCAGGTGCTTGCCGCCGCGCGAGCTGACCACATAGACCTTCTTGCCCTGGACCAGGCCTTCGGGGCCGGTGGCGGTATAGCGGAATGTCACGCCGGCGCGGGCCACGGCGTCGATCCAGTTCTTGAGCTGGGCGGGCACGCCGAAGTTGATCATCGGTGCGCCGACCACGATCACGTCATGAGCCAGCAGCTCCTCGATCAGCGCGTCGTTCTTCGCCACGATGGCGGCCTGCTCGGCGCTGCGCTGGTCGGCGGGCGTGAAGAGCGCGCCCAGCGCGGCTTCGTCCAGCGCCGGATGCGGGGCTGTCGTCAGGTCGCGCACGGTGAGCTGGGCCGCGGCGTGGCGCGACTTGAGCGCATCGACCAGTTCGGTGGCGAAGCGGGTGGAAAAAGAGCCCTGGCCATTGTGGGCACGGCGGGCACTGGAGTTGATTTGCAGGATCTTCATGGTGGGCTTTCCTGAGATGTCGAGGGAGGATGTGTCGATGAACTGAACTTTAGGCGCGACCAATCGAACCCGGAAGACGACTATTTGGATAAGATCGTTCCATCATTGGAACAATAATGACCCCATGGATGCCGACGACCTGTTGCTGTTTGCGCGTGTGGTGGACTCCGGCAGCTTCAGCCGGGCGGCCGAGCGCTTGCAGTTGCCCAAGTCCACGGTCAGCCGGCGCCTGTCCCTGCTGGAGCAGCGGCTGGGCGAAAAGCTGCTGCAGCGCAGCACGCGGCGCCTCGCCCTGACCGAATTCGGCCAGGGTGTGCTGGAGCACGCGCGCGCCATGGCGCTCGAGGTGGACAGCGCCTTGGCGCTGGCCCTGCACCGGCAGCAGCGGCCCACCGGCAGGCTACGCGTCTCGATGCCGGCGGACATTGCCAACCAGGCCTTCGGCCCGGTGTTCAGCGCCTTCGTGCTCGACTACCCGGAGGTCAGCCTGGAGCTGGACCTGTCGCCGCGCCGCGTCGACCTGATCGCCGAGGGCTTCGACCTGGCGATCCGCATGGGCGAACTGGCCGACGACAGCCAGCTGGCCGCGCGCCGGCTGGCGCGTTTCACCAGCGGCCTCTATGCAGCGCCGGCCTACCTCGCCCGCCACGGCGAGCCGCAAATGCCGGAAGCGCTCACCAGCATGCACGGCCTGGCCATCCTGGGGCGTGCCGGCGATGCGCTGCCATGGTCGCTGCACAAGGACGAAGGCGACACTCGCCTCGAATGGCGCGGTCTCCCCGAGAAGCGCACCTTGGCCAATGCGCCCGACATGCTGCTGCGCCTGGCGCGGGCCGGCGTCGGCATTTCCGCGGTGGCCGACCACTTTGCGCGCGAACTCGAAGCCAGCGGCGAACTCGTGCGCGTGCTGCCGGACTGGCGCCTGGAACCGGTGGACTGCTGGGCCGTCTTTCCCGGACGACGCCTGCTGCCGCTGCGCACGCGGCTCTTCATCGACGCGCTGGCGGCCAGGCTGTCGAGCTGTCCGGGTCAGTAGCCTAGAGGGGCTTGCGGCGCGCCAGCCCCAAGGCCAGCAAGGACACCCCGGCCAGCCACAGCGAAGCCGGTTCCGGCACTTGTCCCGCAGGGCCGCCGTTGGTGATGGTCACGTCATCCACAAACCACTCCGACGGGTCGGTGTTGCCGGTCAGCGCCAGAGTGTCCGAACCGGTGGCGACAAATGCGAATGTGAATTCCGTGTAGGTGTTTCCTGGCGTTGAATCGTTGTTCAGCGCCAGCAGGTTGCCGCCGTTGACCTGGAGATCGAGAAAGGCCGGGGGATCTCCGTTGTAGGAAGCGGCTCCAAAGCCGCCGCCGTATTCGACCCAGACGCTGCCGTTGTAAACATTGCCCGCCGTATCGCTCAATATCTGCGACAGAACCGGCGCGGCCTGATAGGTGTAGTTGCCGATCGACAAGGCAGAACCGCCGCTGTTGATCGGGGAGTTCGTCACATGGTTGAAGCCAGGATTCAGATCGAATCCAGCGTTGGCCGTCCAGCCGTTGGGAACCGACACGCCCGAGCCGTCGGTGTAGACACCGCCTTCGAAACCGCAGTTGGTGACGATGTTCCCAGCCTCGGCGTCGCACATGCTGGGCGCCGCGGCCGCGCCTGCAACCAACGCGACGCCAGCGGTCAGCACAAGAACTTTTCCAAAGATGTTTTTCACGATACCGCTCCGTTCAATCAACAGTCTTTGACCAAGCGGATTTGCCGGACAGCCCCGATCAACCGCTCACCGCTCTCAGTTCATCGCAATGCAAGCAACGATCAAGCCAAGCCATGAAAACACCTTATGGATCATGCAATTAAGCATTGGGCTGTCGACCCGGTCGGGACGGAGCGTAAAGTATTCCGACATGGCGCTCACGCCATGAGCGCCCGGTTCAACGCCTTTACGACGCCTTTACGGCTTCCACCAAAGATCCGAACGCTGCAGCGGCGTTTCGGCGGGAAGCAATGGATTCACCAGTTGAATCACCGATCGGCGCGACAAATCAAGATCGTCCAGCCGCGATTGGAAGAGATTGCGGAAGAGCTTGCCGACGGTGCCTTCGTGCACCAGCATCCTCAACTGCTCGGTCAAGGGGGTGACCAGGTCCCGGTGCCTCGGGCTGAGAAACGCATAGACGGCCGTCGGATAACGCAGGGCCAGGCCGGGCGCCACCATCATCGGCTGGGTGGGAAAGGTCGACAACTCGTCCCGGACTTCAAGAACGGAGCGCGGAAAGTAATCGATGCGCTGCAGCTCGAGCATCCGGTACAAGGCGCGGGAGTCCTCCGCCGTATCCACCTGAAAGCCATTGGCCTTGAGGATGTCGACATCCGGCCAGTGCAGTCCCTGCCCTGCGCGGCGGCGCGCCAATTCGAGCCGGTCGGGCGGCGACGCCCAATTGGAAAGATCGGCCCGGCGAATGACGGCAACGCGCCAGCCGAGCAGGCCGCGGTCCAGGGGAATGCGAAGCGGGCAAAGCATTTGCTCGCGGGAGCGGCTGGTCATGTACCACATGAGATCCAGCCGCGATGCCGGCCGGATCAATTCCTGCTCCAGCCGGCCCTGACTGACATGAAAGGACGGCACGGCGCTCAGTTGCAATGGAAGCCCGCTGCGCTCCACGGCCGTGGTCAGCAAGTCCACGACATAGCGTCCAAACAAGTCCTGCGGCGCCGTTTCAAGGTAGCGCAAGACGATGGGCGACTGGGTCGCGCCTTTCGCCTTGGCTGCAAAAGCGGCAGCAGCGACCAGGCACTGTCTCCGGCTGGGCATTCAATCTCCCTCATGGAACTCTTTGGCCTGTCTTCGAGCACCGCCTCGTTTCAGATGCGCGGAATGTTCGAGACCAGCTTCTGAAGCGTAGTCTGCAGGAATTCGGCCGAATCGGCATCAACTTGATGCCAGCAACCCCGTGTATCGACGCGCTGATACCGCCTGCAGGGCTGCACTTCAGGCAAGCCTTCCATTGCCGTGGGCCTGGAATCACAATGTGGCGATATTTCATGCCGGGGCTTCTGGACTGAAGTTCGAATGCCTTAGCATCTTCCTGAAACCCGTCTTGATACGTTTTCATGACTGGCGCCGGCGATCTGCGAAATCAGGCTGGCGCATTGCTCCGATTCCGCTGCACGCTCCGAGGAACCCAGTGGCCTAACCAGGTGGCCAGGTGGCTTGAGGTACGGAAAGATGAAAATCTTGAGATTGATCGTGATGATCGGCATCGCATTGGCCTGCGGCCTTGCCGCGGGCGCGCTGAATGGCCCCGTCGAGCCGACCCACTTCCGGGCGGACGTCACCGCCAAGGCGGCAGGAAGAAGGTTCATCATCGCCACGGTGGTCAAGGTCGACGGCATTGCCTGGTTCGACCGCATGCGCAAAGGCGTCGAGCAGTTCGGAGCTCAGACCGGGCATGACACCTGGATGACCGGCCCACCGCGCGCCGACGTCGCGGCCCAGATCGAGATCGTCGAGAACCTGATCGCGCAAGGCGTGGACGCCATCTGCATCGTCCCGCTCTCGGTGCACGACATTGAGCCCGCCCTGAAAAAAGCCCGCGCGCACGGCATCCTCGTGGTCGCCCATGAAGCGTCGAACATCGAGAACGCGGACTATGTTCTCGAGGCCTTCGACAACAAGGCCTATGGCGTCAAGTTGATGGAAGTGCTGGCCAAGGCGATGGGAGGACAGGGGCCATACGTCGCGACGGTCGGCAGCCTGACCGCCAAATCGCAAAACGAGTGGATCGATGGCGCCGTCGAATACCAGAAGGCCCATTACCCCAAGATGGTGGAAGTCGTTCCCCGGCTGGAAACGCACGACGACGCGAACATCGATTACGCCAAGCTCAAGGCGGTGTTGAACGCCCATCCCGATCTCAAGGGCATCCTGGGCGGACCGATGCCAAGCTCGGCGGGCGCCGGCCGGCTGATCTCCGAAATGAAATTGAACGGCAAACTGTTTTTCTCCGGAACGGGGCTGGTCTCGGTGTCCGGCCAGTACATGAGGAACGACGCCATTCAGTACATCCAGTTCTGGGACCCGGCGGTCGCAGGCTATGCCATGAACATCATCGCCGTATTGGCGCTGGAGAAGAAAGCCGGCGCCATCAAGGCCGGCATGGATCTGGGCTTGCCCGGCTTCACGAACCTGATTGCGCCGGATCCCGGCAGACCGCACCTCCTGTATGGGTCTGGGTGGATAGGCGTTACCAAGGCCGACGCGGATCGATATGATTTCTGAACGCGGCGGATTCGCCGGCCTGAAAATCGGTCAGCGCATCTTTCTGGGCTTTGCGGCGATCCTGGTGGTCCTGCTGCTCGTCTCCCTCAGCGGATACGTTGCCTTCAGGGACACCGGCACCCACATTGAGGCATTTGTTCAACGCACGCGGGTCGCGGATCAGGCGCGTCAATTGCGTCTGGATGTGGCCGAATTGCTGCGCTACACCAACCGCTACGGCAATTCGGGCGACGAAGAAAACGGCCGCCATGCCCGCCATGCGGTTGAAGTGATCCGCACCCAATTGGCGGCCGCCCGGGCAACCAATGCCAATCCGGAATGGGCCGCTCATCTGACGGTGGAAGCGGAACAGATCGACGCTTTCTCCGCCAACCTCAAGCACCTGATCCAGGCCAAGACAGCGCAGCAGCAACTCGTTCTCGACGCGCTCGACCCCAGCGAGGTCCGCTTCTTCGAAACGGCGACGCGAATTGCCAACCTCGGATCCAGATCTAACGATCCGGCGGTGACGGACGCCGTGGGACAACTGCTGACGCATGTCCTCCTGGTCCGCACCTACATCAGCCAGGCCCTCGCCCGCCACGACGCCAACATCCAGCCGCGAATCGTCAATGAATTCGAATTGCTGAAGGAAATCCTGAAAACGCTGGAACCCAAGGCGGCGCAGAACCAACTGCTGCATGCCTTGAATGACGCGCAGGCCACGCTACCCAAATACGCCGCCGCCTTCGACCAGGTGGTTTCGCTCATGTTCGAGATCGACGACCTGCTGAGCGGACCGATGGCCAATGAAAGCGAGCGCCTGTCCGCCGAGTCCGCCACCCTGGCCGCCCTGGCATCCGACGAGGCGAAAGCGATTCAAGAAGCCACGCTGCATTCGGTGGGGCTCATGTCCCGCCTTGTCTTGGTGCTGGCTCTGGTCGGGATCGGCCTGAGCGTGTTCATCTCCTGGGTCTTGAGCGCCGTCCTCACCAGGCCGGTGGACCGGATGACCGAGGCCATGAAACAACTGGCGGCCGGGGACATGGACGTCCTGATGCCGGACTCCGCGCGGAAGGATGAAATCGGCAAAATGGCGCAGGCGTTGCTGGTCTTCAAGGCCAATGCGCAGGAGGTCCGGGCGCTCAATGCCGAACTGGAAAACCGGGTTCAGCAGCGGACCGCGGAACTGGTCGGCGCCCGGGACGCGGCCGAGAGCGCGAACAAGGCCAAGAGTGTATTTCTCGCCAATATCAGCCACGAGCTGCGCACGCCCCTGGTCGCCATCCTGGGTTTCTCGGGCCTGTTGCGGCGCGAGCCGGGGCTGGGCGCGGAGCAAAAGGAGAAGCTGGACATCATCAACCGCAGCGGCGAGCACCTGCTTGAATTGATCAACGATGTGCTGGACATGGCGAAGATCGAAGCCGGCCGCGTGAAGCTCGAATGCAAGCCGTTCGACCTCGGCGGACTGATACGCGAGGTCACCGACCTGATGCAGCTGCGGGCCCGCAGCAAGGGACTGTCGCTGCTGCTGGATCAATCCTCGGACTTTCCCCGCTTCATCGAGGGCGACGAGGCCCGGCTGCGGCAGGTCCTCGTCAACCTGGTCGGCAATGCCGTGAAATTCACCCAGCAAGGCAGCATCACGCTCCGGCTGTCGACGGCCAGGCAGGATCCGCGACGCTTGATCATTGAAGTTGAGGACACCGGCATCGGCATCAGCGCGGCGGAGCAGAAGCTGCTATTTCAACCCTTTGTGCAGTTAGAAGGACAGAGCGCCAAGGAGGGCACCGGCCTGGGACTATCTATCTCGCAACAGGTCGTCGAATTGATGAACGGATCCATCTCCGTGACCAGCACGCCGGGCAAGGGCTCCATCTTCCACATCGAACTGCCGGTCGTGCTCACCCCGGAAGCCGAACTTGCCACCCACTTCGGCGCCCAACTCTCCGCCGAAATCTGCGGCCTGGCGCCCGATCAACCCGCATGGCGCGTGCTGATCGTGGAGGACCAGCGGGAGAACCAGATCCTGCTGATGCATTTGATGGAGAACGCCGGCATCCAGACCCGGCTGGCCGTCAACGGCTTGCAGGCCGTCACGATGTTCCAGGATTGGCGTCCGCATCTGATCTGGATGGACTGGCGCATGCCGGTCATGAACGGCGTGGAAGCCACTCGCCAGATCCGTTTGTTGCCGGGCGGCCGGGACGTCAAGATCGTGGCAATCACCGCTTCGGTCTTCGAGGACCAGCGGGAGGAGTTGCTGGACGCCGGAATGGATGACTTCGTGCGCAAGCCCTACCACGCGGAAGAGATATACGACTGCATGGCCAGGCAATTGAATGTCGTCTTCAAGTACCGCGAGGGCGGGCCATCGCAAGCCGCTGCACCGGCCTTGTCAGAGCGCGCCCTGGCGACATTGCCCGCCACGCTGCGGGAGGACCTGCAAGTCGCGCTGGAGCGGCTCGACAGCCGAGGCGTCGACAAGGCCATTGAAAAGATTGAGGCGCACGACAAGCAACTGGCGCAAACCCTGTCTCATCAGGCCCGTGAATTCAATTACCAGGCTATCTTAAACAGCCTAAAATCATCCGAAAATCAAATGGGAGCGCGGTGAGTGCGTGATGATCGCGGCGCAGAAGCTGAACTTGAGATCCAAGCTGACGGGTTTTGGTGATGCATGATTCAGGAAAAATACTGGTGGTGGACGACACACCGGCATCGCTCAGATTGGTGACCGATCTGTTGGTCGCGGAAGGCTACGAAGTACGTTCGGCCATCAACGGCGAACTGGCCCTGCGTGCCGCAACCGCCGACCCGCCCGAGTTGATCCTGCTCGACGTGCGCATGCCAGGCATGGGGGGCTTCGAGGTCTGTCGGCAGCTGAAGGCCCAGGCGCAAACGCGTGAAGTCCCTGTCATCTTCCTGACGGCGCTTTCCGAAATCGACGACAAGATTGAAGGCTTCGCGCTGGGCGCGGTGGACTTCATCACCAAGCCGTTCCAGCGCGAGGAGCTCATTGCACGCGTTCAGACCCACCTGAAGTTGACGCAGCTGTGCACCCGGCTCGAATCCTTGGTGGACGAGCGCACCAAGGAACTCACGCAGAGCAAGCAGAACTACGACCGGCTGGTGAAGAACATTCCCACTGGCGTCTACCAAGTCCGTCTCGTCGCGGACCAGAGAACTGAATTCACGTACGTCAGCCCCAGATTTTGCGAATTGATGGGTGTGCGCGCCGAGGATGCGCTTGCCAATGCAGCCAGCGCATTCGACATCATTCACCCGGACGAGCGCGAGAACTTCAACCGGCTGCGCAAGGTCTGCATCGCTCGTAAGGAAGACTTCCTGTGGGAGGGGCGCGCCCTGCGCGGCAGCCAGGCGCTGTGGCTGCACATTGAATCCCGCATTGAGCACGACCCGGACGGCCGCTGCATGTGGCACGGCATCGTGTCGGACATGACCGAGCACAAGGAAGCGGCGCGCCGCATCCAGCACATGGCGACCCACGACTTGCTCACCGGACAACCCAACCGCACCCTGTTCAATGACCGGCTCCGGCAAAGCATCGCCGATGCGCGCCGTTTCGACCATTCCGTTGCCATCCACCTTCTGGACCTCAACAACTTCAAGCTGATCAACGACACGCTGGGCCATCCGGTCGGCGATCAGGTCTTGTGCGAGGTGGCGCAACGCCTGGCACTGCAGATCCGCGAGGGCGATACGCTCGCTCGCCTTGGTGGCGACGAATTTGCGGTCATCCAGGATCATGTGGAATCCCCAGCCGACGCGCTGCTTCTTGCCGAGCGGCTGCTGGCATCGCTTGGGGATGAAATATTGGTCCTCGGATGCTCTATCCACACCTCGGCCAGCGTGGGTATCACCATTTTTCCGACGGACGGTGATACCTCCGATTCCCTGCTTCGCAATGCCGACATGGCCATGTACAAGGCCAAGCAGGAACCGCACGCGCGCTACTCTTTTTTTCAACGCGACATGGAGCTGCGAATGCGCGAGCGCAAGCAGCTTGAGGAAGACATGCGGCAAGGTCTCGTTGCCGGGCAATTCTTCCTGGTGTATCAGCCAAAAATCAGGGTCTCGGACGGCAGGGTCTGCGGCATGGAAGCTTTGCTGCGCTGGCGGCATCCGGTACGGGGGCTGGTCCGCCCGGTCGAATTCATTCCCCTGGCGGAACAATGCGGTTTCATTCTTCAACTTGGGGAATGGGTTCTTGGCACGGCCTGCCGCCAAATGCGCCGGTGGCTGGACGCCGGGCTTGACGAGCTCAAGATGGCGGTCAACATTTCCGCCGTCGAATTCCAATATGGACGCCCGCTCGCCAATGTCGTCAAAGCGCTGGAAGACAGCGGGCTACCCGGCAAACATCTTGAAGTCGAGATCACCGAAAGCACCTTGATCAATTACTCCGAGGAGACACGGCTTCTGCTCGAGCATTTGAACGCCCTGGATGTTTCCATCGCCATTGATGATTTCGGAACCGGCTATTCGTCCCTGGGCTATCTCAGCAACTTGCCCATCGATACCCTCAAGATCGACAGGATTTTCGTCAACAATCTCGACGTGGCCACCGCGCAAACAGGCCAGGCGGTGCTGCGCGCCATCATTTCGCTGGCGCATGCCATGAGCATGACCGTCATTGCAGAAGGCGTTGAAACACAAAGTCAACTCGACTTCCTGCGCGCCGAGAATTGCGATGAGATCCAAGGCTATTTGTTCAGCCCCCCGGTTTCGGCGGAAGATTTCGAATCGCTGGTTTGCGCGACCGCTGGCAAGTGAGGAGGCCCTGCGGCTCCTCTTGCGGCGCCGCTGGCACCGCAGCCCCACCTACCACCTTCGATCAGCAGCCGTCAATGCTGTGCGCCACCACCACCGGTGGCGTGCCGCGGAGCACGTAGTTCACCGTGCAGCTGAACAGCTCCATGCCGCGGTCTGCATGGATTTGTCCTGATTTCGTGTAGCTGAGAACCTGGGATCCATCACGCATCGCCGCCGTGCGGGTGGGCACGCCCAGCCTGGCACGAAGCTCTTTGGCACTGGTGCCGTGCCAGGCGTTCTGGCTGGCATCGAATTCGGTGCGACGCCGCGCGTCGACGACGCCGGCATCGGGTCGGACCGATGGCGTCGGCCCTGAGGGAGATACCTGATTGGAATGAATGGCGCAGCCCGGCACAAGCCACATGGCACCCAACAAGATGCCCCATCGAAGCCCAGCCCAATCGATCCATCGTCGAATGGCGCGGTCGGGTTGTCTTGAATGCATAGCCCCACACTAGAGGCAGGGATGGCTGCCGTCTGCAAATACCTTGAAACTTCTGTAACAAGTGAAACGGCTCGCCTTCACAACCGCGCGGCGATTCGAACACAACAAGACTATCGCCCATCCACCCAGACTGATCGCTATCATATGCCGCCTGATGAGCCGCCTGACAAGCCGGACTGGGTCCGTGACGGTTGGTTACATGCTCGTTCGAGCCTGCGCAACAGATACGCTGGAATCCCGCCGAGCCCGCCCTATAGTTGGATCAATCGCTTGTCATCAAGGCGGACGTCAATCGTCCAGATACTGGCAATGAATAAAAGCCGAATTTGAGGGAACACACGCTATGAATACATCCATGTTGGTGGGAGCTATTGCAGGCGGCGTTGCCGTGGTGTCGATCGGCGCCGTGGGCTACCAGTCGCTGACGGAACCACGCTATGCCGACGTGCTGGAGGTCAAAACCGCGTACGAGACCGTGAAGACGCCCGAGCAAGACTGCAAGGACGTCCAGGTCACGCGCAAGGCCCAGGCGGCCGATGACCACCAAATCGCCGGCTCTGTGATCGGTGGTCTGTTGGGTGGCGTGTTGGGGCATCAGGTCGGCGGCGGCAACGGCAAGACGCTGGCCACCGTGGCCGGTGCCGTCGGCGGCGCCTACGCCGGCAACCGTGTCGAAAAGAACATGCAGGACAAGAACACCGAAACGTCCACCCAGAAACAATGCAAGACGGTGGAAAAGAGCCAGGAGACGATCGTGGGCTATGACGTCCGCTACCGCCTGGGCGACAAGGTCGACACGGTGCGCATGGATCACAAGCCCGACAGCGACCGCATCCCTGTTGAGCATGGCAAGCTGGTGCTCAACAACAGCGGCTCGCAAAGCTAAGTCAGGTCAAAGGCGTCCCAAGCAACACCATGACCTGAATAGAAGGGGTGCCTTCTGGGGGGCACCTCCTGGCGCCAGGCATCGAAACAGCCTGGCGTCGAATATTGGTCCGCTTTGACGCGAAACTGCCTCGCAGAAGTTGGACAATCCATGGGGAACCCTTCGCCCAGGCCACTTCATGGACGCTCCCCCTTCGAACACCGCCAGGCTGCGCGCCGAAATCGACAGCCTGCACACCGTGCTCGACGAGATCGGCGCTTATGTCTTCACCAAAGACCTGCAGGGCCGCTACACCTACGTGAACCGGCTGGCGCAGCAGCTTTTCGGCGCTCCTCTCGACCAGATATTGGGCCGCGACGACCGCGATTTCTTCGACATGGACAAGTCGCACGAAATCCATGTCAACGACGCGGAGGTCATGGTCGAAGGCCACCACGTCGCGCGCGAAGAAATGAACTTCATCAAGGCGACCGGCGAGAAACGCATCTACTGGACGGTCAAGAAGCCGCTTCGCGACGCCAGCGGCGCCATCATCGGCATGTGCGGTATTTCAGCGGACATCACTGAACGCAAGGCCTTGGAGGCGAAGCTGGAGGAGCAGAACCGGCTTCTTAGCGCGGTGCTGGGCAATGTGGATGCCTACATCTACATGAAGGACCGGCAGCGCAACTACCGTTACGTCAACCAGAAGACGGCAGACCTCTTTGGTCTGCCCTCGGACCAATTCATTGGCCGCCGCGACAGCGAGGTCCTGGCCCCGGCGCTCGCTGACGCTTTGTGGGAACTCGATCGCGCCGTGTTCGAAAAGGGCGTGACGCAGGCCGCAGAGGAAACCATTCCGCGGGACAACGGCCAGGTGCGGCACTATTGGTCGGTCAAGGTGCCCTTCACGCTGGCCGACGGTACGGATGCGCTGATCGGCTTTTCCACCGACATCACGGAACTGCACGAACTCAAGGAGCGGTTTCTCCGCGAGTCGATCACCGATGCGCTCACGGGGCTGGCCAGCCGCCGTTTCTTCTTCGAGGCTGCGAAGAAATCACTGGCCCGTGCACGCCGGGATGGCGTCCCCGTCGGGTTCCTGATCGTGGACGTGGACAACTTCAAGCAAATCAACGATATGCATGGCCACCCGGTCGGCGACCGCGTGCTCGTCCATGTCGGCGCCCTCCTCAAGGCCAGCATGCGCGACGGCGACATCGTGGCGCGCCTGGGCGGCGATGAATTCGCCGCACTGTTCACGAACATCAGCGCCGAGCAGGCAAAGGCGCTGGCGGAGCGCCTGCGAGCGGCCATCGCGAACGATGAGCTCACGCTGCCTAACACCCAATCGGTGCGCATCACTTCGTCCTTGGGCCTGGCATTCGATGCAGGCAACCATGCCTCGGTCGACGAGCTGTACGTCGCCGCCGACAAGCTGCTGCTCAGCGCCAAACGGTTGGGGCGCGACCGACTCCAGTTTGACGGCGCCTAGCCGCGGCGCCTACCCCACGGCAGCCAGCGCCTGCGCCAGGTCGCCGCGCAGGTCATTCACATCTTCAATGCCCACGGAGATGCGCACCAGCGCATCGCTGATGCCCAGGCGCGCGCGCTGCTCGGCCGGGATGGACGCATGCGTCATCAGCGCCGGCAGCGAGATCAGGCTTTCGACGCCGCCCAGGCTCTCGGCCAGCGTGAACAGCTGCGTACGCTCGAGGAATCGGCGCGCGCCGGCCTCGTCCGTGTCGAGCTGCACGCTGATGATGCCGCCGCCGCCGCGCGCCTGACGCCGCTGCAGCTCAAACTGCGGATGCGAACTCAGGCCGGGATAGTGCACGCGCCGCACCTGGCGCTGCCCCTGCAGCCAGTCGGCCAGCACCTGGGCGCTTTCGTTGTGCCGCTGCATCCGCAGGGCCAGCGTCTTCAGGCCGCGCAGCGCCAGGAAGCTGTCGAAGGGGCCCGTGACCGCGCCTACCGCGTTCTGCAGGAATTGCAGCTGCTCGCGCAGCGCGGCCTGGCGCTCCTCGCCGGCGACGATGATGACGCCGCTGATCACGTCGCTGTGCCCGTTGAGATACTTGGTGGCCGAATGCAGCACCACGTCGAATCCCAACTCCAGAGGCCGCTGCGACCAGGGGCTGGAGAAGGTGTTGTCGCAGACCGTCAGGGCCAGCGGATGGGCGCGCGCCAGCGCGGCCACGGCCGCGAGGTCGCTGACCTTGAGCAGCGGATTGGTCGGCGTCTCGATCCAGATCAGCCGGGTGTCGGGGCGCAGCGCCGCCCGCACCTGCTCGACGTCGCTGGTGTCGACGTAGGTCACCTGCAGGCCGGCGCTGTGCTTGCGCACGCGCTCGAACAGCCGGTAGCTGCCACCGTAGAGGTCGTCGCTGGCGACGATGTGCGAACCCTGCGGCAGCGCATCCAGCAGCGTCGCCATGGCCGCCAGGCCGGAGCCGAAGGCCAGGCCCAGCGTGCCGCTCTCCAGGTTGGCCACGGCCCGCTCGTAGGCCTGGCGCGTCGGATTGTGAGTGCGGCCGTATTCATAGCCTTGATGCACCGCGGGGCTCCGCTGCCGGTAGGTGGAGGTGGCGTAGATGGGCACCATCACCGCCCCCGTCTGCAGGTCGGGATGCTGGCCGCCATGGATGGCGCGGGTGTCGAAGGCGAGTTGTCTATCCTGGCTCATGTCAGAGGCCTTTGCGAAAGTGGTTGAGAAGATCAAAACGGGTGACCAGGCCGTAGAAGCGCCCGCCTTCAGCGATCACGGCGACGTCGCCCTGCTTGAGCACGGCCTGGAGCTCGGACAGGGCGGCGCCCGGTGCCAGCGTTCGAACGTCCACGCTCATGGCGCTGCGCACCGGATCCTTGAATCCGCCCCGCTGCGCATGCAGGCGGGCGAGCAGGTCGGACTCGTCGAGCAGCCCCTTGAGCCGGCCGTTCTCCAGCACCGGCAGCTGCGAGACATTGGCCTCGCGCATGCGGGAAAAGGCGGTCGCCAGGGTGTCGTCGGGCCCGGCGAAGACCACGGCTCCGTCTTCCACCCGGCGCGCGATCAGGTCGCGCAAATCGCCCAGCGCAGGCCGCTTGAGCAGGCCCTGGTCGAACATCCAGGGATCGCTGTAAACCTTGCTGAGGTAGCGCGTTCCCGTGTCGCAGACGATGGTCACGACGCGCTGGGGCTGGGTCTGGGCACGGCAGTAGCGCAGCGCCGCCGCCAGCAGCGTGCCGCTGGACGATCCCGCCAGGATGCCCTCGGCACGGAACAGCTCGCGCGCCGTGGCAAAGCTCTCCTCGTCGGGAATGCTGTAGGCCTCCTTCACGCCCGAGAGGTCGGCGATAGGCGGCACGAAGTCTTCGCCTATGCCCTCCACGGCCCAGAAGCCCGGCTCCCCATGCTGCCCGGTCTTGACCAGGTCGCGCAAAATCGAGCCCTCGGGATCGGCCAGCACCATCTTCACCTCCGGATCGGCGCGGCGGAAGAAGCGGGTCAGGCCGGTGAGCGTGCCGCTGGAGCCGACGCCCACGACGACGGCGTCGACGCGGTGGCGCATCTGGCGCCAGATCTCCGGTCCGGTACCGGTCTCGTGCGCCAGCGGATTGGCGGGATTGTTGAACTGGTCGGCGTACCAGGCCTCGGGCATGCTTTGCGCCAGGCTCGCCGCCAGGTCCTGGTAGTACTCGGGATGGCCCTTGCCCACGTCGGAGCGCGTCACATGCACCTCCGCGCCCATGGCCTTGAGCTGCACCACTTTCTCGGTGGCCATCTTGTCGGGCACGACCAGCAGCACGCGGTAGCCCTTGGCCCGCGCCACCAGGGCCAGCCCGATGCCGGTGTTGCCGGCCGTGGCCTCGATGACCACGCCGCCCGGCTTGAGCCGGCCATCGCGCTCCGCCGCCTCGACCATCGACAGGCCGATGCGGTCCTTGATGGAGCCGCCGGGATTCTGCGATTCGAGCTTGAGGAAGAGTTCGCACGGGCCCGTGTCCAGGCGGGTCACGCGAACGATGGGGGTGTTGCCGATGAGGTCGAGAACAGCGGGACGATCAACCGTCGCAGAGATCATGAAAAATCCTTGTGGGAGACCGATGCCTCGCCGCCCCGGTGGAGGCGCATTGCGAGGATCGAAACAAACGCTCGGCGCTCAAACCGGCACCCAGGCCGACTTGAATGCACAACCGCAAAGTTTGGACGATTCACCCAGACAATTCAACAAAGGCATTTGCATTTGCAAATGCGAAAAATCCGCCGACTTGCTTCCAACTCCGTCGTCAAGGCGCCCGCTGCCCGAAGCTGACCGCGTAGGCTGGGAAGCGCATCGCCAGGACCGGGTCGGCCGACGGCTCTATCCCCGCCGGCAGCGACACCGGATTGAAGAGAATCCTCTTCTGTTCGGCCGCCTGATCGGTCACCGCCTTCGTCAGGCTGATGGTGCCCAGCTCCACGACGCGATTCGTCTCGGGCCACACCGCCGTGGGGTCGTCGACCTTGTCGCCCTCCTTGGCAAGCTGCGCCAGCAGCTTGAACTTGACTGGCACCTTCGCCACGCGCGCGGGCAGCTCATCCATCAGGTAGTCGGGCGCGGCCTTGGCCGCCGCCTCGTCACTCAGGCCATGCTCGCCCGCCGCCGGCAGGATCTGGTAGCGGATGTAGCTGCTCGCGCCTTTGGCATTGGTGAACTTGAACGCGTTCACGCCATAAAAGGCCAGCGTGGCGAAACTCTCCGGCGCGGGCCGCGGCGTGGTGACGAACTTGAGGGCCGCCGGATGGCTGCCCAGGAACTGCTCGACCGGCGTCGGCTTGGCGGCATCAGGGCCGCTGGCGGCGATGGCCTGCAGCAGCGCCAGGAAATCCTCCGGCGTGGCCACCGGGAAGCCGTTGGCCGAAATGCCGACGATGTCGGTCGTGGCCCCCTTGGGCAGCTGGAAACGGATCGCCATGCCGTGCGGGCTTGCGTGCGGATCCGCATCCGGCAGCGTGGGCACGCCCGTGCCATTGGAGAAGCGCACGGTGACGGGCACCGGACGCAGAAATTGCGGCGCCTTGCTCAAGGCCCGCGCACCGGCCGCGGGCGTGAAGGTACCGGTCACCATGACGCCCTTGGCATGGTTGGCCCGGTACCCCGCATGCGGTCCACCGGATAGCTTGTTGAGCGCATTGACAAGCGCCACCGGCAGCGGCGTCGAATCGGCGGCGGGCGCGTCATCGGCATACGTCGGGGCAGCCATCAATAGGGCAGCTACCGCCATCGCCGTGCCCGCGGAGGAACGGCGAAATGCCTGGGCCAAGGCCGGGAAAACAAACGCATCGTTGAGCTTCATATGAACCTTTCCTATGGGCTTGCTGACTGGAAAGTCCGGGTTGAAAACGCAAAAACTGGAAGGCGGATCCATGCCATATTTGTGACATGACCGCTTCTAATGCAATGTCTTCAATTCGCGCAGGAATTGCCGAAGATCTTATGGCATCGAGCGCTGCCGCGCTTTAATTCGCAATTCAAAAACGGGGATCAGCCATGGCGCAATTTTGTTTGATCCGCAAGATATGTGATAGATTGCGCCGGAGTTCCGATGCTTATGTTGTTGATGAGCAGATCCGGACCTCGTTCGGATCCGCACTTGGATGCTGGAGGACCGCGTGAGTCACGCCTCGTTGTACACGGTCACTGGGCTGATTGCCGGCGTCGCGATGACGCTGCTGTGCGCCGCCACCGCTCATGCCGAAAGCGCGGGCATGGTCAAAACGCTCAAGGGCCAGGCCAACATAGCCCGCGCCGGCCAGATCCTGCCGGCCCAAATCGGCGACCCGGTCATGGAAGGCGATCAGATCAGCACCGGCGCCGACTCATCCATCGGCATCACATTGCGCGACGACACCATGCTGGCCGCCGGTGCCCACTCCGCGTTGCTCATCAAGCGCTTCGCGTTCAACCCCACGACGCACGACGGCCAACTCGACTCCTCCGTCAAGCGCGGAACGCTGGCCGTCATTTCCGGAAAGATCGCCAAGACTCATCCCGACGCCGTCCAGTTCAGCACCAACTCCATCACGCTGGGCGTGCGCGGCACCGAGTTCATCATCGATGCGGGCGACGGGCCATGAAGAAGCGTCTTGCCTTTGCAATGCCTGCCTTGCTGATGCTTTGCGCCTGCGCCCAGCAACGCGTCGTCCTGCTGCCCGCGCCGGACGGCAAGGTCGGTGCGGTGGAAGTGAGCAGCGCGACAGGGCACCAGCGCGTCGATACGGCCTACGGCGGCGTCGCGGTTTCGCAGCAAGGCCAGATCAGCAGCTTCACGACGGACCCGGCGAGCGTGGAGCGCCAATACGGCGCCCTGCTGGCCGCCCGCCCGCCCCGGCCGGTGAGCTTCATCGTGCATTTCCAGAGCGGCTCGTCCACGGAGTTCACGCCGGATTCGGCGGCCGTGGTTCAGCAAATCCTCCAGGAGCTGGGCCGGCGCGCCGCACCCGAGCTGATCGTGACCGGCTACACCGACGCGGTCGGCACCGATGACCTCAACGACCATTTGTCGCTGCAGCGGGCGCAGACGGTGGTCGAATTCCTGAGCCATCACGGCATTGCGGCCTCGCAGATGCAGGCGGTCGGGCGCGGCAAACGCGACCCGGCGGTGCAAACCGCCAACGCAGTGGCCGAACAGGCCAACCGCCGCGTCGAAGTCACCATTCGATGAATATTTCCGGGTACGTCACTACCCGGTTTGTTGAACGTCCAGCACCGCGCGAATGAAGCTGAACCTGCCCCGTTCCTCGTCCCTGCTCAAACACCTGCTCGGCGGCGCGCGGGGCCGCTCGGTGGCACTCGGCGTCCTGCTGTTCTATGTCGCCCTGCAGGCGTTCCTGGCGCTGCCCTTGCGCTGGCAAACCGCCCTGCCTGCGCCCGCCCTGAGAGTGGTCGGCGCCCTGGGGCATCCCCTGGTGTCGGCGCAGCTCGGACTGTTCGATGCCTACCATGCCCTGTCTCCCAGAAAACCCGCCAGCGCGCCCGTCACCATCGTGGCCATTGACGAAAAAAGCCTGGCATCGCTAGGCCAATGGCCCTGGCCGCGCGACCGGCTGGGCGCCCTGGTGCGCGCGGTCCAGGCCCATGCGCCGGCCGCCATCGGCCTGGATATCTACATGCCGGAGGCCGACCAGAACTCACCCGACCAACTCGCCAGGCGCCTGCCTCCCGAGCGGCACGCGCTCAGCGAGGCCCTGCGCGGCCTGCCCACCAGCGACGCCCAGCTGGCCCAGGCCTTGCACGACGCACCCAGCGTGCTGGGCGCCGTGGGCTTCGATTTCGAGACCTTCACGACCAGCACCGCGCTGCGCAGCGCGCCCATGGTCACGCACGGCGCAGACCCGCGCCCCTTCGTGCGCAACTATCCCCGCGTGCTGGCGAGCCTCCCCATCCTGCAAGCGGCGGCCCATGGCCAGGCGCTGGTCAGCATCGACACACGCGGCGGGACGGTGGTGCGCCGCGTGCCGCTGCTGGCCCGCATAGGCTCCCAGCTCACGCCCAGCCTGGCCCTGGAGATGCTGCGCGTGGCCACGGATTCTTCCGCCATCGAAGTGCAGGCGCAGGCGCATGGCGTCACGGCCGTGCAGGTGGCCGATCTGAGCGTGCCGACGCAGCCCGAGGGCGACATCTGGCTGCACTTTGCGCCGCTGTCGGCGGGCCTGGCGCGCTATGTATCGGCCCTGGATGTGCTGAACGGCAAGGTCGATCCGGCGCAGTTCAACGGCAAGCTCATATTGATCGGCCTGACCGGCTCCGGGCTCAATGACATGCGGACCACGGCGCTGCATGAACTGGTACCGGGCGTGGAAATCCAGGCCCAGCTCATCGAGTCGCTGTTCGACAAAGTCTTCTTGAAGCGGCCTCGCTGGCTGATCATCTTCGAGCCCCTGCTGGTGCTGGGCGTCGGGCTCGCCTTGATCTGGCTGGCCCCGCGATCCGACTATCGCGTAGGACGCGAGTTCAAGGCCCGTCCGCTCTGGGCCATGGGCCTGACGGCCCTGGCCGCGGCAGCCTTGCTGGTCACAGGCCTGGTCCTGTTCGTGGCGCTGGGCCTGCTGTTCGATGCGGCCAGCGTCGCCATCGGTCTCACGCTCGTCACCGGCGTGCTGATCTCCAGCACCATGCTGGCCAGCCTCGGCGACGCGGAACGCAAGATGATCCACCTGGTCGAAAGCGGACTGGCGCTCGGCCATGAACACCAGCGCGACGGCCTGTTGAACACGACGCTGGACAGCGCGCGCCACATCACGGATTGCCAGGCCGCGCTGATCTACCTGAAGTCTGCCCATCAGACGCTCGCGGTTGCCGCCCAGGCCGGGCTGGATCCGGCAACGCTCCATGAGATCGCGGTCGACGACGCGACAGCGCCCTCGCCGCTGGCCGCGCAAGTCGCCCGCCACGGCCGTGTGCTGAATTTCGACGGCATCGGCATGGAACCGACGCCCGGCCTGCCGCGGCTGTGCTCGGGCGACCCGGTCCGCTCCGTGCTCAGCGTGCCCGTCATGCCGCGCGAGGGTCAGGTCCTGGGCGTGATCCAGCTCATCAACGCGGTCGAGCCGCTGAGCCGGGACGTCGTGGCCTTCGATGACCGCCTGATACCGTTCATCGAGGCCCTGGCAGCCCAGACCGCCGTGGGCCTGGAGAACCAGAACCTGGCGGAGGCGCAGAACGCCTTGATGGAGTCGATCATCCAGATCATCGCCGGCGCCATCGATGCCAAGAGCCCCTACACGGGCGGCCATTGCGAACGCGTGCCCGAACTCGCCATGATGCTGGCACGCGCCGCCTGCGAGGTGTCGGAAGGCCCGCTGGCGGACTTCAGCTTCAAGACCCACGACGAGTGGCGTGAATTCCGCATCGGCGCCTGGCTGCACGACTGCGGCAAGGTCACCACGCCCGAATACGTGGTCGACAAGGCCACCAAGCTCGAGACCATCTACAACCGCATTCACGAGGTCCGCACCCGCTTCGAAGTGCTTCAGCGCGACGCCGAGATCGAGCGCCTGCGCGAGATCCACGAGCGAGGCGCCGCGGCGGCGGCGGCCGAGCAGCGCTACCAGCAAAGGTGCGCGCAGCTGCAGGACGATTTTGAATTCCTCGCCACCTGCAATCTCGGCAGCGAATTCCTGGCGCCCGAGCGCGTCGAGCGCCTCGTGCAGATCGGCAGCCAGACCTGGCTGCGCCATTTCGACGACCGGCTGGGCCTGTCAGACACGGAGTTGCAGCGTTATCCAAGCCTTGAGCCCGCCCTGCTGCCGGCGCTAGAGCCCTTGCTTTCAGACAAGACCGAACACATCATCCAGCGCCCGGCCAATTTCTCACGACTCGCCCAACATGGATTCAAGCTCACCGTGCCCAAGCACCTCTACAACCTCGGCGAACTGCACAACCTGCGCGTCAGCCGCGGCACCCTGACCGAAGAGGAACGCTTCAAGATCAACGAGCATGTGATGGAGACCCTGGTCATGCTGGAGCAGCTGCCCCTGCCGCCCAATCTGCAGCGCGTTCCCGAGTACGCGGGCACCCATCACGAGACGCTGACCGGCAGCGGCTATCCGCGCCAATTGAAGGAAGACGAGTTGTCGACCCCGGCGCGCATCATGGCCATTGCCGACATCTTCGAGGCCCTGACCGCCTCGGACCGACCCTACAAGAAGGCCAAGACCCTGTCCGAGTCGATCGCGATCCTGTACCGCTTCAAGCAGGACCGCCACATCGACCCCTTGCTGTTCGACCTGTTCCTGAGCTCGGGGGTCTACCTGGACTATGCGCGCAAATACCTGAAGCCCGAGCAGATCGATGCGGTCGACATCGGGCTCTACATGGCTTCTTCAACGCAACACGCTTGAGCACGCCCATGGGCCGGGCTCGCTTCAACCCCGCAGGAACCTGCTCATGACTATCCTGATGCCGCTGCCGCGCCGCGACTTTGATCCCACCGAGGTGTGCATCACCTGGACCATCTTGCGCGCCGCAGGCCACGAGCTGCGCTTCGCCACGCCCGACGGCCAGCGGGCCCACGCCGATCCGCTGATGATTTCCGGCCAAGGCCTGGACGCCTGGGGCTGGATCCCGGGGCTGCGGCAAGTGCGTCTGATCGGGCTGATGCTGCGCGCCCAGAAGTCGGCGCGAGAGGCCTACCAGGCGATTCAGCTGGATCCGCATTTCCTGCAGCCGCTGAGTTACGAGCAGGCCGCACAAGCCGAGCGCACAGGCGCCTTTGATGCGCTGGTCCTGCCAGGCGGACACGCCAAGGGCATGCGGGAATACCTTGAAGACAAAGTGCTGCAGGCGCTGGTGGCGCGATTCTTCGATCAATTCGACGCGCAGGGACGGCATCGCCCTGTGGCGGCCGTTTGCCACGGGGTCCTGCTGGCCGCGCGGACGCCATCACAGCGCACCGGACGCTCCGTCTTGTGGGGGCGCAAGACCACGGCCCTGACCTGGAAGCTGGAGAAATCCGCCTGGGACCTGACACGCTGGTGGGCGCGCTTTTGGGATCCGCTCTACTACCGCACCTATTTCGAGAACAGCGGCGAGCCCGCCGGCTACTGGAGCGTTGAAGCCGAGGTCAAGCGCGCCCTGGCCCAGGCGAGCGACTTCCTCGATGTGCCTTCTGACGCGCCGAATGCCTGGCGCAAAAGCAGCGGGCTGATTCGCGACCGCCTGGACGACGACCGGGCGGCCTGGGTCGTTCAGGACGGCGCCTACGTGTCGGCGCGCTGGCCAGGCGACGTGCACACCTTTGCCCGCCAATTCACGACCATGCTGGCACGCGCGGCGCCAGCGGCTCATTGACATCCCAAACCAGGCCATCAGGCCTCGCAGGCCTCGCACGCCTCGACATGCCCAAGCTGAAAGACCGCCATGGCCTGCAGCATCTGCTGCGCCTGCTGCATCAGGCTGTCAGCCGCCGCGGCACTCTGTTCCACCAGTGCGGCATTGCGCTGGGTCGTTTCATCCATCCGGTTCACCGCCTCGCCGATCTGCGTGACACCGGCATGCTGCTCGATGCTGGCCTGGCTGATTTCAGACATCACATGGGTCACGCCCTGGATGGATCGCACCACCTCTCCCATCGTCTTGCCGGCTTCGTCGACCAGCACGGACCCGCGCTCCACGCAATCGACGCTGGCGTTGATCAAGGCCTTGATCTCGCGCGCCGCGTCGGCGCTGCGCTGGGCCAGGGAGCGCACCTCGGTGGCCACGACCGCGAAGCCGCGCCCTTGTTCGCCCGCCCGGGCGGCTTCGACGGCGGCATTGAGCGACAGAATATTGGTCTGGAACGCAATACCGTCGATGACCCCGATGATCTCGGTGATGCGCCGCGAGCTGCCGTTGATCTCCTTCATGGTCTCGATGACGTCAGTCACCACTTGACCGCCCTTGGCCGCGATCTCGGACGCACCGAGCGCCAGCGCGCTGGCCTCGCGCGCATTGTCGGCATTCAGCCTCACGGTGGAACTGAGTTCTTCCATCGAGGATGCGGTCTGCTCCAGGGCCACCGCCTGCTCCTCGGTACGCTGGCTCAGGTCCTGCGTGCCCTGAGCAATCTGGGAGCTGGCGGTCGCGACGCTTTCGGCACTCTGACGCACGCCCGTCACCACGAGCGCCAGGCTGTCCTGCATCTTCTTCAACTGCGTCATCATGCTGGTGCTGTCGTTCCGGGCCAGGTCGACCGGCGTGCCCAGGCGGCCGGCGGCGATGTGCCGGGCCAATTCCGCCGCCTGCTGAGGCTCGCCGCCCAGCTGCCTCGCAACCGTGCGCACGATCAGATAGGCCAGCAATGCCGCCACGGCGATCGACACCAACACGACGCTGAAGGTCAGCAGGCGTGCCTGCGCAAAGGTGGACTGCGATGCGGCATACGCCGCGGCCCCGCCCTTGCTGTTGATGGTGACCAGGGTGTGGACCTCGCCCAGCAGCGCACTGAAGGCCGCATTCGACTCGCGACCGTAGAGCGTCCGAACTTGCGCGCCGCTGTCCTCGCCTGCACGCGCTGCCTGGAGCACCCTGGCCAATTGCGCGAAATAGGCGTTTTCGTCCTGCGTGTAGCGTTCGTAACCAGCACGCTCGGCGCCGGGCGTGATCATGGGCTCATAGATGCCCTGCAATTTCATCAGTTCGCCGCGCATGAGCTCGATGCGCTTCGCAAAGGCGTCGAACTGCCGCGCATCGCCTGCGATGACCAGATCGGCCTCGGTGCGCCGAATCTCGTTCAGCTTGGCGCGCAGGTTTCCCAGCACTTCGATGCTGGGCATCCAATTCGTGGCGAGGTCTTCCGTGTTGGCGTGGATCCGGGTGAGCTGATCAATCATCAGGCCGCCAAGCAGGGCGACCAGCACGACCATGACGCAAAAGGCCGTTGCCAGCTTGGTGCGCAATTTCATTCCAGCGAGATTCATGACGGGTGGCGCGGCAAACGCGGAGCTTGAAAAAGCGCCAGTCTGGCCGCGGCCTTCGCCGCAGATTGTTCTGGCGGAGACAAAGTCCGCCAATTTCGAGGTCGCAAGGTGCTCGTCGGGCCGCCGTGCTAAACCGGCATCGCATCGGCTCCCGCGGCCTCGCGGAGCTGCGCCAAGCCGTTCATCGCTGCGAGCGGCGTGGGAAAAGCCCATTCACCCATCGGCGCCATCAAGCCGCTACGCGCTCGCATGCAGTCGATCGGCCACCAGCACGATGGCATCGTGGTTGACGACGTAAACGCAGCCATCGATGCTCGCGTGGACCCCCGCGCCCAAGGCGCCATCGACGATCCGGGCCAGCAATTCGCCCTGGCGCACGTGCTGCCCCACCTCGACCACCGGCAGCGCGGCGACGCCGATGTGTTGGCGTAAAGGCAGCGTGACCTGCGGCGGATGCCACTCGTCTTCCAGCAGAGGCGCCTTGAAGGCCATGCCGGCAATGCGAATCTTCTCCACCAGGCGGTGCGAGGGCAGCAGTCGCTCCTTGCCCAGCGGGTCCGCCGCGTGCAGCACGCCTTCATAGCGCTGGCCTTCGGCGCGAAGCACCGTCTTGAGCGCCATGTTGATGCGCATCGGCGAGATGTCGACCGGGCAGGCGTAAGCCTCGCAGACGCCGCATTCGGAGCAGGTCAGCGCCGTGGTACGGATGCGCGGCGCGCCGACATTGCGGAAATTGCTGGAACGCACCAGCAGGTGCGGAGACAGCTCATGGCCGACCACATGGCGTGGGCACAGGTCGGTGCACAGATTGCATTGCACGCAATTGGTTTCGGCGATGCGCACCACCTGCGCCTGCGGCACCGTGCGGCGCTGGATGAGCAGATGATCGTCAGGGAACACCAGCAAGCCGCCCGTGGTCTTGGTGACTGGCCGCTCCAGGTCCGTCACCAGCTTGCCCATCATCGGGCCGCCTTCAAGGTAGGCCGGATTGGCGATCGTCGCTCCGCCCGCCCTCTCCAGCACCTCGCGCAAGGGCGTGCCCAGCGGCACCGTGAACGTTGCCGGCCGTGCCACCGCGCCGCTGACGGTCAGCGTGCGCGTGGTCACCGGCTGGCCCTGGTCGACGGCACGCGCCACATTGATGAGCGTGAGCGGGTTGT
>JAFAMW010000057.1 GCA_019232985.1 Roseateles sp. | reverse complement strand
CAGCACCGATTCGGGCAGCACCGAGACCTCGTAGGCCATCACGACCTGGTCGGCCAGGCGCAGGCGCTCGAGCCGCGCGACGCGCTCGCCCGTGGCAAGCCCGAGGCTCAGCTGCTCGTCGGGCGCGGCGAGCGTGAAGCTGCGCGTCAGCCATTTGCTGCTCGGCTTGAAGCCGCGCTGGTGCAGCTCCTCCGAGAAGCTCGTCAGGCGCGACAGCGGCTGCTCGAGGCGCGGCGCGATGTAGTTGCCGGAACCACGTTTGCGGATGATCAGGCCCTGCTCGACGAGGCGGTCGATCGCCTTGCGCGCGGTCACGCGCGAGATGTCGAGCGATTCGGACAGCGCGCGCTCCGAGGGCAGCGCCTCCTCGGCAAGGAACTCGCCCTCGTGGATCGCCTGGGCGAGCCGCTGCGCGAGCTGGATGTACAGCGGCGAGGCCGACTGCGGATCGGGCTTGAAGTCGAACGCCATGCTCAGCGCAGCCCGTCCAGTTCGTGGCGGACCAGGGTCAGCGCCCCGGCGGCCGAGTCGCCGCGCGGCGCGACGCAGCGCGCGCGCAGCCGGTCCGGAAAGCCCTCGCCGAGGCGCAGGGCGATGCTGCCGCACAGCGCGAGCGGCAGGTCCTGCTGCGGGTCGAGCGCGAGCGCGATCTTCTCGAGCTCGACGACGGCCTTGGCAACGGCGGCGGCCGCGAACGCGTCGTCGGCCGCGTGCTCGAAAACCAGCGGCGCGAGGCTCGCGAAGTCCTGCTGGCCCGACCGCGAGATCCAGTGCAGCAGCGCGGCGCGGTCGCCGCCGGTGCGCGCGATCACTGCCGCCGCGAGCGGGCCGCCGGCCGCGCGGCCGTCGAGCGTGTTCTGGACATGGGCGACGGCCTTGAGGCCGAGCCAGGCGCCGCTGCCCTCGTCGCCGCAGCGCCAGCCCCAGCCGCCGACGATCGCGCGCGAGCCGTCGCGGTGCAGCACCTCGCCGATCGAGCCGGTGCCCGCCGCGACGACCGCGCCGGGCGCCCCGCCATGGGCGCCGAGCAGCGTGGTCCAGCCGTCGCCGTCGAGCGCGAGCAGCGGGTAGCCGGGGTTCGCGGCGAGGAAGCCCTCGGCCTGCGCGAGCACGCCGACGCCCGACAGGCCGAGCCCGATCGCGCAGTCGGCCGGCGCGGGCGCGGCGATGCCGGCCTGGGCCGCGGCGCCGGCGATGGCCGCGCCGATATGCCGCCAGGCCTGTTCGACGCCCTGGCCCAGGGCCGAGGGGCCGGCCGTGCCGAGCCCGATCTCGCGCCCCGCGGCGTCGGCCAGGCGCACGCGCGTCCCTGTGCCGCCGCCGTCGACGCCGACCAGGAAGCGGATCGCGCCGAGCGCTGCCGCAGCCCCGGCGGCGCCGGGACCGATCAGGTAGGTTTTCATTAATACCAGTTTAGTACCACGACGATTGCCTCGTCAATTCGCCCCACCCCCTGGGAAGCCCTTATAAAGAATGAACCAGGGGAATACGTCGGGGCACTCAAGGCATGGCCGAAAGTCACTAAACAGATACCAATCTAAAACCGGGCAGCTTGCCCGGCCGCCGCTTCAGACCGCCGCGTCGAGCCGCCAATCGAGCGGCCGGCCGCGCTCGGCAAGCCATTGCGCGGCCGCCGAGAAATGGCCGCAGCCGATGAAGGGCACGGGCGGCCGCCGCGCGGCGAGCGGCGACGGGTGGTTGGCCTCGAGCACGAGGTGGCCGGCGCCGGCCGCCGCGATCAGCGGCTTCTTGGCCTGGGCGTGGGCGCCCCACAGCAGGAAGACCTTGGGCGCGGCGTCGCGCGCGGCCGCGGCGATCAGCGCGTCGGTCAGCGCCTCCCAGCCCTTCTTGGCGTGGCTCGCCGGCGCGCCGTCCTCGACCGTCAGCACGGTGTTGAGCAGCAGCACGCCGCGCGCGGCCCAGGCGCCGAGGTGGCCGTGCAGCGGCGGTGCGTGGCCGAGGTCGCGCTGCAGCTCGACGAAGATATTGCGCAGGCTCGGCGGGAACTTCCGGCCCGCCGGCACCGAGAACGCAAGGCCCTCGGCCTGGCCCGGGCCATGGTAGGGGTCCTGGCCGAGCAGCACGACCCGGGTCTCGGCGAGCGGCGTCGCGCGCAACGCGCGCAGCGGCTCGGGCGGGTAGACGCGTGCGGCCGCGGCCTCGCGCGCGGCGAGAAAGGCCTGCAGGCCCTGGCCGGCCGGGCTCGCGCGCCACGCGTCGACGGCCGGCTGCCAGCCGGGGTCGACCGCGAAGTCCGGCGCGCCGGCGCTCACGCGAACAGCGCCGCGAGCGCCGCGCCCGGGTCGGGCGCGCGCATGAAGGCCTCGCCGACGAGGAAGGCGTGGACGTCGGCCGCGCGCATGCGTTCGACGTCCGCCGGCGCGAGGATGCCCGACTCGGTCACGAGCAGGCGGTCGGCCGGCACGGCCGCGCGCAGGCCGGCCGAGACGTCGAGGCTGACCTCGAAGGTCTTGAGGTTGCGGTTGTTGATGCCGACAAGCGGCGTCTTCAGCGCAAGCGCGCGCTCGAGCTCGGCCGCGTCGTGGACCTCGACGAGCACGTCCATGCCGAGCGCGAAGGCCTGGGCCTCGAGGTCGCGCATCCGCGCGTCGTCGAGGCAGGCCGCGATCAGCAGGATGCAGTCGGCGCCCATCGCGCGCGCCTCGAACACCTGGTAGGCGTCGATCATGAAGTCCTTGCGCAGCACCGGCAACGCGCAGGCCTCGCGCGCGGCGACGAGGTAGGCCGGCGCGCCCTGGAAGAACTGCGCGTCGGTCAGCACGCTCAGGCAGGCCGCGCCGTGGCGCTCGTAGCTCGCGGCGATCTCGGCCGGGCGGAAGTCGGCGCGCAGCACGCCCTTGCTCGGGCTCGCCTTCTTGACCTCGGCGATCACGGCGCTGCGGCCGGCCGCGACGCGCGCACGCAGCGCGGCGGCGAAGCCGCGGGTGTCGCGGCGCGCCTCGGCGGCCGCGCGCACGGCGGCGAGGGGCACGGCCGCGCGCGCGGCCGCGACTTCGTCGCGCTTGACGGCGACGATGCGGTCGAGGATGTCAGACATGGCGGGTGGTCTCCACGAATTCGTCGAGCTTGGCGCGCGCGGCGCCGCTCGTGATGGTCGTGCGCGCGAGCGCGATGCCGTAGGCGATCGAGTCGACGACGTTGGCCGCGTAAAGCGTCGCGCCGGCGTTGAACACGACGATGTCGCGCGCGGCGCCCGGGGTATCGGCGAGCGCGCCGAGCAGCATGGTCCTGGACTCGTCTGGGCCGGCGACGCGGATCGAGCGGTTGCTGACCATCGCGAGGCCGAAGTCCTCGGGGTGGATCTCGTACTCGCGGACGCGGCCGTCCTTGAGCTCGCCGACGAGCGTCGCGGCGCCGAGCGAGATCTCGTCCATGCCGTCCTTGCCGTAGACGACGACCGCGTGCTCGGCGCCGAGGCGCTGCAGCACGCGCACCTGGATGCCGACAAGGTCCGGGTGGAACACGCCCATCAGGATGTTCGGGCTGCCGGCCGGGTTGGTCAGCGGGCCGAGGATGTTGAAGATCGTGCGCACGCCGAGCTCCTTGCGCACGGCCGCGATGTTCTTCATCGCCGGGTGGTGGTTGGGCGCGAACATGAAGCCGATGCCGCAGCGCGCGATGCTTTGCGCGACCTGGGCCGGCGCGAGCTGGATGTTCGCGCCGAGCGACTCGAGCACGTCGGCGCTGCCGGTCTTGCTCGAGACGCTGCGGTTGCCGTGCTTGGCGACGCGCGCGCCCGCGGCGGCGGCGACGAACATCGAGCAGGTCGAGATATTGAAGGTATGCGCGCCGTCGCCCCCGGTGCCGACGACGTCGACGAGGTGGCGGCGCTCGCCGGGCACGTCGACGCGGTTCGCGAGCTCGCGCATGACCTCGGCCGCGGCCGTGATCTCGCCGACGGTCTCCTTCTTCACGCGCAGGCCGATCAGGATCGCGGCCGCCATCACCGGCGACATCTCGCCGGCCATGATGCGGCGCATCAGCGTGAGCATCTCGTCGTGGAAGATCTCGCGGTGCTCGATCACGCGCGTCAGCGCTTCTTGGTCGGAAATGGCCATCTTCAATCTCCGAAATACGAACGGATCGCAGCGATCGCGCGGTCGATGCCTTCGGCGTCGACGTCGAGGTGGGTGACGAAGCGCAGCCGGTACAGGCCCGTCGCGAGCACGCCCTGCGCCTGCAGGTGCGCGAGCAGGCCCGCCGCGCGCGCGGCCCCGAGCTCGGGGGCCACGTCGGCGAACACGATATTCGTCTGCGGCGCCTCGACCGTCAGCCCCGGCAGGCCCGCCAGGCCGGCCGCGAGCCGCGCGGCGTTCGCGTGGTCGTCGGCGAGGCGCGCGACATGGTGGTCGAGCGCGTGGTGTGCCGCGGCCGCGAGCAGCCCGACCTGGCGCATGCCGCCGCCGAGCATCTTGCGGTGGCGGCGCGCGCGCTCGATCAGCGCGCGGCTGCCGCACAGCATCGAGCCGACCGGCGCGCCGAGGCCCTTGGAGAAGCACACCGACACGCTGTCGAAATGGCGCGTGATCGCGCGCGCGGCGTCGAACGGGTCGCCGCCGGCCGGCGTACCCGCGACGGCCGCGTTGAACAGGCGCGCGCCGTCGAGATGCGTGGCCAGGCCATGCGCGCGCGCGAGCCCGGTCGCGGCCTCGAGGTAGGCGAGCGGCATGACCTTGCCGCCAAGCGTGTTCTCGAGCGCGAGCAGGCGCGTGCGCGCGAAATGGGCGTCGTCGGGCTTGATCGCGGCGCGGATCTCGGCGAGCGGCAGCGTGCCGTCGGCCGCATGGGCGAGCGGCTGTGGCTGGATCGAGCCGAGCACCGCGGCGCCGCCGCCCTCGTAGCGGTAGGTATGGGCGAGCTGGCCGACGATGTACTCGTCGCCGCGGCCGCAATGGCTCATGAGCCCGCACAGATTGCCCTGCGTGCCGCTGGCCATGAACAGCGCGGCCTCGAAGCCGAGCCGCGCGGCGAGGTCTTGCTGCAGCGCGTTGACGCTCGGGTCGTCGCCGAACACGTCGTCGCCGAGCGCGGCGGCGGCCATCGCTTCGCGCATGGCAGCCGTCGGCCGCGTGACGGTGTCACTACGCAAATCAACGAGCTTCATGGCGCCAGCTCCAGGAAGTTCCTGAGCATCGCGTGGCCATGCTCGGACAGGATGGACTCGGGGTGGAACTGCACGCCCTCGAGCGGCGCACGCGTCCCAGCGAGTCCGCGATGCCTGACGCCCATGATCTCGCCGTCGGGGCTGCGCGCGCTGACCTCGAGCTCGGCCGGCAGCGTCGCCTGCTCGATCACGAGCGAGTGGTAGCGGATCACGCTGAAGTCGCGCGGCAGGCCCGTGAACACGCCGCGCTGGTCGGTCGTGATCACGCTCGCCTTGCCGTGCATCTGCACGCCCGCGCGCACGATGCGGCCGCCGAGCGCCTGGCCGATGCTCTGGTGGCCCAGGCACACGCCGAGGATGGGCAGCTTGCCCGCGAAGGCCTTGATCGCGTCGAGGCACACGCCGGCTTCGTTGGGCGTGCACGGGCCCGGCGAGAGCACGAGCTGGTCGGGCTGGAGCGCGCCGATCCCCTCGACCGTGATCTCGTCGTTGCGCAGCACCTTGACCTCGGCGCCGAGCTCGCCGAAGTACTGGACCAGGTTGAAGGTGAAGCTGTCGTAGTTGTCGATCATCAGCAGCATGGCAGTCCCCTTCAAAAGCCTTGTTCGACGAGTTCCGCGGCGCGCAGCAGCGCGCGCGCCTTGGCCTCGGTCTCCTGCCATTCGAGCTCGGGCACCGAGTCGGCGACGACGCCGGCCGCGGCCTGCACGTAGAGCGTGCCGTCCTTGACGATGCCGGTGCGGATCGCGATCGCGAGGTCCATGTCGCCGGCGAAGCTCAGGTAGCCGCAGGCACCGCCGTAGATGCCGCGCTGGACCGGCTCGAGCTCGTCGATCAGCTCCATCGCGCGGACCTTGGGCGCGCCGGTCAGCGTGCCGGCCGGGAAGGTCGCCTTGAGCACCTCGAGCTGGCCGACCTCGGGGCGCAGCACGCCCTCGACGTTGGACACGATGTGCATCACATGCGAGTAGCGCTCGACGACGAAGGCCTGCGTGACCTTGACGCTGCCGGTGCGCGCGATGCGGCCGATGTCGTTGCGCGCGAGGTCGATCAGCATCAGGTGCTCGGCGCGCTCCTTCGGGTCGGCCTGCAGCTCGGCCTCGAGCGCGAGGTCGCGCTCGGGCGTCTCGCCGCGCGGCCGCGTGCCCGCGAGCGGGCGGATCGTGACCTTGCGCGAGCCGTCGCCCGCGTGCTCCTCGCGCACGAGGATCTCGGGGCTCGCGCCGACGATCTGGAAGTCGCCGAGGTCGTAGAAATACATGTACGGGCTCGGGTTCAGCGTGCGCAGCGCGCGGTACAGCGCGATCGGTTCGGCGCCGTAAGGCTTGCTCAGGCGCTGGCCGACCTGGACCTGCATCAGGTCGCCGGCCGCGATGTATTCCTTCGCGCGCAGCACCGCAGCGATGTAGTCGGCCTTCGCGAAGCCGCGCGTGACCGGCTCGGGCGGGCGCGGCGCGACGGTCGGCGTGGCGATGCTGCGTTGCAGGCGCGCGCCGAGCGCGGCGAGGCGCTGCTGGCCGCGCGCGTAGGCGCCGGCCTCGCCCGGGTCGGCCCAGACGATCAGGTGCAGCTTGCCCGAGAGGTTGTCGATCACGGCGACCTCCTCGCTGAGCAGCAGAAGGATGTCGGGCGTGCCGAGGCCGCCGTCCTTGCGCGTCGCGGCGAGGCGCGGCTCGATCGCGCGTACGGCCTCGTAGCCGAAGTAGCCGGCGAGGCCGCCGCAAAAGCGCGGCAGGCCGGCAGGGATGCTCGGCTTGATGCGCTCCTGGTAGGCCGCGATGAAGTCGAGCGGGTTGCCCTCGTGGCGCTCGACGACCGCGCCGTCGCTGACGACCTCGGTCAGCGTGCCGGTCGCGCGCACCAGCGTGCGCGCGGGCAGGCCGATGAACGAGTAGCGGCCGAAGCGCTCGCCGCCGACGACGGACTCGAGCAGAAAGCTGTTGCGCGGCGCGTCGCCGCACAGCTTGAGGTACAGCGACAGCGGCGTCTCGAGGTCGGCGAACGCGGTGCTGACGAGGGGGATGCGGTTATAGCCCTCGGACCGGAGGTGCTCGAACTGGCTTTCGGTGATCACGGCTAACCCTTGCATGCGACGGCAGCCGACACGGCTGCCGTGGAGGACAGGGCCGGACTGCGGCGCGTGGTCGGGACGAAGGGGCGCTACGCGCGGCAGTCAGGCGGCTTCGGACGAAGTCGTGCGGCGACGCCAGGGCCAGGCTCCCCGGTCGTTCGACCCCTTGATCTGCTTGCGCGTGATGAACATCGTGGGACGAGTGTAGCAGCGCGCCACAGCCAGGCCCGGGCCGCGCATTTGTTCGACGCTTTGTCCACTTTGCCGCAGACATCGGGGGGCACCGAACCAGATACTGGAGGACTTCGTCAGAACGATTCTTCGTAGAGGAGACCCATGCGCGCCGTCCTGCTCGCTCTTTTCTCCGCGGCCCTGCTGTGCGCCGCGCCCGCGCACGCCGACACCGTCGAAGTCGCCGGCGTGAAGTACGACACGGTCGCCGACGTCGCCGGCCAGAAACTGCAGCTCAACGGCGCCGGCATCCGCTACCTGGCCTTCTTCAAGGTCTACACGGCCGGCCTGTACCTGCCGCAGAAGGCCGACCTGACCGAGGCCGCCGTCGCCGAGCCCGGCGCGAAGCGCCTGCGCATCGTCGCGCTGCGCGACATCTCGGGCGAACGGCTCGGCAAGCTGTTCACCGAGGGCATCCAGGCGAACTCGACGCACGACGAGTTCGTCCGTTCGCTGCCCGGCGTGCTCAAGGTCGCGCAGCTGTTCGCGGCCAAGCAGGAGCTCGCCAAGGGCGAGGAGTTCACGGTCGACTATGTCCAGGGCACCGGCTCGATCATCTCGATCAACGGCAAGCGCACCGGCGACGTGATCAAGGAACCCGAGTTCTACGGCGCGCTGCTGCGCATCTGGCTCGGCGCGAAGCCGGCCGACAGCGGCCTCAAGAAGGCGCTGCTCGGCCAGGTCAAGCCGCACCAGCGCACCGACGCCGACCAGTAAGCCGCCCTCAGCCCGGCAGCGCGATCGCCGCGAGGCTGTCGACATGCTGCAGCGCGGGCACCGCGCGGATCGGCTCGCCGTGGTTGTAACCGTAGGTGACCAGCACGCAGGCGCAGCCGGCCGCGGCCGCCGCGCGCGCGTCGTTGCTCGAGTCGCCGACCATCCAGGCCCGCGCGGGCGCGACGCCGAGCCTGGCACAGGTCGCGACGAGCGGCAGCGGGTCGGGCTTCTTGCGCGCGAACTCGTCGCCGCCGGCGACGACGTCGAAATAGTGACTTAGCTGCTTGGCAGCGAGCAGCCCGCGCGCGAACGCGCCGGGCTTGTTCGTCAGGCAGGCCATCGGCCGACCCAGGGCGCGCAGGCGCTCGAGCCCCGCGACGACGCCCGGATAGACCTCGGCGTGGCGGCCGTTGAGCGCCGCGTAATGGTCCTGGTACAGCGCCCAGGCGGGTTCGTACAGCGCCGGCGCGCCGCCGACCTCGGCGAGCACCGCGCGGATCAGGTGCTCGCTGCCCTGGCCGACCGTGCGTTCGATGAAGGCGCGCGATACCGACGGCAGGCCGAGCTCGGCAAGCGTCGCCGCGAGCACCGCGTGGAAGTCGCCGAGGGTGTCGACGAGGGTGCCGTCGAGGTCGATCAGGAAGGCGTCGGGCGTATCAATTTGCATAGCTGAGCGGCAGCGCCGTCGTGAACTTGATCTCTTCCATCGCGAAGCTCGAACTGACGTCGAACAGGTTGGTGTCGGCGATCAGGCGCTTGTAGACCTGGTCGTAGGCCGCGATGTCGGGCACGACGACGCGCAACAGGTAGTCGACGTCGCCGCTCATGCGGTAGAACTCGACGACCTCGGGGATCGCCTCGACGATGGCCTTGAAGCGGTCGAACCAGGCCTGCGAATGCGTGCTCGTGCGCACCGACACGAACACCGTCACGCCGACGTTGACCTTGCGCGGATCGACGAGCACCACGTTGGCCGTGATCACCCCGGCCTCCTTGAGGCGCTGGATGCGCCGCCAGCAGGGCGTCGCCGACAACCCGACCTGCTCGGCGAGCGCCGCGACCTGGACCGTCGCGTCGGCCTGCAGGACTTCGAGGATTCTTCGGTCTATGGAATCAAGTTTCATTGAAAAAATAAAATCAGGAATGAAATTCCAATCACATCGCGACTATTAGACAATAACGCATGCCGATTCCAGCCCCGCAGCCAGACAATGCCTGCCCATGGAAATCTATCTCGACGCCAACGCGACGACCCCGGTGATCCCCGAAGCGCGCGCGGCCGCGCTGTTCGCGATGGCCGACGACTTCGGCAACCCGAGCAGCGTGCACAGCGCCGGCCTGAAAGCGCGCGCGATCGTCGACGCCGCGCGCGCGGCCGCGCGCCGCGTGCTCGACGCGGGCAAGGGCCGGCTGCTGTTCACGAGCGGCGCGACCGAGGGCATCCAGACGGCCGTGCTGTCGGCGCTGACCGCGCTGCGCGAGCGCCGCGACGCGGGCGCCGACATCCCCGCGCTGATCCTCTACGGCGCGACCGAGCACAAGGCCGTGCCGCAGGCGATCGCGCATTGGAACGCGCTGTTGGGCCTGAACCTCGAGGTGCAGGCGATCCCGGTCGGTCGCGACGGCCGCCACGACCTCGCCTGGCTGTGCGCGCGGGCGCCGCGGGCGGGCCTCGTCTGCACGATGGCCGCGAACAACGAGACCGGCGTGATCAGCGACCTCGACGGCATCGCCGCGGCGCTCGCGGGCGGCCCGGCGCTGTGGCTCGTCGACGGCGTCCAGGCGCTCGGCAAGCTCGCGCTGCGCCTCGCCGAACGGCCGATCGACTACGCGCCGTTCTCGGGGCACAAGCTCTACGCGCCCAAGGGCGTCGGCCTGCTCTACGTGCGCGAGGGCGCGCCGTTCACGCCGCTGATCGTCGGCGGCGGCCAGGAGGACGCGCTGCGCTCGGGCACCGAGAACATGGCCGGCATCGCCGCGTTCGGCGCCGTGCTCGCGGCGCTCGAGGGCGGCCAGCGCTTCCAGGACGCGGCGACGCTCGCGGTGTTCCGCGACCGCCTCGCGGCCGCGCTCGCGGAGGCCTTTCCGGGTCTCGTCTTCAACGCGCCGCCCGAGCTGTGCCTGCCGACGACGCTGAACTTCGCGGTGCCCGGCGTCGCGTCGAACCTGCTGCTCGACCTGTTCGACGCGGCCGAGATCCGCGTGTCGGCCGGTTCGGCCTGCGGCGCCGCGAAGGCCCGGCCGAGCGATGTGCTCGAGGCCATGGGCCTGCCGGCCGCGCAGACCGCGGCGGCGGTGCGCCTGTCGTTCGGCCCGGTCGTCGACGCGGACTTCATCGCCGAGGCCTGCGCGCGCCTCCTCGCCTGCGGCGCGGCACTGCGCGACAGCGCTGCCCCGGGCCGCCCGGCCACGGGTGCCGGCCGCGCCGCGCCGGCACGCGCCGACACCGCAGGCGACGCGCCCGACGGCGTGGCGCTCGGTGGCGCGGCGCTGATCGCGGTGCTCGCCGCGAAGACCTGGGTCGTCGACGTGCGCGAGCCCTACGAGCAAAAGCTCGGACTGTGCCCCGAACTCGGCCCCGGCGCGCGCTATCTGGCCGTGCCGCTGTCGCAGCTCGACGCGCGCCTGCCCGAGCTGCTCGCGCTCGACGCCGACGCCGCGCTGCTGTGCTTCTGCCGTAGCGGTCGGCGCAGCGCCGAGGCGGCGCGCGCGCTGCGCCGCGAAGGCCGGCCTCGGGCCTGGAGCCTTGCGGGCGGGCTCGCGCTATGGACCGGTCCGCTGACGCCGGCGCCGTCGCTCGAGCCGGGCGAGGTGGCGTGAGCGCCCGCACGGCCGCTCCGAAGGGCGCTCACTCCCGCTCGGCGGGACAGCGCGTAGCGCGATGGGTGCCCCAGTGAGCGCGATGGCCTTCGTTCTGGGCGCCCTCGTCGGCCTGACGCTCGCGCTGACCGGCGCAGGCGGCGGCATCCTCGCCGTGCCGCTGCTCGTGTTCGGTCTCAAGCTCGCGATCGCCGAGGCCGCGCCGGTCGGCCTGCTCGCGGTCGGCCTCGCGGCCGCGCTCGGCGCGCTGCTCGGGCTGCGCGAGCGCCAAGTGCGCTACCGCGCGGCGCTGCTGATCGGCGCGGCCGGCATGCTCGTCGCGCCGCTCGGCGTCGAGCTCGCGCAGCGCGTGCCGAACCGGCCGCTGACCGTCGCGTTCGCGCTCGTGATGGCCTATTCGGCCTGGCGCGCACTCCTGCGCAGCCGCGCCAACGGCCTGCCCGCCGTGCCGCGCGTCGCGCCGCGGTGCGAGCGCGACCCGGGTACCGGGCGCTTCCGCTGGACCGCGGCCTGCGCGCGCGTGCTCGCGGCGACCGGGCTCGGCTCGGGCCTGCTCAGCGGCCTGCTCGGCGTCGGCGGCGGCTTCGTGATCGTGCCCGCGCTCACGCGCTGGACCGACCTCGACCCGCGCAGCATCGTCAGCACCTCGCTCGCCGTGATCGCGCTCGTGTCGGTCTCGGGCGTCGCGTCCGCCGCGGCCAAGGGCGCAATGGCCTGGCCGATCGCGCTGCCGTTCGCGGCCGGCGCGATGGCCGCGCTGCTCGTCGGCCGCCGCGTCGCGGGCCGCAGCTCGGGCACGACGCTGATGCAGCGCAGCTTCGCGGCGCTGTGCGCCGTCGTCGCGCTGACCCTGCTGGTGCGCGGCCTCGCCTGAGCAACGCCGGCGGCGCGCGCCGGCACAATCGGCGCATGCATAGCGCTCAGGACTTCCTCCAGTACGCGCCCGAGGTCGCCGCCGCGCGCGCCGCGGGCCGCCCCGTCGTCGCGCTCGAGTCGACGATCGTCGCCCACGGCATGCCGTGGCCGCAGAACTTCGAGACCGCGCATGCCGTCGAGGCCGAGATCCGCGCCGCGGGCGCGGTGCCCGCGACGATCGCCGTGCTCGACCGGCGCATCTGCGTCGGCCTCGACGCAGCCCGGCTCGAGCGCCTCGCGCGCGCGCCCGACGCGCTCAAGCTGAGCCGGCGCGACCTGCCCGTCGCGCTCACGCGCGACGTCGTCGGCGCGACGACGGTCGCCGCGACGATGATCTGCGCGCAGCTCGCCGGCATCGAGGTCTTCGTGACCGGCGGCATCGGCGGCGTGCACCGCGGCGCGGCGGAAAGCTTCGACATCTCGGCCGACCTGCAGGAGCTTGCGCGCACGCGCGTCGCCGTGGTCTGCGCGGGCGCGAAGTCCATCCTCGACATCGGCCTGACGCTCGAATACCTCGAGACCCACGGCGTGCCCGTGCTCAGTTGCGGCCAGGACGAATTCGCGGCGTTCTACTGCCGCGACAGCGGCTTCAAGGCCGACCTGCGCCTCGACGCGGCGGCCGAGCAGGCGCGCTTCATCCGCGCGAAATGGGCGCTCGGGCTCGCCGGCGGCGTGCTGCTCAGCGTGCCCGTGCCCGAGGGCGAAGGCCTGCCGCGCGCCGAGGTCGACGCCTGGATCGCCGCGGCGCTCGCCGACGCGGCCGCGCGCGGCGTGCACGGCAAGGCCGTCACGCCCTTCCTGCTCGCGCGCATCAAGGAGCTCAGCGACGGTCGCAGCCTGAGCGCGAACATCGCGCTCGTGAAGAACAACGCACGCGCCGGCGCGGCGCTCGCGGTCGCGCTGCAGGCGCAGCGCTGAGGCCGCACGCGCACCGTCACCTGGAGGTTCGGATGACCATATCGTATCCAAGTGGATACAATACGAGGCGATGTACCTCGTCAAGCAGTCCGAGGAGTTCGTCGCCGGGCTCGACGCACTGGCCGATCTGCGCGCGCGCCAACGCATCGTCGCGAGGCTGCGTCTGGCCGAAGCCGGGAATCTCGGCGACTGGGCACCAGTACAGGGCGATCTTTCGGAGATGCGCGTGCACTTCGGGCCCGGCTATCGGCTGTATTTCATACGCCGCGGCCGGGTGATCATCGTCATGCTGAACGCTGGCAGCAAATCGAGTCAGCAGCGCGACATCCGGCGCGCGCTGAAGATCGCTGCAGAAATCGGAGGGAATTCATGAATACCCGTTCGCGCCAGCCGCAACGCAAGTTGATCGACTTCGATGCGGCCCGCTATCTCGACAGCGACGCAGCCGTGGCCGAGTACCTGACGGCCGTTCTGGAGACCGGCGAACCCGATCTACTCCTGCTCGCGCTCGGCGACATCGCGCGGGCGCGCGGCATGGCAGAGATCGCCAAACAGGCCGGGCTGGGTCGCGAAAGCCTCTACAAAGCGCTGACCCCCGGCGCACGACCGCGCTTCGACACCGTGCTCAAGGTCGCCCGCGCGCTCGGCGTCAAACTGACCGCCGAGGTCGCCTGAACGGCGCGCCCGGCTCAGCCCTTCGGCAGCGCCGCGATCGCGCGCTCGATCAGGCCGCGCGCGAGGTCGAAGCCGGCGGCCGGGCCGTAATAGGGGTCGGGCACGTCCTGGCCCGCGAGCTCGGGCACATGGTCGAGCAGCAGGCGCAGCTGCGCGCGCGAACCCTCGGGGCGCATCGCCTCGAGGTCCGAGAGGTTGTAGTGGTCGAGCGCGAGGATCAGGTCGTAACGCTCGAAATCGGCGGCCTCGACCTGGCGCGAGCGGAACTTGCGGTCGGCCTTGACGCCGACCCGCTCGAGCGCCGCGACCGTGCGCGCGTCCATCGCCCCGCCGACCGCGCGCGTGCCGGCCGAGCGCACCGGCGCGAACTCGGGCCGGCGCGCCTTGAGCAGCATCTCGG
Organism: Roseateles sp.; assembly: GCA_019232985.1. The sequence goes on along the minus strand of JAFAMW010000057.1, from coordinate 18,579 downwards.
CCATCGGCGAGCGGCAGATATTGCCGAGGCAGACGAACAGGACCGACGCCATCGCCGCGCCAGCCTCAGCGCGCGAGCTCGGCGCGCATCGCGTCGATCACGCCACGGTAGTCGGGCTTGCCGAAGATCGCCGAGCCCGCGACAAAGGTGTCGGCGCCCGCGTCGGCGATCGCGCGGATGTTGTCGACCTTGACGCCGCCGTCGATCTCGAGGCGGATGTCGCGCCCGCTCGCCGCGATGATCTCGCGCGCGGCCGCGAGCTTCTTCAGCGCGGCCGGGATGAAGCTCTGCCCGCCGAAGCCCGGGTTCACGCTCATGATCAGCACCAGGTCGACCTTGTCGATCACCCACTCGAGCACGTCGAGCGAGGTCGCCGGGTTGAACACCAGGCCGGCCTGCTTGCCCTCGGCCTTGATCAGCTGCAGCGTGCGGTCGACATGGGCCGAGGCCTCGGGGTGGAAGCTCACGAGGTCGGCGCCCGCGCGGCAGAAGGCCTGGGCCAGCGCGTCGACCGGCTCGACCATCAGGTGCACGTCGATCGCCGCGGGCGTGCCGTCGGGCTTGCGCGCATGCTTGCGCAGCGCCTCGCAGACCATCGGGCCGAAGGTCAGGTTGGGCACGTAATGGTTGTCCATCACGTCGAAGTGGATCCAGTCGGCGCCGGCCGCGAGCACGTCGCGGACCTCGTCGCCGAGGCGGGCGAAGTCGGCCGACAGCAGGCTCGGGGCGATGCGGTAGGTGGGTTTGCTCATGGCCGCGATTTTATGGGCCCGGCACCTCGAAGCCCTGGCGCGCGCGCGCGGCCGCCACGCGCGTCACGCAGCCGCTCGCGTGGTCGTTGACGAGCCCCACCGACTGCATGAACGCGTGCATCGTCGTCGGCCCGACGAAGCGCCAGCCGCGCTGCTTGAGCGCCTTGGACAGGGCCTGCGACGCGGCCGTCTCGGTCGCGCCCGGCGTGCGCTCGGCCGGCGCGAAGGACCAGACGAAGCGCGCGAGCGAACCCTCGGCCGCGACGAGCTCGAGGCAGGCGCGCGCGTTGCCGATCGCCGCCTCGATCTTGCCGCGATGCCGCACGATGCCGGCGTCGCCGAGCAGGCGCTCGACGTCGCGCGCGCCGAAGCGCGCGACCTTGTGTAAGTCGAAGTCCTTGAACGCGGCGCGGAACGCCGCGCGCTTGTTCAGGATCGTGCGCCACGACAGGCCCGACTGGAAACCCTCGAGGCACAGCTTCTCGAACAGGCGCCGGTCGTCGGCGACCGGGAAGCCCCATTCCTCGTCGTGATAGCGCAGGTATTCGGCGTCGTCGGGGGCCGCGCCGCACCAGGCGCAGCGCGCGTCGCCGTCGGGGGCGGTCCAGAGCTTGTCCATGGCGCGCAAGCATAATGGCCGCATGCCGAATGCCCAACTGACCTGCAGCGTCGCCGTCCAGGCCCTGCCCGAACAAACCGACCCGGCCAAGGGCGTCTGGGCCTACAGCTACACGATCACGATCGTCAACAGCGGCGACATCACGGCGCAGCTGATCGGCCGCCACTGGCGCATCGTCGATTCGCGCGGCCGCGAACAGCGCGTCGACGGCCTCGCCGTCGTCGGCCACCAGCCGCTGCTCGCGCCCGGCGAGAAGTTCCAGTACAGCTCCTGGGCCCAGATCGAGACGCCGCACGGCAGCATGGCCGGCCGCTACCTGTGCGTGACCGAGGCCGCCGAGGTCTTCTACGCCGAGGTGCCCGAGTTCGCCCTCGCCGACAGCGCCGGCCTGCACTGACGCCCTGAGCCGCTCGATGCTCAAGCGCGCGTTGATCGTCGGCGCGACTGCCCTGCTCGGCGCGTGCACGAGCGTGCCGCTCACCCGGCCCGCCCCGGTCACGGCGCCTTCGACGACGGCCGCCGTGCCGCCCGCCCCGGGCACCGCCCCCGCGGGACCGGCCGCGACCCTGCAGCGCGAGCACGCGCGCTGGACCGCCGCCGAGTGGCAGGACCTGCCCGGCTGGGGCGGCGACGCGGCCCTCGAGGCCTGGGCCGCGCTGCAGCGCGGTTGCGCGCGGCCCGCCCCCGAGTGGACCGCCGTCTGCGCCGAGGCGCTGCGTGACGCGCCGCGCGACGACGCCGACGCGATGCTCTGGCTCATGCAGCACCTGCGCCCCTGGCGCGTCGAGGCGCCCGACGGCAACGCCCAGGGCCTCGCGACCGGCTACTTCGAGCCCGAGCTCGCCGGCGCCGCCCGCGCCGGCGGGGCGAACCAGGTGCCCGTGCTCGCGCCGCCCAGGGACCTGTGGCGCCGCCAGCCCTACCTGACGCGGCGCCAGCTCGACGAAGGCGGCGGCGCGGCGCTCGACGCGATCGCCTACGTCGCCGACCCGCTCGAGCTCGCGATCGCCCAGGTCCAGGGCTCGGGCCGGCTGCGCCTCGACGGCGCCGACGGCCGCCCTCAATGGCTGCGCCTGTCCTACGCCGGCGACAACGGCCTGCCCTACCAGTCGATCGGCGCGGCGCTGCGCGCGCGCGGCGAGCTCGCCGACGCGTCGTGGGCCGGCGTCCGCGACTGGGCGCGGCGCAACCCGGGCCGCCTGCGCGAGGCGCTGTGGGCGAACCCGCGCTACGTGTTCTTCCGCGCCGAGGCGCTCGCCGACCCGGCGCTGGGCCCGCGCGGCGCCCAGGGCGTCGCGCTGACGCCGGGGCGCTCGGTCGCCGTCGACAAGCTTGCCGTGCCGCTCGGCACGCCGCTGTGGCTCGACACGAGCGCACCGCTGTCGGACCAGCCGCTGCGCCGCCTCGTGCTCGCCCAGGACACCGGCAGCGCGATCCAGGGCGCCGTGCGCGTCGACCTGTTCTGGGGCTGGGGCGCCGACGCCGAGGCGCTGGCGAGCCGCATGAAGCAGGCGCTGCGCGTCTGGGCGCTGTGGCCGCGCACGGCCGGGCCGCTGCGCTGACGCCGCGCCGCCGGGCATGCGCGCCGCACAAGCAAGCCGTCGGCAAGCCGTGGACAATCGGGCCCCGTGAAACGCTATTACGAGCACCAGGGCCGCGACATCTTCGTCACCGCCGGCAGCGCGCGCGAGCTCGCGCCGGGCGCGTTCGGCATCTGCGCGATCGAGGGCGGCGCGCAGGGCTGGTCGGTCGTCCATATCGGCCCAGAGGGCGACGCGGCCGACCTCGGCGGCGAGTACTACTTCGCGACGCCCGAGGAGGCGCTCGCCTTCGTGCGCGAACTGATCGACCTGATGGTGCCGGCCGCGCCATGAGCCTGCGCCGCGCGGCCGCCGCGATCCTGCTGGCGACGGCGGGCCTGCTCGCGCACGCCGACGAGCCGACGCCGGCCATCCACGGCGTGACCTGGCTGTCGGGCGAGACCGCGCGCGAAGCCCCGGAAGGGAAGACGGCGGAGGCGCCGTTGTCGGTGCGTCTGACGGCCTTTCTGCAGGCGCATTGGCGCGACGTCGACCATCGCGTCGTGCACGCGAACGCGCGCCGCGCCTGGCAGATGCTCGGCAACGGCGAGCCGGCCTGCCAGCTGTTCTCGGTCCACACGCCCGAGCGCGACCGCCTCGCCTATTTCGCCGACGTGATGATCGCGCCGCCGCCCGCGGTGCTGGTGCGCCGCGACAAGCTCGCGGCGCTGCCGCGCAACGCGGCCGGCGAGGTCGAACTCGACCGGCTGTTCGCCGACCGCGGGCTGCGCGGCGCCCTCGTCGACGGGCGCAGCTACGGCGCGTTCATCGACGCCCGGCTCCACGACGCGCCGGCCGACGCCAACCTCACGCGCTACGCGGCCAGCGACTTCGGCAGCCACGTGCCCGTCATGCTCGCGATGAACCGGGCCGACTACAGCATCGGTTACGACCTCGCCGCCGAGCTCGACGGCGTGGGCAAGGCGCCCGACGTCGTCGGCGTACCCGTGGCCGGCGCGACCCTGCTCGTGCGCGCCGGCATCGCCTGCCCGCGCACGCCCTGGGGCCTGGCCGTGATCCGGCGCGTCGACGCGCTGTTCGCGACGCCCGAGGGGCTGGCCCTGCTGCACCAGGAGATGGACCACTGGATGGCGCCCGCCGCGCAGCAGCGCTACGCGGCCGAGCTCGCGGCGTTCTACCGCGAGCGCGCGAAGCCGGCGCCGCGCTGACGCGGCGATCTCGCAGGCGCCAGAGGCGTCAACTGCGCGCCCGTGGCACGCCGGCGTGCCGTTGGCAATCTTGGGCAGAATCGACGCCATGAAGCTCGGCCACGCGGCGATCGCGACCCTGCTGACGGCAGCGGGGGCCTGCGCCTGGGCCGACGACGCTCCCCCGCCCCTGCGCAGCGTGACCTGGCTGACGAGCGAGGACCTGCACCCCGCCCCGGCCGCCGGGACGACGCCCCGGCCGCCCTCGTTCGCACTCGACCTCGCGGCCTTCCTGCGCTCGCGCTGGCGCGGCGTCGGCCATGCGTTCGAACTGGCCAACGCGCGCCGCAGCTGGGAAATGATCGCGGCCGGCGAGCCCGCCTGCCAGCTGTTTGCGGTGCGCACGCCGGAGCGCGAACGCCTCGCCTACTTCGCCGACGCGCTGCTCGTCGCGCCGCACGAAGTGCTGGTGCGGCGCGACAAGCTCGCGGCCCTGCCGCGCAACGCCGCGGGCGAGGTCGACCTCGCGCGGCTGCTCGCCGACCACCGGCTGCGCGGCGCGATCACCGAAGCGCGCAGCTACGGGCCGTTCATCGACGCCCAGCTGCACGCGGCGCCGCCCGACGCCAAGCTCGCGCACTACGGCACCAAGGACTCCGGCCACAACATGGTCGAGATGCTGGCAAAGAATCGCGCCGACTACAGCTTCGGTTTCAACCGCGCCGTCGAGCTCGGGGAGTGGGCCGGCAGCGTCGTCGGCGCGCCCATCGCCGGCGTCGACCAGCTCGTGCACGGTGGCGTCGCCTGTCCGCGCACGCCCTGGGGCCTGGCCGTGATCCGCCAGGTCGACGCGCTGTTCGCGACGCCCGACGGTCAGGCCATGATCCGCCTCAAGATGGACCAGCAGATGATGCCGGCGACGCGCAAGCGCTACGCGGCCGAGATCGCCGCGTTCTACCGCGACCTCGCCAAGCCGCCGCCGCGCTGAACGCAGCCCCCCCACAACCATGAGAAGCGCGCACGTTCTGATCGTGACCTTGCTGGCCTCGGCAGGCAGTTTCGCCCGGGCCGACGCCGCCGCGCCACCGATTCGCACCGTGATCTGGTTGAGTAGCGAGGCCGTCCCCGCGACCACCGAGGCCACGATGGCGGGGGACACGACCCGCCCGAAGCCTGTGGCGCTTTCCTTCGCCGCAACGCTGGCGGTGTTTCTGCGGAGTCGCTGGACCGGCGTCGAGCATCTGTTCGAACAAGCCAACCCGCGCCGCGGCTGGGAGATGATCGGCAACGGCGAGCCGGCCTGCTATCTGTTCGCCGGCCGCACGCCCGAGCGCGACCGCCTCGCCTACTTCACCGACGTATTGCTGACCCCGCCGCCCGGCGTGATCGTGCGCCGCGACAAGCTCGCGGCGCTGCCGCGCGACGCAGCCGGCGAGGTCGACCTGCCGCGGCTGTTAGCCGACCGCCGGCTGCGCGGCGCGATCAACGACGGGCGCAGCTATGGCGACTACATCAACGCCCAGCTGCGCGCGGCTCCGGCCGACGCAAACCTCAAGCGCTACAGCGCCAACGACTTCGGCCGCAACATCCCCGAGATGCTCGTCAAAGGCCGGGCCGACTACGGCTTCGGTTGGGTCCGCGCCGCCGAGCTCGGCAGCGCGGCGGGCCAGGTCGTCGGGGCGCCGGTCGCCGGCAACACCGAGCTCGTGCACGCTGGCATCGCCTGCCCGCGCACATCCTGGGGCCTGACCGTAATCCGTCAGGTCGACGCGCTGTTCGCGACGCCCGACGGCCAGGCGCTCGTGCACCTGAAAATGAACGCCGAGCTGCCGCCCGCGACGCGCCAGCGCCATGCCGCCGAGATCGCGGCGTTCTACCGCGACCTCGCCAAGCCGCCGCCGCGCTGAGGCGCCGACCGCGCGCGCCACGTCAGCCGGCGCGCTGCAGCAGCGCCGCGCCGACGGCCTCGGCGACCTCGATGCCGTCGACGCCCGCGCTCATGATGCCGCCCGCGTAGCCGGCGCCCTCGCCGGCCGGGTACAGGCCGCGCACGTTGAGGCTCTGGTAGTCGCGGCCGCGGTTGATGCGCAGCGGCGACGAGGTGCGCGTCTCGACGCCGGTCAGCACCGCGTCGGCCATCGCGAAGCCCTTGATCTGGCGCTCGAACGCGGGCAGCGCCTCGCGGATCGCGTCGAGGCAGTAGTCGGGCAGGCTGCCGCGGCCCTTTTGCTGCAGGTCGGTCAACGTCACGCCGGGCTGGTACGAGGGCTCGACGCCGCCGAGCGCCGCCGAGCGCTGGCGCTTGACGAAGTCGCCGACGAGCGCCGCCGGCGCGCGGTAGTCGCCGCCGCCGAGCTCGTAGGCGCGGCTCTCCCAGAAGCGCTGGAAGGCCATGCCGTCGAGCGGGCTCACGCGGCTGCCGTCGGTCTTGCCGTCCTGGCGGTAGTCCTCGGGCGTGATGCCGACGACGATGCCGGCGTTGGCGTTGCGCTCGTTGCGCGAGTACTGGCTCATGCCGTTCGTGACGACGCGCTGCGGCTCGCTCGTCGCCGCGACGACGGTGCCGCCCGGGCACATGCAGAAGCTGTAGACCGAACGGCCGTTCTTGGCGTGGTGGACGAGCTTGTAGTCGGCCGCGCCGAGGATCTCGTTGCCCGCGAACGGGCCGAAGCGCGCGCGGTCGATCAGGCTTTGCGGGTGCTCGATGCGGTAGCCGATCGAGAAGGGCTTGGCCTCCATCTGCACGCCGCGCTCGTGCAGCATCGCGAAGGTGTCGCGCGCGCTATGGCCGAGCGCGAGGATCACGTGGTCGCTGCGGATCTGCTCGCCCGACGCGAGCGTGACGCCGCGCACCTGGCGACCGTCCGGGCCGTCCTCGACGTGCAGGTCGGCGACCCTGGCCTGGAAACGGATCTCGCCGCCGAGCGACTCGATCTCGGCGCGCATCTTGATGATCATCGATACGAGCCGGAACGTGCCGATATGCGGCTTGCTGACGAACAGGATCTCCTCGGGCGCGCCGGCCTTGACGAACTCCTTGAGCAGCTTGCGCGTCAGGTGGCGCGGGTCGGAGATCTGGCTGTAGAGCTTGCCGTCCGAGAAGGTGCCGGCGCCGCCCTCGCCGAACTGCACGTTCGATTCGGGCTCGAGCACGCTCTGGCGCCACAGGCCCCAGGTGTCCTTGGTGCGCTCGCGCACCTGGCGGCCGCGCTCGAGCACGATCGGGCGCAGGCCCATCTGGGCGAGGATCAGCGCGGCCATCAGGCCGCAGGGGCCGAAGCCGACGACGACCGGGCGCCGGTCCTCGGGCCAGTCGGCCGGGGTGACGTCGCGCGCGTGGCCGACGAACTTGTACTCGGTGTCCGGCGTCGGCCGGATGTTGTGGTCGCCGGCGTGGCGCGCGAGCAGCGCGGCCGCGTCGTCGACCTCGCAGTCGATCGTGTAGGCGAGCTGGATCGCGGTCTTCTTGCGCGCGTCGTAGCCGCGCCGGAACACGTGGAAGGACTTGAGCGCGGCGTCGGCGATGCCCAGGCGGGCGACGACGGCTTCCCGCAGCGCGGGTTCGGCGTGGGCTAGCGGGAGCTTGAGTTCCTGGATGCGGATCATGGCGATTGATCAGTCAGGTCTTGAATGAAGAATGCCCCGTGCCGGAGGCGACGGGGCATTGCGCTGGGAGAAGGCTCCCGAGGCTTCAGCCGCTGTGCGGACGCTTGCCCGGGTTCTTCTTCGAGCGGGTATGCGAACCGCGCTCCTGGCTCTTGCGCTGGCCGTCGCCCTGGCGCGAAGTGGTGCCGGCGAGGCGCGGGGTGGCCTTCTTGTCGGCCTCGGTGACGATCTTGTTGCCCATGACGGCTCCGTAGTGTTGCTTGTTACGAACAGCCTTGAAAATGGGCTGAGCCGAAGATTTTAATGCATTAGCCGATTTCCGCCAGGCGTGCCAGCACGAGCCGTGCCGAAGACACGTTCGTCGCGCAGGGCACGTCGTGGACGTCGCAGGCGCGCACGAGCGCGTTGATGTCGGGTTCGTGGGGCTGCGGCGTCATCGGGTCGCGCAGGAAGATCACCGCGTCGACCTGGCCTTCGGCGAGGCGCGCGCCGATCTGCAGGTCGCCGCCGAGGGGGCCCGACAGCATGCGCTCGACCTCGAGGCCGACCTCGCTGTGCAGGCGCCCGCCGGTCGTGCCGGTCGCGAGCAGCGTGCAGGTCTTGAGAAAGGCCGCGAACTCGATGGCCAGGGCCACCATCGCGTCCTTCTTGTGGTCGTGGGCGATCAGCGCGATTTTCATGCGCCGGATGATAGGGCGGCACGGTTACGGCCGTGCTTCAAACTGCAAGCAGCGATCAGTCGGCCGACTTCGGGTCGAGCGCGTCGCGCAGGCCGTCGCCGAGCAGGTTGAAGGCCATGCTGACGACGAAGATCGCGAGGCCCGGCGCCGCGGCGACCCACCATTGGTCGAGCACGAACGCGCGCCCGCCCGCGATCATCGCGCCCCACTCGGGGCTCGGCGGCTGCGCGCCCAGGCCCAGGAAGCCGAGGCCCGCGGCCGTCAGGATGATGCCGGCCATGTCGAGCGTCACGCGCACGACGAGCGAGGGCAGCGCGGCCGGCATCAGGTGGCGCAGCAGGATGCGCGCGGGCGACGCGCCGAGCGCGCGCGCCGCGCGCACGTAGTCGGCGCGCGCGTGCAGCAGGGTCTCGGCGCGCGCGAGCCGCGCATAGGGCGGCCAGGCCGTCAGCGCGATCGCGAGCACGGCGTTGCCGACGCCGGGCCCGAGCGCCGCGGCGAGCGCGAGCGCGAGGATCAGGCGCGGGAACGCGAGGAACAGATCGGTCACGCGCATCAGCAGCGTGTCGACCCAGCCGCCTGCGAAACCCGCGAGCGTGCCGACGGCGAGCCCGAGCGGCGCAGCGATCACGGCGACGAGGCCGACGATGTACAGGGTCACGCGCGCGCCGAAGACGAGGCGCGCGAGGATGTCGCGGCCCTGCTCGTCGGTGCCGGCCCAATGCACGGCCGACGGCGGCAGCAGGCGTGCGTGGTGCAGGTCGCCGAGCGTCGGGTCATAGGGCGCGAGCCAGGGCGCCGCGAGCGCGACGAGCAGCAGCAGTGCGAGCACGGCCGCGCCGGCGAGCGCGAGCCGGTTCGCGCGGAACTGGCGCCAGCGCCGGCCGCGGCCGGCGTCGAAGGACAGGGGGGCGTCGCTCATCGCTGGGGCCGCACGCGCGGGTCGAGCGCGCGGTACAGCAGGTCCGCGACGAGGTTGAAGACGATGAACACCGCGCCGATCACGAGCGTGCCGCCGAGCACCGCGTTCATGTCGGCGTTCTGCAGCGCGTTGGTGATGTACTGGCCGATGCCGGGCCACGAGAAGACGGTCTCGGTCAGCACCGAGCCTTCGAGCAGGCCCGCGTAGGACAGCGCGACGACGGTCACGAGCGGCACGGCCGCGTTGCGCAGCGCGTGGCGCCAGACGACGCGCGCCTCGCCGACGCCGCGGCCGCGCGCGGCCGTCACGTACTCCTTCTTGAGCTCGGCGAGCATGAAGCTGCGCGTCATGCGGCTGATGTAGGCGAGCGAGAAATAGCCGAGCAGCAGCGCCGGCAGCGCGAGGTGGGCGAGCGCCGAGCGCACCGCGCCGAGATGGCCCGCGAGCAGGCCGTCGACGACGAGCAGGCCGGTCACGCGCGGCACCGCGTAGTAATAGGCGAGGTCGATGCGGCCCGGCCCGGCGACCCAGCCGAGGCGCACGTAGAACAGCACGAGCGCCATCATGCCGAGCCAGAAGATCGGCACCGAGTAGCCGAGCAGGCCGGTCACGCGCACGAGCTGGTCGACCGCACGGCCGCGCCGCAGCGCGGCCCAGACGCCGAGCGGCACGCCGCCGAGCACGCCGACGACGATGCCGGCCGTCGCGAGCTCGAGCGTGGCCGGGAACACCCGCGCGATGTCCTCGGCGACCGGGTTCGCCGTGAGGATGGATTCGCCGAGATCGCCGCGCGCGACGGCCGCGACATAACGGCCGAACTGCACGTAGAGCGGCCGGTTCAGGCCCATGGCCTCGCGCACCGCCGCGAGCTGCGCCTCGCTCGCGCGGTCGCCGGCGACCGCGAGCGCCGGGTCGACCGGCACGACGCGGCCGATGAAGAAGGTCACCGCGAGCAGGCCCAGCAGGGTCAGCGCGGTCGCGCCGAGGAAGCGCAGCGCGGCGATCACGCGCCGCCCCCGGACTTGCTGACCGGCGCGAGCAGGTTGTTGTCGCTGGTCGGGCCCAGCGCGTAACCCTGGACCTCGCGGCGCAGCGCCGCGACCTGGGTCTGCTGACTCAGGATCACGAAGGGGCTCGAGCGGCGGAACTCGTCCTGCAGGCGCACGTAGGCGGCCGCGCGGCGCGCGGTGTCGCGCTCCATCAGCGCGGCCTCGGTCTCGCGCGACAGGGCCGGGATGTCCCAGGCGTTGCGCCACGCGATCGGCTTGGTCGCCGGGTTCTCGCCGTTGTCGACGTTGTAGGCGAAGGCGCCCGCGTTCGACTGCGGGTCCCAGTAGTCGACCGACCAGTCGCCGAGATACAGGTCGTGCTTGCGCGCGCGGTAGCGCGTCAGCGTGAGCTTGCCGTCGCCGGGCAGCAGGCGGATGCGGATGCCCGCGCGCGCGGCCCACTGCTGGAACGCCTCGGCCATGCCCATGTCTGGCTGGGTGCTGCGCACGTCCATCGTGATGTCGAAGCCGTCAGGCAGGCCGGCCGCCGCGAGCAGCGCGCGCGCCTTCGCGATGTCCTGGTGGAAGGGCATCGCGTCGCTTGCGCCGAGCAGGCCGGCCGGCAGGAAGTTCTGCCAGGGCCGGCCGATATGGCGGATCAGCGTCGCGCCGAGCGCGTCGTAGTCGACCAGCCACTTGAACGCCTCGCGCACCGCCGGCTTCGCGAGGATGGGATGCTTCTGGTTCAGGCCGATGTAGTAGATCCCGCCCTTGGGCGTCGCCGTGATGCGGATGGCCGGCGCGTCGGCGAGCGCGTCGAGGTCCTGCGGCGTGAGGTTGCGCGCGACGTCGACGTCGCCCTTGAGCAGCATCAGGCGCTGCGTAGTCGCTTCCTTCACGTGCCAGTAGATGACGCGCGCGAGCGCGGGCCGCGGGCCGTGATAGCGCTCGTTGCGGTCGAGCGTGAGGATCTCGTTCGCGCGCCAGTCGCGCAGCAAGAAGGGCCCCGAGCCCGCGTGGTGGCGGCGCGCCCAGGCGTGACCGAGGTCGCCGGCGACCTCGTGCGCGAGCAGCAGCCGCCGGTCCATGATCGACGCGACGCTCGCGCTCAGGCAGTTCAGCACGAAGCTCGGCGCGAAGGCCTCGCTCGTGCGTAGCGTCAGCGCGAGCGGCCCGTCGGTGCCCAGCGCCGCGTCGACGCGGTCGCGCGTCAGGCCCAGCTGGTTGAGGATGAAGGCCGGCGCCTTGTCGAGCTTGACCGCGCGCGCGAGCGAGAACCGAACGTCTTCGGCCGTCAGTCCGTTGCCCGACGCGAAGCGCAGGCCGTCGCGAAGCTCGAAGCGGTAGCCGCGCCCGTCGGCCGCGACGCGCCAGTCGCGCGCGAGCACGCCGGCGAGCCGCCGCGGGTCGCCGGGCTCGATGCGCAGCAGGCGCTCGTAGGTATTGCCGTGGACCTCGGCGGTCGCGATCTCGAAGGCCTCGGCCGGGTCGAGCGAGATCACGTCGTCGAAGGCCATCGCCTGGACGAGCAGGTCGCGCGGCGGCGCCGCGGCCGCCGCGCCGCGGCCCGCGAGCAGCACCGCGCCGCCCGCGCCGCCTGCGCGGAGCAAGGCGCGGCGTCCGAGCATCATTTCTTCGGCACGTTGCCGACGCCGAGGTTCATCGCGTCGAGCAGGTCGCCGTTGTCCTGGCTGAGCTCCCACGCGAACAGGCCGGCGAGGCCCGCGTCGATCGCGTAGCGGCCTTTCGCGAGCACGGCGCGCGGGTCGTCGTAGACCAGCCACTCGCCGGTCTTCGCGTTCCACAGGCTGTAGGCGCGTGTCTTCGCGTCGAAGCGCAGGCGGAAGCCGTTGATGCCGCTGCCGCGCGGGCCGAGCCAGCGCGTCGCGATGTCCTTGTACGGCGCGGCGCCGGGCTCCTTGCCCGAGTCCTTGTCGTACTGCGGGAACGGGCCGCGATAGGGCGCGCCGGGGCGCGGCGCCGCGACGTTGGCGAAGCCGCGGCCGTACATCGCGACGCCGCCGACGATCTTCGCGGCCGGCACGCCGGCCGCCTCGAGGTTGCGCACGCCGGCCATCAGGCCGTCCTCCGCGTCGGGCCGGCTCGGCGCAAGCGCCGCGTGGTCGCCGGCGATCTGCGTCCAGGGACCGTAGTAGTCGTAGCTCATCGCGAAGACGAGGTCGAGCGCCGGCGTGGCGCGCGCGTAGTCGACGCGCTTGACGACGGTCTGGCTCGCGTCGACGGCGACCGTCAGCAGGTAGTGCCGGCCGCTCGACTGGCCGAGCGCGTCGAGGCCCGCGCGCAGCTCGAGCATCAGGTCGGCGAAGTTGCGGCCGTCGTCGGGGCTGCCGAGCTGCACGCCGTTCGCGGCGCCGTTGCCGCCCGGGTGCTCCCAGTCGATGTCGATGCCGTCGAAGCTCGGGTGCTCGCGCAGAAAGCGCTGGCAGGCCGCGATGAAGGCCGCGCGCTTGACCGCGTCGCCGGCCAGGTAATAAAACGGGTCCGAGCCGGCCCAGCCGCCGACCGACGCGATCACCTGCAGCACCGGCATGCGCTGCTTGAGGCGCGCGAACGCGGCGTCGAAGTCGGCTGCCTGCGGCGCGGCCGCGAAGTCGAAGTCGGCCTTGCCCTGGCAGGCCGTCGCGTCCTCGGGGCGCTGGCCCGGGCCGCAGGGGTGCAGGAACGCGTAGATCAGATGCGTGGCGCTGCCGTCGGGCAGCGCATCGACGTAGCGCGTCGACTCCCAGCTCGGCACGTAGACGCCGACGATCTTGTGCGCGTGCCCCGGCGTGAACGCCTCGGCCTGGGCGCGGAACAGCGGCGGCGGCGCGGCCACGACGCTCGGGGCGAGCAGGGCCAGCAGCGTGCCGGCGAGCAGGGCGAACAGGGAGTTCAGGCAGGTGCGGCGCATGGCCGGCGAGCCTATCACCGATCGAGCACGGTGACGCGGACCTGGAGCTCGCGCTGCGTCTGCACGGCGGCGTCGGCCGTGCCGTAGGTACCCGGCGCGGGCGCCTGCGGCGCGTCGCCGCTGTGCGCGACCGCGTACCAGCGGTTCAGCGGCACCTGCAGCGTCGTGTGCTGTTCGTCCTGGCCGCTCGCGCTGGGCTCGACGAGCTCGAGCTCGAGCTGGACGCCGTCGCCGGCCAGGCGCGGCGTGACGGTGACGCTGCGGTGGCGCTCGACCGGCGTCTCGCGCAGGCGCCCCTGCGGGCCGCGGCCGCCCGCGCTGACGGCGCTGCCCGGTGCGGCGCCGCCCTGCGCGCCTCCCGGGCCGCTGATCAGCTCGAGCGTCGGCTGCATGCGCGTCTCGCCGAGGTCGACGCCGGCCTGGTGGCCGCTCTGTACGCGCAGGCGCGCGAGCGGGTGCACGGCGGCGCCCGGCGCCTGCGTCGACCAGGTCGAGCCGCCGCCCTGCGGCGACACCGTGCCGAGCGTGCCGACGACGTAGCCGCCGCTGCGCACCGCGCCGATCGCCGCGCTGTTGAGCTGGACCTCGACCCAGCGCAGCTCGACCTCGAGGTTGGGCTCGGCCGCCTGCACCGGCGTCGCGAGCGCGAGGCTCACGCACAGGAGCGGGAAAAGCTTGTTCATGCGCTCAGGATACGCTCGCGGCCGGACTCCGAAAGCCCCGAATGCCCCCGCAAGCCGCCCATTTCAACCTGATCTCGCTCGCCATCGTGGCGCTCGTCGTCTGGCGCGTGTACCAGCGCATCCGCCGCCTCGTCGGCCGCCAGCGCCTGCACCCGCGCCGGCCCTGGTTCACCGTCGTCCTGTTCCCGCTGCTGTTCGCGCTGCTCGCGTTCGGCGCGCTGGCCGTGCCGGGCGGCACGCTGGCGCTGGGCGCGCTCGCGGGCGGCGCCGTCGCCGGCGTCGGGCTCGGCGTCGTCGGCCTGCGGCTCACGCGCTTCGAGGTCACGCCCGAGGGCCTGTTCTACACGCCGAGCGCGCACCTTGGCGTCACGCTGTCGCTGCTGTTCATCGCGCGCATCGGCTACCGCCTGCTGCAGCTCTATGTCCTCGACGGCCACCTCGGCGCGCCCGACCCGAGCTTCGGCCGCAGCCCGCTGACGCTCGGCGTGTTCGCGCTGATGGCCGGCTATTACGTGAGCCACGCGATCGGCCTGCTGCGCTGGAAGCGCAGCGTCGCCGCGGCGGCGCAACAGGCGCCTAGCGCGACGCCGGCGCCGTAGCCGGCGCGTTGATCGCGCGGCAGCGCGCGATGTCGCAGGCCGTCGGCAGGCTCGCGCGGTATTCGGCGCCCGGGCGCATCGCGGCCGGGTCGCGCAGGCTGCACTGGCCGCCATGGCCATCGGTGTAGTAGCTCATCACGTCGACGCAGCGGCGCGAATGCGCGCCGAGGCCGAAGAAATGGCCGATCTCGTGCGACACCATCATCTGCACCTCGGCCTCGGCCTGCGGCGCGGGCAGGCGCTCGTGGAGCAGCCGCGCGAGGTTGATGCTCAGCGACAGCCGGCGCGCCGCGAGGTCGGACTCGGCCTGGTTGCCGTGGGACGAGGTGTCGGCCCAGGCGATGCGGATCGTGCCGGCCGCCGCGGCCTGGCCGAGCGGCAGCAGCACGGTCGCGACGCCGCACGGCGCCCAGGCCTGCAGGGCCCGGCCGATCTGGGCGTAGACGAGCTCGCGCGGAAAGCCCGGCGGCGCGCCGGCCGGGTCGTAGGCGAACACGAGCGGGGCGCGCACGCGCGCGTCGACGCCGTCGTGCCAGGTCGCGATCTCGCCCGGGCGGCACGCCGCGATCTCCTCGTCGCGCACGTCGGCGCGCACGCCGGCGGTCGCGGCCAGCAGCAGCATGCACAGCCAGGCCCGCGCGCTCATTGCCAGCTCACGCGGTTGCGGCCCTCGGCCTTGGCGCGGTAGAGCAGGCGGTCGGCGCGGTCGAGCGTGTGCATCAGCGCCTCGCCGGGGCTCGACTCGGTCAGGCCGGCCGAGAAGGTGAAACCGATCGCGACGCCATGCTGGACGACGACGTTGACGCCCTCGATGCGCGCGCGCAGCCGCTCGACGCCCGCGCGCGCGGCCGGCATGCGCGTGTCGGCGAGCAGCAGCACGAACTCCTCGCCGCCCCAGCGCGCGAGCACGTCGGCGCCGCGGATCGACTGCTGGGCCGCCTGGGCGAACTCGCGCAGCACCGCGTCGCCGGCCGCGTGGCCGTAGCGGTCGTTGATCTGCTTGAAGTTGTCGAGGTCGATCAGCGCGATGCAGTAGCCGTGGCCGCCGCGCTGGCAGCGCTGCACCTCCTGCTCGAGCAGGGTCTGCATGTGACGGCGGTTCAGCAGGCCGGTCAGCGAGTCGCGCGTCGCCATCGCACGGATCTGCTCGAGCGCGCGGCTCAGCTCGAGCTTGTGCGCCTGCTGCTGCGCGCGGATATGGCTGATGCGCCCGGCGAGCAGCGAGCCGGCCGGCAGCACGCAGGCCATGATCAGGAAATGGCCGAGCTCGATATGCGCGGCGTAGACCTGCGGCTCGCGCCGCGTCATCCAGTACATCGCCGCGCCGAGCAGCACCAGCGCATATACGCTCATCCACAGCGCCGCGCGCGCGCCGAGCCGGAACATGCCGAACATCATGATCAGCACGAGCGCCGGCAGCGCCATGCCGCGCAGCGGCCCGAGCAGCGCGTAGCCGACCGTGCCCATCGCGACCGCGAACAGCATCTGGGGCACCGTCATCGACGGGTCCTTGAGCCGGCGCGCCCAGCCGCTGCGGATCAGCAGGTAGATCACGGCCATGCCGCCGAGCGCGACGGCGGCCCAGACGTGGACGTAGTCGGCGAGTGCGCCGCCGCGGTCGACCGCGTACTGCATCAGCAGCACCGACAGCGCCATCAGCAGCAGCGCCAGGCCCGACTGGCGCAGCCGCATCGACTGCACCGGGTCCTGGCCGAACAGCCAGCGCGACACCCACCGGTCCAGGCCGGTGCGCGTCGGAGGATCGGAGGTCGGCGGCGGCGTCATCGGGGCGAAAGCCTAACAGGCGCTAGGGTTGCTGGAGCGTGCTGATTTCGCGGATCAGGACCGCAGGTGGCCCAGCGGCAACGCCGCCTGGGCCTTGACCTCGCCGAGCGAGAAGCTCGTGTGGATGTCCTTCACGTGCGGCAGATTCAGCAGCGTGTCGATCGAAAAGCGCGAAAACGCGTCGAGGTCGGTCGCCATGACCTGCAGCTCGAAGGTGCCGGCGCCCGAGATGTAGTGGCAGGAAACCACCTCGGGCAGCGCGCGGATCGCCTCCTCGAGCTGGCGCGTCACGGCGCCCGCGCTGCGCTCGGCGTCGACGCGCACGAACGCGAGCACGCCGAGGCCGAGCTTGCGGCGGTCAATCTCGGCGCGGTAGCCGGTGATGAAGCCCTGCTCCTCGAGCCAACGCACGCGCCGCCACGTCGGCGCCGCCGACAGGCCGATGCGCGCCGCCAGCTCGGCGTTGGACAGGCGGGCGTCGCGCTGCAGCTCGGCCAGGATGGCGACGTGATAGCGATCCAGCGCGCCGCTGTCGGCGCCGGACTCGTCGGCGGAGTTCATGGTTTTCCCTTGCGCTGCAATATGCGATGCAATTTACGCAGTCTATCGCGCTATCAAGAAATATCCTTTCTCCACAAGCTCAAATACAGCAGCAAACGGAAAGCACTTCCCGGGGTGATTTGCCTACACTGCGCGGTCCCCCCATACTGCGGCGAACGGCTCACGAGGCCGACCGCCAGCGGCGTCTGAATCACCGGAGTACCGCCCATGAACGCCCCCCTGCCCGAATCGGTGCTGCGCGCCCTGCAGACCGTCTCGCTCGACGACAAGTACGCGCTGGACCATGGCCGCGCCTTCATGAGCGGGGTCCAGGCGCTCGTGCGCCTGCCCATGCTCCAGCGCACGCGCGACGCGATCGCGGGGCTCAACACGGCCGGCTTCATCAGCGGCTACCGCGGTTCGCCGCTGGGCGGCTACGACCAGGCGCTGATGGCCGCCAAGAAGCACCTCGCGGCCCAGAACATCGTGTTCCAGCCGGGCGTCAACGAAGAACTCGGCGCCACCGCCGTCTGGGGCTCGCAGCAGCTCGACCTCTTCCCCGAGAAGAACAAGTTCGACGGCGTCTTCGGCATGTGGTACGGCAAGGGCCCGGGCGTGGACCGCTGCATCGACGTGTTCAAGCACGCCAATATGGCCGGCACGAGCAAGCACGGCGGCGTCATCGCCATCGCCGGCGACGACCACATCGCCAAGAGCTCCACCGCCGCGCACCAGAGCGACCACGTCTTCAAGGCCGTCGGCTTCCCGGTGTTCTTCCCGACCAGCGTGCAGGACATCCTCGACATGGGCCTGCACGCCTTCGCGATGAGCCGCTACTCGGGCCTGTGGTCGAGCCTCAAGACGATCCAGGAGATCGTTGAGTCCTCGGCCTCGGTCAGCGTCGACCCGGACCGCGTCAACATCGTCCTGCCCGAGGACTTCCAGATGCCGCCGGGCGGCCTGCACATCCGCTGGCCCGATCCGCCGCTGGAGCAGGAAGCGCGGATGATGGACTACAAGTGGTACGCCGCGCTGGCCTACGTGCGTGCCAACAAGCTGAACTACAACGTTATTTCCACGGACCGCGACCGCCTCGGCATCATCGCCAGCGGCAAGTCCTGGAACGACACGCGCCAGGCACTGCACGACCTCGGCCTCGACGACGCCACCTGCCGCCGCCTCGGCATCCGCCTGCACAAGGTCAACGTGGTCTGGCCGCTCGAGGCCACGATCACGCGCGACTTCGCTGCCGGCCTGCAGGAGATCCTCGTCGTCGAGGAGAAGCGCCAGATGATCGAGTACCAGCTCAAGGAAGAGCTGTACGGCTGGCGCCCTGACGTCCGCCCCAATGTGCTGGGCAAGTTCGACGAGATCGAGGGCGACCAGACCGGCGGCGAGTGGAGCCTCCCGAACCCGAGCAAGAACTGGCTGCTGCGCCCGCAGGCCGACCTGACGCCCGCCATCATCGCGCGCGCCATCGCCAAGCGCCTGAAGAAGCTCGGCGTTGACGCCGACGTGGCCGCGCGCCTGGACGCGCGCCTGGCCGTCATCGACGCCAAGGAGCGCATGCTCGAGAGCGACACCAACGCCGGCGGCGACCGCACGCCCTGGTTCTGCTCGGGCTGCCCGCACAACACGAGCACGCGCGTGCCCGAGGGCTCGCGCGCCGTCGGCGGCATCGGCTGCCACTACATGGTCACGTGGATGCCGGGCCGCAGCACCGCGACCTTCACGCAGATGGGCGGCGAGGGCGTGCCCTGGGTCG
>JAFAMW010000032.1 GCA_019232985.1 Roseateles sp. | reverse complement strand
GCAGCCCGTGGCGCTACCTCCGTCCGCTGGGCGCGCACCTGTTCCTGTCGGCCAACGACGAGGACGTGCGCTCCGCGCTCGACGCCGGCGTGCCCGCGGCGCGCGTGTACCCGCATGCGGCGCGCGCCTCCGACGCGCATCCGCACGAGGTGCGCATCGCGTTCGACGGCGACGCCGTGCTGTTCTCCGACGAGGCCGAACGGATCTTCCAGCGCGAAGGCCTGGCCGCGTTCCAGGCGCACGAGAGCGCACAGGCGCTGACACCGCTGCAGCCCGGGCCCTTCAAGACGGTGCTGGAAGCACTGCAGCGCCTGCAGGCGCAAGAGGCCTGCGACATGCAGATCCGCACGGCGCTGGTCACCGCCCGCAGCGCCCCGGCGCATGAACGCGCCATCCGAACCTTGATGGATTGGCAGATCACCGTCGACGAAGCGCTGTTCCTTGGCGGCCTGCCCAAAGGCGAGTTCCTGCGCGAGTTCGAGCCCGACTTCTTCTTCGACGACCAGTTCGGCCATATCGCGAGCGCGAGCCGCCATGTGCCGGCCGGCCATGTCGCGAGCGGCATCGCGAACCCGCCCCGCGCGGATTCGTAAAGATTCCTGACTGACGAATCGCACGGGGGGCGCCTGCCGGCGCCGACGCACAATCGCGCGTCCGCATCCGCGCCAAGAGAAGACCCCCGACCATGCGCCTCGCCCGCCGCCTCGCCCGCATCACCCACCTCGCGCTCGCCGCGACGCTCGCCTGCAGCGGCGTCGCGGGCCAGGCCGCCGACGGCGTCGTCGGCTATTACCGCATGCCGGCCGTGCACGGCGCCGACCTCGTCTTCGTGGCCGAAGGCGACCTCTGGAGCGTCGGCGTCGCTGGCGGCCAGGCCCGCCAGCTGACCGCCCACGCGGGCCTCGAGACGAGCCCGGCGATCTCGCCCGACGGCCGCACGCTGGCGTTCGTCGGCCAGTACGACGGCGCGAAGGGGCCGGCCTTCGGCGACGTCTACGCGATGCCGCTCGGCGGCGGCGTGCCCAAGCGCCTGTCCTGGGCCGGCCGCGGCGTGCGCGTCTGGGGTTTCGCGGCCGACGGCGAGATCGTCTACACGGCACCGTCGCGCAGCGGCCAGCCGGGCACCCAGCTCTATCTGGTCGACCCGCAGACGGGCGTGACGCGCGAGTTGCCGGTCGACCAGGCGAGCGACGGCGCGCTGAGCGCCGACGGCCGCTGGCTCTACTTCACGCGCCACGGGCTGCGCGGCGACAACGCGCGCCATTACCGCGGCGGCGCGATCGCGCGGCTGTGGGCGCTCGACCTGCAGGCCTCGACCGAAGCGCAGCCGCTGATCCCCGAAGGCAACAACGACCGCCGGCCGATGCCCTACCGGACCGCGGCCGGCGAGGACCGCGTCGCCTTCCTGTCCGACCGCGGCGGCGACTGCAACCTGTGGTCGGTCAAGGCCGACGGCAGCGACCTCCGGCAGCTCACCCACCACCGCGGCTGGGACATCCGCGACGCCGCGAGCGACGGCCAGCGCATCGCCTACACGCTCGGCGCCGACGTGCACCTGCTCGAGCTCGCGAGCGGGAACGAGGCCCCCGTCGCGATCACGCTCGGCGGCGACTTCGACCAGCAGCGCGAGCGCTTCATCGCGCGGCCGCAGGACTTCCTCGGCCCGGTCGCGCTCGCACCCGACGGCCAGCGCGTGCTGCTCAACGTGCGCGGCCACCTCGCGACCCAGGGCACCGGCGCGTGGCGCCGCGCCGAGCTGCCGCAGCCGCCCGACGGCCGCTGCCGCGACGGCGCGTTCTCGGCCGACGGCCGCAGCGTGTTCGCGATGTGCGACTTCAGCGGCGAGGTCGAGGTCTGGAAGTTCGCGGCGAACGGGCTCGGCAAGCCCGAGCAGATCACGAGCGACGCGCAGATCCTGCGCACCGCGCTCGCGCCTTCGCCCGACGGGCGCTGGCTCGCCCACACCGACAAGAACGGCCACCTCTACCTGACCGAGCTGCGCACGCGCGAGACCCGCCGCGTCGACACCGGCGGCCTGCTGCACGAGGACCCCGAGCTGCGCTGGTCGCCCGACTCGAAGGCGCTCGCGTTCGCGCGCGACGGCCGCGTCGGCGAGCGCGCCCAGCTCGCGCTGTACCTGCTCGGCGAGAACCGCATGATCGCGCTCAACAGCGAGCGCTACGACAACGCGGCGCCGGCCTTCAGCCCCGACGGCCACTGGCTCTATTTCCTGTCCGACCGCGAGTTCCAGACCACCGCGGTCGGCGGGCCCTGGGGCGACCGCAATATGGGCCCGGACTTCCCGCGCCGCACCAAGATCTACGCGCTCGCGCTGCAGCAGGGCCTGCGCTGGCCGTTCGCAGCGCCCGACGAACTCGCCGCCGCGAGCGCCGCGGCCGGCAAGCCCGCGGCGCCCAGGCCGGCCGCGTCGGCGGCGGCCGCCGATGCCAAGGATGCGAAGGCGGACGACACGGACGACAAGAAGAAGACCGCCGCCACGCTCGCGGCCGGCGTGCGCGCGCCGACGATCGTCGAGACGGGCCTCGCGAGCCGCCTCTACGAAGTGCCGCTGCCGGCCGGCGACTACAGCGCGCTGAGCACCGACGGCAAGCGCCTGTGGTGGCTCGAGAGCAGCGGCCGGCCGGGCGCCAAGCCCCAGCTCGACACGCTCGCGATCGACAACCAGGGCGGCCGCCCCGAGGCGATCTCGGGCGAGATCGACCAGTACGCGCTGAGCGCCGACACGAAGAAGCTGCTGATCGCGCGCGGCCAGGGCACGCCCGAGATCCTCGTCGTCGACGCGGGCGCGCGCCTGCCCGGCGACCTGGAGCATGCGCGCGTGCGCTGGAGCGACTGGCAGGTCGCGACCGAGCCGCGCGCCGAATGGCGCCAGATGTTCAACGACGCCTGGCGCCTGCACCGCGACTATTTCTTCGACGCGCAGATGCGCGGCGTCGACTGGCAGGCCGTGCGGCGCAAGTACGAGCCGCTCGCCGCGCGCGTGACCGATCGCGCCGAGCTCGGCGACCTGATGGGCCAGATGAGCAGCGAGGTCGGCATCCTGCACAGCCAGATCGGCCTGCCCGACCTGCGCTCGGGCGAGCCCGGGCCGGCGCAGGCCGCGCTCGGCGCGCGCTTCACGAAGCAGGCCGAGGGCTGGCGCCTCGAGCATGTGTACGCGACCGACCCCGAGCGCCCCGACACCGCGGCGCCGCTCGCCGCGCCGGGCCTCGACTTCCGTGCCGGCGACGTGATCACGTCGATCAACGGCCGCGCGACGCGCGAGGTCGCCGACCTCGCCGAGCTGCTGCAGGGCCAGGCCGGCCACCAGGTGCTCGTCGAGTACCGCCGCGACGGCGCCGCGAAGCCGCGCCAGGCCATCGTCACGCCGGTCGACGCCGGGCGCGACGCCGCGCTGCGCTACGGCGACTGGGTCGCCGAGCGCGCGCGCCGCGTCGACGCGGCCGGCCAGGGCCGCCTCGGCTATATCCACCTGAACGCGATGGGGCCCGAAGACGTCGACGAGTTCGCGCGCGAGTTCTACGCCCAGATCGACCGCGACGGCCTGATCATCGACGTGCGCTCGAACAACGGCGGCAACGTCGACAGCTGGATGCTCGGCACGCTGCTGCGCCGCGCCTGGATGTTCTGGCAGCCGCGCTCGCCCGAGGGCGCGCCGCCGGCGCCGAACATGCAGCAGGTGTTTCGCGGCCGCCTCGTGATCCTCGTCAACGAGGAGACCTACTCCGACGGCGAGACCTTCTCCGAGGGCTTCAAGCGCCTCGGCCTCGGCACCGTGATCGGCAAGCGCACCTCGGGCGCCGGCGTCTGGCTGTCCGACGGCAACCTGCTCGTCGACAAGGGCCACGCGCGCGCGGCCGAGTATGCCCAGCTCACGCCGGCCGGCGAGCAGATCATCGAGGGCGTCGGCGTGACGCCCGACCTCGTCGTCGAGAACCCGCCGCGCGCGACGTTCGCGGGCCAGGACGCCCAGCTCGACGCGGGCATCCATGAGCTCGAGCGCCTGATCGCGGCGCAGCCGCCGCTGCCGCTGCCGACGCCCAGGCCCTACCCGCGCCAGCAGCCCTGAACCCGGCGGCCCGGCCGGGCCGGGTTCAGGCCAGCGTCACGCGCGCGAACTTGCGCTTGCCGACCTGCACGACATAGGTGCCGGCGCCGAGCTTCAGGCCCTTGTCGCCGACGGCGTTGCCGTCGACGCGCACCCCGCCCTGCTCGACCATGCGCAGGCCCTCGCTCGTCGACGCGACGAGGCCCGCGGCCTTGAGCAGCGCGCCGATGCCGAGCGGCGCGGCGCCGAGGTTCAGCTCGGGCATCTCGTCGGGGGCGCCGCCCTTCGCGCGGTTCACGAAGTCGGCCTCGGCCGCGTCGGCGGCCTGGGCCGAGTGGAAGCGCGCGGTGATCTCCTTGGCGAGCATGACCTTCGCGTCGCGCGGGTTGCGGCCCGCGGCGACCTCGGCCTTGAGCGCCGCGATCTCGGCCGTCGAGCGGAACGACAGCAGGGTGAACCAGTCCCACATCAGCGTGTCGCTGATCGACATGGTCTTCGCGAACATGGTGTTCGCGGGCTCGGTGATGCCGATGTAGTTGCCCTTGCTCTTGGACATCTTGTCGACGCCGTCGAGGCCGACGAGCAGCGGCATGGTCAGGATGCACTGGGCGTCCTGGCCGTATTCCTGCTGCAGGTGGCGCCCCATCAGCAGGTTGAACTTCTGGTCGGTGCCGCCGAGCTCGAGGTCGCTGTGCAGCGCGACCGAGTCGTAGCCCTGCATCAGCGGGTAGAGGAACTCGTGGACCGAGATCGGCGTCTGCGCGGCGAAGCGCTTGGTGAAGTCCTCGCGCTCCATCATGCGCGCGACCGTGTACTTCGCGGCGAGCTGGATCATGCCGCGCGCGCCGAGCGGGTCGCTCCACTCGCTGTTGTAGCGGACCTCGGCGCGGGTGACGTCGACGACCAGGCCGATCTGCTCGAAATAGGTCTTCGCGTTGGCCTCGATCTCCTCGCGCGTGAGCGGCGGGCGCGTGCTGTTGCGCCCCGAGGGGTCGCCGATCATGGTCGTGAAGTCGCCGATCAGCGGGATCACCGTATGGCCGAGGTCCTGGAGCTGGCGCAGCTTGTTCAGCACGACCGTATGGCCGAGGTGCAGGTCGGCCGCGGTCGGGTCCATGCCGAACTTGATGCGCAGCGGCTGGCCCGTGGCGGCCGAACGGGCGAGCTTTTTCAGCCAGTCGGCCTCGGGCAGCAGCTCCTCGACGCCGCGGCGCGTGACCTCGAACGCCTCGCGGACGGCGTCGGTAACGGGATGGACGGGCACGGCGGGGGTCGCCTGGGGCATCGATTCGGAGGACATGAAGCGGTTTGGGATCGGGTTTGCGTGACTTGGGCGCCGGGTGTCGGCCTCTATACTCGCGCCTTGCGCGCGGGGACGGCACCACCCCGCGATTCTAGCGAGCCGGCATGACCCAGGCCCGACTCGACGACGCCGATTCATTCTTTTGGCGTCAGAAAAATAGATTTGGAACCAAGATAGCGTGGATAAGTGGATTCTTGATGCGAAAAAGGCGCTGGCGCGAGCCGAGGCCTTCGCCGCCCGGCATCCGCGCGCGCTGACCGGCAGCGTGCTCGGCGCGCTCGGCCTGTTCGCGATCACGGCCTTCGGCATCGCGCCGCTGGCCCCCGATGCCCGGGACCTGCCGCGCCGGGTCGTGACCGAAGTGGTCGAGCACGACGCGCTCGGCGCCCAGGTCGACGCGCTCGCGGACTTCCATGTCGGCCTGATCCGCAACGGCCAGACCCGCGCGAACGACACGGCCGACAACCTGCTGCGCCGTCTCGGTGCGTTCGACCCGCTGGCCGCGAAGTTCCTGCGCAGCGACGCGCTCGGCCGCACGGTGCTCGCGGGTCGCGGCGGCAAGCTGGTTCAGCTCAGCGCCGACGCCGACGGCACGGTGCAGTCCATCGTCGTGCGCTACCCGGTCGACGACGCGGCTCAGGCGTCGCGCCGCTTCGAGCGCCTGACGATCGCGCGCGGCGCGGACGGCTTCACGGCCAGGCTCGAGCAGGCGGCGCTGCAGACCGAGCTGCGCATGGGCAGCGGCACGATCCGCAGCTCGCTGTTCGCGGCGACCGACGAGGCGCGCATCCCCGACGCGATCGCGTCGCAGCTCGCCGACATCTTCTCGGCCGACATCGACTTCCACCACGAGCTGCGCGCGGGCGACCGCTTCTCGCTCGTCTACCAGACGCTCACGGCCGACGGCGAGCCCGTGGCCTGGGACGGCGCGAACGGCCGCATCGTCGCGGCCGAGTTCGTCAACAAGGGCCGCAGCCATTCGGCCGTCTGGTACCAGGACGCGCAGAGCGCGAAGGGCGATTACTTCGCGTTCGACGGCTCGAGCCGGCACAGCGCGTTCCTCGCGAGCCCGCTGCCGTTCTCGCGCATCACCTCGAACTTCTCGATGCGCTTGCACCCGATCCTGAAGCAGTGGAAGCAGCACCTGGGCACCGACTTCGGCGCGCCGACCGGCACGCCGGTGCGCGCGGTCGGCGACGGCGTGATCGAGTTCGCGGGCCAGCAGAACGGCTACGGCAACGTCATCTTCGTGCGCCACGCGGGCGGCCGCGAGACCGTCTACGCGCACCTGAGCCGCATCCTCGTCAAGAAGGGCGACCGCGTCGCCCAGGGCGACAAGATCGGCGCGGTCGGCATGACCGGCTGGGCGACCGGCCCGCACCTGCATTTCGAGTTCCGCGTCGGCGGTGTGCAGGAGGACCCGCGCACGCTGGCCAGGGCCGCCGAGGTCGTCAAGCTGCCGGCGACCGCGCGCGCGCAGTTCGAGCAGACGGTCGCGGCGCTGCGCCCCGAGCTCGACCAGGCCGGCCGGCTCGACGGCGCCTCGTCGGGCGCCGAGTAAGCGCGCCGCCGCGATGCCGCCGATGCCGGGTCCCGAGCTGTACGTCGGCCTGATGTCGGGCACCTCGATGGACGGCGTCGACGCCGTGCTCGCGCGCAGCCACGACGACCGGTTCGACGCGCTCGCGCACCGCCACGCGCCGTTCGCGCCCGCGCTGCGCGAGGAGCTGATGGCGCTGAACGCACCGAGCGACAACGAGCTGCACCGCGCGGCGCTCGCCGCGAACGGCGTCGCGCGCGCGTACGCGGCGCTCGTCGCGACGCTGCTCGACGAAGCCGGCGTCGCGCGCGACGCGGTCAAGGCGCTCGGCGCCCATGGCCAGACCGTGCGCCACCGCCCGGGCGAGTTCGACGGCTGCGGCTACACGACGCAGCTGCTCAACGGCGCGCTGCTCGCCGAGCTCACGGGCGTCGACGTGGTCTGCGACCTGCGCAGCCGCGACGTCGCGGCCGGCGGGCAGGGCGCGCCGCTCGTGCCGGCGTTTCACCGCGCGGTGTTCGCCCAGCCCGGGCGCGAGATCGCGGTCCTCAATATCGGCGGCATCGCGAACGTGAGCCTGCTCGGCGCGAGCCAGGGCGGCTTCGACACCGGCCCCGGCAACTGCCTGATGGACCTGTGGATCCTCGAGCACCACGGCGAGGCCTATGACGCCGACGGCGCCTGGGCCGCCGGCGGCCGCGTGATCCCGGGACTGCTCGCCACCCTGCTCGCCGAGCCCTGGTTCGCGCTCGCGCCGCCGCGCAGCACCGGCCGCGACCTGTTCAACCGCGCGTGGCTCGCGCGCGCGCTGGACCAGCATGGCGAGGCGGCGCCCCAGGACGTGCAGGCGACGCTGCTCGAGCTGACGGCGCGGAGCATCGTCGACACCCTGCCGGCGCGCCTCGACGAGCTGCTCGTGTGCGGCGGCGGCGCCTTGAACGGCGCGCTGATGGCGCGCCTGCGGGCCTTGCGCCCGCGCACGCTGGTGCAAGCCACCGAGGCCCGCGGCCTGCCGGCCATGCAGGTCGAGGCCGCGGCCTTCGCCTGGCTCGCGATGCGCTTCAAGCGCGGCCTGCCCGGCAACCTGCCGACGGCGACCGGCGCGGCCGGCTCGCGGCTATTGGGCGCGCTGTACCCGGCCTGAGGCCCGGGGCCAGCCAAAGAACAACGGCCGCCCGAAGGCGGCCGTCATGCCGGGAGCGCTACTCCGTCAGACCGAGAAGCTCGACCCGCAGCCGCAGGTCGTCGTCGCGTTCGGGTTCTTGATCACGAACTGCGCCCCCTGCAGGTCTTCCTTGTAGTCGATCTCGGCGCCCATCAGGTACTGCAGGCTCATCGCGTCGATCAAGAGCGTCACGCCGTTCTTGCTCATCTGCGTGTCGTCCTCGTTGATCGCCTCGTCGAAGGTGAAGCCGTACTGGAAGCCCGAGCAGCCGCCGCCCTGGACGAACACGCGCAGCTTGAGGTCCGGGTTGCCTTCCTCGGCGACGAGGTCGCGCACCTTGTCGGCGGCGCTGTCGGTGAAGATCAGCGGCACCGGCATCTCGTCGGTGCCGGTCTGGGGAGATTCGATGACTGCGCTCATGGGGATTCCTGTGTCATGGCTCGCGGGGCGATGGGCGTATTGTCGACGCTTTTGCTCGGCTTTGCAGGCGCTACGGTCTTTGGCCCGCGCCCACAAAGCAAAGAAGCCGCACGAGGCGGCTTCTTTGTGAGGCGCAAAGGCCGATCAGCGCTTGCTGAACTGCTTGCGACGGCGGGCGCCGTGCAGGCCGACCTTCTTACGCTCGACTTCACGCGCGTCGCGCGTGACGAAGCCGGCGCGGCTCAGTTCGGGCTTGAGCGTCGCGTCGTAGTCGATCAGCGCGCGGGTGACGCCCAGGCGCACCGCACCGGCCTGGCCGGATTCGCCACCGCCGTGGACGTTGACCTTGATGTCGAACGCTTCGCCGTTGTTCGTCAGCAGCAGCGGCTGGCGCACGACCATGATCGACGTCTGGCGGCCGAAATACTGCTCGACCGTCTTGCCGTTGATGATGATTTGGCCCGTGCCCTTCTTGATGAAGACACGCGCGACCGACGACTTGCGGCGGCCGGTTCCGTAGTTCCAGTTTCCGATCATCGTCGTTCCTTAGATTTCCAGCGCCTTGGGCTGCTGCGCGGCGTGCGGATGCGTGCCACCGGCGTAGACCTTCAGCTTCTTGACCATCGCGTAGCCGAGCGGGCCCTTGGGCAGCATGCCCTTGACGGCCTTTTCCAGGGCGCGACCCGGGTGCTTGGCTTGCATGTCCTTGAACTTGGTTGCGTAGATACCGCCGGGGAAACCCGAGTGACGGTAGTACACCTTGTCCGTGGCCTTGTTGCCCGTGACGCGCAGCTTGTCTGCGTTGATGACGACGATGAAGTCGCCGGTGTCGACGTGAGGCGTGTAAATGGCCTTGTGCTTGCCGCGCAAACGGAGTGCCACTTCGCTGGCAACACGTCCGAGCACCTTGTCGGTGGCGTCAATCACAAACCACTCGTGCGTCACTTCGGCCGGCTTGGCGCTGAAGGTCTTCATG
>JAFAMW010000016.1 GCA_019232985.1 Roseateles sp. | reverse complement strand
CGAGCGCGGCGAGCGCGGCGAGCGCAACAACGACCGCGGTGGCGAACGCGCCGACCGCGGCGGCGAACGCGGTGGCGAAGGCCGCCGCAACCGCGGCGAGCGTGGCGAACGCGCCGAGCGCACGCCGCGCCCCGAGGCCGAAGCGCCGGTTGTCGAGACCGCAGCCGCGCTCGACCTCGCGGCCGCGCACGACGCGCCGCCGGCCTTTGTCGACTCCGAAGCCGAGCACGGCGAACCCGCGGCGAACGCGCAGAGCGAAGAGCGCCAGGGCGGCCGCCGCCGCCGCCGCCGTGGTGGCCGCGACCGCAACGCGGGCGCCGAAGGCAGCACGACCGAGCTGAACGAAGACGGCAGCCCGGTCGAGGCCGGCGCTGAAATCGCCGAAGCCGGCGAGTCCGCCGCGCACGACGCGAGCGCCGACGTCGCCGAAGCCGTGAGCGCGCCCGAGGGCGACGACGGCGAAGGCCAGGCCCGCGACGGCCGCCGCCGCGGCCGTGGTCGCGACCGCAACCGCCGCGAACCGCGCGAAGCGGGCGCCGACGGCCAGGTCGAGTCCGGCGACGACGGTGCGAGCGCGCACGCGTCGCACGACGCGCCGGCCGCCGACGCGGCAACGCATGCCGCGCCGGTCGCGCACGCGCCCGAAGCCGTTCACGCCGCCCCCGCCGTGGCCGAACCGGTCGCCGCGCCGGTCGACGTGCCGCGCTTCGAGCTGTCGGTCGATTCGCTGCACGCGATCGCCGGCGGCGCGGGCCTCGAGTGGATCAACTCCGACGCCGCCAAGGTCGCCGCCGCCCAGGCCGCGATCGCGGCCGAGCCCAAGCCGGTCCACGTGCCGCGCGAGCGCCCGCCGCTCGTCGTCGTCGATGAAGGCCCGCTCGTGCTCGTCGAGACGCGCAAGGACCTGAACCAGATCAAGCTGCCCTTCGACGCAAGCTGATCTGGTGGTACTACGGACGCCGGCCCCGCCCGCGCGTCATTAGGATCCATGGCGCCGCCGGCCACCCGCCGCGCGGCGCTTCTTTTTGACGCCAACCACGAGTTCGCCATGACGACGATCGCCGCCGACCCGGCCCGCCCCAGCGCGCGCATGCCGCCGCAGATCCCCTACATCATCGGCAACGAGGGCTGCGAGCGCTTCAGCTTCTACGGCATGCGCAACATCCTCACGGTGTTCCTGATGAGCAGCCTGCTGCTCGCGGTGCCCGAGTCGCTGCGCAAGGCCGAGGTCAAGGAGGTGTTCCACAGCTTCGTGATCGGCGTGTACTTCTTTCCGCTGCTCGGCGGCTGGCTCGCCGACCGTTTCTTCGGCAAGTACCCGACCATCCTGTGGTTCAGCCTGATCTACTGCGCGGGCCACGCCTGCCTCGCGCTGTTCGACGACAGCGTGCACGGCTTCTACTTCGGCCTGTTCCTGATCTCGCTCGGCTCGGGCGGCATCAAGCCGCTCGTCAGCAGCTTTGTCGGCGACCAGTTCGACCGCAGCAACCGCTCGCTCGCGCAGAAGGTCTTCGACGCGTTCTACTGGATCATCAATTTCGGCTCCTTCTTCGCGTCGCTGCTGATGCCCGTCGTGCTCAAGCATTACGGCGCGCAGCTCGCGTTCGCGCTGCCGGGCCTGCTGATGGCCGTCGCGACGCTGGTGTTCTGGGCCGGCCGGCGCCGCTACGTGAACGTCGCGCCGCGCGGCCGCGACCCGCACGGTTTTCTCGCCGTCGTGCTGACGGCGCTGCGCGGCGGCGGCGCGGGCACGGCGCTCGCGGGCGTCGGCCTGCTCGGCGCGGCGTGGAGCCTCGCGCAGATGGATGCGCTGGGCTTCGTCGCCGCGGCCTGCCTCGCGCTCGTGCTCGTGATGGGCTTCGGCGGCGCGGGCGCCGCGCTGCAGCTCGCGCACGCGCGCGCCAAACACCCGGCCGAGGCCGTCGACGGCGTGCGCGCCGTGCTGCGCCTGCTCGTGCTGTTCGCGCTCGTCACGCCGTTCTGGTCGCTGTTCGACCAGAAAGCCTCGACCTGGGTGCTGCAGGCCGACCAGATGGCCAAGCCGGCCTGGTTCGAGTCCTCGATGATGCAGGCGCTGAACCCGGCGCTCGTGATGCTGCTGATCCCGTTCAACAACCTCGTGCTGTTCCCCTTCGTCGAGCGCCTCGGCCTGCGCGTGACCGCGCTGCGCCGCATGGGCCTGGGCATCGCGCTGTCGGGCATCGCGTGGATCGTCGTCGGCCTGATGCAGCTGTGGCTCGACGGGGGGGCGACGGTCAGCATCGTCTGGCAGGTCCTGCCCTACGCGATCCTCACGCTCGGCGAGGTGCTCGTCTCGGCGACCGGCCTCGAGTTCGCGTACAGCCAGGCGCCGGCCGCGATGAAGGGCACGATCACGAGCTTCTGGAACCTCTCGGTGACGGTCGGCAACCTCTGGGTGCTGCTGTCGAACGCGAGCGTGCGCAGCCCCGGCGCGCTCGCCGCGATCCGCGCGAGCGGCTATAGCGAGACGGCCGTGCTGATGTTCTTCTTCGCCGGCTTCGCGCTGCTCGCGGCCGCGCTGTTCGGCCTCGCCGCGCGCCGCTATCCGGTGCAGGATCACTACCGCGCCTGACGGCGCGCGGAGCACCGGCGCTAGTCGATGCTCTCGACGACGACGAACGCGACCGCGTAGTCGACCTCGTCGCTGACCGTCACATGGGCGCGCCAGCCGCGCGCGCCGAACCAGGCCGCGAGCTCGCCGTGCAGACGGATGCCGGGCTTGCCGCTGGCCGCCTTGACGACCTCGCAGGCGCGCCAGGTCATCGGCATGCGCAGGCCGAGGCCGATCGCCTTCGAGAACGCCTCCTTGGCGGCGAAGCGCGTCGCCAGGTAGGCGACGCCGCGCGCCTCGACCTTGGCGAGGCGCGCGCGGAACACCTCGAGCTCGTGCGGGCCGAGCACCTTCTCGGCGAAGCGCTCGCCGCGCCGCGCGAAGGTCGCGCGCATGCGGCGGATGTCGCAGATGTCGGTGCCGATCCCCACGATCATGACGGCGGCCTCAGGCGTAGGCGCGCTGGATCACGCGCTGGTAGTCGCGCACCGCCTCGGCGTAGCCGAGCTCGAGCGCGTCGGCGACGAGCGCGTGGCCGATCGAGACCTCCTGGACGCCAGGCACCTCGCGCAGGAAGCGGCCGAGGTTCGCGCGGTTCAGGTCATGGCCCGCGTTGACGCCGAGGCCCGCGGCGAGGGCCGCGCGCGCGGCGGCCGCGAAGCCCGCGAGCACCTCGGCCTCGCGCGGCGTGCCGAACGCGCTCGCGTAGGTCTCGGTATAGAGCTCGACGCGGTCGGCGCCGACCGCGGCGGCCTCCGCCATCGCCGCCGGCAGCGGGTCCATGAACAGGCTGACGCGCACGCCCATGGCATGGCATTCGGCTATCAGCGGGCGCAGCCGCGGCGCGTCGGCCGGCAGGTTCCAGCCATGGTCCGAGGTGAACTGGTCCTCGGCGTCGGGCACGAAGGTCGCCTGCGCGGGGCGCACCGCGCGGATGAAGTCGAGCAGGTTCTGCGTCGGGTTGCCCTCGATGTTGTACTCGGCCTGCGGCCACGCGCGCAGCAGCGCGGCGAGCGCGTGGACGTCGTCGGCGCGGATATGCCGGCCGTCGGGGCGCGGGTGCACGGTGATGCCCTGGGCGCCCGCGCCCAGGCAGGCCTCGGCCGCGCCGACCACGCTCGGGATGCCGAGGTGGCGCGTGTTGCGCAGCAGCGCGACCTTGTTGACGTTGACCGACAGCGCGCAGCGCGCGTCGGGGCCGGAGGCAGGGGCGATGAGCGGGTTCATGCGTCGAGCAGGGCTTGGACTTCGAGCAGCAGCTGGCGCGTGCGCAGCGGCCGGGCTCCGAGATGATAGTGAAGCAGGCCGCGCAGCAGCGGCCGCAGGGCGCCAAGCGCCGGCTGGCAGGCCTGGCGCAGTGCGGCCGGGTGGCCGTGCAGCAGCGCGGCCTGGATGCCGACGAGCTGGGCGCCGTCGAGCTGGGCCTGCTCGGCGCTGCCGGCCGCGATCACGCCGGCCTCGGGCGACACGGCGTAGCGCCGCGCCGGGTCGAGCGGCGCCTGCGTGAGCGTCGCGACGCTGAGGTCGGGCAGCAGGCCGAGCTCGGCGAGCAGGCGCAGCTCGAACGCGCGCAGC
This sequence comes from Roseateles sp., assembly GCA_019232985.1. The sequence goes on along the minus strand of JAFAMW010000016.1, from coordinate 17,858 downwards.
GCGGCCGCGCTCTCGTCGGCCTGCGGCAGCGCGGCGAGCGTGTCGGCGTAGACGTCGAACAGCGCGGGCTGCGGGTCCTGGCGCGCGAGCAGCTTCATCAAGAGCTCGTTCAGGTAGTAGCCCGAGAACAGCGCGGCGCCGCCGGGCAGCGTGTTGCCGCCGGCCCATTCGGCGCTGCGCAGCGTGAAGACCTCCGCGGCGTCCGCGTCCTGGCCCTTGCCGGGCCGCGACAGGTTCACGGTGATGCGCTGGAACGGCAGCAGCACCGCGCGCAGCTGCGAATAAGGCCGCTTGGCGCCCTTCGCGACGACCGGCATGCGGCCCTGTTCGCGCGTGAACAGGTCGAGGATCAGGCTGGTCTCGCTCCAGTCGTACTGGTGCAGCACGAAGGCCGGCTGCGGGGCGGCGCGCGCGCTCACGGCGCCGCGACCTCACTCATAGCCGTAGCTGCGCAGGTGCTCTTCGCTGTCGGCCCAGCCGGAGCGGACCTTGACCCAGAGCTCGAGGAACACGCGCCCCTCGAGCAGGTGCTCGAGCTCCTGGCGCGCCTCGGAGCCGACGCGCTTGAGGCGTTCGCCGCCCTGGCCGATGATCATGCCCTTGTGGGCCTCGCGCTCGACGACGATCGACGCCGAGATGCGGCGCAGCGCGCCCTCCTCTTCCCATTTGTCGATCACGACGGTCGAGGTGTAGGGCAGCTCGTCGCCGGTCAGTCGGAACAGCTTCTCGCGGATGATCTCGCTCGCGAGAAAGCGCTCGGAGCGGTCGGTCAACGCGTCTTCCTCGTAGAACCAGCCCTGCTCGGGCACGTAGGGCTTGAGGATCGCGAACAGGCGCGTGACGTCGGCGGCCTTCTTGGCCGACAGCGGCACGAACTCGGCGAAGTTGCGGCGCTCCTGCATGCTCTTGAGCCAGGGCGCGAGCTCGGCGCGGCGGTGCACGGCGTCGAGCTTGTTGGCGATCAGCACGACCGGCTTGTCCTCGGGCAGCAGGGCCAGCACCTTGGCGTCGTCGAGGCCGAACTTGCCCGCCTCGACGACGAACAGCACGAGGTCGACGTCGGCGAGCACGCCGTGCACGGTGCGGTTCAGGTTGCGGTTCAGCGCGGCGTTGTGCTTGGTCTGGAAGCCCGGCGTGTCAACGAAGATGAACTGCGTCTCGTCGACGCTGCGCACGCCGGTGATGCGGTGGCGCGTCGTCTGGGCCTTGTCCGACGTGATCGAGACCTTCTGGCCGACCAGCGCGTTGAGCAGCGTCGACTTGCCGACGTTGGGCCGGCCGACGATCGCGATCAGGCCGCAGCGCTGGGCGGGGGGTTGGGTTTGGGCCATTTCAGTCATCCTTGCGCCCTCGCGTCCGGCGACGCGGGTATTCCGGGCCGGCGCCGGGCCGCTCCCAAGCCGGCTCGCGGGAGCGGGCCTGCGGCTCGCGGCCGCTGGCCGGTTCGTCCCCTCGGGGGACCGGCCAGGGTCGCCCGCGTTCAGCGCGGCGGGCATGGACGAGGGGCATCATTTCAGTCGCGCAGGCCCGAGCCCGGCTGGTCGCGCGCGACGAGTTCGTCGAGCATGCGTCGCGCGGCGTCCTGCTCGGCGGCGCGGCGCGAACGGCCTTCGCCCGAATGCAGGAGGTTCAGCGAAGGCACCGCGCATTCGACGACGAACAGCTGCTCGTGCTGCTGGCCGCGCGTCTCGAGAATGCGGTAGCCGGGAACCGGCAGCTTGCGCGCCTGCAGCCATTCCTGCAAGGCCGTCTTCGCGTCCTTGCCCCAGTCGCTCGCGCCGCTGCTCGCGACGTCGGCGACGACCTCGGCGAACAGGCGCGTGACGATGCCCGTCGCGGCGTCGAAGCCGCCGTCGAGGTAGGCCGCGCCGATCACGGCCTCGAGCGCGTCGGCGAGGATCGACGGGCGCTGCGCGCCGCCGCCGCGCGCCTCGCCCTCGGACAGGCGCAGCGCACCCGGGAAGCCGGCCGCGAGCGCTAGCTTGTAGAGGCTGTCCTCGCGCACGAGGTGGGCGCGGATGCGCGTGAGCTCGCCCTCGTCGGCGCCGCCGAGGCGCTCGTAGAGCAGGCTCGAGACGGCCAGGCTCAGCACCGCGTCGCCGAGGAATTCGAGGCGCTCGTTGTGGTCGGCGCTGAACGAGCGGTGGGTGAGCGCGCGCTCGAGCAGTTCGGGCCGCGCGAACGCGTGGCCGAGGCGTTGCTGGAGCTGCGTCGTGACCGGGTTCATGGACTGTCGCGCGCCGAGACTCAGCGCGAGCTCGCCTCGTAGTGGATCATCAGCGAGACCGGGCCGAACAGCGGCACCTGCTTGTCGTAGGCGAAGCTGACGACGAGCTGGTCGTTGTCCTTCGTGACGACGAGGTCCTGGCTGGTCACGCTCTCGATCGAGTACTCGACCTGGCGCGCGCGGTCGAAGTCGGCGCGCACGGCCGGCACGGTGCCCGGGTTGTCGGCGACGATCTTGCCGATCACGCGCTTGAGCGTGTAGTACTCGATCAGGGTCGGCGCGACGCGCGCGACGATCAGGCCCGCGAACGCCAGCACGACGGCCCAGAACAGCAGGCCGACCAGGCTGATGCCGCCCTGGCGGCGGGAGCGATGGCTGAACGAACCGGGCATGTGGGCGAATCCCTTCCTGAGGCGTTGACGGGGCGGCATCAGCGGATGCTGGTGCCGATGCGGCGAAGATTACCGAAATTCATCCACACCATGACGGCCTTGCCGACGATATTCTCGTCCGGGACAAAGCCCCAGAAGCGCGAATCGCGGGAATTGTCGCGGTTGTCGCCCATCATGAAGTAATGGCCGGCCGGCACGGTGCAGGTCACGCTCTGGTAGTCGGGGCCGTAGTTGCAGGCCTCGCGCAGCGGGAACGGATCGGGGCCGAACGGGTGCGGACCCTGCGGGTCGAGCAGCAGCGGGTGCCTGACCGCGCCGAGCTGCTCGAGCAGGCGCGTGCGGGTCGTGTGGCTGTCTTCGTCGTAGAAGCTGCCGTCGGCCTCGGTCGCGGCCGGCTGGCCGTTCACGGTGAGCTTGCCGTCGGCGTAGCGGATCGTGTCGCCGGGCACGCCGACGACGCGCTTGATGAAGTCGACGCTGGTGTCCTCGGGGTAGCGGAACACCATCACGTCGCCACGCTCGACGTCGTGGTTCGCGATGATCTTCTTGTCGAGCACGGGCAGGCGCACGCCGTAGTGGAACTTGTTCACGACGATCAGGTCGCCGACGAGCAGGGTCGGCACCATCGAGCCCGACGGGATCTTGAACGGCTCGATGACGAAGCTGCGCACCAGGAACACGACGAGGATCACCGGGAACAGGCCGGCGGTCCAGTCGAGCCACCAGGGCTGCATCAGCAGGCGCTCGCGCGCGACCGCGACGCCCGCGCCGCTGTCGACCTGATTGATGCCCTGCGCGGCGAGCGCCTCGCGGCGCGTCGCGTCCTGGGTCTGCAGCTGCGTCGCCGCGGCCTCGCGGCCGGGCTTGAAGTAGAAGCGCTCGGCCAGCCAGTACAGCAGCGTGACGGCGGTCAGGACGAACAGCAGCAGCTCGAAATCGCCGCTCCACTTGCCGAAATACCAGCCGCCCAGATAGGCGACGAGGGCGGCGTACAGGACTCCGGTCAGGGCACTCATCAAAACCTTGTGTTCGTTCGTTCTTTAATCTTCGACCTGCAGGATCGCCAGGAAGGCCTCTTGCGGGACCTCGACCGAGCCGATCTGCTTCATGCGCTTCTTGCCGGCCTTCTGCTTCTCGAGCAGCTTGCGCTTGCGCGTGATGTCGCCGCCGTAGCATTTTGCCAGCACGTTCTTGCGCAGCGCCTTGATGTTCTCGCGGCTGATGATGTTCGCGCCGATCGCGGCCTGGATCGCCACGTCGTACATCTGGCGCGGGATGATCTCGCGCATCTTGGCGGCGACCTGGCGGCCGCGGTACTGGCTCTGGCTGCGGTGGACGATGATCGACAGCGCGTCGATGCGGTCGCCGTTGATCAGCATGTCGACCTTGACGACGTCGGACGCGCGGTACTCCTTGAACTCGTAGTCCATCGACGCGTAGCCGCGCGACACGCTCTTGAGCTTGTCGAAGAAGTCGAGCACGATCTCGGCGAGCGGGATCTCGTAGGTCAGCATGACCTGGCGGCCGTGGTAGGCCATGTTCAGCTGGACGCCGCGCTTCTGGTTCGCGAGCGTCATGACCGGGCCGACGTAGTCCTGCGGCATGTACAGGTGCACGGTCACGATCGGCTCGCGGATCTCGGCGATCTTGCCCTGCTCGGGCATCTTCGACGGGTTCTCGACCTCGATGACCTCGCCGTCGCCGAGCACGACCTCGTAGACGACGCTCGGCGCCGTCGTGATCAGGTCCTGGTCGAACTCGCGCTCGAGGCGTTCCTGGACGATCTCCATGTGCAGCAGGCCGAGGAAGCCGCAGCGGAAGCCGAAGCCGAGCGCCTGGCTGACCTCGGGCTCGTAGCGCAGCGAGCTGTCGTTGAGCTTGAGCTTCTCGAGCGCGTCGCGCAGCTGGTCGTACTCGCTCGCCTCGGTCGGGTACAGGCCGGCGAAGACCTGCGGCTGGATTTCCTTGAAGCCAGGCAGCGCCTCCTCGGCCGGGCCGAGGTTGTTCGGCAGCTTCTTCTCGAGCGTGATGGTGTCGCCGACCTTCGCGGCGGCGAGTTCCTTGATGCCGGCGATCACGAAGCCGACCTCGCCGGCGTTGAGCTGCTCGCGGCTCGTGCTCTTGGGCGTGAACACGCCGAGCTGCTCGGCCGGGTAGACGGCGTTGGTCGCCATCATGCGGATGCGCTCGCCCTTCCTGAGCGTGCCGTCGACGACGCGCACGAGCATGACGACGCCGACGTAGTTGTCGAACCAGGCGTCGATGATCATCGCGCGCAGCGGCGCCTCGACGACGCCCTTGGGCGGCGGGCAGCGCGCGATCACAGCCTCGATGATCTCGTCGATGCCCATGCCGGTCTTGGCCGAGCAGGGGATCGCGTCGGTCGCGTCGATGCCGATCACGTCCTCGATCTCGGCCTTGGCGTTGTCGGGGTCGGCCTGCGGCAGGTCCATCTTGTTGAGGACCGGCACGACCTCGACGCCGAGCTCGAGCGCGGTGTAGCAGTTCGCGACAGTCTGGGCCTCGACGCCCTGGCTCGCGTCGACGACGAGCAGCGCGCCCTCGCAGGCCGACAGCGAGCGGCTGACCTCGTAGGAGAAGTCGACGTGCCCCGGCGTGTCGATGAGGTTCAGGTTGTAGGTCCGGCCGTCGCGCGCGGTGTACTGGAGCGCGGCGGTCTGCGCCTTGATCGTGATGCCGCGCTCGCGCTCGATGTCCATCGAGTCCAGCACCTGCGCCTCCATCTCCCGATCCGACAGCCCGCCGCAGCGCTGAATGATCCGATCCGCGAGGGTGCTCTTGCCGTGGTCGATGTGGGCGATGATGGAGAAATTGCGGATGTGATTCATGCTGGCTCGCGCTGCGCGAACGCCGTGCATACAACGGCGGAGCCGTTGCGACGGAAGCTCATATCGCGCAGCGATGTGAAGGCCTCGTCAGAGGCCGTGCTGAAGTCAAAAAAAAGGCACGTCGAAGCGGTGACGCGCCTTCCAACAAAACGTATGGCAACTGCTTGTTGGGCTTCCATTGTAGCGAAAAGGCCTGTTCCGGGCCGCCGCCAAAGGCCGGAAAAGTCCTCGTTGCAGTGCGCCAACAAGGAATTGTTTCAACAACTTATACACAGGCTGTGAAGAACAAGCTGTGGGCGACGCCGGCGCCTCGGCGTCGCCGGAATCACCCCCCGCTTTTGCACTCCGGGCGTTGAATCCATAGGCTCGATCGCAGATTCATGCGCGCCAAAGGATTAATCCGAGCCAGATCGGAAGTGAGCGAGGACCAACATCGCCATCCCGGCGCGCCCTGCCGCGCCGCCGCGACGCCACGCACGGCCGGCCGGCGGCCAAAGACCGACCCCGGTTTGGGGGGATAGCCGGCTCGTCCGGCCTCAGCGCGCGCGCTTGAGCAACAGGTAGTTGGTGATGTCGCCGCGGCGCACGAGCAGGGTCAGCGGCTTGGCCTTGTCGAGCTTGGCGAGCTGGGCCTGCAGCGCCTTGACCGTCGTGACCTCGACGTTGCCGACCGCGAGGATCAGGTCGCCCTCGCGCAGGCCCGCGCGCTCGGCCGGGCCGCTGACGGCCTCGACGCGCACGGCCGGGCGGCCGAGCTTGAGCTCGCGCTTCTGCGCGTCGCTGAGGTCGCTGACGCGCAGGCCGAGGTCCTTGAGCGGCGCGCCCTGCGGCGCGGGCTCGGCCGACGCGTCGCTGTCGCCGGCCGCGGCCTGGTCCTCGGGCATTTCGGCGACGGCGATCGTGAGGTTCTTGTACTCGCCGCGGCGGAACACCTGCACCGCCATCTTGGTGCCCGGCTTGACCGCGGCGATCATGCGGCGCAGCTCGCCGGTGTTCTCGATGTCCTGGCCGTCGATGCGCGTGACGACGTCGCCGGCCTGCAGGCCGCCGGCTTCAGCCGGGCCGCCCGGCGAGACCATGATCATCACCGAGCCGCGCGCCTTGCCGAGGCCGATCGCCTCGGCGACCTCGGGGCTCACGTCGTCGGGGCGCACGCCGATGAAGCCGCGCACGACCTTGCCGATGCCGCGCAGCTGGTCGGCGACGCGCACCGCCTCGTCGATCGGGATCGCGAACGAGATGCCCATGAAGCCGCCCGAGCGGCTGTAGATCTGCGAATTGATGCCGACGACCTCGCCGCGCAGGTTCAGCAGCGGCCCGCCCGAGTTGCCCGGGTTGATCGCGACGTCGGTCTGGATCAGGCGCACGAGGTCGCCGGTGTCGCGCGCCTTCGCGCTGACGATGCCGGCCGTGACCGTGTTGTCGAAGCCGAACGGCGAGCCGATCGCCATCACCCACTCGCCGACCTTGAGCCTGGTGACGTCGCCGATCCTCACGGTCGGCAGGGCGGTCGCGTCGATCTTGAGCACGGCGACGTCGGAGCGGCGGTCGAGGCCGACGACCTTGGCCGTGAACTCGCGCTTGTCGGTCAGCGTGACGACGACCTTGTCGGCGTTGTCGACGACATGGGAGTTCGTCATCACGAAGCCGTCGCTCGACAGGATGAAGCCCGAGCCGAGGCTGCGGCGCTGCGGGCCGCCGTCGCCGTCGTCGGGTGCGCCGCCGTCGTCGTCGCCGCCGTCGTCGGGGTCGGCGCGGCGCGAGTCGGGCACCGGGATGCCGAAGCGGCGCAGCAGCTCCTGGATCTGCGGGTCGATCGGCGCCGCCTTGGACCCGGCCGCGCCCGCGTGCACGCGCTCGGTCGTGCGCACGTTGACGACGGCCGGTCCGACCTCCTCGACGAGATGCGTGAAATCGGGAAGTTCGTGGGCCTCGGCGTGCGCCGCGAGCGGCGTCGCGACGAGAAGATTCAGCGCGAGCAGCGCGGCGGCGAAAAAGGCAGGGGGTCGCGACATGGGAATCCGTGGCTAAGCGTTAGCGCCGAGTGTCCGCGTTGCGGGCGCCCGGGTCAAAAGTCAGGCGCCGAAGCCTGCGCCGGGCGCGGCTTTGCGGCCGGCAGCGCGAGGGTATCGCGCGGCCAGGCGCGCAGCTGCGGCGGCTCCTCGGCCGGCGCCCCGCTGGCCGCCGGCGTCAAGGCCGCGGCGAACGAGGGTTCGGCGAGCATGTCGGCGGCGGGCAGCAGCGCCGCGCCGTCGACCGGCGGCAGCGCCAGGGTGTCGGCCTGCGCGACGTCGAGCGGGCTCGCCGCGCCGCCCGGCGCGACGCGCAGGCCGCCCGGCACGAGCAGCGCGACGAGCACGAAGCCGGCCGCGACGGCCAGCGCCGGCCACAGCTCGCGCAGGCGGCGGCGCGCGCGCGCCCGCGCGATCGGCACGGGCTCGGCGCCGAGGCGCGCTCGCAGGCCGCTCAGCAGCGCCTCGGCCGACTGCACGGGCGGCGCGAGCGCGGGCGCGCGCAGCGCCTCGCCGGCGAGCTGCAACAGCTGCCACTCGCGGCGCAGCGCGGGGTCGCGCGTCCAGGCTTCGCGCAGGCGCGGCCAGTCCTGCGGGTCCTCGGGCGTGGCACCGTCGGCGAGCGCCGACAGCGCCGCGCGCAGGCGGCGCGCCGCGGCGCCTGCGTCGTTCGCGGCGTCCGTCATGGCATCGATCGGCTTGTCCATCGTCAGCAATTCCTTCGTCCTACCAAGGCCGCCCGCCGCGCGTCTCGAGCAGCGGGCGCAGGCGCGCAGCCACGGCCTCGCGCGCGCGGAAGATGCGCGAGCGCACGGTACCGACCGGGCAGCCGAGCAGCGCGGCGATCTCCTCGTACGCGAGGCCGTCGAGCTCGCGCAGCTCGAAGGCCTGGCGAAACTCGGGCGGCAGCGCGGCGACGGCGGCGTTCGCCGCCGCGGCCAGCTGCTTGCCCTCGAGCAGCACCTCGGGCGTCTCCAGCTCGGTTGGAGTCGCGGCCGCGGCGCTTGGTTCCGCGCCGGCGCCCTCACCCCCGCGATTGAGGGAGGCCTCGGTCACGACCGGGTCGCGCTGCAGGCCGGCCAGGGTCTTGCGCGCGGTGTTCACGGCGATGCGGTACAGCCAGGTGTAGAACGCCGCCTCGAAGCGAAAGCCCGGCAGCGCGCGCCACGCGCGCACGAAGCTCTCCTGGCAGATGTCCTTGATCAGGTCGACGTCGCGCACCTGGCGCGCGAGCAGGCGCTCGACGCGGCGCTGGTACTTGACGACGAGCATCTCGAACGCGGCCATCTCGCCGGCCTGGGCGCGCCGCACGAGCTCGGCGTCTTCGTCAGGCCGGTCCATCGGCTTCGGGCGCCGGGCGCGCCGCGTAGAGCGTCGCGCGCAGCCGCCCCCAGTCGGCGCCGGCCTGGTGGCGCGCGATCGGCAGGTAGCGCCAGCGCCCCACGTCGACGCGCAGCAGCAGCCAGGTCTCGAAATCGAACACGACCTCGAGCCGGCGGCAGGGCTGCGGCGCGCGGCCCGGCGTGCCGAGCCACCACGCGTCGCCGTCGAACTGCAGGCGGCGCGGCGCGACGGCCGCGAGGCGCCAGGCCTGCCAGGAAACAATCGGCAGCAGCAACGCGAGCCAGATCGCCGGCGCCCAGTGGACGACCCAGGCCGCGAGCCCGGCCGTGGCGGAGAGCACGACGAGCAGCGCGACCAGCGACTGGAGCCGCGGCTGCGGCGCGACGTCGAGCGCGAACGCTGCGGGCCGCCGGTACGCCGCGGTCACCGCCTTCGCTCCGCTCAGACGCGCTTGAAGATCAGCGTGCCGTTGGTGCCGCCGAAGCCGAAGTTGTTCTTCGCGGCGTATTCGATCTGCATCTCGCGCGCGGCGTTCGCGCAGTAGTCCAGGTCGCACTCGGGATCCTGGTTGACGAGATTGATCGTCGGCGGCGCGACCTGGTGGTGCACGGTCAGCGCCGTGAAGACCGACTCGATGCCGCCGGCGCCGCCGAGCAGGTGGCCGGTCGCCGACTTGGTCGAGCTCACGGCCATCTTGTAGGCGTGGTCGCCGAAGGCCAGCTTGATCGCATTGGTCTCGTTGACGTCGCCCAGCGGCGTCGAGGTGCCGTGCGCGTTCATGTACTGGATCTGCTCGGGGTTGAGCCCGGCGTTGCGCAGCGCCGCGCGCATCGAGCGCTTCGGGCCGTCGACGTTGGGCGCCGTCATGTGGTACGCGTCGGCGCCCATGCCGAAGCCGACGAGCTCGCAATAGATCCTGGCGCCGCGCCGCTTCGCGTGCTCGTACTCCTCGAGCACGAGCACGCCCGCGCCCTCGCCGAGCACGAAGCCGTCGCGGTCCTTGTCCCAGGGCCGCGAGGCGGTCTTGGGGTCGTCGTTGCGCGTGGACAGCGCGCGCGCGGCCGCGAAGCCGCCGATGCCGAGCGGCGACACGGTCGACTCGGAGCCGCCGGCGATCATCACGTCGGCGTCGCCGTACTCGATCATGCGGCCGGCCTCGCCGATGCAGTGCAGGCCGGTCGTGCAGGCGGTCACGATCGCGAGGTTCGGCCCCTGGAAGCCGAAGCGGATCGAGACCTGGCCCGAGATCATGTTGATGATCGAGGCCGGCACGAAGAACGGCGAGACGCGGCGCGGGCCGCGGTTCACGAGTTCGGCATGGGTCTCCTCGATCATCGGCAGGCCGCCGATGCCCGAGCCGACCATCACGCCGATGCGTTCGGCCGCTGCCTCGCCGAGCGCGTCGTTGGTCGGCAGGCCCGCATCGCGCACGGCCTGGACGGCAGCCGCCACGCCGTAGTGGATGAAGGTGTCCATCGTCCGCACTTCCTTGGACGACAGGTACTCCGACACGTCGAAGCCCTTGACCTCGCCCGCGAACTGGCAGGCAAAGGCGCTGGCATCGAAACGGGTGATGCGGTCAATGCCGGACTGGCCGGCCAGGAGGTTCGCCCAGCCCTGCTCGACCGTATTGCCCACCGGGCTGATCAGGCCGAGCCCGGTGACGACGACGCGACGACGTGTCATTGCAGCCCCTCGTCCGACGGGTACATCGGCCGGTCCCCCAAGGGGACGGCCACTTGCTTGGGGCGGCCCTGCGCTGCGTGGCTCATGCGCTCTCGAACTCGTGAAAGGAGAAGGCCTCAGGCCTTCTGGTGCTTGACGGCGTAGTCGATCGCCAGCTGGACGGTGGTGATCTTCTCGGCTTCTTCGTCGGGGATCTCGATGCCGAACTCGTCTTCGAGGGCCATCACCAGTTCGACCGTGTCGAGCGAATCGGCGCCGAGGTCGGCGACGAACGCCTTTTCGTTCGTGACGTCGGCTTCGGGCACGCCGAGCTGCTCGGCGATGATTTTCTTGACACGGGTTTCGATATCGCTCATGGACTCCTCCGAGAGGGGTTTGCTAAGAACAACGCGGGATTCTAAGGCCTCCCGCGAGATGGCCTGCATGCCGCCGAAGTCGGGCCGGTCGAGCCGGCCCACGGCGGCACTGACTTCAATTCATGTACATGCCGCCATTTACGTGCAGTTCGCTGCCCGTTATATAGCCGGCGGCGTCGGACGCGAGGAAAGCGACGGTCGCGGCGATCTCCTCGGGCGCGCCCAGGCGGCCCAGCGGGATCTGCGCGAGCAGCGCGGCCTTCTGGGCCTCGGGCAGGACCTCGGTCATGTCGGTCGCGATGAAGCCGGGGGCGACGCAGTTGACGGTGATGTTGCGGCTGCCGAGCTCGCGCGCGAGCGCGCGCGTCAGGCCCGCGAGGCCGGCCTTCGCGGCCGCGTAGTTCGCCTGGCCGGCGTTGCCGGAGGCGCCGACGACCGAGGTGATGTTGACGATGCGGCCCCAGCGCTGCTTCATCATCGGCCGCATCACGGTGCGGCTCAGGCGGAACACGGCCTTGAGGTTGGTGTCGTGGACGGCGTCCCAGTCCTCGTCCTTCATGCGCATGGCGAGGCCGTCGCGCGTGATGCCGGCGTTGTTGACGAGCACGTGGATCGCGCCGTCCTGCTTGACGATCGCGTCGATCGCGGCGTCGCAGGCGGCCGCGTCCGTGACGTTCAGGGCGATGCCGCGGCCGCCGAACGGGGCCAGGGCCTCAGCGATCGCGGCCGCGCCGGAATCGGTCGTCGCCGTGCCGATCACGGTATGGGTCGGCGCGAGGGCCAGGGCGATCGCGCGGCCGATGCCGCGGCTCGCGCCCGTGACGAGGGCGATGCGTTTGGTGTCGCTCATGTTCTTTGTTCCTGTCAGCCGAGCAGCGCGCGCGCCTCGGCCAGCGAGGCCGGGTCGAAGATCGTCGCGCTCTGCAGCTCGGCGTCGATGCGCTTGACCATGCCCGCGAGCACCTTGCCCGGGCCGCATTCGACGATGTGCGTGAGGCCGCGCGCCTTCAGCGCCGCGACGACCTCGACCCAGCGCACCGGGCCGAAGGCCTGGCGGTACAGCGCGTCGCGCAGCGCGTCGGCCGAGTCGGTGACCGCGACGTCGATATTGTTGACGACCGGGAAGGCCGAAGGCGCGAAACTCACGCCGGCGAGCTTGTCGCGCAGGCGCTCGGCGGCCGGCTTCATGAGGCTCGAGTGGAACGGCGCCGACACCGGCAGCGGCAGCGCGCGCTTCGCGCCCGCCGCCTTGAGCAGCTCGGCGGCCTTCGCGCAGGCGTCCTTGGTGCCCGCGATCACGGTCTGCTTGGGGTCGTTGAAGTTCACGGCCTCGACGGCCGCGCCGCTCGCCGCGGCGGCCTCGGCGCAGCCCGCGCGCACGGCCTCGCCGTCGAGGCCGAGGATCGCGTACATCGCGCCCGCGCCGACCGGCACGGCCTCTTGCATCGCCTGGGCGCGAAAGCGCACGAGCGGCAGCGCGTCGGCGAGGCTCAGGGCGCCCGCGGCGACGAGCGCCGTGTACTCGCCGAGCGAATGGCCGGCCGCGGCCGCGGGCACGCGGCCCGTCTCGGCGATCCACGCGCGGTAGCACGCGATGCCGGCCGTCAGCATGACGGGCTGGGTATTGGTGGTGAGGTCGAGCTGGTCCTTCGGGCCGGCCTTGATCAGCGCGCCGATGTCCTCGCCGAGCGCGGCCGAGGCCTCCTCGAGCGTGCGGCGGACCTCGGGGTGGTCGCCCCAGGCGTCGAGCATGCCGACGGCCTGCGAGCCCTGGCCCGGGAAAACGAATGCGAATGGCGTCATGGCATCGAAGAAGATCAGAAGTCGAGGAGCACCGCGCCCCAGGTGAAGCCACCGCCGACGCCCTCGAGCATCACGGTGTCGCCGCGCTTGACGCGGCCGTCGCGCACGGCGGCGTCGAGCGCGAGCGGGATCGACGCGGCCGAGGTGTTGCCATGCTCGGCGACGGTCGCGACCATGCGCTCGGTCGAGAGCTTGAGCTTGCGCGCCGTGCCTTCCATGATGCGGATATTGGCCTGGTGCGGGATCAGCCAGTCGATGTCGGCCTCGGTCCGGCCGGCCTTCAGGAGCACCGCGCGCGCGACCTTCTCGAGCACGCCGACGGCGAGCTTGAACACGGCCGGGCCGTCCATCTTGAGCAGCGGGTGGCCGATGACCTGGCCGCCCGAGACGTTGCCGGGCGTGCACAGCACGTCGGCGTGGCGGCCGTCGGCGTGGAGCTCGGTCGCGAGGATGCCGGGCGTGTCGCTCGCGCCGAGCACGACGGCGCCGGCGCCGTCGCCGAACAGCACGCAGGTCGTGCGGTCCTTGAAGTCGAGGATGCGCGAGAACACCTCGGCGCCGATCACGAGCGCGCGGGACGCCGCGCCACTCTTGATCATCGCGTCGGCGACCGTCAACGCGTAGACGAAGCCCGAGCAGACCGCCTGGACGTCGAAGGCCGGGCAGCCGTGCACGCCGAGCTTTTGCTGGAGCAGCGCCGCGGTCGACGGGAAGACCATGTCGGGCGTCGAGGTCGCGACGATGATCAGGTCGACGTCGGCGGCGGCCAGGCCCGCGGACTCGAGCGCGGCGCGGGCGGCCGGCAGCGCGAGGTCGCTCGCGGCCTGGTCGGGCGCCGCGAAATGGCGCGCGTGGATGCCGGTGCGCTCGACGATCCAGGCGTCCGAGGTTTCGATGCCGTCGCGCGCGAGCTGGGCCGCGAGTTCGTCGTTGCTGACGCGGCGTTCGGGCAGGAAGCCGCCCGTGCCGAGAATGCGCGAATAACGCGCCGGCGGCGTGGTGCTGTGGGGGGTATCGCTCATGCAGCTTGGGGTGCAGCGTCGGCTGCCTTGTCTCCTGCCGCATCGCCCGGAGCGCCGTCTTGGGGCGCGGGCATGGCCTGGATGGCGGCCACGATGCGGTCGTGTACCCGGTCGAGTAGCCGGTGCCCGGCGGCATCATAAGCCCTGTTCAGCGCCTGCTCGAACGCGAACGCGTCGGCCGAGCCGTGGCTCTTGAAGACGAGGCCGCGCAGGCCCAGCAGCGCCGCGCCGTTGAAACGGCGGTGGTCGACGCGGTTCTTGAAGCGCTTGAGCACGGGCAGCGCGAGCAGCGCCGCGAGCCGGGTCAGCGCGTTGCGGCCGAATTCCTCGCGCAGGAAGGTCGAGATCATCGAGGCCAGGCCTTCGGCCGTCTTCAGCGCGACATTGCCGACGAAGCCGTCGCAGACGACGATGTCGGTCGTGCCCTTGAAGATGTCGTTGCCCTCGACGTTGCCGTGGAAGTTCAGCTGGCCCGCGCCAGCCGCGCTGCGCAGCAGCTCGCCGGCCTGCTTGATCGTCTCGTTGCCCTTGATGACCTCTTCGCCGATGTTCAGCAGGCCGACGCTGGGCTCGGGCTTGCCGTCGACGGCGGCGACGAGCGCGCTGCCCATCACGGCGAACTGGAGCAGGTGCTCGGCCGTGCAGTCGACGTTCGCGCCGAGGTCGAGCACGGTCGTGTAGGCGCCGGCCTGGTTGGGCATGACGGTCGCGATCGCCGGGCGGTCGATGCCGTCGAGGGTCTTGAGCAGGTAGCGCGCGACGGCCATCAGCGCGCCGGTATTGCCGGCCGACACGCAGGCCTGGGCCAGCGGCGCGGCGCCGTCGACGCTCTTGAGCTGCTGGATCGCGAGGCGCATCGACGATTGCTTCTTCTTGCGCAGCGCGACCTCGACCGGGTCGTCCATGGTCACGACCTCGGCGGCCGGCACGATCGTGCAGCGCGCCCAGCCGGCGGCCGGCGCGAGCGCCTCGGGCCGGCCGACGAGCACGAGCTCGGCGTCGGGATGGGCGGCGAGGAACGCGCGTGCGGCGGGCAGCGTGACGGCGGGGCCGTGGTCGCCGCCCATGCAGTCGACGGACAGACGGATCGGCTCGGGGGGGGCGTTCTGGGACATCGGATGGGCGGTTCGACAGAGCGTCACGTTACGCGAGGCTCAGGCGGTCTTCAAGCGGGCCAGCACCAGCTGGCGCCGGGCGCCAGAAACGACAAGACCCGGCACTGCAGCAAGTACAGGCCGGGACTTTGCAGATTCGATGTGGCGCGCCCGTGAAGGCGCGCCGGGTCCGAAGAAGATCAGGCCTCGGCCTTGGTCTTCAGGACCTTGCGACCACGGTAGAAGCCGGTCGGGCTGATGTGGTGACGCAGGTGCACTTCGCCCGTCGTGGGCTCGATGCCGGTGCCGGGGGCGGCGACGGCGTTGTGCGAACGGTGCATGCCGCGCTTGGACGGCGACTTCTTGTTTTGCTGAACGGCCATTGAAATTCTCCTGAGGGTGGGGCAAGCGGAATGGGCTAGCACGAGCGACGCAGCAGCCACTGCCGCATCAGCACCCTCCGCACCCGAGGCCTTGCTCACATGTAAGCACGGACCCGGGAAAGCCCGCGACTATAGCACGGACACGGCAAATCCCCAAGCCCCGCCCGACAGGCCTATTGCGCCTTGCCGCCCTTCTTCAGCGCGGCGAGCGCCGCGAACGGCTTGGGCTTGTCGTCGTAGCCGGGCAGGAAATCGGACGGCGGCGGCGCCGGCGCCTCGCAGTCCGCGTGGCGCGGCACGAGCGGCAGCGCGAGCAGCAGCTCGTCCTCGACGAGCTCGCGCGCGTCGAGGGCGCGCGTGAGCGCGAGCACGTCGGTCTCGTCGTGCTCGGCGTCGAGCGCGGCGGCGGCATCCTCGCCGTCGATGAACAGGAACTTGCGCTCGACCTCGAGGTGCTCCTCCACGGGGCGCAGGCAGCGCTGGCAGGTCAGCGCGGCGATGCTCTCGGCGCGCAGGTGCAGCCAGGTCTCGGCGGCCTTGCCGCGCGGCTCGACGCGCTCGCCGCGCAGCTGCCAGCGCACCGACGGCCAGTTCGCGAGCGGCACCTCGGGCGCGCCGCAGCCGGCCAGGCGCTCGAGCGACGCGGCCGGCCATTCGCCATGCAGGCTGGCACCATCGCGCGCGAAGGCCTCGACATCGAGCTTGAGCGGGTAATAGGTACGCGGTTTCATCCGGCAAGTGTAGGCGGCCGCGGCGAGGCGAGCCCGCCGCGCCGCGAGTGACAATGCATGCATGTCTGCCGCTCCGCTCCTGATCCTCGGCTCGACCTCGCGCTACCGGCGCGAGCTGCTCGAGCGCCTGCGCCTGCCCTTCGAAGTCCACAGGCCCGAGGTCGACGAAACGCCGCACCCCGGCGAGGCGTCGGCCGCGCTCGCCGCGCGCCTCGCGCTCGCGAAGGCCCGGGCCGTCGCCGCGCGCTTCCCCGGCGCCGTCGTGATCGGCTCCGACCAGGTCGCCGACCTCGGCGGCACGCCGATCGGCAAGCCCGGCACGCACGAAAACGCGGTCGCCCAGCTGCGCGCGATGCGCGGCCGCGAGGTCGTGTTCCAGACCGCCGTGGCCGTCGTCGCGCCCGGCTACGCGGGCCAGGCGCTCGCGCCCGTGCGCGTGCGCTTCCGCGCGCTCGATGACGCCGAAATAGAGCGTTACCTGCGTGCCGAGGAGCCCTACGACTGCGCCGGCAGCGCGAAGTCCGAGGGCCTCGGCATCAGCCTGCTCGACGCGATCGAGTCCGACGACCCGACGGCACTCGTCGGCCTGCCGCTAATCCGCACCTGCGCGCTCTTGCGCGAAGCGGGGCTGCAGATCCCATGAGCGGTCGCCTCGTACTCGTGCCCAATACCCTTGACTTCGGCGTCGACGGCGCGTCCGTCGACCTGCAGGCGGTGCTGCCGCTGGAGGTCATCGCGGCGGCCGCAGGCATCACGCACTGGGCGGCCGAGAACGCGAAGACCGCGCGGGCGTTCCTCAAGCGCGTCGGCGCCGTGCGGCCGCTCGCGCGACCACTCCAGGAGCTCGAGATCCGCGAGCTGCCGCGGCCGCCGAAAGGCGGTGGTGGCAGCGGCGGCGGCCGGCTGCACGACGCGGGCGCCGAGCAAGCGGCCGCGTGGCGCGCGCTGCTCGAGCCCGCGCTGGCCGGGCACGACGTCGGGCTGATCTCGGAGGCCGGCATGGCGGCCGTCGCCGACCCGGGCGCCCTGCTCGTCGAGGCCGCGCACCGCGCCGGCGTCGCCGTGCTGCCGCTGACGGGCCCGAGCTCGCTGCTGCTCGCGCTTGCGGCGAGCGGGCTGAACGGCCAGAGCTTCGCGTTCGTCGGCTACCTGCCGGTCGAGGCGGGCGCGCGCACCGCGCGCATCCGCGAGCTCGAGGCGCTGTCGCAGCGCCTCGGCCAGACCCAGCTGATGATCGAGACGCCCTACCGCAACGCCGCCCTGCTCCAGGCCCTGCTCGGCGCGCTCAAGCCCGCGACGCGGCTGTCGGTCAGCTGCGGCCTCACGCTCGCCGACGGCTTCACGCGCAGCGCGCGCGTGGCCGACTGGCGCGCCGCGCCGACCGTGCTGCCGGACAAGGTGCCCGCGGTGTTCGCGCTGCTCGCCTGAGCGAGCAGCGGCTCACGGGCCGTCGCTCAGGACTCGGTCGAAGTCGGCGCCGGCGCGGGCTTCGCGCCGAACAGCGCGGCGACCTGGCGCTTGGCCTTGATGTTCGCCGAAACGCTGCGCGGCGCGGCGGCCGGCGCGCTGGCGGCGCCGCGCGGCTTGTCCCAGGCCGGCTTGGCCTCGGCCGAGGCCGCGCTCGCCTCGTAGGGCTTGTCGAAGAAGGGGTCGCGCGACGCGACCGGCGCGCTGCGGCGCGGCGCGTCGGTCGACTCGCGGATCTCGCGCTCGCGCGGCTCGCGCCAGGCGCGCGGCTCGCGGTCGCCGCCGTCGCGCTCGCGGCGCTCGCCCCGGTCACGCGGCGGCCGGCGCTCGGCTTCGACCTCGAAGGGCTCGAGCTCGATCTTGCGCTTGATCAGCTTCTCGATGTCGGCGACGTTGCGCGCGTCGGCGCGCGTGACCAGCGTGACGGCGAGGCCCGACGCGCCCGCGCGGCCGGTGCGGCCGATGCGGTGGACGTAGTCTTCGGCGTTGAAC
>JAFAMW010000008.1 GCA_019232985.1 Roseateles sp. | reverse complement strand
GATCAACAAGATGAACCGCATCTCGCGCCAGCACCTGCAGGAGTTCGGCTACGAGCCGGACGCGCCGACGCTGGCCGAGAAGATGGAGATGCCCGAGGACAAGATCCGCAAGATCATGAAGATCGCCAAGGAGCCGATCTCCATGGAGACGCCGATCGGCGACGACGACGACAGCCACCTCGGCGACTTCATCGAGGACACCAACAACACCGCGCCGATCGAGGCCGCGATGCAGGCGGGTCTGCGCGACGTCGTCAAGGACATCCTCGACAGCCTGACGCCGCGCGAGGCCAAGGTGCTGCGCATGCGCTTCGGCATCGAGATGAGCACCGACCACACGCTCGAGGAAGTCGGCAAGCAGTTCGACGTCACGCGCGAGCGCATCCGCCAGATCGAGGCCAAGGCGATCCGCAAGCTCAAGCACCCGAGCCGTTCGGATAAGTTGCGCACCTATCTCGATAACCTGTAACAGCACGACGCGAAAGCGCTCCGCGAAGATACAAAGGCCGGGTTTCCCCGGCCTTTTGCTTTGCGCAAACCCGGGACGCTACGGACTTCCCCGCAGCGGCGGGCCGCTAAACTGCCAAGTAATTCACAAATTGAGCAGTAGTACCGCCCATGACGGAAATCCGCGAGCTGACCGTTCTGTTTGCCGACTTGCGCGGCAGTACGGGGCTCTACGAAACCCTCGGCAACGCCCAGGCCTCGGCGCTCGTGACGCAGACGGTCGCGCATGTCGGCCGCGCCGTCGACGAATGCGCGGGCAAGGTCGTCAAGACCCTCGGTGACGGCCTGATGGCCGTGTTCCCGTCGCCGCGCGACGGCGTCAAGGCGGCCGTGCGCATGCGCGAGCTGCTCGAACGCGCGGCCGCGCGCAAGCGCTCGGCCGCGAACCTGCGCGGCTTGCGCATCCAGGTCGCGCTCGCGCGCGGCGAGGTCGTCGAGATGAACGGCGACTGCTTCGGCGACGCCGTCAACGTCGCGGCGCGCCTGCTCGACCACGCGGGCGACAACGAGACGCTGATCACGGCCGAGGTCCTCGCCGGCCTGCCGAGCCAGCAGAAGTCGCGCTTTCGCAGCCTCGACCTGATCAGCGTGCGCGGCCGCGCCGAGCCGGTCCATGTCTACCTGCACGACCAGCCGGCCGGCGGCGACGTCGCGACCCAGTTCGGCGAGGTCGTGCAGAACGTCGTGCCCGACGGCATCCGCCTGATGTGGCTCGAACTCGACCGCGTGTTCGACATCGACAGCATGCCGGTCGTGCTCGGCCGCAGCGTCCAGGCGACCTACTGCATCACCGACGGCCGGGTGTCGCGCTCGCACGCGCGCATCGAATGGCATGGCGGCAGCTTCCTGCTGACCGACCTCAGCTACAACGGCACCTACGTGCGCTTCGGCCCGGGCGGCGAGATCGTCAGCCTCAAGCGCGGCGGCTGCACGCTGCACGGCAGCGGCGCGATCGGCCTCGGCTCGCCGCCGACCGACGCGGCCGCGCCGGTCGTGCGCTTCGAGATCCTGCACTTCGCCGACACCGAACCCGGCCTTGACTACGCGCGCGCCAGTCGTACATGAGCACCGCCATCCTGCTTTGCAACCTCGGCAGCCCCGACGCGCCGACCCCTGCCGCGCTGCGCCGCTACCTCGGCGAGTTCCTCGCCGACCCGCGTGTCGTCGAGATTCCGCGCCTGTTGTGGTGGCCGATCCTGCACGGCGTGATCCTGCGCACGCGCCCGGCCAAGTCGGCCGAGAAATACCGGCGCGTGTGGACGCCTGAAGGCGCGCCGCTGAAGGTCTACACCGAGCGCCAGGCCAAGCTGCTGCAGGGCCTGCTCGGCGAGCGCGGCCTGCGCGTGACGGTGCGCCACGCGATGCGCTACGGTGCGCCCGCGATCGCAGACGAGCTCACGCGCCTGCGCGCCGAGGGCTTCGCGCGCATCCTCGTGCTGCCGGCCTACCCGCAGTACTGCGCGGCGACGACGGCGAGCGTCGCCGACGCGGTGACGGCCTGGATGGGCCGCACGCGCCACCTGCCCGCGCTGCGCTTCGTCGACGCCTACTGGGACGAGCCCGTCTACCTCGACGCGCTCGTCGACAGCGTGCGCCGGCACCAGCAGGCCCATGGCGAGCCCGAGCTGCTCGTCATGAGCTTCCATGGCATGCCCGAGCGCACGCGCCGGCTCGGCGACCCGTATCACGACCATTGCCAGGCCACGGCGCTGCGCCTCGCCGAGCGCCTCGGCCTGCCCGCGTCGCGCTGGGTCGTCGCGTTCCAGAGCCGCTTCGGCCGCGCGCGCTGGCTCACGCCGTACACCGAGCCGCTGCTCGTCGAGCGCGCCCGCGCGGGCCTGCGCCACGCCCAGGTGATCTGCCCGGGCTTCGCGGCCGACTGCCTCGAGACGCTCGACGAGATCGACAACGAGGCGCGCACGGCCTTTCTCGACGCGGGCGGCCGCGAGTTCTCCTATATCCCGGCGCTCAACGACGGCGCGGCCGGCCTGCGCGCGCTGCTCGCCGTCGCCGAGCGCCACCTGCAAGGATTCTGCGAATGAGCGAGGTCGTCGGCGCGATGCGGCTCGACAAATGGCTGTGGGCCGCGCGTTTCTACAAGACCCGCGCGCTCGCCGTGACCGAGATCGAGCGCCACCGCGTCCAGGTCAACGGCCAGGACGTCAAGCCGGCCCGCGAGGTCCGCGCCGGCGACCGCGTGCGCGTGCGCCAGGGCCCGGTCGCGCGCGAGGTCGTCGTGCTGGGCCTGTCCATGGTGCGCGGCCCCGCGGCGCAGGCCCAGGCGCTGTACGAAGAGACCGCCGACAGCGTCGGCGCGCGCGAGCGTGCAGCCGAGGCGCGCCGCCTCGCGCCCGAGCCGGCCGAGGCGATCCGCCAGGGCCGCCCGACCAAGCTCGACCGCCGCCAGCTCGCCGACTGGGAGCGCTGGAGCGCGGTCGACCCGTCGCACGAGCGCTGACCCGACGCCCGGCCCGGGGGGGCCGGGCGTCGACCGGACGCCGCCCCGGCCTTGCGTTAGCCCGGCGTCGCCGCCGCCGGCTCGGGATCGCTTGCCGCCGCCCAGGCGAACACGACGCGGTTGCGTCCGCCATGCTTGGCCGCGTAGACGGCCTCGTCGGCCGCCTGCAGCAGGCCCGCGCGCTCGCGGTCGGGCCGCACGGTCTCGCAGGCCGCGCCGACGCTGATCGTCACCTGCCCGCTCGTCGCGCCCGGGTTGGCGAGCTGCAGCGCGGCGACGGCCGCGCGCAGCGCCTCGGCGACCTGCGCGCAGCCGTCGCGGTCGGTCTCGGGCAGCAGCGCGACGAACTCCTCGCCGCCGTAGCGCGCGAGCCGGTCGTCGGGTCGATGCAGCGCGCCGCGCATCGCCTGCGCGACCTCGCGCAGGCAGGCGTCGCCGGCCTGGTGGCCGAGCGTGTCGTTGAGGCGCTTGAAGAAGTCGATGTCGATCAGCAGCACGCCGAGCGGCCGACCCGAGCGCAGCGCGCGCTTCCATTCGCGCGCGAACGCCTCATCGTGGGCGCGCCGGTTCGGCACGCCGGTCAAGGGATCGACGAGCGTGAGCGCCTGCGCGGCGAGCTGCTGGTCGCGCAGGCGCCGCCGCTGCTCGAGGAACTGGACCTCGCGCAGCAGATTGCGTACGCCGTAGCCGAGCACGCCGACGCCGACGCCGGCCACGCCGAGCGCGTATTCGTAGCGCGCGAGCGCGAGGCCCGCGCCGAGGACGGCCACGCACAGCAGCCAAGGACTCGCGCTGCGCACATAGCGCACGCGCAATGCGAGCACGCGGCGCGGCGCGGCGGTCCGCGCGTTGGCGCGCGACGCCATGGCCGCGAACAGCACGAACGGCAGCGGCAGCGTGAGGTCGAGGTAGCTGCCCTGGTCGAGCTGCAGCAGCAGCGCGGTCACATGGTTGTTGAAACCCGCGCTAGCCGCGTAGACAAGCGCGTAGCCGAGCAGCGCGCCGAACAGGCGGCGCTCGCCGATCGAACTCGCGGCCCAGTAGCGCAGCGCGAGGCCGGCCGGCAGGAACAGGTTCTCGACGTCGAACAGCCAGCACAGATAGCGCGACGAGGCCTGCGTGTCGGCGCCCGCGCGGCGCACGACGGCGATGATCAGGGTGAAGAACAGGCCGCCGAGCACGGTCGCGAGCACCGCGTCGACGGCCTGGATCGCGGGCCGGTCGCGGTGCCGGAACGGCGTCGCGACGACCCAGGTCAGCGGCACCGCGTACATCACGAACAGCAGGATGTCGCCGTAGTCGACGACCACCCAGCCGGTTACGCCACGGTCCGCCAGCGCCGGCACAGCCATGCCGAGCGCCCACAGCAGGAACGCGAGCGCGGCCATGCTCCAGCCGTCCGACGGCCGCCAGCTCGTCGCGCGGCAGCGCAGCACCGCCGCCGAGGTCGCGAGCAGCGGCGCCGCGCAGAGAAAGCCTTGGGACACCAGGGGCGCGATGCGCGACGGACTCGCGGCGATCGCGAGCGCGTGCACCCCCGCGAACGCCAGGAGCAGCAAGGCGGGGGCGGCAGGACGGTTCAAAAGCGCGGTCACGGAGGCGGATTTTGCCGCCTCGCATGCGAAAATCCCCCTCTTGAACCCCCGCAAAGGCGCCCCATATGGGCGCCGTTGCCTTTTTGCCCAGACCATGACGACCGAACAGACCCCCCTGCCCGAAGGCGCCGACGCCGGCAATGCCGGCGCGGCCGCCGAGACGAACGACGCCGCCACCCAGGTCGCCGCGCTCGAAGCGCGCCTGGCCGAGATGTCCGACGCCTACCTGCGCGCCAAGGCCGAGGCCGAGAACACCCGCCGCCGTGCCGAAGACGACATGGCCAAGGCGCGCAAGTTCGCGATCGAGGCCTTCGCCGAGGCCCTGCTGCCGGTGCTCGACAGCATGGAGGCGGCGATCGCGAACACCGGCACCGAGACCGCCGTCGAGACCCTGATCGAGGGCGTGCACGCGACGCGCCGCCAGCTCGCGAGCGCGCTCGAGCGCAACAAGGTGCTCGAGATCAACCCGCCGGCCGGCGAACGCTTCGACCCGCACCGTCACCAGGCGATCAGCATGGTGGCGGCCGAGGGCGAGCCGAACAGCGTCGTCGCGGTCCTGCAAAAGGGCTACGCGATCAACGAGCGCGTGATGCGCCCGGCGCTCGTGACCGTCGTCGCCCCCAAGTAACCGCGCTAATGCACGAATCGTGCCGACCCGCGCTTGAAAGCTGAGCCCGCGTCCGCACATCGACTACATCGAACACCGGAATCCAGGAGAACCACATGGGAAAGATCATCGGCATTGACCTCGGCACCACGAACTCGTGCGTGTCGGTCATGGAAGGCAACAACACGCGCGTGATCGAGAACGCCGAAGGCGCGCGCACGACGCCGTCGATCGTCGCCTACCAGGAGGACGGCGAGGTCCTCGTCGGCGCGTCGGCGAAGCGCCAGGCCGTCACCAACCCCAAGAACACGCTGTACGCGGTGAAGCGCCTGATCGGCCGCAAGTTCACCGAGAAGGAAGTGCAGAAGGACATCGACCTGATGCCCTACACGATCGCGGCCGCCGACAACGGCGACGCCTGGGTCGAGGTGCGCGGCAAGAAGCTCGCGCCGCCGCAGGTCAGCGCCGAAGTGCTGCGCAAGATGAAAAAGACGGCCGAGGACTACCTCGGCGAGGAAGTCACCGAGGCCGTCATCACGGTGCCGGCCTACTTCAACGACGCCCAGCGCCAGGCGACCAAGGACGCCGGCCGCATCGCCGGCCTGGATGTGAAGCGCATCATCAACGAGCCGACCGCCGCGGCGCTCGCGTTCGGCCTCGACAAGCACGGCAAGGGCGACCGCAAGATCGCCGTCTACGACCTTGGCGGCGGCACCTTCGACGTGTCGATCATCGAGATCGCCGACGTCGACGGCGAGAAGCAGTTCGAAGTGCTGTCGACCAACGGCGACACCTTCCTCGGCGGCGAGGACTTCGACCAGCGCATCATCGACTACATCATCGGCGAGTTCAAAAAGGACCAGGGCGTCGACCTGACCAAGGACGTGCTCGCGCTGCAGCGCCTCAAGGAAGCGGCCGAGAAGGCCAAGATCGAGCTGTCGAACTCCTCGCAGACCGATGTGAACCTGCCCTACATCACGGCCGACGCGACGGGTCCGAAGCACCTGAACGTCAAGCTCACGCGCGCCAAGCTCGAGTCGCTCGTCGACGAGCTGATCGAGCGCACGATCGCGCCCTGCCGCACGGCGATCAAGGACGCCGGCGTGTCGGTCAGCCAGATCGACGACGTGATCCTGGTCGGCGGCATGACGCGCATGCCCAAGGTCCAGGAGAAGGTCAAGGAGTTCTTCGGCAAGGAACCGCGCAAGGACGTCAACCCCGACGAGGCCGTCGCGGTCGGCGCCGCGATCCAGGGCCAGGTGCTCGGCGGCGAGCGCAAGGACGTGCTGCTGCTCGACGTGACCCCGCTGAGCCTGGGCATCGAGACGCTCGGCGGCGTGATGACCAAGATGATCGCGAAGAACACGACGATCCCGACCAAGTTCAGTCAGACCTTCTCGACCGCCGACGACAACCAGCCAGCCGTCACGATCAAGGTCTACCAGGGCGAGCGCGAGCTGGCCCAGGGCAACAAGTCGCTCGGCGAGTTCAACCTCGAAGGCATCCCGCCGGCGCCGCGCGGCGTGCCGCAGATCGAGGTCAGCTTCGACATCGACGCGAACGGCATCCTGCACGTCGGCGCGAAGGACAAGGGCACCGGCAAGGAAAACAAGATCACGATCAAGGCGAACTCGGGCCTGTCCGAGGCCGAGATCGAGAAGATGGTCAAGGACGCCGAGGCCAACGCGGCCGAGGACAAGAAGAAGGTCGAGATCGTCCAGGCCAAGAACCAGGGCGACGCGATGGTCCACTCGGTGCGCAAGTCGCTGTCCGAGCACGGCGACAAGCTCGAGGCCGGCGAGAAGGACAAGGTCGAGGCCGCGATCAAGGCGCTCGAGGAAGCGCTGAAGGGCGAGGACAAGGCCGACATCGAGGCCAAGACCGAAGCCCTGATGACGGCAAGCCAGAAGCTCGGCGAGAAGATCTACGCCGAAGCCCAGGGCGCGCAGGCCGCGGCCGCGGCGGCGGCCGGCGAAGCGTCTTCTTCCAGCGAAGCGCCGAAGGCCCAGGCCAAGCCGGCCGACGACAACGTCGTCGACGCCGAGTTCACGGAAGTCAAGGACACGAAGTAAGCCGCGAGGCGCTAAGCAGAGCAAGCCGCGTCGTGCCCCATCAGGGCCGCGCGGCTTCGACGCTTCCAACGCTTGGAAAACTCAATGGCAAAGCGTGACTATTACGAAGTCCTCGGCGTCGCCAAGAACGCGGGCGAGGACGAGATCAAGAAGGCCTACCGCAAGCTGGCCATGAAGTACCACCCGGACCGCAACCAGGGTGAGGGAGCGAAGGCGGCCGAGGAGCAGTTCAAGGAGGCCAAGGAGGCCTACGAGATGCTCACCGACGCCCAGAAGCGCGCGGCCTACGACCAGTACGGCCACGCCGGCGTCGACCCGAACATGGGCGGTGCGGGCGGCGGCTTCCGCGGCGGCCCCGAGGGCTTCGGCGGCTTTGCCGAAGCCTTCGGCGACATCTTCGGCGACATCTTCGGCGGCGCCGCCGGCGGCGCGGGCCGCCAGCGCGGCGGTCAGCAGGTCTACCGCGGCAGCGATCTCTCCTACGCGATGGAGATCACGCTCGAGGAGGCCGCGCGCGGCAAGGAAACGCAGATCCGCATCCCCTCGTGGGAAGGCTGCGAGACCTGCAAGGGCACGGGCGCCAAGCCCGGCACCAGCGCCAAGACCTGCGGCTCGTGCAACGGCTCGGGCACGGTGCACATGCGCCAGGGCTTCTTCAGCATCCAGCAGACCTGCCCGCATTGCCACGGCAGCGGCAAGATCATCCCCGACCCCTGCACGGCCTGCAACGGCCAGGGCAAGGTCAAGCGCCAGAAGACGCTCGAGGTCAAGATCCCCGCGGGCATCAACGAGGGCATGCGCATCCGCTCGGCCGGCAACGGCGAGCCCGGCGTGAACGGCGGCCCGGCCGGCGACCTGTACATCGAGATCCGCATCAAGCAGCACTCGGTGTTCGAGCGCGACGGCGACGACCTGCACTGCACGATCCCGATCGGCCTCACCGCGGCCGCGCTCGGCGGCACGATCGAGGTGCCGACGCTCGGCGGCAAGGCCGAGATCGAGCTGCCCGAGGGCACCCAGCACGGCAAGACCTTCCGCCTGCGCGGCAAGGGCATCAAGGGCGTGCGCTCGAGCTACCCGGGCGACCTGTACTGCCATATCGCGCTCGAGACGCCGGTCAAGCTGACCGAGCACCAGAAGAAGCTGCTCAAGGACCTCGACAAGTCGCTCAAGGAAGGCGGCGAGCGCCACTCGCCGAACGCGAAGAGCTGGACCGACCGGGTCAAGGACCTGTTCAAGTAAGCGAGACAAACGGGGCGCTGCGGCGCCCCGTTTTTTTGGGCTAGAACAGCTCGCCCTGCGCCTCGTCCCGCCCGGGCGGCGTCGCTGCGGCCGCCCCCGCCGGCACGCGGAACAGGTCGTAGCGCGCGTCGAAGCGCTGCTGCGTGAGCCCCAGGCGCGCGCTCGCCTTCTTGAGGCGCTGGCGGATCAGCTCGGCCCAGATGCCCTCGCCGCGCATGCGCGAGCCGAAGCGCGGGTCGTTGTCGCGGCCGCCGCGCATATCGTGCAGGCGCGCCATCACGCGCGCGGCGCGCTCGGGGTAATGCAGCTCGAGCCAGTCCTTGAACAGGCCGGCGACCTCCCAGGGCAGGCGCAGCGGGATGCTGAACGCGCGCCGCGCGCCGGCCTCGGCGGCGGCCTCGAGCACGCGCTCGAGCTCGGGCTCGTTGAGGAAGGGGATCAGCGGCGAGACGCTGACGCCCGTCGGCACGCCGGCCTCGGCGAGCGCGCGCAGCGTGCGCAGGCGCCGCGCGGGCGCGGCCGCGCGCGGCTCGAGCCGGCGCGCGAGCTCGTTGTCGAGCGTCGTGATCGAGACGTAGACCGTGCACAGGCCCTGCGCGGCGAGCGGCGCGATCAGGTCGAGGTCGCGCTCGACGCCCGAGGACTTCGTGAGCATCGAGAACGGGTGACGGAACTCGCCGAGCACCTCGATGATTGCGCGCGTGATCCCGAGCTTGCGCTCGACCGGCTGGTAGGCGTCGGTCGCGGTGCCGATGCACAGCGGCAGCACCTCGTAGCCGGGCCGCGCGAGGCTCGCGCGCAGCAGCGCGGCAGCGTTGGTCTTGGCGATGATCTTGGTCTCGAAGTCGAGCCCGGGCGACAGGTTCAGGTAGCTGTGGGTGGGCCGCGCAAAGCAGTAGATGCAGCCGTGCTCGCAACCCCGATAGGGGTTGATCGAGCGGTCGAACGGGATGTCGGGCGACTGGTTGCTCGACAGGATCGAGCGCGCCTGCTCCTCGATGATCTCGGTCGTGGGCGGCAGATGCTCTTCCTGGGCAGCCTGGTCCAGCGTGCCCCAGCCGTCGTCGTAGGCCTCGCGCTCGTCCACGGCGAAGCGGTGCGCGACGGCCGCGGCCGCGCCGCGGCCCTTGATCGCAGGCGCGGGGACCAGGGGCTGGGGACGCGGTGGCTTGGGCGGCGGCTGGGTCGGCATACTGTATTTTTATACAGTATTTCGCCGAGTTCAAGCGTGGGTTCGGCGCAAGGTTTTGCTCCGAATGCAGCCCGATAAGCGACCCAACGCTCCAAGTGCTGTTGCCCCCCCACAAGACAACGAAAGTCCCATTGGCCCCCACGTACCCTCCCGACGTCGACATTCCGGAGAACATGCAACGGTAGTGGTTGTTCTCGAGATTTCGCGAACCGACGAACAGCCGGCCCGGCAACCTGTTCATCGCGGTTTACGACATCGGCGCCGGAATTCAGACTACCCTCAGAGACCAGCTGCAGGGCTGCGCCGAGCGCTTTGCCCAGCTTGGTGACGACATCAAGGAGTTGTTGAGCCTCGGTGACGGGCGAAAACTGCAGCAGGTCCTGCTCAAGCATGCGATCGAACACCAGCGCACCAGCACGGGGCTTGCATTCAGGGGCCACGGGCTACCCGAAATGCGCGACTTTGTCCTGCAAACGGCGACGGGCCGCCTCTACATAATCTCCGGAGGAGCCCAATATTCTTGTTCACCAGCGCAGAATGTCAGCCACTGCATCACCTGCGCCCCCGCGTTCCCTGGCACGCTGATCCTCTGGGATCTGCCGTTCCGAGCCAAGGAGTTGGCACCATGACTACGAAGCACATCTCGATCGCCAAGGACTTTTCGCCGTTCCCCGCCGGACGATACGTGACCGACGGCCCCTTCCCGGGCGAGGCGTTCCGGGACCAGGTTCTGTTGCCTGCATTGCGCGAGCATGGCGATGTCACCGTCGACCTCGACGGCACCAACGGCTACGGCTCGTCGTTCCTCGAAGAGGCGTTTGGCGGCTTGGTGCGCAAGGGCGGGTATTCGCCGGCAGACCTGAAGATTCGGCTACACATCAAGTCCCAGCGTCAGTCCTACGAGGTCCGGATCTGGAACTACATCGCTGACGCCGTGCACTGATGTCCCTGGACGACTTCCTGAAGTGGCTGCCACCGATCTTGGTGGTGCTCGGATGGATCGTCGTCAACTGGCAGAACGACAAGCGCGAACTTCGGAAAGAGGCTCGCACCTTGATTGACGCGGCGAAGAAGTCCGTTGGCGAAATCGCCGTGAAGGCGGTCAATTACCACGTCGATGGTCAGCATGGACTGGCCTTTGAGATCAAGGCCGGGCTCGACGCGTTGGAAATCGAGTGCGAGCGGTTGCCGTTCTTCGTGGTCAAAAACTCCCCGCTCATGGGAGCCCACGTCGCGTTCTCAGATGCGGTAACCGGGGGCGACTTCGAGGCCACGGCGCCCGCCAAGAAGGCTCCCAACTCGCCCGAGGTAGCGACGATTCTTCGGACGCGCACCGAAATGCTTGCCGAGCTCGAGCGAGTCTTCCGCGTCCACTACCTCGGTCGCGGCGGCAGCCGTCACCCCTGGGGTTAAACCGGCGGCATGCTGTATTTCTAAACAGCGATTCGCTGCATTCAAGCGAACCGCTCAGCGCTTCGCGTGCGGATGATCGTGGGTCGCGTGCACATGCGAGCGCGCCTTCGCCGCGGCCCTAGGCTTGGCCTGGCGCGCGTTCGTGTCGAGGCCGCGGAGAATGCCGCAATGCCCGGCCGCCTGGACCTCGCGGCATTGCTCGCGCAGGCCGCGCAGCTCGCGCGACAGCTCGCGCAACTCGGCGATGCGCGCCTGCACATGCTCGATATGCGCGTCGAGCAGCGCGTTGACGGCCGTACAGTCGCCGTCGGCGCCGTCGCGGAAGCCGAGCAGCACACGCACCTCGTCGAGGCTCATGTCGAGTGCGCGACACGCGCGGATGAAATTCAGGCGCTCGACGTTGGCTTCGTCATAAAGGCGGAAATTGCCTTCGCTACGCTTGGGCTGCGGCAGCAGCCCAGCGCGCTCGTAATAGCGGATCGTTTCGATCGGCGTGTCGGTCGCGGCGGCAAGTTCGCCGATCTTCATGGCGGGCTCCTCGGGCAGGCTTCAGCTTGCTGAAACGCAAAGGGGTTGACTCTAGAGTGGGTCCAGGGTTGAGAATTCTGCCCGTTTCGCGGAACGTCGCCGCATGGATGGATGGACGATGAAAAAAATGATCGAAAAAAATCAAGCGCCTCGAATGCTGGGCCTGTCGCTGGCCCTGCTGCTCGCGCTCGGCGCGGCCGTGCCGGCCGGCGCCGCCGCCCCGGCCGCGGAACCCGCGCCGATGTTCACGGTCCAGTCCGATCGCATCGTCGTGCCGGCGAACTCGCCGCTGCGCCAGCGCCTCGTCGTCGCCCCGGTCGGCGCGCGCGCGGGCGCGCATGCGCTCACGCTTCCCGCCGTCGTCGAGGCCGACCCGGCGCGCGTCGTCGCCGTCGTGCCGCCGCTCACCGGCCGCCTCGTCGCGCTGCACGTCGGCATCGGCGACAGCGTCAAGCGCGGCCAGCCGCTCGCCGACATCAGCTCGCCGGACTTCGCCCAGGCGCTCAGCGACGCCGAGAAGGCCGACGACGCGCTCCAGCTCGCGAACAAGGCGCTCGAGCGCGCGCGCGGCGTGCAGAGCGTCGGCGGCAACGCGGGCAAGGACCTCGAGGCCGCCGAGGCGGCCCAGCGCGACGCCGCGTCCGAGGGCCGGCGTGCGCACGACCGCGTCGCGACGCTCGCGAACGGCGCGGCGATCGACGCGCACAGCCACGCGCTCGTGCTGCGCGCGCCGGCCGCCGGCACGGTCACGGCGCTGAACGTCGGCGCCGGCCAGTTCCTCAGCGACCCGACCGCGCCGCTGCTCGTGCTCAGCGGCCTCGACCGCGTGTTCGTCACGGCCCAGGCGCCCGAGGAGGTGCTCGGCCAGCTCGCGTCCGGCGGCGCCGTCGACGTGACGCTTGCGGCCTACCCGGGCCAGGTCTGGCACGGCCGCGCCGCGCGCGTGAGCCCGGTGCTCGAGCCCGACACGCGCCGCGCCAAGCTGCGCATCGCGTTCGACAATGCCGACGGCCGCCTGCGCCCGAACATGTACGCGACCGCGAGCTTCGCCACCAAGTCGGGCGGCGGCGTCGGCGTGCCGCCGTCGGCGCTGCTGATGAACAACGACAGCACGACGGTGCTCGTCGAGGTCGCGCCCTGGACCTTCGCGCGCCGCGTCGTCACGACCGGCGCCGAGGACGAGCAGAGCGTCGAGATCCTGGCAGGCCTCAAGGCCGGTGACCGCGTGGTCACCCGTGGCGGTGTGCTGCTGAATGATTAATCAATTCATCGCCCTGTGCTTCCACCGTCGCACCCTGGTCTGGGTGCTGACGGCGATGCTCGTCGTCTACGGCTATTTCTCGTGGACGCACATGACCGTCGAGGCCTACCCCGACATCAGCGACGTGACCGTGCAGGTCACGACGCAGGTGCCGGGCCTCGCCGCCGAGGAGGTCGAGCAGCAGATCACGACGCCGCTCGAGCGCGCGCTCACCAACACGCCGGGCCTCGTCACGATGCGCTCGAGCAGCACCTTCGCGCTGTCGCTGATCACGCTGGTCTTCAAGGACGGCAGCGACGACTACTGGGTGCGCCAGCGCGTCAACGAGCGCCTCGCCCAGGTCACGCTGCCGAGCGGCGTGCAGCCGGGGCTCGACCCGGTGTCGAGCCCGGTCGGCGAGATCTACCGCTACACGCTCGAGTCCGACACCAAGAACCTGATGGAGCTCTCGGAGATCCAGCGCTGGATCATGATGCCGGGCTTCCGCCAGGTCGAGGGCGTCGCCGACGTAAACAACTTCGGCGGCTTCACCAAGGAGTTCCAGCTCGAGCTCGACCCGCGCCAGCTCGAGCGCTACGGCCTCGCGCTCGACGACGTCGTCGCCGCTATCAACAGCGGCAGCCAGAACGCCGGCGGCGGCCGCATCGCGCGCGGCGAGCAGAGCTACGTCGTGCGCGGCATCGGCCAGGCCCATGGCCTCGACGACCTCGGCGCGATCGCCGTCAAGACGACGAGCGGCGTGCCCGTGCTGCTGCGCGAGCTCGGCCAGCTGCGCATCGGCCACCAGGAGCGCGAAGGCATCCTCGGCAAGGACGCGAACCCCGACACGATCGAGGGCATCGTGCTGCTGCTCAAGGGCGAGAACCCGTCCAAGGTGATCGAGCGCGTCCACGCCAAGGTCGACGAGCTGCAGAAGCGCCTGACGCCGCTGGGCGTGAAGATCGTGCCCTACATCGACCGCGAGCACCTCGTGAAGCTCACCGTCGAGAAGGTCACCCACACGGTGCTCGAAGGCGTCGGCCTCGTGTGCATCGTGCTGATCCTGTTCCTCGGCAGCCCGCGCAGCGCGGTCGTCGCGGCCGTCGCGATCCCGCTCGCGCTCGTGACCGTGTTCATCGCGATGAACCTGCTGCACATGCCGGCCAACCTGTTCTCGCTCGGCGCGATCGACTTCGGCATCATCGTCGACGGCGCGATCGTCGTGACCGAGGCGATGCTGCGCCGGCGCGAGGAGCACCCGGACGAGGAGCTCGTCGAGGACGACCTGCTCGAGACGACCGGCCACGTCGCGCGGCCGATCTTCTTCGCGACGCTGATCATCGTGTCGGCCTACTTCCCGCTGTTCGCGTTCGAGCGCGCCGAGGGCAAGCTGTTCTCGCCGATGGCGTTCACCGTGGGCTTCGCGCTGTTCGGCGCGCTGCTCGCGTGCATGGCGCTGATTCCGGGGCTCGCCTTCGTCGCGCTGCGCAAGCCGCGCAAGGTGTTCCACAACAAGCCGCTCGAGTGGCTGACCAGGCGCTACATCGGCCTGCTCGGCCGCCTGCTCAGGACGCCCGTGATCGTCTACGCTGCGGCCGTCGCGATCCTCGTCGCGGTCGGCGTACTCGGCGCGACGGCCGGCCGCGAGTTCCTGCCCGAGCTCGACGAGGGCGCGCTGTGGCTGCAGGTCCAGCTGCCGACCGGCCTGTCGCTCGACAAGGCCAACGAGATGGCGAGCGACCTGCGCCGCACCCTGCACGAGTTCCCCGAGATCTCCTACGTCGTCACGCAGCTCGGCCGCAGCGACGACGGCACCGACCCGTGGACGCCGTCGCACATCGAGGTGCCCGTGGGCCTCAAGCCCTACGACGAATGGCCGGCCGGCGAGACCAAGGCGCAGTTCGTGCAGCGCCTGAACGCGCGCGTTCAGCAACTGCCCGGCTTCGACGTCGGCATCAGCCAGCCGATCATCGACGGCGTCAACGACGCGATCGGCGGCGCCCACAGCCCGCTCGTGATGCGCGTTTACGGCGACGACATCAAGGACGACCGGCGCATCGCCGAGCGCGTCGTCGACATCCTGCGCGGCATCCGCGGCACGGCCTCGGCCTCGGTGTTCCAGGAGCCGCCGATCCCGCAGTTGGTCGTCAAGATCGACCGCGCGGCGGCGAGCCGCCTCGGCGTGCCAGTGTCCGACATCGCGACGCTGATCCAGACCGGCATCGGCGGCGCGCCCGTGTCGCAGCTCTACGCCGGCGACCGCGTCTACAACGTCACGGTGCGCTTCCCGAACCAGGCGAAGAACACGGCCGCGCGCCTCGGCGCGCTGACCGTCACGGCACCGAGCGGCGCGCGCATCCCGCTCGCCCAGCTCGCGCAGATCGACTACAAGACCGGCGAGAGCACGATCTCCCACGAGCGCAACGAACGCCAGATCACGGTGCGCATCGACAACCGCGGCCGCGACCTCACGTCCTACCTCGCCGAGGCGCAGCGCCGCATCGACGCCGAGGTCAAGTTCGACCCGACCCGGCACCGCCTCGAATGGGCCGGCCAGTTCGAGAACGAGCGGCGCGCGCAGGCGCGGCTCGTGTTCATCCTCGGCCTCGTGTTCGTGCTGATGGCCGTGCTGCTGTACTTCCAGTTCGGCCGCGTGCGCCAGACCCTGCTCGTGCTCGGCGTCGTGCCGATGGCGACGCTCGGCGGCCTGATCGCGCTGCGCCTCACGGGCGAGACGCTCAACGTCGCGACGGCGGTCGGCTTCATCGCGCTGTTCGGCGTGTCGGTGCAGAACGGCATCATCATGGTCGCGAACTTCCGGCGCGTGCGCGGCGAAGGCATTCCGCTCGACGAGTCGATCCTGCGCGCCGCGGCCGAGCGCCTGCGCCCGGTGCTGATGACGGCGACCGTCGCCTCGATCGGCATGCTGCCGGCCGCGCTCGCGACCGGCGTCGGCACCGACGTGCAGCGCGGCGTCGCGACCGTCGTCGTCAGCGGCCTCGTCGTCTCGACGCTGCTGACCCTGCTCGTGCTGCCGACGCTGTACTTCACCGTCGAACGTTATTTCGAGAGCCGCGCGCTCGACCACCAGCAAAGGCAGACGCGCTGATGACGCTCAAGCACCTTCCTCTCCTCCTCGGGCTCGCGAGCCTCGCCGGCTGCGCGGTCGGCCCCGACTACGCGCGCCCCGCCCTGCCGGCGGCCGAGCACCTCGCGCCGGCCGACGCCGAAGCCGCGCTGCGCGCCGCGCAGCGCGTCGCCGACGCCGACCTGCCCGCGCAATGGTGGACGCTTTACCAGTCGCCGGCGCTCGACGCGCTCGTGCGCCGCGCGCTCGCGAACAACCCGAGCGTGCCGGCCGCGCAGGCCGCGCTGCGCGCGGCCGCCGAGACGCGCGCGGCCCAGCAGGCCGCGTTCTGGCCCACGGTCGGCGCCTCGTACAACGGCGCGCGCCAGCGCGTCGCGACCCAGATCGCGAGCCCGCTCGCGTCGGGCGCGAACGTGTTCAACGTCAGCACCGCGCAGCTCACCGTGTCCTACACGCCCGACCTGTTCGGCCTGAACCGGCGCCAGGTCGAGTCGCTCGCGGCGCAGGAGCAGGGCCAGCGCTGGAACCTCGAGGCGACCTACCTGACGCTCAGCGCCAACGTCGTCGTCGCGGCGATCGACGAGGCCGGCCTGAACGCGCAGATCGACGCGACCCAGAAGCAGATTGCGCTGCAGGCCGACCTGCTCGAGCGCATGCGCAAGCTGCGCGACCTCGGCGAGAACTCGGAGCTCGACGTCGCCCAGCAGGAGGCCCAGCTCGCGACGCTCGAGGCCGCGCTGCCACCGCTGCAAAAGCAGCTCGCCCAGACGCGCGACCAGCTCAAGGCCCTGGTCGGCGTGCTGCCCGACGACACGAGCGTCGCGCGCTTCGAGCTCGACGCGCTGCACCTGCCCGAGCCGCTGCCGCTGACCCTGCCGTCGAGCCTTGTCGAGCACCGCCCCGACGTGCTCGCGGCCGAAGCGCAGGCGCATGGCGCGGCGGCCGAGGTCGGCGTCGCGATCGCGAACCGCCTGCCCGTCGTCACGCTCGGCGTCGACAACTGGGGCTCGTCGGCCGCGTCGCTCACGCATCTGTTCGGCGCCGGCTCGACGTTCTGGACGCTCGCCGGCGGCGTCAGCGCGACGGTCTTCGACGGCGGCGCGCTCGCCCACCGCAGCGAGGCCGCGCGCGCGAACTACGAGCAGGCGGTCGCGACCTATCGCAGCACCGTCATCAACGCGTTCCAGAATGTCGCCGACGCGCTGCAGGCCGTGCAAGCGGACGCGGCCGCCGAGCAGGCCGCCGAGCGCCAGCTCGTGACGGCCGAGCGCGCATTCGCGATCGCGCGGCGCCAGCTCGAGCTCGGCGACACCAGCGCCGTCGCCGTGATCACGGCCGAGCAGGCCGTGCAGGCGGCCGTCGCGGCGCGCGTGCAGGCGCGCGTCGCGCGGCTCGGCGACGCGGCCGCGCTGATCGAGGCGCTCGGCGGCGGCTGGTGGAACCGGCCGGCGCAGGCCGCCGCCGATTGACGCCACGCGACGCCACGCGCCCAATCAAGCAACGCCAGGACCCCAAGCCATGCACATAGAGCGCCACGAAATCGGCCCCCGCTTCAGCGAGATGACGGTCGTCCCGATCGGCGACAGCCGGCTCGTCTACATCTCCGGCCAGGTCGCCGAGAACACCTCGCTCGACGTCGGCGGCCAGACGCGCGAGGTGCTCGGCTTCATCGACCGCCTGCTCGCCCATATCGGCGCGCGCCGCGAGCACATCGTCCAGGCCCGCGTCTACCTCGCGTCCGCGGGCGACTACGCGCAGATGAACGCGGTCTGGGACGACTGGGTCGTGCCGGGCAAGACGCCGGCGCGCTCGACGATCGCCGCGAAGCTGATCAACGGGGCCTACAAGGTCGAGATCGAGGTCACGGCCGCGTTCACGCCCGCGCATGACCACGACCATGCCCACGACGACGGCTGCGTGAAGGACCACCACGACGACCCGGCGGCGGATCGCCCCCGATAAA
This sequence comes from Roseateles sp., assembly GCA_019232985.1. The sequence continues at coordinate 15,515 of JAFAMW010000008.1, read as the reverse complement.
GCGCTGGGGTCTCAGCTCGACGGAATCGACGTGGCCGGGACGACCGGCGGCGCGTTCTGCAAGGCTTGCGCGGCCTGCCAAGCGGCCGCGAGGCGCGCGAGCTCGCCGCCCTCGGCGTCGGACACGGCCCAGCATTGCATCGCGCCGTCGCTCCAGTGGACGATGTTGAAGCCGCGCCGGTGCAGCAGCTCAGGTGCCGCGACGCGCGCGTCCGGCCACACGTAGACGTCGATCTTGTGCAGCTTCACCTGGTAGGCGAGCACGGCCGTCGGCGTGCCGCGCAGCGACTCGACGCGGCCGCCGAGCAGCGTGTAGCCGGGCAGCTTGTCGAACACCGGCGGCGCGTAGTCGAGGCGGCCCTGGAACCAGGGCCGCACAGTGTGATGGTCGCTCGACGCGACCTCGAACAGCGGGCCGACCTGGAGCGCGCGCACATGGCCGGCGACGAGTTCGTCGCCGAGCGTCGCGGGGCCTGCGCGCCAGCTCTGGACGCCGAGCGTCAGCGCGACGCCGAGCACGAGGCCGGCCGCGACCCCGCCGAACAAACCGCCAAGCCGGCCGGCCGGGCTGACGCGCTGCAGGCGCGGCACGCGCGACAGGCTCGCGCCGAGGCCGGCGAGCCAGGCGACCAGGCTCGGGCGCGTGCGGGCGGGCTTGCGCGCGGCGCTCTGCAGCGCGGTCTGGGTGCGCACGGCCGCGCGCAGCCGCTCGTCGGCCGGGTAGCGGCTCGCGTGCGCGCGCACGAGGCGGGAGATGTCGTCGTCGTTCATGGCTTGAGGTCCGTCGCGCCGGGCTGGCCGAAGCCGGCCAGGGTCAGCAATTCCTTGAGGCGCGTGCGCGCCCGCGACAGGCGCGACATCACGGTGCCGATCGGCACACCGGCGATCTGCGCGATCGCGCGGTAGTCGAGGTCCTCGAACTCGCGCAGCACGACGACCTCGCGCAGCGCCGGCGCGAGCGCGCGCAGCGCGGCGTCCACGGCCGAGCGCTCGCGCTGCGCGGCGAGGCGCTGCGCGGGGCCCGGCTCGGGTGTCGCGGCGGCGTGCGTCGCGTGGTCCCAGTCGCTGTCGTCGAGCCCCGTGATCTCGAGCCGGCCCTGCTGGCGCGCGAGCGCCGTGTAGCAGCAGTTGCGCACGATGCCGAGGAACCAGGGCTTCGCGTCCTCGCCCTCGCGCAGGCTCGCGAAATAGCGGAACGCGCGCAGCGCGGCCTCCTGGGTCGCGTCCTCGGCCGCGCGCGCGTCGCGCAGCAGCCAGCGCGCGAGGTTGTGCGCCGCGTCGAGATGCGGCAACACCTGGGCTTCGAAGCGCTGGCCTTCGCTCATGGATGCTCAGTCAAGCCGTGATCTCGAACGCGCCGTCCATGCCCTCATGGCCGTCCCCGCAGAAGTTGTCGCACAGGAAATGTAATGTGCCGGGCCCCGGCGCCGTGAAACCGAACTCGACGACGCGCCCCGGGATCAGGTCCATGCGGCGGTCGAGGTCGGGAATGAAGAAGCCATGGGCGAAGTCGAGCGCGCGGATCTTCAGCAGCACCGCCTCGCCGGCCTTGAGCGGGATGCGGTTGGGCGTGAAGCGGAAGCGCTGCGCGGCGATCTCGATCTCGCGCGGCGCCGGCTGGGCGAGCCCGCGGCCGAGCAGCAGCAAGGGCGCCGCCGCCGCGGCGCCAAGCCCGATCAGCTGCCGCCGCCTCATGCCCGGGCCTCGGCCGCGGCGTTGAGCGGGTGCTCCTTCATCGTCTCGTGGCCGTTCTCGACCTCGACGCCGCGCCAGCCGAGGCCGCGGTACGGCCGCTCCGGATCCCAGGCCACCGGCAGCGGCTTGTCGGCCGTGCCCGGCGCGGGCAGCGGGAACATCAGCGAGCGCGCCGAGTGATGGGCGATCTGGCCCGTCATCTGGTGGTGCTCCTGGTGGATATGGCCGTAGAACACCGTGACGTTGGCGTGCGCCGACAGCATCTCGATGGCCTGCGCGCCGTCGCGCGTATGCCAGTCCCACTTGGGCACGAGCGGGAACAGCGGCCGGTGCGCGAACACGACGAGCGGCGCCTGCGGGTCGAGCTTCGCGAGCTCGGCCTTCATCCACTCGAGCTGGGCCGCGCCGAGCGAGGTGCCGCGGTCCGACACGTTGTCGAGCGCCATGAAATGCACGCCCTTGTGGTCGAAGCGGTAGTAGGTCGGGCCGAACAGCTCCTTGAACGCCGCGCCGCCGTCGAGCGCCGCGTCGTGCTCGCCGGGCATGAAGTAGATCTTGCGGCCGTCGAGCGGCGCGATCACCTGCTTGAACTCGGTCATGCGGCGGCGCCGCTCGGCCGGGTCGTCGGTCGTGTGCGTGAGGTCGCCGGTGAAGACGATGAAGTCGGGCGGCTCGGCGAGCCCGTTCACGGCCGCCACCGCCTTGGGCAGGGTGCCGCGCGCGTCCGGGTTGGGCGCGCCCTGGAAGCCCCAATGGGCGTCGGACAGCTGGACGAAGTAGAACTCGTCGCGGCTGCCCGCGAGGCTCGCGCAGCCGGCCAGGCCGGCCACCGAGACCGCGCCGCCGCCGAGGGCCGCAAGCTGGAGGAAATCGCGTCGTTGCATGTGGGCTCCTGTCGTCAAAAAGACTGGGGGGACCCCTGCACTACCGGCCGACGCGCCGGTTTATTCCTTCACCGCCTTCAAAGTCCGCAAATAAGCGATCAGGTCGGCGCGCTCGCCGGCGTCGGGCACCGAAATGCCCATGGCCTGGCCCGGCACGAGCTTCTCGGGGTCGGTCAGCCAGCGGTCGAGGTTGAGCTCGGTCCAGACCAGGCCCGAGGCCTTCAACGCCGTCGAGTAACGGTCGAAACCCTTGGACGTGCCGGCCCGGCGGCCGAACACGCCGCGGTGCGCGGGGCCGACGCCCGGGTAGTCGACCGAATGGCAGGCCGTGCAACGCGCCTGGTACAGCGCCTGGCCGCGCGCGGCGTCGCCGCCGGCGTGCGTCGCGGGATCGGCCGCCGCCGGTTGCAGCAGCGCCGCCACCAGCAGGGTCAGCAGGCAGGCGACGGGAATGGATCGAGACATGCGGACTCCTGGGGTCTTCCTGTCTCGCTCTACCGGCCTGGCGCCGGCTTTATTCCCGCGGCGGGTTCAGGCCAGGCCGAGGTCGCGCGGCTTCGCGTCCGGGAACACGGTGGCGAGCTGGTTCGGGTTGAGGCCGTACATCCGGCCGAGCAGGCCGCCGAGCATCGCGCGGTAGTCGGTCAGCACCGGCCAGTCGCGGCCCTGGAACAGCGTGTCCTTGCGCAATTCGATCTGCTCGCCGACGATGCGCCCGCCGCGCACGCCCCCGCCGAGCACCCAGTAGACGCTGCCGTGGCCATGGTCGGTGCCGCGGTTGCCGTTCTCGCGGAAGGTGCGGCCGAACTCGCTCAGTACGACGACCGTCGTGTTGGCCCAGGCCTGCGGCCCGAGCTCGTCGGCGAAGCCCGCAAGGCCCTGGCTCAGCTCGCCGAGCTTGCCCGCGAGCGCGCCGCTCGCGCCGCCCTGCCCGACATGGGTGTCCCAGCCGCCGACGTCGATGAAGCCGAGCGCGACGCGGTCGCGCATCAGCCGCGCCATGCGGCGCGCCTCGAGCGCGAAGCCCTTCGCGCTGACGGCGTTGCGGCTCGCGGCCTGCATCTCGTCGGCGAGCTCGCGGCTGACCTCGCCGCGCGTCTCGAAGCCCGAGCTGACGGCCTGGCCCATGGCGGTGCCCGCGTACATGCCGCTGATCAGCTTGGCCTGGCGGTCCGTCACGCCGGGCTTGCCGACGTCGCGCAGCGACTGGTTCGCGAGCGACAGGTGGCCGCGCATCACGAGCGGCAGCTGGTCGGTGAAGGCCATCGCTTCGCTCGCGGCGCCCGGGCGCGCGCCGATCACGCCGGCGAGGCGGTTCAGGAAGCCGCTGTTGAAGTCGTGCGCGGCCTGGGCCGTGTCGGCCTGGCCGAGCTCGATCGCGTCCTGGGTCTCGAAATGGCTGCGCGACAGGTCGCCGCAGCCCGCGAACGGCACGAACGCGAGCTGGCCGCGCTGGAACAGCGGCAGCATCGCGTCGGCCGCGGTCGGCGCGAGGCCCCATTGCGCGTCGAGCGCGACGGCGGCCTGCTGACCGGCCGGCGCGCGGCCCGGCGCCGCGATCGCGATGTTCGGCCGCGACTCGTAATAGAACGGCGACGCGTAGGGCACGAGCAGGTTGTTCGCGTCGTAGGCGCCGCGCAGGAACACGAGCAGGAAGCGCGGCGTGCCCGCGCCGGCCGGGCCGCTCGCCGCACCGGACGCACCGGACGCGGCGGAGAGGGCTTCCGGCAGCGCCCACGCACGGGCGGTCGACAGGCCGGCGAGGCCCAGCATGCTGGCGCCGACGAGGCGGCGACGGTCGTGACGGATGGACATGGCGATCTCCCTGACTGCCTGGGGACGGTAAAGCCTTTAACGGTGCATGAGCTCGGGCGACGACAGCAGCAGCGCGTTCCACTCCTGCGGCGAGGTCGCCTGGTCGAGCGCCTGGCGCGTCGCGACCGACAGGCGCGGCGCCACGCCGGTGTAGTACAGCGGCGTCGCGAGCTGCGGGAACGCGGGCTGGTCGACGGCCTGCGGGCCGTCGGGCTTGAACAGGCCCGCGCTGCCGCTGCCGATCGAGCGCGCGATCTCGAAGCGCGTGTTCAGCTGGCCCGGGCCGGCCCAGGCGCCCTCGTCCATCGGGTAGCCGTCGGGCGTCTGGCGGTTGAACGGCGCCTCGGCGAGGCGGTTCAGCCAGCCGAGCATCGGGCCGGTGTTGAGCACGACGCGCTGGTCGTAGGCCTCGCGCACGCTCGCGACGACGTAGTGCATCGGGTCCTTGAACTTGCGGCCCAGCGACGCGTCGAACGCGGGCGACTCGACCATCGCGCGCAGCACCGCGGCGATCTGGCCGTCGGTCTGCTGCCAGCGCTGGACCATCGCGTCGACGAGCGGCTGCGGCGGCTGGTCGGCGACGAAGTACTGGGCCAGCTGGGTGCACACATGGCGGGCAGTCGCGGGCTGGCGCGCGAGCAGGTCCAGCACCTGGTCGATCTCGAGGATGCCGCGGCCGCGGATCGTCGTGCCGAGCACCTGCTTGTCGCCGAAGTCGTGGCGCGCCGGGTTGAACTCCATCAGGCCGTGGCGCACGTACAGCGGATCGAGCTTCGGGTTGAGCTTGGGCCGTCCGTCGTCGAGGCGCACGCCGAGGCCCGTGAGCACGCGCGCGAGCTCCTGCACGTCGCGCTGCGTATAGCCGCTGCCGACGCCGAGCGTGTGCAGCTCCATCAGCTCGCGCGCGTAGTTCTCGTTGATATGGCCGGCCGCGTTCTGCTCGTTGTCGAGGTAGCGCAGCATCGCCGGGTGGTGGACCGTGTAGCCGAGCAGGTCGCGGAAACGCCCGAGCGCGTGCTCGCGCAGGCCCTGCTCGTAGTCGCCGACGAGCACGCGGATGTTCGACTTGTACTGGTGGACGTTGAAATGGTTGAACCAGAACCAGGTCAGCTGCTCCTGGAGCTGGCGCTGCGAGTACAGCGCGAGCAGCAGTTCGCGCGTCGCGGCCTCGCGCGCGGCCTTGTTCATCGCCTGCTGGTAGGCCTGCTGGGCGGCCTTCTTCGCGTCGTCGTCGCTCAGCGCGTCGGCAGCCTTGCGCTGGTCCTCGAGCTGGCGCACGAGCGTCGGCAGGTCGGTCTGGCTGATCTGCAGCGCCTGGATCTCGTCGCTCGCCGCCTGCGGCAGGCGCGCGCCGCCGCTTGGCGCGAGCTGCTCGGCGAGCCAGGCCGAGCGGCCTTCGCGCTGCAGCTCGGCGAGCCCGCTCGAGCTCGCGCCCCAGCTCAGGCGGTCGAGCCAGGCGCTGTCCTGGGCGGGCGTGGACGCCGCGACCGGGCGCGGCGCAGGCTCGGGCGGCGCGGCGCAGCCGCCGAGGACCAGCGCGGCCAGCAGGACCAGGCGCGGGCGGAACGAGGGGGAGTCGTCGGAATGGCGCATGCGTGGGGACCGGCTATCGCAGATCAGCAGTTAACGCTGCCGATTGTCTCCACGATGACCTGGGCGTGGATCGTTATCAAAAGCAAAGCGCGAGGGTTATGGATCGATATCGATAAATAAGTCGCTCGCCAATTTCTCACGGAACCCTTAACTAGCTGTGATTTCGAGGCTTCCAGGCAAACCCTGCCCGCGTCGCAGAAAGTTGCAATGTCAATAATGCCGGCGGTCGGTATGCAAACCTTTCATTCACGCGGGGGGCTCAACGTGACAGCCATTTCCAATCTCAAGATCGGCGCGCGCCTGGCGCTCGGCTTTGCCCTCGTCCTGCTGCTGACGACGGTACTCGGGCTCGCGTCGCTGAACGCCGTCTCCAAGGTCAACGCGTCGACCGAGGACATGGCGAAGAACTGGCTGCCGGCGATCCGCGCGCTCGGCGACTACCGCACCGCCGTGAACCTGCTGCGGCGCGTCGGCGGCCAGTACGTGACGAGCTCGACCGACGACGAATTCGCGCGCTGGGACCAGCGCATGGCCGACGGCAAGACCGCCGCGGCGAAGGCCTGGAAACAATACGTCGCGACCGTAGACACGCCCGAGGAAAAGGCGCTGGCCGGCGCGATCGAGGCCGACCAGGAGCGCTTCTACCAGGCCCAGGACGAAGTCATCGCCCGCGCGAAGAGCGAGCGCCATTTCTCCGACGAGCTGCGCCAGCTCTCGCTCGGCGATTCGCTGACGCGCTTCAACGCGCTGTCGGACGACATCGAGAAGGACGTCGCGCTGCAGGCCAAGAGCGCCGACGGCGCGTACGCGGCCTCGCAGGCGACCTTCCACGGCACGCGCTACGTCGTGATCGGCCTGCTCGTCGGGGCCTTCGTGTTCGGCATCGGCATCGCCTACTGGGTCACGATCTCGATCACGGCGCCGATCCGCGAAGCCGTCGCCGTCGCCGAGACGGTCGCGAGCGGCGACCTGAGCTCGCGCATCGTCGTCAAGAGCCGCGACGAGACCGGCCAGCTGCTCGACGCGCTGCGCCGCATGAACGAAAGCCTCGTCGGCATCGTCGGCGACGTGCGCCAGGCGTCCGACTCGATCGCGACCGGCACGACGCAGATCGCGAGCGGCAACGCCGACCTGTCGCAGCGCACCGAGGAGCAGGCGAGCAATCTGCAGCAGACCGCCGCGTCGATGGAGCAGATGACCGCGACCGTGCAGAAGAACGCCGAGGCCGCGCAGCAGGCGCGCCAGCTCTCGAGCACGGCGAGCGAAGCCGCGGCCAAGGGCGGCGAGGTCGTCGGCAAGGTCGTCGCGACGATGGCGCAGATCAGCGAGAGCTCCAAGAAGATCGGCGACATCATCGGCACGATCGACGGCATCGCGTTCCAGACCAACATCCTCGCGCTGAACGCGGCCGTGGAAGCCGCGCGCGCGGGCGAGCAGGGCCGCGGCTTCGCCGTCGTCGCCGGCGAGGTGCGCACACTGGCCCAGCGCAGCGCCGAGGCCGCGCGCGAGATCAAGAGCCTGATCGGCAACAGCGTGGAGAAGGTCGAGACCGGCAGCGCGCTGGTCGGCGACGCGGGCGTCGCGATCGACGACATCATGCTGCAGGTCCAGCGCGTGAACGACCTCGTCGGCGAGATCAGCGCGTCGAGCCTCGAGCAGAACCAGGGCATCGGCCAGATCGGCGACGCCGTCAACCAGCTCGACCAGGTCACGCAGCAGAACGCCGCGCTCGTCGAAGAAAGCGCCGCCGCGGCCGAGAGCCTCAAGCACCAGGCCGAGCAGCTCGCCCAGACGGTGGCGAGGTTCCGCCTGAGCGGCGACGAGTCGGGCCGCGCGGCGGCCGCGCCGGTCAAGCGCAGCGTCGCACCGGCGCCGCGCGCGACCGCGGCCGCCAAGCCTGCGACCCCGGCCAAGGCCTTGGCCACCGCCAGGAAGGCGCCCGCCGCGCGCCCGGTCGTCCGCGCCGGCGCGAAGCCGGCGGCCAGGGCCGCCGCGCCGGCCCCGGTCGCGGCCGCCGTCGCCGCAGCCGCCGACGACGACCACTGGGAAACCTTCTGAGCCGGCGCGCCCGCGCGCGCTGTTTCAGCGCATCGCCGCGATCATCTGCTCGAGCTCGCCGCGGCTCGTGCCACCCTGCCCGCGCGTGCCCGGCGCGCACAGCGCGGGGTCGGTCATGGCTTTCTTGAGGCAGGTCGCCGCGTAGCGGGTCAGGCCGCCGCGCACGGCGCCGACCGTCGCGACGATCAGCGCCGACTCCCATTCGTCGGCGTCGCGGCCTTCGGTCTGCAGCACCTCGCAGAAACGGGTCGCAAACCGGATCAGGGTCGCGCGGCCGGTCGGCCCGTCGGGGATCGCGGCGCTATCGAGTTCACGCCGCAGCTTTCTCATCTCATCGCTCTGCACGGAAAAGCCTCCACGGAAGCCTGACCCCGCGACACCGGGCGGGGTCTACAACACTGGCTTCGACCTGGACCGTAGCACCCGGGTCCCGGCCCTGCCGTAACAGTCGGTGCCGAAGTGAACGGTGTCTCGATATTTCCATTCCGACACACAAATCTTCATAACAACGACAGATAGCGGAAATGACGGGTCTTTTCGGCCCATTTGATCCGGACCCAAGCCCTTAGATTAGTCGGCAATTCCTGCCAACTATCGAGACCGGGTTTGCCTACCCCTGCCGCTTCATCGCTGTTGACCACCCCGGTAAGCCAATGGTCGACCGCGGCCATCGCCGCGCTCGGCACGGCCGACTGGCTCGGCGTGAGCGGCGACCAGATCGCCCAGCTGACGAGCCAGCAGGTCGCGGCGATCTCGCTCGTCGGCTGGACGGCGATCACGCCCGTGCAGGTGGCCGCGCTGAGCGCCGCGGGGGTAGCCGGCATCGGCAGCAAGATCGTGCCCCACCTGTCGAGCGCCCAGGTCGGCGCGATCAGCAACGACGGCGTCGCCGCGCTCTCGACGGCCGCCGTCCACGCGTTCACGACGACCCAGATCGCCGGCCTGCAGACCCAGCAGGAGCAGGCGCTCGGCGACGCCCAGGTCACGGCGCTCGCGACGCAGGTGGTCGCGGGGCTCACGAGCACCCAGGTCCTGGCGCTGCTGCCCCGGCAGGCCGCGGACCTCTCGAGCGCGCAGGTCGCCGCGCTCGGCACCGCGCTGATCGGTGGGCTGAACGGCGGCGATGTGCAGGCGCTCAACAGCGCGCAGCTGCGCGGCCTCACGAGCGCGCAGATCGCGAGCCTGAGCGTCGACCGCATCGACGCGCTGAGCAACGACCAGATCGCCGCCCTGACCTCGCGCCAGCTCGTCGGCCTGACGACCGTCCAGCTCGCGAGCCTCGGCAACGACCAGATCGATTCGCTCGCCAGCCTCGCGCTGCGCGCGCTGAGCTCGCTGCAGATCCAGGCCCTGACGCCCGACCAGGTCAACGCGCTGCAGGCCCCGCAGCTCGCGGGCTTCAGCTCGGCGCAGCTGCGCGCGCTGTCCGACGCGGCGGTCGCGGCGATCAACCCGGGCCAGATGAGCCTGCTCTCGGCGGCCCAGCTCAATGGCCTCACCAGCCACCAGTTCGGCCTGTTCTCGGCCGACCAGCTCGGCGGCCTGCAGACGCTCGCGCTGCACAACCTCGCGTCGACCGAGGCCGCCGCGCTGTCGGCGAGCCAGGTCGCGGCGCTGTCGGCGGCCCAGCTGTTCGCGCTGAGCACCCAGGCCGTGCGCGCGCTCGCGCCGGGCCTGCTCGGCCAGCTCGACCCGAGCGTCGTGGCCAACTTCAGCAGCCAGCAGATCGCCGCGATGTCGACGGCGCAGATCGCCGCGCTCGGCAACGCCGCCGTGCAGGCGCTGAGCGGCACGCAGGTCTTCGGCCTCACGAGCACGCAGATCGCGCGCATGAGCGTCGACGCGATCGCGTCGATGGGCGCGGGCCAGTTCAACCAGCTCGTGTCGAGCCAGGTGCCGGGCCTGAGCACCGCGGCGATCGCGGCCCTGCCCGACGCGCTCGTCAACGCGTTGAGCAGCCGCGCGCTGCTGGGCCTGACGACCGCGCAATGGGCGGCGATGTCGGCCGAGCAGATCGATTCGATCGACCCGGCCCAGCTGGGCGGCCTGAGTTCGACCCAGCTGCGCGCGCTGCCCGACGCGCTGCTCGCGGCGCTCACGCCGGGCCAGGTCGCCGTGCTGTCGGCCGCCCAGCTCGGCGGCCTGTCGACGCACCAGATCCAGCGGCTGTCCGACGCCCAGGTCGGCAGCCTGAGCTCGCTCGCGCTGCATTCGCTCGGCTCGGCCGCGGCCGCGGCGCTGTCGGCCGAGCAGCTCGCTTCGCTCAACGCCGGCCAGTTCGGCGCGCTGAGCACCCAGGCGGTCCGCGTGCTGTCGACCGACGTCCTCAACGCGCTGAGCGGCGACCAGGTCAGCGCGATGACGGTCAACCAGATCCAGGGCCTCGCGACGACGCAGATCTCGGGCTGGGCCGCAAGCCGGGTCGACATGCTGTCGACGCAGCAGCTCGGCGCGCTCTCGAGCCTGCAGTTCGGCCGGCTCTCGAACGCCGCGCTCGCCGGCCTCGGCGACGACCAGCTCGCGTCGCTGACGAGCCGCCAGGTCGGCGGCCTCACGAGCGCGCAGCTCGCGCTGCTCACGCCGACGCAGATCGCCGACCTGCAGGCCGCCGTCGTGCACAACCTGAGCACCGTGCAGCTGCAGGGCCTCAACAGCGCGGACTTCGCCGCGCTCGGCGCCGCGCAGGTCGCCGCGCTGACGAGCCTGCAGGTCGCGACCCTGTCTGACCGCGTCGTCGCGGCGCTGCAGCAGCCCCAGCTCGAGGCGCTCACGTCGACCCAGCTGCGCGGCTTCAGCGGCCACCAGATCCAGCTGCTCGGCGTCGACCAGATCGCCGAGATCGGCACGGCCGCGCTCGCCGGCCTGACGAGCGCGACGGCCGGCGCCCTGAGCGCGGCCCAGGTCGCGGCGCTGACGGCGGGCCAGATCGGCGCCCTGGGCACGCAGGCCATCGTCGGCCTGTCGGCCGGCATCGTCGGCGCGCTCGCGCCGGTGCAGCTCGCCGCGCTGAGCACGGTCCAGCTCGCCGCGCTGACGACGACGCAGTTCGCCGCGCTCGGCGCCGACGCGCTCAGCGACTTCAACACCGCCCAGATCGCCGCGCTCACGAGCGCGCAGTTCACGCGCCTGAACGCGACCGCGATCACCTCGCTCGACCCCGACCAGATCGCCGCCCTCGGCGCGCGCCAGATCAGCGGCGCGGGCACCGCGCAGATCGCCGCGCTGACGCCTGCGCAGATGGCCTTCCTGTCGGGCGGCGCGCTCGCGGCGATGAGCACGGCGCAGATCGCCGCGTTGCCGCCCGCCGGCGTCGGCCTGCTCGGCGCGTCGCAGATCGCGAGCCTCACGGCCGCGCAGTGGCGCTCGCTCGGCGACGCCGTGCTCGGCGGCCTGAGCGTCGACCAGGTCGCGGCGATCACGAACACGCAGCTCGCGGCGCTGAGCTCGCACCAGCTCGCCGTGCTGAGCCCGAGCCAGTTCGCGGCGCTGTCGACGGCCGCGCTCGCCGGCCTGTCGGCGAGCCTCGTCGCGGGGCTCAGCGTCGCGCAGGTCCAGAACCTGCAGCCGGCCCAGATCCAGGGCCTCACGGCCACCGTCGTCGCCAACCTCACGAGCACGCAGCTCGCCGCGCTCGGCGCCGACCAGATCGCCGCGCTCGGCGCCAACGTCGCGAGCCTCGGCGCGAAGCAGCTCGCGGCGCTCAGCGGCGCGCTGCTCGCCGAGTTCACGGGCAGCGAGCTCGCCGCGCTGACGGCCGGCCAGGTCGGCAGCCTCGACCCGAACGCGCTGCGCGCGCTCAACGCCGACCAGATCGGCGCGCTGACCCAGCGCCAGCTCGCCGGGCTCACGAGCGCGCAGATCGCCGCGCTTTCGCCCGAGCAGATCGGCGCGCTCGCGTCGGGCGCGATCGCCGCGCTGTCGGTCACGCAGATCGGCGCGTTCAGCAGCGACCAGCTCGCCGCCCTCGGGCCGGCGCAGATCCAGAGCCTCAGCGCGACCCAGCTGCACGCGTTGCCCATCGCGGCGCTGCAGGGCCTCAGCAACACCCGGCTCAACGCGCTCACGAGCATCCAGCTCGCGGCGCTGACCGCGCAACAGTTCAGCGCGCTGACGCCCGCGCAGGTCGGCGCGCTGCAAAGCGGCGCGCTGGCCGCGCTCAGCGCGACCGAAGCCGCCGCGCTGACCTCCACGCAGATCCAGGCGCTCACGGTCGTGCAGCTCGGCGCGTTGTCGACCCAGGCCGCCCACGCGCTGTCGGTCGCGCAGCTCCAGGCGCTGGGCACGACCCAGGCCGCCGCGCTGAACACGGCCGCGATCGCGGTGCTCACGAGCACGCAGTTCAACGCGTTCGACGCAGCCCACGTGCAGGCTTTGACGACGCAGCAGGTCGCGAGCCTGTCGAGCAGCGTGCTCGCCGGCCTCGGCACGGCCCAGCTCGGCCTGCTCGCCGACGGCCAATGGACCGGCGTCGGCGCGGCCCAGCTGCGCGGCATGAGCACGCAGCAGTTCGCGGCGCTGACGAGCAGCGAGCTCGGCGCGCTGACGACGGCCGCGCTGAACGGCCTGTCGACCCAGCAATGGGCGGCGCTCGGCGCGCCCCAGCTGCAGGGCCTCGGCACGGCCGCCTTGGCGGCGCTCGGCGACGCCCAGATCGGCGCGTTCAGCACCCAGCAGCTCGGCCTGCTGTCGAGCGCGCAGGTCGGCGCGCTGACCGGCCACGAGCTGGCGGTGCTGACGACGGTGCAGCTGCAGGGCTTCTCGAACGCGCAGATCGGCGCGCTCGGCACCACCGCGGTCGCGAGCCTGACGAGCCTGCAGTTCGCGGCGCTGTCGGCCGGGCAGCTCGGCGCGCTGAGCAGCGGCGACATGGCCGCGCTGAGCGCGAACGTGATCGCCTCGCTGACGAGCCAGGAGCTGCAGCTGCTCGGCGGCACGCAGCTCGCCGCGATCAACAGCGTCGCGATCGGCGCGTTCGCGAGCGCCATGGTGGCGTGGCTGTCGACGGGCCAGGTCGCGGCGCTCGCGACGAGCCAGCTCGCCGCGTTCGGCAGCGCCCAGCTCGCGGCGATGACGACGGGCGAGCTCGCGGCGCTCGGCACCGGCCAGATCGCCGCGCTGTCGGGCGGCGCCGTCGCCGCGCTGACGACCCAGCAGCTCGACGCGCTCGGCACGGCCGGCCTGGCCGCGTTCAACACCGGCGTGTTCGCGGCGCTGTCGAGCAACGCGCTCGCCGCGCTGACCGCGCACGCGCTGCCTTTTTTCAGCACCGCGCAGGTCGCGGCGCTCACGCCGACCCAGGCCTACGGGCTCGGCACGGCCGAGCTTGCCGTGTGGTCGAGCGACCAGATCGCCGCGCTGTCGCCCTACGCGCTGTACGCGCTGAACACCCAGCAGTTCGCCGCGCTCAACGCGGTCCAGCTCGGCTACCTCGGCAGCAACCAGATCGTCGCGCTGACGACCCAGGACATCGCGCTGCTGAGCACGACGACGCTCGCCGAGTTCGGCGCCCAGCAGGTCGCGATGCTCAGCGGCGCGCAGGCCCAGGCGCTCGGCACCGCGCAGCTGCTCGCGCTCGCGCCCGACAGCCTGAGCGCGCTGTCCACGGCCGCGCTGCACGCGCTCACGCCGGCGCTGTTCGGCACGCTCTCGTCGGCCCAGGTCAAGGCGCTGACCGACGACCAGGTCGCGTCGCTCGACCCGAGCCAGCTCAAGGCGATCACGCCCGTCGCGCTGCACGCGATGAGCGCCGGGCAGATGGCCCAGCTCAGCGTCGGCCAGCTGCAGGCGCTGAGCACCGCGCAGATGGCGATGCTGATGCCGCAGCAGCTCGGCGCGCTGACGACGCTCGAGATCGCGACGCTCAGCGGCGCCCAGCTCGGCGCGCTCGGCCCCGCGCAGTTCACGACCTTCAGCGCCGCGCAGATCGGCGCGATCTCGCCGTTCCACGTGAGCAGCCTCGACACCGACGTGATCGCGTCGCTGAGCCCGCAGCAGCTCGCGGGCCTGACGGCGAGCCAGCTGCTCGACTTCAGCGTCGCCCAGCTCGGTGCGCTCGGCGCCGCGCAGATGCGCGGCCTCAGCGCGACGGCGCTGCACGCGCTCGCGCCCGACCAGTTCGCCGAGTTCAGCCCCGCGCAGGTCGCCGCGCTGAGCCCGAGCCAGATCAGCTACACGACCTACGACACGACCCAGCTCTCGCTGCTCCAGCAGGCGGGCCTGGGCTCGCTGACGAGCGCGACGCTCGCCTCGCTCGGCACGATCCAGGTCGCCGTGCTGACGAACGCCCAGCTCGACACGCTGACGACCGCGCACATGCTCGCGCTCGAGCCGCAGCAGCTGCAGGCGCTCACGCCCGCGCAGCTCGCGAGCCTGAACTCGCAGCAGATCGACGTGCTCTCGGGCAGCCACCTCGCGCTGTTCAGCACCGCGCAGTTCGCGGCGATCGACGTCGCGGCGATCGCGAACCTCACGAGCGCCCAGCTCAACGCGCTCGGCACGGCCGACATCGCCGCGCTCACGCAGGCCCAGATCGGCGGCATGAGCACGGCCGAGCTGGCCTCGCTCGACATGACGCACGCGGCCGCGTTCACCGGCACGCAGCGCGCGACCATGACGGCCGAGCAGCTCGCCGCGCTGCCCGCCGCGTCGCCGCTCGTGCTCGACCTCTCGGGCATCGGCGTGCAGACGGTCGGCGTCTCGCACGGCGTGAGCTTTGACATCAACAACACAGGCCAGGCTAGCAACATCGGCTGGGTCGGCTCGGGCTCGGGCCTGCTGTTCCTCAACAACGACAACGGCCATCTTGACAACGGCAGCCAGCTCTTCGGCACGGCCACGCAACTGGCCAACGGGCAGCTCGCCAACAACGGCTTCCAGGCACTGGCCGGGCTGGATACCAACCATGATGGGAAGATCACGTCCGCCGACGCGGAATGGTCGGAGCTCGCGGTGTGGGTCGGCGATACGAAGACGGGCCACATGGTCAGCCTCAGCTCGCTCGGCATCACCGAGCTCGACCTCGGCTCGACCGCCAGCACACAGACGCAGAACGGCAACCTGATCGGCATGGTCGGCAGCTACGAGACCGCCGACGGCGCGAGCCACGAAATGGCCGACGTGTGGTTCGCTCAAAACAACACGAGCAGCACCTCGAACGCGTCCAGCAGCGCCGCGAGCACCCCGCACATCACCGACCTGCTGCAG
This sequence comes from Roseateles sp., assembly GCA_019232985.1. The sequence continues at coordinate 268 of JAFAMW010000008.1, read as the reverse complement.
GGGCCGAGTCACTCCGTCCTCGACAACGGCAGCCACACCGGCAGTACAGCTCACGCCTCCGCGGCGGTGTACAGCCACGGATTGCTGCATCATCCAGACGAACAACAGCCCTGGAATCACGTGCTCATTTAAGGCCGGGGCAGAATGGCGGCATGACCGCCTTGCTCCATGACAGCCTTGGCCGGACGCTGCACGACTTGCGCGTCTCGGTCACGGACCGCTGCAACTTCCGCTGCAGCTACTGCATGCCCAAGCAGGTCTTCGACAA
>JAFAMW010000028.1 GCA_019232985.1 Roseateles sp. | reverse complement strand
CGTGCAGCAGGCGCTGCCGCGCCTGAAGGGCGCCTACGCCGTGGCCGTGTTCTGCCGCGACGAGCCGCAACGCGTCGTCGCCGCGCGCGAGGGTTCGCCGCTCGTGCTCGGCGTCGGCGCGGACGGGGCCGAGCATTTCGTCGCGTCGGACGCGCTCGCGCTCGCCGGCGTGACCGACCGCATCGTCTACCTCGAGGAGGGCGACGTCGTCGACCTGCAGCCGGGCCGCTACTGGATCAGCCATATGGCGGCCGAGCGCGGCCGCTACGAGCCGGTCGAGCGCGAGGTCCGCGTCGTCCAGGCGCATAGCGGCGCGGTCGAGCTCGGCCCCTATCGCCACTACATGCAGAAGGAGATCTTCGAGCAGCCGGTCGCGATCGCGAACACGCTCGACGCCGTCAACGCGATCAGCCCCGAGATCTTCGGCGACGGCGCCTACCGCGTGTTCAAGGAGGTCGACAGCGTGCTGATCCTCGCCTGCGGCACGAGCTACTACGCGGGCCTGACGGCCAAGTACTGGCTCGAGTCGATCGCGAAGATCCCGACGAGCATCGAGATCGCGAGCGAGTACCGCTACCGCGACAGCGTGCCGAACCCGAAGACGCTCGTCGTCACGATCAGCCAGAGCGGCGAGACGGCCGACACGCTCGCCGCGCTCAAGCACGCGCGCGGCCTCGGCATGCAGCACACGCTGACGGTGTGCAACGTTGCGACGAGCGCGATGGTGCGCGAATGCTCGCTCGCGTTCATCACGCGCGCGGGCGCGGAGATCGGCGTCGCGTCGACCAAGGCGTTCACGACCCAGCTCGTCGGCCTGTTCCTGCTCACGCTCGCGCTCGCGCAGACGCGCGGACAGCTCAAGCCCGAGCAGGAGGCCGAGTACATCAAGGCGCTGCGCCACCTGCCGGTGGCCGTGCAGGCCGTGCTCGCGCTCGAGCCGCAGGTGATGGCGTGGAGCGAGGAGTTCGCGCGCAAGGAGAACGCGCTGTTCCTCGGCCGCGGCCTGCATTACCCGATCGCGCTCGAGGGCGCGCTCAAGCTCAAGGAAATCAGCTACATCCACGCCGAGGCCTACCCGGCCGGCGAGCTCAAGCACGGCCCGCTCGCGCTCGTCACGGCCGAGATGCCCGTGGTGACCGTCGCGCCGAACGACGCGTTGCTCGAGAAGCTCAAGAGCAATATGCAGGAAGTGCGCGCGCGCGGCGGTCAGCTCTACGTGTTCGCCGACGCCGACACGCATATCGCGAGCGAGACCGGCGTGCACGTGATCCGCATGCCCGAGCATTACGGCGCGTTGAGCCCGATCCTGCACGTCGTGCCGCTGCAGCTGCTTGCCTATCACACGGCCTGCGCGCGCGGGACCGACGTGGACAAGCCGCGGAATCTGGCAAAGAGCGTGACGGTGGAGTGAGCCTGGCGCCGGAAGTGACCGGTGGTTGTCGACATTAAAGTTGCCAACCAAACAACAAAGTTGCTACTCCCGGCCGGGCCGAGAACAACAAAGTTGTCAACGCCAGCGGGTTGCCCACTCGAGATTTGCTTTTGATTCGACTGTGCCGGGCCGCCACCAACTAGCGTCTGCGCCATAGATCAACTGCTCCGCCCCAAGGCAGACGACAGCGCATCTCTCGCAGCGGAACTGCGGGCGCGATGCGAGCTTCTAAGATTGTGCGTCCAGGAGTCCCGCTCGCAAGGCGTTGGCGTGGGCCGTGATGAACGGTGGCGGCAGGCCTCGTAGCCGGCGAACAGCAGCCCGCCGAGGATCAGGTAGCGCCGCGGCAGCGCCCGCAGCGGCGTGCGCCGGCCGAAGCTCGCGAGCAGCGCTGCGCTCAGCGTGAACAGCACCGCCGCGCCGCGCGTGGGGCCGAGCTGCTCGGACACCGCGCGCAGCGTGCCGACCGAAGTGCTCCACAGCAGGATCGCGACCAAGCCGAGCGCCGTCGCGCGGCCGCTACCGCGGCTCAACAGCGAGCCCCGGCGGCCCTGGCGATCGCAAGGCCCGGCCGGGGACGCGCGGCCTCAGGCCCCGGCCTGCAGCACGCCGCGGCGGATCTGGTCGCGCTCCATCGACTGGAACAGCGCCTTGAAATTGCCCTCGCCGAAACCATCGTCGCCCTTGCGCTGGATGAACTCGAAGAACACGGGGCCGAGCAGCGGCTGCGAGAAGATCTGCAGCAGCAGGCGCTTCGCGCCGTCGCTCGTGTTGCCGTCGAGCAGGATACCGCGGGCCTGGAGCTCGCCGACGTTCTCGCCATGGCCGGGCACGCGCTCGGCGAGCATCTCGTAGTAGATGTCGTTGGGCGCCGTCATCACCGGGATGCCGGCCAGTTGCAGCGAGTCGACGCTCTTGAAGATGTCGTCGGTCAGCAGCGCGATGTGCTGGATGCCCTCGCCGTTGAACTGCATCAGGAACTCCTCGATCTGGCCGTTGCCGCCCTTGGCTTCCTCGTTCAGCGGGATGCGGATCAGGCCGTCGGGCGCGGTCATCGCCTTGGAGGTCAGGCCCGTGTACTCGCCCTTGATGTCGAAGTAGCGGATCTCGCGGAAGTTGAAGAGCCTCTCGTAGAAGTTCGCCCAGTAGCTCATGCGGCCGCGGTACACGTTGTGCGTCAGGTGGTCGACGACGCTGAAGCCATGGCCGACCGGGTGGCGATCGACGCCCGGGATGAACTCGAAGTCGATGTCGTAGATGCTCCGGCCTTCCTCGAAGCGGTCGATCAGGTACAGCGGCGCGCCGCCGATGCCCTTGATCGCGGGCAGGCGCAGCTCCATCGGGCCGGTCGGGATGTCGACGGGCTGGGCGCCGCGCTCGAGCGCGAGCTTGTAGGCCTTGTGGGCGTCGCGCACGCGGAACGCGAGGCCGCAGGCCGACGGGCCATGCTCGGCCGCGAAGAACGAGGCGATGCTGTTCGGCTCGCGGTTGACGATGAAATTGATGCCGCCCTGACGCCACAGGTCGACGGCCTTGCTGCGGTGGGTCGCGACCTTGGTGAAGCCGAGCTTCTCGAAGACGGGTTCGAGCAGGCCCGGCGTCGGCGCGGCGAACTCGACGAACTCGAAGCCCATCAGCTCCAGGGGGTTCTCGTAGGCGGTGGTCATGCGGGGGCTCCGAAAGCGAAACGAAATTTCATTGACGCCGGCACTCTACGAACCGGCGCTGGTAAACCGGAAATCTTGCGCCGCTGCCGATGAAATTACTTTTCAAAAACGGCGAGGGTTATCCCTTGAAATATGGATAACATTGCGACCATCCGGGAGCTGGGGAGATTTCATTGCATAGCATCGATCTGGACAAGCTCGACCGCCGCATCCTCGATCACCTGCAGGCCCATGGCCGCGCGACCAACCTCGAGCTGGCGGCCGTCGCGGGCCTCTCGCCCGCGCAATGCCATCGCCGCCACAAGCGGCTCGAGGAGCTCGGCCTCGTGTCCGGCTACTACGCGCGCCTGACGCCCGAGCTGCTGAACCTCAACGTCGAGGCCTTCATCCACATCGGCATGGAGAAGGGCCACCAGCGCGACCTTCCCAAGTTCCTCGGCCTGGTCCAGGCCATGCACCAGGTGCAGGAGTTCTACTCGGTGACGGGCGACTTCGACTACATGCTCAAGGTCGTGGTCCAGGACCTGCGCGCGCTCTCGGTCTTCCTGATGGACACGCTGATGCGCCTGCCCGGCGTCGACAGCGTGCGCTCGAGCGTGTGCCTCGACCGCCTCAAGTGGACGACCGCGCTGCCGCTGCAGACCTAGGGCGGCGCGCCGCTCAGCGGGGCCTGCGAGTCGTCGTCGCCCTCGGCCTGCAGCGGCGTCGCCTTGGCCAGCGCGAGCCACACGGCGAACGGCAGCGTGAGCGGCTTGTGCCGCGCGGGCCGCAGCTGCTCGAAGCGGCCGTCGTCGACCTCGCCGTGCAGCACCCAGACGCCGTAGGGCTCGGGGATCTCCTCGGGCTCGGCGAGGCCGGCCGGGAACAGGTAGCAGGTCTCGCCGCTCAGCCATTCGTAGGCCGCGCGCTTGGCCGCGTGGCGCAGGTCGGACAGCAGGTCGGCGCGGCTGACCTTGACCTCGTGGACCTGCGGCTGCAGATAGGCCTCGACGCTGGTATTGCGCACCGAGAACAGGTCGGGCCGGGCGAGGCGCCAGGCGTGCGGCGGCGCGGCGTCCGGCGGCGCGTCGTCGGGCCATAGCGGGCTCGGCGGCGTGGGCGCGGGGGCGTCGGTCTCGACCCTCGCGCGCAGCGACAGCTCGCGCCAGACGATGCGGCCGGCGCCCATCAGCTGCGCGGCGAAGCGCAGCGCGAGGCGGTCGTGCGGGCTGAAAGCGCGCCGGCCCTGCCGGCGCGCCTGCGCGAGCCAGGCGATGCCGGCCTCGCTGAGGCGCAGCTGCTCGCGGCCCGCGTCGTCGTAGCGCGCGACGAGCAGTCCGGCCGCGAGCAGGTCGATCTCGATGCCGTCCCGGCACGGCCAGCCGGCCGAGCGCCACAGCGCCATCAGGCGGCTGCGGTGTTGGCGGGTCAGGGAGGGTGGGGTGGCCATGGGGCGGGTTGGGAGCGCATACAGTGGCGGGAATCTATCGGGGCGCCATGAACAACGCAATTTCGAATCTCGCCGTGCTGCTGCGCTCTATGGAGCCGGCGCTCCACGCCGGCTGTTTCGCGTATTGCGTCGTGCCCCATGGCACCGACGCGTCCGCGCTGGCGCCCGTCGTCAGCGTCGCCGAAGCCGAGGGCCTCACGCTGGTCGTGCCCGAGGCGCGGGCGATCGAGGCCGGCCTGACGGTCCTGTTCCGCGCCGCGTGGATCACGCTGACCGTGCACTCCGACCTCCAGGCCGTCGGTCTCACGGCGGCCTTCTCCAGGGCGCTCGGCGACGCGGGCATCAGCTGCAACGTCGTCGCCGGCGCGTTCCACGACCATGTCTTCGTGCCGGTCGATCAGGCCCGGCGCGCGCTCGACGCGCTCCAGGACTTGCAGCAGCAGGCCGCGCAAGCGGCCGATAAGGCTTACAGGCGGTAGCAATGCCGCCGGTCAACCGCGCCGCGGCGCTCGCGTTCAAAGAGTGCCGCCGGACATTGCGCGCCGGCCTTTTTGACGGAAGCTCGACCATGACCACGCTGACACTCACCTTCAAGGGCCCGCCGAGCCAGGCGCGTCAGGCGCTCGGTGGACTGCTGCAGCGCTTTCGCTCGGCCTACTTCGTCGAGTGCAGCGACAGTGAATACGCGGTCACGGCAGACGAGATCACGGCCGCGGAACTCGCGCAGCAGCCGCTGTGGTCGAGCCGGCCCGCGCCCGAATCGAAGCGCTGAGCCCCGTCGCGTGACGCGACGCCTTCGGCCTCCAGGCCGCGCGAGAGCGCAGCCGCGTCCAGGAACGGCAGCGCCGCGGCGAGCCGTGCCCGCCGCTGCGCACATGGATGTGCACGCCGGGTTCGGTCTCGATGTCCTGCGTGTCGAAGCCTGGGTACAGATCCTGCGTTGCCACGCGCGTCTCCTCGATCGGTCGTGAAGCGCAGATGCCAGGCAGGAATCGCCGCGAGACCCTGTCGCGGCGAGACCTTCTCCACGTCGGCGAAGTAACGAATCGATGACATCGCGAGGTGATTTGTGCCATCGGTGCGCGGTCGGTTTTAGACCAGAATCACGCAACTTGATGCAGCGTCAATTCGGCATCGAAGAACTGACACCCGAGGGCCTGGGAGGGCCGATGACGACACCGGACAAGGCCCGCTTGCGCGGCCGCGCGCTCGCCTTCGCGATCGACATCCTGCTGCTCTACACGACCCTGCTGCCCTTGCTGTGGCTGCTGCACCAGTGCCTGCCGGACCTGGCCGGGGGCTGGGTCGACCGCCTGCTCAAGCGCAGCCTGCCCGCGCTCGCCGTGCTCGCGTGCTGGTGGGGGCTCGAGGCGACACCGGGCCAGATGCTGCTGATGCAGCGCATCGTCGACGCGAAGTCCGGCGCGGCGATGAACCCGCGCCAATGCCTGCTGCGCTGGCTCGTGTTCATCGCGTCGGCGCTGCCGCTCGGCGTCGGCTTCCTGTGGGTCGCGATCGACCCGCAACGGCGCCCGCTGCACGACAGCGTGTCGGGTACGACCGTCGTGCGGCGCCCGCTGCCCCAGGGGCGCCGCGCGCCGCGCGGGCTGCGCGAGGCGCTCGTCGCGCATTGGCGCGGCGAGCGGCCGCTGCCGCTCAGCTTCTGGCAGAACACCGTGCTCGTGCTCGAGCCGCTGCTGCTGCTGATCGTCGGCCTGACGGTCGCCGTGAACGTCTACGGCGACCTGCCGCGGCTCGGCAGCGCCGCGCTGCTGCTGCTGTGGCCGCTGACCCTCGTCGTCGCGACCTGGAGCCTCGTCGGCACCTGGCGCGCGGTCGCCGAGCATGAGCGCCGCGGCCCCGCGCGGCGCTGGCCGATGCCGGCCGCGCAAGGGGCGCTCGCCCTGATCGCCGCGGCCACGCTGTATGCGTGCCTCGTCGAATTCCTGCCGCGCGCCGGCGGCTACGTGCAACTGGCCGTCGGCAACGATCCGCTCGGGCACGCCGAGATCACGCTCGCCGACGGCGGTGCGCGCGTCGACGTGAAGGGCTCGCTCGGCGTCGGCGACAGCGCACGCTTCGAGCGTGCCGCGGCGACGCCGGGGCTGCGTGCGGTCGAGATCGAGTCGAGCGGCGGCCGCCTCGCCGAGGCCGCGCGCATCGCCGACCTCGTCAGGGAGAAGAAGCTCGGCGTGCGCGTGACCGGCCCGTGCCGCGGCGCCTGCGGCCTGGTCTTCCTCGCCGCCGAGCAGCGTCAGCTGATGCCCGGCGGGGCCCTGGGCCTGAGCCGGCCGTCGGCGGGCATCCTGAGCCCCTTGATGAACGCGGTGCTCGAGCCCGACCTCGCCGGCCTGTACCGGCAGCACGGGGCGCCCGAGGCCATGCTCGCGCGCCTGTTCGCGATGGCGCCGGGCCAGGCCTGGGAGCCGTCGCGCGACCAGCTCGTCGACGCCGAGATCGTCGACCCGCTGCCGCCCACGCTCGACGTCGCGCTGCCCGCGTTGGGAAGCACGCCGGGCGACCTCGTCGAGGCGTTGCGCGACAACCCGAACTGGTACTGGATCGAGCAGCGCCACCCGGGCACGATCGAGGCGGCCGCCGCGCGCATGGACGCGGTGCGCCGCGACCCCGCGCAGAGCGACGCGCAGGTGCTCGCGGCCGGCCAGGCCGTGGTCTCGGCCTTGCTGCCCGAGTTGCTGCAGGGCCTGCGCAACGACCTGCGCGCCGATTACGTGCCGATCTGGCGCGACGAGCTCAAGGCCGCGCGCGAGCAGGGCGGCGACGCCTGCACGGGCGTGCTGTCGGGCGACGCGGCGGCGAAGCGCCAGCTGCCGCCCGACGTGCTCGCCGCCGAAACCGCCTGGCTCGTGCGCGTCGCGATGGCGCCCGACGCGCAGGGCACGCCGCGGCCGATCAACGCGAACGAGGCCACCGTGCTCAGTCACCGGCTCGGCGAGCGCGCGCCGGGCCTGCTCGCGGGTCTCTATGCGGCGACGCGCGAGCGCGCTGGCGCCACCGGCTGCGCCCGCACGATCGACATCCTCGACGCCGTCGCGACCCTGCCGACCAATGTGCGCGAGGTCGCCGCGCGGGCCCTGTTCCAGTAAGCGAGGCGAACGTGCAAGGCAGACGACCCTGGATCTTCTTCGCGGCGCTGGCCCTGGCGCTGCTCGTGGCGGCGGGCCTGCACCGGGCCTACCCGGACGCGCCCGCCGTACAGGCCTTCGACCGCGGTCTCAGGGCGCTGCTTCAGGCAGTCGGCGGCGGCGGCAGCACCGAGCTGCACAAATGCGTGACGACGGCGGGCACCGAGTACCGCAGCGACGCCTGCCCCGGCGGCAGCCGCGAGACGGCGCTCACGCACGGCACGGTCACGACGCTGCCGGCCACGCCGGTCGCCCGCCCGGCCTCGGCGGCGGCTTCGATCCCGAACGCGCGCGAGCTGCTGAGCCCATCGTCCGACGAGCCGACCCTGCTCGACAAGCGTATCGAGCGGGCGACCGGCGGCGGCTGAGCAGCCCGGCTTGGCACGAGTTCCCGCGCCCCGGCCGCTCGCTTGCCGGATGCGGCCGATCGCGCCATGATTGCGCGCAGGAGCATGTGATGAAGCAGCGCCGGATCGGCCCGTTCGAGGTCTCTGCAATCGGCTTCGGCTGCATGAACCTGAGCCATGCCTACGGCACGACGACGCCGAAGGCGCAGGCGCTCGAGGTGCTCGGCGCGGCCCTCGATGGCGGCATCACCCTGTTCGACACGGCCGCGCTCTACGGCTTCGGCGACAACGAGGAACTGCTCGGCGACGCGCTCGCCGGCCAGCGGCAGCGCATCGTGCTGACGAGCAAATGCGGCATGTACGGCGTCGACGGCCGGCGCGTGATCGACGGGCGCCCCGAGACGATCCGCGCAGGCTGCGAGGCGAGCCTGCGGCGCCTGAAGACCGACGCGGTCGACCTGCTCTACCTGCACCGGCTCGACCCGAAGGTGCCGGTCGAGGACAGCGTCGGCGCGATGGCCGACCTGGTCCGCGCGGGCAAGGTCCGCGCGCTCGGCCTGTCCGAGGTGTCGGCCGCGACGCTGCGCCGCGCCCACGCGGTCCACCCGATCGCGGCGCTGCAGTCCGAGTATTCGCTGTGGACGCGCAACCCGGAGATCGCGGTCCTCGACGCCTGCGACGAGCTCGGCGTCGGCTTCGTCGCGTTCAGCCCGCTCGGGCGCGGCTTCCTCGCCGGGGCGATCGAGGACGTCCGGTCGCTCCACCAGAACGACATCCGGCGCTGCATGCCGCGTTTCCAGCCCGACACCTACGCCGAGAACCTGAAGCTCTACAAGGGCTTCGAGGAGATCGCCCACGCGCAGCGCTGCACCCCGGCGGCGCTCGCGCTGGCCTGGCTGCTGCACGCCCACGACGGCCTCGTGCCGATCCCCGGCACGACCCGCGTCGAGCACCTCGCGCAATGGCTGCCGGCCGTCGATCTCGCGCTCGACGCCGCCACCCGGCTCGCGCTCGAGCGCCTGATCAATCCGCAGACCGTTTCCGGCGCGCGTTATGCGCCCGCCACGCAGCTCGAGATCGACACGGAGGAGTTCCCCGTGCCGGTCGAGTGCCGGTTCGAGCGCTGCGCCTACTGGGTCTGACGGGCGCCCGGCGGCGCGATGGCCGTCTTCGACGCGTTCGCGCGCCTGCCGCTGACGAGCCTCGCGGCCTGGTACTACAGCCTGCGCGACCGGCTCGGCGCCTGAGCACAGGGCGCATGGGCTATGTCGCACAATCGGCGCCACTGGCTGGCGACCCCATCTCATCCTCAACGCTGCGGCGGAAAGACCCCACCCATGGGTACCCGACTCCTCAAGAAGATCGACCTGCTCCGAGACGTCGACAAGGCGAAGCTGAAGAACCTGGTCATCCCCGACATGCAGCTCACGGTGGTGATGGAGATCGACAAGGAGCTCGAGGCGCTGATCGAGAAGGGCAAGGAGGGCCTGCGCTGGCAGCAGCTGATCGACGCGGCCGACGCCTATGTGGACAAGCCGCGCAAGATCATTGCCGAGGAGCTCAAGAAGCTCAACGACAAGGTCGCGACCTTGTCCAAGGTCGAGGCCGAGCGCATGGTCGCGACGACGGAGAAGGTGCTCAAGCAGGTCGCCGCGGGCCAGGAGGCCGGCGTCACGGCCGCGGTCGAGGACGTCTGGGCCCAGGCGGTGCGGCGCAACAAGAACCTGTCGAAGTTCAAGACCAAGTGCGTGACCAAGGCGCTCGTCGGCGCGCTCGCGATCAGCACCTCGCTCGCGAGCATGATCGCGAGCGGCGGCGCGAACCTGCTCGGCGTGATGGCGATCTTCAAGACCATCGCCGAGCTCGCGGTGCTCGCCGGCGACATCGCGCAAAGCGTCGAGGAGGCCGGCGGCGAGCTGCTCTACCTGCGCGACGACCTGCTCGCGAAGATCGAGAAGGAAGGCCAGCCGAGCCGGTCGAAGGAGGTGCTGTCGGACCTCTCGCCGATCTTCGGCAAGATCACCGGCACCGTGAAGACCGTCGACCTCAGCCAGGTCAAGTTCGACGCGAAGATCGCCGCGCTCGAGAAGAACGCCGACACCCTGGTCGGTTCGCTCAACGCGGGCCTCGAGAAGCTGCTCAAGGTCCAGACCCAGAACCCCAAGCAGCAGGACCTGATCAAGGAACTCGCCGCCGGCAACAAGACCATGCTCGCGGAGATCAAGTCGCTCGACAAGAAGCTCGAGCCCTATCGCCAGGTCAGCGAGCGCGTGCGCAAGGAGGTGGTCGAGTGGAAGGCCAAGCGCCAGCCCAAGACCGCCACGGCGATCAAGGCCGCGACGCTGGCCAAGATGGCCGTCGGCCTGGCGACCGCGGCGCGCACCTTCGGCAAGATCGCGGGCCTGCCGATCCCCTAAGCCTCGATTCTGGCTCGACGAGTGCCGCACTGACCTGACCGGCGCGGGCTCGCTCGTGCGCGGCTCGCGGTCAGCACCCGCCCCGCCCCGATCCTGCGGCTCAGGCCTGAAGTCCGCCGAACTCGGAAATCGGCGAGTCGATCACGGCACAGACTGCTTGTTCGCTTGGCCGGGCAACGGTTTCAAGGTCTTGGTATATTTTTTCTCGCGCGACTTGCCGGTAGCGCCTCGCCCTTGCCTTCGGAGAGCGCTTGACTAGGTCAAAGCCAAGCGCCATTTGGGCTACGGAGCGGTGGAGCCGGCAGCGCAGGGGCATCACGATCGACGGCCATAGCCCCTCGATATCGGTCCATCGCATCGGCGACCGTATCTTTGTCTACACCGGGCGCCAGCTGCTCTCGTCGGCCGACATGGGCGCGACCTGGCAGACCGAATGGCCGCGACCGCAATGAACGATGACGGGCCTCAATCGAGGGACCCGACGTAGCGCTCGACGTCCACCGCGTCGATCAGCTCGGGCGCCAGATAGCGCCGCGCGTACTCGAGGTAGACGCCCGACGTGAGGAACAGGTCGAACAGCTGCGGGTCGATGTGGCGGTCGCGCTTGAAGCGCCACAGGATCTCGACCGACTCCGACAGGGTCTTCGCCTTCTTGTACGGCCGGTCCGACGCGGTCAGCGCCTCGAAGATGTCGGCGATCGCCATGATGCGCGCCGGGATCGACAGCTCGGCCGCGACGAGCTGGCGCGGGTAGCCGCTGCCCGTCAGCGTCTCGTGGTGGGTGCCCGCGTACTCGGGCACGCGGCGCAGGTTCGGCGGCAGCGGCAACTGCTCGAGCATCACCAGCGTCTGGATCACGTGCTCGTTGATCTTGAAGCGCTCCTCGGCCGTCAGCGTGCCGCGGCTCACGCGCAGGTTGTGCAGCTCGCCGAGGTTGTACAGGTGCTCGGGCACCGCGACCTTGAAGCCCTGCTGCGCGGCCCGCGCCCGGCCCGGCGGGCGCTCGATCACGTGCTCGCGCCGGTCGGCGAGCAGGGTCTCCGGCGCGGGCAGCGGCGCGGCCGGGCCGTCGCCGTGCCGCAGCAGCTCGGCTTGCGACAGGCCGAGCCGGTCGTCGAAATGGCGCTGCCAGGGCCGCCGGCCGATCTGCTCGAGGCGCGCGACCGACTCGCTCGCGAGGAACTCGGCGCCGAGGTTGCACGTCGCGAGGAACTCGAAGTCCTCGAACAGCCGGGCGCGCGTGTCCGCGTAGCGCCGCTCGGCCTCGCGCGCGTCGAGGCCCTGCTCGTGGACCTCGCGCAGGCGCGCGATCTCGGCGTCGCGCAGCAGCACCTCGAAGCGCGTGCGCACCTCGTGGATGCGGTTGTAGATGGTCTCTAGCTTGGTCGCCTTGTCGACCACGTATTCGGGCGTCGTGACCTTGCCGCAGTCGTGCAGCCAGGCGCCGATGCGGAACTCGCGCCATTCCTCGTCGCTCTTGAACGCGAACTCGGCGAGCGGGCCTTCGCGCACCTCGCAGGCCACGCGCGCGAGCATCATCGCGAGTTCGGGCACGCGCTCGCAATGGCCGCCCGTGTACGGGCTCTTCGCGTCGATCGCGCCCGCGATGATCTTGATGATCGACTCGATCAACGCGTTCAGCGACTCGGTGAGCTGCTGGTTCTCGAGGCCCACGGCGGCCTGCGCGGCGAGCGCCTCGATGAAGGGCGTGAGCCGTTCGTCGAACGCGATCACGTCGCGGCTCAGCGGCTCGACCGCGTTGACGAGCTGGATCACGCCGAGCACCTGGCCCTCGCGCGGCATGATGGGCACGCTCAGCGCCGAGCGCACCGCCGCGCCCGAAGCGAGCCGCGGCAGCACCGCCGGCGCGGCGCCGCCGCGCGTCGCGTCGACGTTGAGCGCCTGCGCGTCGCCGGCCGCGCGCTGCGCGAGCGGCCGCGGCGCGCCGGGCTGCGCGGGCGCGATCTCGGCGAGCGTCGCCGCGTCGAAGCCATGCTGGGCCGCGACGGCGAGCGCGTCGGCGTCGGTCTTCAGGTAGATCAGCGCGGCCTCGCAGCCGGTGATCTGGCGCGCGCTGTCGAGCGTCGCGCGCAGCAGGCCGTCGCGGCCGTGCTCGCGGCCGAGCGCAAGGCCGCTCTCGACCAGCTGGACCATCTTGTGCTGCGCGTCGCCGAGGCTGTCGATCATCGCGTTGGCCATCAGCACGCCGGTCACGAGCGTCAGGCCGATCGCGACGCCGGCCGCGTCGAACAGCAGGCCGAAGCCCTGGAACAGCGCGAGCCCCAGCGCGAGCAGCGCGAGCACGCCGAGCGCGAGCAGGCCGACCGCGCGGCGCGGGTGGGTCTTGAGCTGGCGCGCCGTGCGCTGGTTCGCGCGCGGCAGGAACCAGATCAGCGCGAGCCCGACGCCGAGCACGAGCAGCGGCTCGAGCGCGGCGAGCCAGCGCGGCCGGCGCAGCAGCGCCCCGTCGAACAGCGACTCGATCAGCTGGGCCTGGATCTCGACGCCGGGCACGAGCTCGTGCAGCGCCGTCGTGCGCATGTCGTTGAGGCCCGAGCCGGTCAGGCCGACCAGCACGAGCTTGCCCTCGAGCTGGGCCGGGTCGACGCGGCCCTGCAGCAGGTCGGCGGCCGACACGTAGCGGCCGAGGCCCGTCGCGAGCGGCGCGTAGCGCAGCCAGATGTCGCCCTCGGGCTGGGTCGGCACGCTGAGGTCGGCGACCTGGACCGCCGTCACGCCATGCGCCTGCGCGTGGGCCTCGATCGTCGCCGCGCCGCTGCCCACGCGCAGCATCTCCATCGCGAAGCTCGGCACGAGCTGGCCGCCGACGCGCGCGAGCAGCGGCACGCGGCGCACGACGGTCTCGCCGCGCGTGTCGACGCTGAGCAGACCCTGGCCATGGGCGGCGGCCTGCAGCAGCGGCAGGCTCGCGAGCACGCGCGGGTAGGCCCGCACGAAGGGCCGCGGGTCCGCGCCCTGGGTCGCGAGCGGCGTGCTGCGCAGCGTCGCGCTGGTCGTGTAGGTCTCGAAGTCGAAGCCGACCGCGCCGAGCACGCTCGGCGCGTCGTGCAGCGCCTGGGCGAGCTGGGCGTCGCTGGTCGGCAGCGCGCGCAGGCCGTCGATCAGCGCCTGCTGCTCGGGCGGCAGGCGCCCGGCGAGGCGCTCGGGCGAGTTCTGGTCCGGCTCGGGCATGTAGATGTCGAGGCCGATCGCGGCCGGCCCATGGGCCTCGATCGCGTTGACGAGCGCGCCGAGCCGGTCGCGCGGCCACGGCCATTGGCCGAGCGCGGCGAGGCTTTTCTCGTCGATCGCGACGATCGTGACGGGCTGGCTCGCGGGCCGGCGTGGCGCGCGCGCCTGGTAGGCGTCGAACAGCGCGAGCCGCGCGAGCTCGTGCGGCCGGGCCAGCGCGTGCAGCGACGCCGCGAGCGGTGTCGGCAGCGCGGCGCGCCAGCGCTGCGGCAGCGCGAGCCACAGCTGCAGCGCGACGCACAGCAGCAGCACGCCGAGCGCGACCGGCCGGCCGCGTGCGCCGCCGAGCAGGCGCCGCAGCGTCGATGCCGAGTGGGGCAGGTTCAGCTTCATGCGGCGCCCGGCCGCGCTCATCGGATCGTGATCTCGACGCGGCGGTTCGCGGGCTCGGCGACCTCGTTCGCGGTCGGCACGGCCGGGTCGCGCTTGCCGCGCCCGACCGCCTCCATCTGCGCGGCCGCGATGCCGTGGCGGCTCAGGAAGTCGACGACGGTCTGGGCGCGCTGCAACGACAGGTGGTCGTTGTAGTCGTCGGTGCCGGTCGAGTCGGTATGGCCGGTCACGATCAGCTCGGGCGCGCCGCGCCGCGCGAGCTCGGCGAGGATCTGCTGGACCACGGCGGCCGAGTCGGGCGTGAGCTCGGTCGACGAGCCGTTCTGGAAATGCACGACGAAGCTGACGGGCCGCGGCGGTCGCGCGGCGAGCAGCGCGCCGTAGTCGCGCTCGACGCTCGCCGCGTCGGTCTTGAAGCTGCCGATCTGGCCGTGTTGCGGCACGGTCGCGCCGCCGTAGGCGGTGTCGACGCGCTGGTGGCTCGCGCCGCTGTCGACCTCGACGGCGCCGACCTTGCCGTCGGGCGCGGGCAGCAGGATCACGCGCTGCGGCGCCGCGCAGGCGCCGAGCAGGCCGAGCAGCGCGAGAAGCGCGAGAAGGGCCAGCCGTGCGGGGGGGCGGTGCAGCGTCATGGCTGCTCGCCCGCGTCGATGATGAACTCGGTCCCGCGCACGCCGAGCGTGAGCGAGTTGGTGCTGAACTGCACGGCCTCGGGGTGGGCGTGGGCGATCTTGCCCGAGATCACCGCGAGCGTGCCGCGTTTGACGTTGGAATCGAGCCGGCCGTCGTGCGTGGTCGGGTTGAACGAGAAATGCCGGATCTCGAGCGTCGAGCGCGCGCCGGCCGCGAGCAGGGTGTCGTCGCGCAGCGTGATGCCGACCGAGGAGTCGGCGCCGGTGTTGAGCTGGTCGCCCTCGAGCACCGGGTCGCCGACGCGCACGGGCAGGGTCTGGCCCGCGCGCAGGATATTGACCTGGCCCTTGAGCGTCTTGACCATGCCGGCGCTGTCGACGGCGCCGGCGGCGAGGCTGCACAGCAGCGCCAGGAGGGCGCCGGCCGCCAGTGGCGCGGCCCGGTACGGCGGGACAGTTCTCATCGCAGTCCTCCTCCCAATCGGCTGGGCGGATCCTAACCCCCGCAAGCGTTATTGAACCGTCAAGAGCAGGCTGGCGTTGCTGCTGAGCCCCGCGCTGTCGGTCGCCTTGATGCTCAGCGTGTATTTGCCGGTCACCGGCGCGGCCCAGGTCGCCGTGATCACGCCGCCGCTGCCCATCGCGAGGTTCATGCCCGACGGGATGCCCGAGATCGAGATCGTCATCGACAGGCCCGCGCCGTCCTTGACGCTGAACGTGCCGCTGAAGGCCTTGCCGTGGGTCGCCGTCCAGGCGCTCGCGCTGATCTGCGGGCCGCTGTTCGCGGGCGCCGGCGCGGCGCTGGTGCCCGAGCTGCTCGGCGTGCCCGCGGCGACGCCGCTGAGCTGGGTGAGCAGGCTCGTCGTGTTCGGCGTGCCGAGGCCGGTCGGCGTGTCGTAGCCGGCGTGGGCGCTGCACAGCGCGCAGCTGCCGTTGCTGCCGCTCGTGACGTCGGCGAGCGCGGCCGCGTAGTTGCCCGGGACGCTCGCGATGCTCGTGTACAGCGCCGCGTGCGGGTCGCCGATCGTGGCCGCGCCGGCGCTCGCGCGCAGCGCGTTGCTCACGGCGAGCAGGCCCGCCCATTGCGGCGTCGACAGGCTCGTGCCGCCCGCGCTGACCCAGCCGAGGCTGCCGCCCTGGGGCTGGATCGCGACGTACTGGCCGGTGTTCGGGTCGGCGTTGAAGGACACGTCCGAGACGAGGCGCTGGGTCGACGCGCCCATGCCGGGCACGCTGCTGGTCTGGTACGAGGGCCGCGCGAAATAGGCGCTCGCGCCGCCGCCGGTCTTGCTCCAGACGACTTCGCTGCGCGTGCCGCTGCCCGACCAGCTCAGCGTCGTGCCGCCGACCGCGAGCACGCTCGGCTCGGCCGCGGGCCAGGACACGCCCGCGCCGCCGTCGCCGGCCGCCGCGACATAGCTCATGCCGCTCGCCGCGAACGCGCTGTTGGTGCCGCTCATCCAGCTGCCCTCGGCGCCGCCGAAGCTCATCGACACGACGCCCTTGCCCATCGCGTTCGCGAGCTTGACGCCGCCGAGCAGGCTCGTCGTCGAGGAGTCGGGCACCTCGATCAGGACCAGGCGCGCGCGCGGCGCGGTCGCGTGGGCCCATTGCAGGTCGAGCGCAATCTCGGTCTGCCAGCCGCTGTCGTAGGCCGGCGCGTTCGCCGTCATGCCGCCGGCGGCCGTCGCGTAGACGATAGCCAGCGTGCAGCCGGCCGTCGTCGACGCGGCCGCGAGCGGCAGCGCGCTCGACGCGGCGATCGCCTGGGTCGTGCAGGTCGGCAGGCCGAACTTCGCGTTGAACGCGGCGAGCTCGGCGGCGGCGTTCGGGTCGTTGTTCGCGTCGACGATGTAGATGGTCTGGCCGGCGCCCTGCTGGGCGGCCTGGGCCGCGCTCAAGCCCGCCGCCGTCGCGGGCAGCGCGGCCATGCCGTAGGCCGCGCGGATCTGCGCCGGCGTATAGGTCACGACGGCCGCGGTCGTCGCGGCGGGCTGGGCCGTGCCGGCCGATTCGATGTGCGGGCGCTGGTTCGCGAGGATCGCCGCGACCGTCAGGCCGCGCGTCTCGACGGCCGCCTGGTCGGCGCTCAAGCCGATCGCGTGCGGCGCGCGCAGCGCCGACATCGACGGCACGTCGCGGTCGGCGTCGTCGGGTTCGTCGAGCATGACCGGCGCGAGGTGGAAGCTCGGCTGGGCCTGGACCGCCGGCAGCGCCGCGGGGGCGACCGCCTCGGCCTGCAGCGTCGCGGTCGTGCTGTCGGGGCTGCCGCCGCCGCAGGCGCTGAGCGCCGCGCACAGCAGCAGCGACAGGGTGGCGGTGGTCGGGTGAACGGCGCGGGGTCCGGGCATGGTGTTTCCTGCTGAGGGGGAAAAACCAGGCGGCCGGAAGGCCGTTGCAGCGATTGCAACCCCGCTGCCATGGCGCTCGCGCGCGGTAGGCCGGTGGCTTTGCGTCACAGGCTTTCGCCTGTTTTGCCCTGGTCGTTGAAGATGCCAGCGCAGTATGCGGACGCTCGCCCGCGCTGTGTGTGACGCCGTGTATCGGGCGGACGCGCCGGCGCGCACAATCGCACGCCCGTCGCCGCTCCGCGATGCCGCTTCACCAGGCCGTTGGCGCGGCCGCGGCGCGCAGAAGGCTTGGCGCAAGCCGCGCGGGCGCGCCGCGGTCCACCGCGCTCGCGCGCCGCGCGTTGGGGAGCTTGCGCGGGCCCGGCCTGCCCCTACATTAGCGACCATGCCAGACGCCCCCGACACCCGCCGCGCGGCGCCCGCCCCAGCCGACTCCGTCGACGCGCTCGCGCCGGGCGCGCGGCTCGGCGAGTACGAGGTCCGCGCGGTCATCGGCGCGGGCGGCTTCGGCATCGTCTACCGCGCCTGGGACCCGGCGCTCGAGCGCGAGGTCGCGGTCAAGGAGTTCATGCCGGTCACGCTCGCGGGGCGCGGCGCCGACGCGCGCGTGACGCTGCGCTCGCGCAGCAGCGAGGAGGACTTCGCGCTGGGCCTGCGCTCCTTCGTCAACGAGGCGCGCCTGCTCGCGCGCTTCGACCACCCGGCGCTCGTCAAGGTCCACCGCTTCTGGGAGGCCAACGCGACCGCCTATATGGCGATGCCGTTCTACCGCGGCCGCACGCTGCGCGAGCTGCGCGCGCGCATGGGCGTCGACGCGGACGCGCCGGTGCCCGACGAGGCCTGGCTGCGCGGCGTCATCGACCCGCTGCTCGGCGCGCTCGAAGTCCTGCACCGCGCCGACGTATTCCACCGCGACATCGCGCCCGACAACATCCTGTGGTGCGCGGACGAGGCCGGCGGCGGCCGACCCGTGCTGCTCGACTTCGGCGCGGCGCGCCAGGTGCTCGCCGACCGCACGCAGACGCTGACGGCGATCCTCAAGCCGCAGTTCGCGCCGATCGAGCAGTACGCCGACACGCAATCGATGCGCCAGGGCCCGTGGACCGACCTGTACGGGCTCGCGAGCACCTGCTACTACCTGCTCGCGGGCCGCGCGCCGCTGCCGGCCACCGCGCGCGTGCTCGACGACACGCTGGCGCCGCTCGCGCGGCTCGCGCCCGCGGGCTGCCCGGCGCGGCTGCTCGAGGCGCTCGACTGGGCGATGGCCGTGCGGCCGCAGGACCGGCCGCAAAGCGTCGCCGCGTGGCGCGAGGTGCTCGACGGCCGCGCGCCCTTGCCGGCGCGGGCGCCGTCGCCGATGCCGGCCCCGCCCGCGGACGCGGCGAGCTTCGACAAGACCATCGCGCTGACCCGCCCGGCGCCGCGCGCCGCGGCGACCGCGGCGTCGGCGCCGACCGCGGCGGCCCAGGCACGCGCCGGCCGGCGCTGGCCGCTCGGCGGCCTGCTCGTCGCGCTGCTGGCCTGCGCGGGCGGCGCGGCCGCGTGGCTGGCGGCCGTGCCGCACGGCGCGTCGCCCGCGCCGGCCAGCGCGCTTGCACCGGTCGCGCGCGCGGCGTTGGTGGCGGCCCCGCCGGCCGCGCCACCGGCGTCCGCGGCGCCGAGCGAGGCCGCGCCCGTCGCGTCGCCGCCGGTGCTCGCGTCGCTCGACGCGGCGCCGGTCGCCGCGCCGCCGTCCGCCGCCGTGCCCGCGCGCCGGCACGAGCAGGCGCTGCCCGTCAAGCAGGCCGTCGCGCCGCTGGCCACGCCGCCGCGCGCCGTGCCGACCGCGGTGGCCACGGCGCGCGATCCCGACGCCGATATCGTCGACATGCGGGCCGACGGCGTCGGCAGGAACGCCACAGCGGACGCCGCGCCTGCGGCCTCGCGGCCGGCTTCGGCGGCCGGCGCGCGACGTTCGCTGCGCGAGGTCTGCGTGGCCGACGGCGCCCAGGACATCGCGGCCTGCATCCAGCGCCTGTGCGCGGGGGTGCCGCGTTTTGCGGGCTATGCGGCCTGCGTGCGGCTGCGCGAGAAGCAGCAGGGCGCGACGCCGGGCTGAAGCGCGACCCCGCGGGCGTCAGCCGGAAAGGTCAAGGCTGCAAACGCTATCGGTGTTTGCCGCACCCCGCAATCCGGCGCTTGCCCGCGGGATCGTGACAACTGTCTCATAGAGTCGTCGCGTGGAGGCCGTCCGGACAGCTGGCGGGCCGTCCATGGGCTGACCGCTGCCGTGGCAAGACCGCCGCAGCGGTTTGATTCACTTCCTGAACCGAGGGATTCATCCATGCAGAAAGCTACCGGAAAACTCCTGCTGTCGGCGCTTGCGCTCGCGTGCGCGGCGCTGTCGGCGCAGCAGGCCCTGGCCTTGGGCCTGCCGCCGGCCGGACCGGCCCTGACCGCCCCGCGCGTGTCGCCCGATCCGCGCGTCGTCGACCTCGGCGTCGCGGCGCCCGGCGAGACCAAGACCTTCACGGTCACGCTCGCGGCGCGCAACAAGGCCGCGCTCGAGGCCTTCGTCGCGAGCCTCGCGAACCCGGCCAGCCCGAACTACCGCCAGTTCATCACGCCGCAGCAGTTCGCCGCGAGCTATGGCCAGACGCCGGCCGCGGTGGCGCAGGTCGTCGCCTACCTGCGGTCGCAGGGCTTCACGATCAGTCAGGTCCACGCGAACAAGCTGCTCGTGACCGCGCAGGGCACCAACGCGCAGATCGCCGCGGCCTTCGGCACGAGCATCCACGGTTATTCGCTGCTCGGCGTCAACTACGAGGCGCCCGCGACGGCGGCCGTGCTGCCGGCCGCACTGTCGGGTGTGGTGACCGGCGTGACCGGCCTGAGCACCAAGCCCAACTACCACACCAACACGGTGGTGGTCCCGAACACCGGCGCGCTCGCCGGCGACGCGCCGACCACGGTCGCCGCGATCGGCGGTGTGCCGGGCCAGTACACGGTGAGCGACCTCGCCGCCAAGTACAACATCAACCCGCTGTACGGCAAGGGCCTGACCGGCGCGGGCCGCACGATCGGCATCGTCACGCTGGCCGGCTACAACCAGTCGGACGCCTACGCCTACTGGGGCGCGCTGGGCCTGCCGGTCTCGCCGGGCCGCATCACCGACGTGCCCGTCGACGGCGGCGCACTCGCGAAGGACGGCCCGGGCTCGGAAGGCTCGGGCGAGTCGACGCTCGACGTCGAGCAGTCGGGCGGCGTCGCGCCGGGCGCGAACATGCGCGTGTACATCGGCCCGAACGCGGGCTCGGGCTTCCTCGACGCGTTCGCCCAGGCCGTCGAGGACGACCTGTCCGACACGATCTCGATCAGCTGGGGCAGCCCCGAGATCGCCGTCGACGGCGGCACGCTCGACGGCTTCCACTCGCTGCTGCTCGAGGCCGCGAGCTTCGGCATTCCGGTCATCGCCGCGGCCGGCGACGCGGCCGCGTTCGACGTCAACCGCGGCTACACCTACCCGAACTGCACGACGCTGCTGAGCGTCGACCACCCGGCCGCCGACCCGCTCGTGCTCGCCGCCGGCGGCACGACGCTGCCGAACACGGTCCAGCACAAATACGGCCCGGTCACGGTGCCGACCGAGCGCGCCTGGGGCTGGGACTACCTGCGCAGCTACATGGTCAACAACTACGGCAACTCGCTGTACTACGCGAGCTACTACACGGTCGGCGGCGGCGGTGGCGTCAGCGTGAACTTCTCGCTGCCCTCGTAC
This sequence comes from Roseateles sp., assembly GCA_019232985.1. The sequence goes on along the minus strand of JAFAMW010000028.1, from coordinate 73,306 downwards.
CAGAGCGGCCTGGCCGGGGTGCAGAAGTCGGCGAGCGCGCAGTCGCTGGTCTGCTCGAGCGCCTTCCTCAAGATCGCGGGCAACGGCTTCTACGACCTGATCGACATGCCGTCGGGCTTTGCGGGTCGCAACCTGCCCGATGTTTCGCTCAATGCCGACCCGTACAGCGGCTACCTGGTCTACCAGGGCGGCTGGGGCGCGGGCTCGGGGGGCACGAGCTTCGTCGCGCCGCAGCTCAACGGCATCCTGACGCTGATCAGCTCGGGCCTGCCGGGTCGCGTCGGCCTGATCAACCCGCAGCTCTACGGCGCGTTCCAGAAATACGGCTACGGCGCCGGCTCGCCGTTCAAGGCGATCTCGAGCGGCGACAACGAGTTCTACCCGGCGACGCCGACCTACAACCCGGCGACCGGCCTCGGTTCGCTCGACGTCACGGCGCTCGCCGCGGCGCTCGGCGTGCAGTGACCGCCAAGGCATTCAGAAAAAGACTGGAATCGATATGAAGCACTTGATCAAGACCCTGGCCGTCGCGGCCGCGCTCGTCACGGCCGCTGGCGCCCAGGCCCAGGCACCGCTGGCGTTCCCGTTCCTGCCGATGGACCCGGGCGCGCCGGGCCAGTCCTACAACGCCTGGTCGTTCACGAGCGGAGCTCAGGCGAGCGGTACGTCGTTCGACGATTTCTACGGGTTCAACATTCCCGACTACGAGAGTGTGACCTTCTCGATTGGCGCCGCCAGCAACACGCCGACGGTCGACTTCAATGGCGGCGGCTACGCGCTGTACGCGCTCATGGACGTCATGCCCGGCGGCGACTCCATGCCGTTCATCATCAACCCCGTCAGCGACGACGAGTACTCGATGACGGGCGGCGCCTGGAATCTGGCGAGCGGCACCTACGTGCTCGAGGTCGCGGGCACCTTCATCGCCGACGGCGCCTACGCAGGCCAGATCACTGGCCAGCCGCTGCCGGAACCCGCCGACCTGCTGCTCGCCGTGACGGCGCTCGGCGCGATGGTCGCCGTGGGCACCCTGCGCAAGCGCAAGGCTTGAGGCCTCAAGGTTTCGCCGGCGCCGACGCGGCGCCAGCGGGCCGGGCGATGCCGCGCGAGTCCGCGCAGGCGTCGTCCTCGTTCGGAATATGGCGCGCCTTGCTCGTGACCGGCGCCGCGCTCGCGGCGTGGGTCGGCGGGCAGGGCGCGCTTGCTTTCGGGCGGGGCGGCACGGGGTCGGCGGCGCCGGCCGGGGCTGCGGCCAGGCCGATCGCGGCGGCAGCCGCGATCGGCACCAGGATGCGGGGGCTTGCAGTGGAGAGCATTGCGCTTGGCCGTGGACTGACAAGTCCTTAGTTTGCTACGCCGACGCCGAGCCGGCGCGCGAGTCGCGCGAGATTCGCGCGGTCCATCCGCAGCTCGCGTGCGGCGGCGGCCCAGGCGCCGCCGTGGCGCGCCAGGCATTGGGCGATCAGCTGCTTTTCGTAGGCCTCGACCTGTGCGCGCAGGCCGGTGTCGGGCATTGCGGCGTCAGCCGCCTCGGTCATCGGCGCGGCCGGCAGCAGCGTGCCCATTGCCGTGCCCGCGCTTGCGCCGAGTCCGAGTCCGAGGTCCTCGCGCGTCAGAGTGAGGATGCGCGGCCGCGCCTGCTGCTGCTGCTGCGCCTCGCGCCCGAGCGCCTTGAGCGCGCTGCGGCCGATCAGGTGCTCGAGCTCGCGCACGTTGCCGGGCCAGTCGTAGGCGAGCAGCGCGTCCTGCGCGCCCGCGTCGAGACGCAGGCCGCGCAGGCCCAGGCGCGCGCGGTTGTCCTCGAGGAAATAGCCGGCGAGCAGCAGCGTGTCGCGGCCGCGCTCGCGCAGCGCCGGCACCTTGAGCGGGTAGACGCTCAGGCGGTGGTAGATGTCGGCGCGCATGCGGCCGGCGCGGACCTCGGCCGCGAGGTCGCGGTTCGTGCCCGCGATCAGGCGCACGTCGACGCGGTGCTCGCGGTCCGAGCCGAGGCGCTGCAGCTGGCCGCTCTGCAGCACGCGCAGCAGCTTGGCCTGCGCGGCCATCGGCAGCTCGCCGACCTCGTCGAGGAATAGCGTGCCGCCGTCGGCGAGCTCGAACTTGCCCTGGCGCTCGCTCACGGCGCCCGTGAACGCGCCGCGCACATGGCCGAACAGCTCGCTCTCGACGAGCGTGTCGGGCAGGGCCGCGCAGTTCAGGCTCACGAGCGGCCGCGCGGCGCGCGGCGAGGCCGCGTGGATCGCCTGCGCGACGAGCTCCTTGCCGACCCCGGTCTCGCCGCTCACGAGCACGGTCAGCCCGCTCGCGCCGACGACGCCGATCTCGTGCTCGAGCTGCCGGAACGCGGCGCTCTGGCCGATCAGGCGGCGCTCGGGCGCGCCCGGCGCGCGGCGGTAGCGCTCGGCCTGCAGGCGGCCGTCCTCGGCGAGCTGCTCGAGCCGGCGCATGCGCTGCGCGGCGCCGACCGTCGCGGCGGCGAGGCCGCCGAACAGCTTGAGCAGGTCGAGGTGGGCGGCGCCGAAGCTGCGCGCGTGCAGCGAGTCGAGCGTCAGCAGGCCCCAGGGGGCGCCGCCGTCGACGCGCAGCGTGTAGCCGACGCAGTCGTGCACCTCGAGCCGCCCCGGCGCGCCGTCGACGAGGCCGTCGTAGGGGTCGGGCAGCGCGCAGTCGGGCTCGAAGCGGTAAGGCCCCTCGGCCTCGAGCAGGCGCGCGAAGCGCGGGTGCTCGGCGACGCGAAAGCGCCGGCCCAGCGTGTCGCCGCTGAGGCCGTCGACCGCGAGCGGCACCAGCGCGTCGTCGACGAGGCGCAGCAGCGCTGTCGCGTCGCAGGGAAACAGCTGGCGCACGGTCTTGAGCAGGCGCCGGTAGCGCTCGGCCTCGGCGAGCTCCTGCGAGAGGTCGGCGACCAGCGCGACGAGCGCGTCGAACCAGGCTTGCGAAGTCATATCGACTCAATTGGAGTCAGAAAGACTGCAGTTTAAATGAGTCGTTATGACTCGTGCCGCGCCAAGGTCTTGATTTTTCTGGGGCGGGCGGCTGGCATGGGGTTTGCGCTAGCTCAGACGGCAATCCTGCCTATCCCCACACCGAAGAAAGCCGTTCGCCATGCTGTCCGACGCCCAACGCGCCATCGTCAAGTCCACCGTGCCGCTGCTCGAAACCGGCGGCGAGGCGCTGACCACGCATTTCTACAAGATCATGCTCGCCGAGTTCCCGGCCGTGCGGCCGCTGTTCAACCAGGCGCACCAGGCGAGCGGCGAGCAGCCGCGCGCGCTCGCGCACAGCGTGCTGATGTACGCCAAGCACATCGACCGGCTCGAGGCGCTCGGCGACCTGCCCGCGCGCATCGTCAACAAGCATGTGGCGCTGCAGGTGCTGCCCGAGCATTACCCGATCGTCGGCACCTGCCTGCTGCGCGCGATCCGCGAGGTGCTCGGCGCCGAGGTCGCGACCGACGCCGTGCTCGACGCCTGGGGCGCTGCCTACCGGCAGCTCGCCGACCTGCTGATCGGCACCGAGGAGCAGGTCTACGCGCAGACGGCCGCCGCGCGCGGCGGCTGGCGCGGCGCGCGCGCGTTCCGCGTCGTGCGCAAGGTCGCCGAGAGCACCGAGATCACGTCCTTCCACCTCGCGCCGGTCGACGGCGGCGCGGTCGTCGACTACGCGCCGGGCCAGTACCTGGGCCTGCGCCTCGTCATCGACGGCGTCGAGCAGCGCCGCAACTACTCGCTGTCGAGCGCGCCGAACGGCCGCGCGTACCGCATCAGCGTCAAGCGCGAGGCCGGCGGCCTGGTCTCGGGCTACCTGCACGACCGCATCGCCGAAGGCGCGACGCTCGACGTGTTCCCGCCGGCCGGCCATTTCACGCTCGCCGAGGGCGCGAAGCCGATCGTGCTGATCAGCGGCGGCGTCGGCATCACGCCGCTGATGGCGATGCTGCCGCAGGCACTCGCGACGGGCCGGCCCGTGCACTTCATCCACTGCGCGCGCAGCCGCATCGTCCACGCGTTCCGCGACGCCGTCGACGAGCTCGCGCGCCAGCACCCGCAGCTCAAGCGCTTCTACTGCTACGAGCAGGCGGAGGAGGGGGCCGACGCGATCGGCCGCCTCGACGCCGAGCGGCTCGCCGCCTGGCTGCCCGCGACGCGCGACCTCGACGCCTACTTCCTCGGCCCGACGCCGTTCATGGCCGCCGTCAAGCGCAGCCTCGCCGCGCTCGGCGTGCCGGCCGCGCAGACGCGCTACGAGTTCTTCGGCCCGGCCGCGGCGCTGCAGTAACGCGCGATGTAGGCGCCATGCTCGGGCATCGCCGCCGCGGTCTGCGCGATCGCCTCGCGCAGCCGCGCGAAATGCTCGCGCAGGCGCGCGCCGTCGAGCCGGTCGGCGAGCGGGTCGTGCGCCTGCGGCGTCGCGCCGAGGCCCATCAGCAGCGACACCCACGAGGGCTCGGCGAAGCTGTCGGGGTCGTAGACGACGACGCGGCCGCTCGAGCGGAACAGCTCGATCTGGTGCGCGAGCGTGTCGGGGATCGTCATCTCGCGCACGTAGCGCCAGAACTCGCCGTCGTCGCGCCGGTTGAGCTTGTAGTGCAGCACGATGAAGTCGCGGATCGACTCGTACTGGCGCGCCATGCGGCGGTTGTATTCGGCGCGCAGCGGTGCGGCGCAGTCGCGCTCGGGGAACAGCTCGATGAGCCGGCCCACGCCGTCCATGATCAGCTGGATGCTCGTCGACTCGAGCGGCTCGAGGAAGCCCGCCGCGAGCCCGATCGCGACGACGTTGCGCACCCATGACTCGCGCCGCCGGCCGGTCTTGAAGCGCAGCTGGCGCGGCGTGTCGAGCGCCGCGGTGTCGAGGCCGTCGAGCAGCACCCGGGCAGCCGCGTCGTCGCCCATATAGGCGCTGCAATAGACATGGCCGTTGCCGGTGCGGTGCTGCAGCGGGATGCGCCATTGCCAGCCGCAGGGCCTGGCCGTCGAGCGCGTGTACGGCGTCAGCGGCGCTGTCGCCGCTCGCGCCGACGGCACGGCGAGCGCGCTGTCGCAGGGCAGCAGCGCGCTCCAGTCCTCGAACGGCACGCCGCAGGCGCCGCCGATCAGCAGCGCGCGAAATCCCGAGCAGTCGACAAACAGATCGCCCTCGATGCGCCGTCCGTCGCGGAGCTTGAGCGCCGCGACGAAGCCGTCTTCGCCGCGCCGCTGGACGTCGACGACATGGCCCTCGACGCGCTGCGCGCCATGCGCGAGCGCGTACTCGCGCAGATAGGCCGCGTAGAGCGCCGCGTCGAAGTGGTAGGCGTAGGAGAACGCGTTGTGCGCCGACGGCGGCCCCTCCTGCGGCGGCGCGAAGCGGCCCGTGCGCGCCATCTGCGTCGCCATCGACCAGTCCTCCCACGAGCACGTCTCGCCCTCGTGGGCAAGGCGCAGCCAATGGCTGAAGGACGAGCGCCCGTCGATCGCCGGGCCGAAGTCGCCGAAGCCGTGGAAGAAGCGGTTGCCGGACCAGCCCCAGTCGCGGAACTCGATGCCGAGCTTGAAGCTGCCCTCGGTGCGGCGCACGAAGTCGAGCGCGTCGATGCCGAGCGCGCGGTTGTAGTGGCGCAGCGGCGGCAGCGTCGCCTCGCCGACGCCGATCGTGCCGAGCTCGGGCGACTCGACGAGCACGACTTCGGCGAGGCCGCGGCGCGCGAGCGGCGCCGCCGTCATCCAGCCGGCGGTGCCGCCGCCGACCACGACGATGCGCCGGATCGCGCGCTCCATTCGAGTCCCTGTCATCGCTGAATGCTCCGCGTAGGTGTTTGCACCCGGTTTATTTCGGCCGAGGCCCAAACTACTATTCGCCCGTAGTTTAACGTTTAATCACGCCAAAGACGGGCCGCGAGGCGATGCGCGCGGGTCCATTTTTTTGCTGCATCGCCGACAACGCTGTCCAACGCGGCGCGGGGTCGATCGTCGCGTGCCGCCCGCACAGGCACCGCTATAAACAACGACAGGAGACGAGATGGACAAGCAATTCCGGCGCGGCGCCGTATCGATCGCCGTGGCCCAGGCCGCGCTGCTGCTCGGCGGCGCGGCCTGGGCGCAGACCACCGCCGCGCCCGACGCACCGGCCGACGCCGCGAAGGACGCCAAGCAGCTCGAGACCGTCATCGTCAGCGGCAAGCGCGCGGCGCTGAGCTCGGCGCAGAACATCAAGCGCAATGCCGACGAGATCGTCGACTCGATCATTGCCGACGACATCGGCGCGCTGCCCGACCGCTCGGTCACCGAGGTGCTGCAGCGCGTCGTCGGCGTGACGATGGACCGCACCATGGCCAAGGGCGACCCCGAGCATTTCTCGATCGAGGGTTCGGGCATCGCGATCCGCGGCCTGACCTATGTGCGCTCGGAGCTCAACGGCCGCGACTCGTTCTCGGCGAACGGCGGCCGCGCCCTGAACTTCGAGGACGTGCCGCCCGAGCTGATGGCCGGCGTCGACGTCTACAAGAACCCCTCGGCCGAGCAGATCGAGGGCGCGATCGGCGGCCTCGTCAACCTGCGCACGGCGATGCCGTTCGACTTCACGGGCTTCAAGGCCGCGTTATCGGCCGAGTCGACCAGGCAGACGCTGCGCGGCAACGCGGCGCCGTCGACCTCGGGCCTCGTGTCCGACCGCTGGCACACCGACGCGGGCGACTTCGGCGTGCTGCTGAGCCTCGCGCAGTCGCTCTCGAGCACGCGCACCGACGCGTTCCAGGTCGAGCCCTATTACCCGCTGACCAACGTCACGCCGGGCCAGACCGTCTGGGTGCCCAAGGGCTCGGAGTGGCGCACGCTCGACTTCGACCGCAAGCGCCAGGGCGAGTACCTCGCGCTGCAGTGGAAGAAGGACAACGTCGACTCGAGCCTGACCTTCTTCAACTCCAAGTACCAGATGACGTGGAACGAGAACGCGCTGTTCGCGCAGTCGAGTCCCTACAACATCACGGTCGACCCGGGCGCGACCTACAACGCCGCGGGCGCCTTCGTCAGCGGCACGCTGCGCGACGCGACCGACGGCGGCATCAACTTCGGCGACGACCGCCGCGTCGCGACGCGCAACTCCGACACCCACGACATCTCGTGGAAGTTCAACTGGCGCGCGAACGACCAGTGGAGCTTCAGTTCCGACCTCCAGTACATCAAGGCGACGACGAACAGCTTCGACTCGACGATCGGCCTCGGCGTCGAGATGCCCGAGGAAACGATCAACCTCGCCGGCAGCGTGCCGAGCCTGAGCTTCAGCGCCGCCGACCGCGCGTTCCTCGCCAAACCGGCGAATTACTACTGGGCCTACACGATGGAGCATTTCGACAAGAGCACGGCGACCGAAAAAGCCTGGAAGGGCGACGCGCGCTACACCTTCGACAGCCCGGTGCTGCAGGACCTGCGCTTCGGCCTGCGCTTCACCGACCGCGAGGCCAACACCGTGAATTCGGTGCCCGGCTACAACTGGGCCGCGATCACCCAGCCCTGGCAGAAGGGCTGGGACATCACCGGCCTCGCCTACCTGAGCGACCCGCGCTTCTCGGCGCAGAGCGCGCTCTACAGCTTCAACAACTTCTTCGGCGGCAAGGCCAACGTGCCCGCGCTGGTGTTCCCGAACGTCTCGCTCGCGACCAACTTCCCGGCGAGCTACCAGCTGCTGCACGGCTACACGAACGACCTGTGCGTGAACGCGGGGAGCAACTGCGGGGCCTGGACGCCCGCGACCTTCGGCACCGATCCCTCGGGCTCGAACGACCAGGCCGAGCGCACCCAGGCCGGCTACGCCCAGCTGCGCTTCGGCTTCGAGGACCAGCCCTATCCGGTCGACGGCAACGTCGGCCTGCGCGTCGTCCACACCGACGCGGTCGCGCATGGCCACACCGTGTTCACGACGACGGCGCCGAACGGCGGCAACCTGACCGGCGTGCCGATCCCCGACATCGCGCCGTTCTCCAAGGCCGAGAACTTCGACAACAGCTATACCGACGTGCTGCCGAGCCTGAACCTGCGCATGCGCGCGGGCAACGAATGGCAGTACCGCTTCGCGCTCGCGAAGGCGATGACGCGGCCCGACTTCTCGCAGATGCAGGCCTACACGGTGCTCGGCCAGTCGGCGACGACGAACACGACGACCGTCGGCGGCGTGACGACGACCAACGTCGAGAGCGTGAGCCAGACCGGCACGGCCTCGGGCAACCCGATGCTCAAGCCGACCAAGGCGAACCAGGCCGACCTGACCGCCGAGTGGTACTTCAGCAAGACCGGTTCGCTGACCTTCGCGGGCTTCTACAAGCAGCTCTCGGACGTGATCGTCAACCAGACCGGCGGCTTCACGATCAACGACGTCAACGGCAAGCCGCAGCCGTTCACGGTGACGACGCCGGTGAACGGCGCGAAGGGCCGGGCCGCGGGCCTCGAGGTCGCGTTCCAGACCTACTTCGACCGCCTGCCGGGCTGGCTCGCGGGCTTCGGCATGCAGGCCAACTACACCTACGTCGACAGCCACCAGTCGCTGTACAACCCGGTCAACCAGGCCTACTGCGCGGGCAGCGATGCGAGCGCCGCGAACATCGCGCTGAACCTCAACGGCTGCGACGTCGACGGCCGCGCGTTCAACAACCTGCCGCTGCAGAACCTGTCGAAAAACGCCTACAACCTCGCGCTGCTCTACGACCGCGGGCCGTTCTCGGCGCGCGTCGCCTACAGTTGGCGCTCGAAGTACCTGCAGGCCGTCAACGTCAACGGCACGCAGGGCACCGACGGCACCGACACCAACCCGAACAGCGCGACCTATGGCCAGCACAACATCGCCTGGGGCCTGCCGACCTGGGCCGACGCCTACGGCCAGCTCGACGCGAGCCTGTTCTACAAGGTCAGCGACCGCTTCACGCTCGGCGTCGAGGGCCACAACCTCAGCAACGCGAACTACCGCCAGCTGATGCAGCAGCACATCGGCATGATGACGCGCGCGGTGTTCAACGTCGGCCCGAGCTACTCGGTGCTCGCGCGCTACTCGTTCTGACGCGATGCGCCTGCGCAGGTCCCTGACCCTTCTCGCGTTCGCGGCCCTGGCCGCGGCCGCGGCCCCGGCCGACCCGCCGGCGCCGCGTCTCGAATCGCGCGACGGGCACTACGCGCTGCGCGTCGACGGCAAGCCGTTTCTCGTGCTCGGCGCCCAGGTCCACAACAGCAGCAATAGCGCGGCCGCGCTCGCCAAGGCCTGGCCGGCCGTGCACGCGCTGGGCGCGAACACCGTCGTCGTGCCGGTCGCGTGGGAGCAGCTCGAGCCGGTCGAGGGGCGCTTCGACTTCGCGTTCGTCGACGCGCTGCTGCAGCAGGCCCGCGCGAACCGCGTGCGCGTCGGCCTGCTGTGGTTCGGTACCTGGAAGAATACGAGCCCGCAGTACACGCCCGACTGGGTCAAGCTCGACGACCGGCGCTTCCCGCGCATGCGCGACGCCGACGCGAAGCCGAGCTACTGCCTGTCGCCGTTCGGCGCGGCCACGCTGGCCGCCGACCGCCGCGCGTTCACGGCGCTGATGCGCCACCTGCACGCGGTCGACGCGAAAGAGCACACGGTGATCCTGGTCCAGGTCGAGAACGAGGTCGGCACCTACGGCCTCGCGCGCGACCATGGCGCGGCGGCCGAGGCCGCGTTCGCCCAAGCCGTGCCGGCCGAGGTGCTGCGCGCGAAGCCGCCCGCGAGCGGTGTCGCCCAGGGCTCCTGGCGCGCGGTCTACGGCGAGGACGCGGACGAGTATTTCCACGCCTGGGCGATCGCGCGCTACCTCGAGGCGATCGCCCAGGCCGGCCGCGCCGAGCACGAGCTGCCGGTCTACGTGAACAACGCGCTGCGCAACCCGCTCGACGCGCTCGCGCCCTGGCACGCCGACTTCGCGAGCGGCGGCCCGACCTACGACGCGATTCCCATCTACAAGGCCGTCGCGCCGCATATCGACATCGTCGGCCCCGACATCTACCGGCCCGACTGGGCCGAGGTCGACGCGGTGCTCGGCCAGTTCCAGCGCCCCGACAACGCGCTGTTCGTGCCCGAGATGGGCAACGCGCCCGGCTACGCGCGCTATGTCTACGCGATCCTCGGCCGCGGTGCCCTCGGCGTCGTGCCCTTCGGCATCGATTCCGCCGACTACTCGAACTACCCGCTCGGCGCGCCCGCGCGCGACGCCGGCGTGGTCGCGCCGTTCGCGCCGGCCTACGCGGCCTTCGCTTCGATGCAGCCCCAATGGGCGCAATGGGCCGGCGAAGGCCGCACCCACGGCGTCGCCGAGGGCGAGGACCGCAAGCCGCAGACGATCGCGCTCGGCGCCTGGCAGGCGCGCGTGAGCTACGGCGAATGGCAGTTCGGCGAGCGCAGCTGGCCGCAGCTCAAGGACAAGGTGCCGCCGGGCGCCGAGCAGCCGTCCGGCGGCGTCGCCGTCGCGCAGATCGGCCCCGACGAGTTCATCGTCACGGGCGAGCACGCGCGCGTGCGCTTCGAGCCCGCCGATGGCGCGGCCAACGCGCTGCTCGTCAGCGCCGACGAGGGGCGTTTCGACGCCCAGGGCCGCTGGATCACCGAGCGCCGCTGGAACGGCGACCAGGTCGACTGGGGCCTGAACTTCACCGAACGACCCGTCGTGCTGCGGGTGCGGATGGGGCATTACCGATGATCGACCGTCGCCAGTTCGTGCAGGGCCTCGGCGCCCTGCTGCCCGCGGCATCGCTGTCGCTCGCACCTGGCGCCGCGCGCGCCGCCGACGCGCCCTACGCGTGGCGCAGCCTGCCCTTCGGCGCGGGCGGCTTCGTCGACGGCTTCGTCTACCACCCGCGCGAGCCGGGCCTGCTCTACGCGCGCACCGACATCGGCGGTGCCTACCGCTACGAGCCCGCGACGCACAGCTGGACGCCGCTGCTCGACTTCCTCGGCCGCGCCGACGGCGACCTGATGGGCGTGCTCGCGCTCGCCGTCGACGCGAACGACGCGAAGCGCGTCTATGCGGCCTGCGGCATCTACACGGGCCAGTGGTCGCGCCAGGCCGCGCTGCTCGCGTCGAGCGACCGCGGCGCGACCTGGCAGATCAACGAGCTGCCGTTCAAGCTCGGTGGCAACGAGCCGGGCCGCGGCACCGGCGAGCGCCTGCAGGTCTCGCCGCACGACGGCCAGCAGCTCTGGCTCGGCACGAGCAAGGACGGCCTGTGGCGCAGCGCCGACGGCGGCCGCGCGTTCACGGCCGCGCCGCTCGCCGTGCGCCATGTGTCGCTCGTAGTGCTCGACCCGCGCGATGCGAAGACCGTCTACGCGGGCAGCCACGACGCGCCGGGCCTCTATGCCTCGCGCGACGGCGGCGCGAGCTTCGCGCGCGAGCCCGGCACGCCGGCCCAGGTGCCGCAGCGCGCGGCCTTCGGCGCCGACGGCACGCTTTACGTGAGCTTCGCGCTGGGCCCGAAGGACTTCGCGACCAACCCCGGCAACGCGCTCGAGGGCGGCGTGTGGAAGCGCAGCCCCGCGGGCGCGTGGACCGAGATCACGCCGGTCCGGCCGGGCCGGGGCGAGTTCGGCTTCGGCTACTCGGGCGTCGACGTCGACGTGCAGCGGCCGGGTCGCATCATCGTCTCGACGATCGAGCGCTGGACCGAGGGCGACGAGCTGTTCCTCTCGACCGACGACGGCCGCAGCTGGACCGCGCTCGGCGCGCGCTCGCGCCACGACGCGAGCCCCTATCCCTGGCTCGTCGACTACATGAAGGGCCAGGACCGCATGGGCCACTGGCTCGCCGACGTCAAGCTCGACCCCTTCGACCCCGAGCGCGCGGTCTACGGCACCGGCTACGGCCTGTGGTTCAGCCGCAATCTCGGCGCCGCGCTCAAGGGCGGCCGCGTCGACTGGGACTTCACGGTCGCGGGCTTCGAAGAAACCGCGACGCTCGACATCAAGAGCCCGTCGGGCGGCGCGACCCTGCTCGCGGCGATGGGCGACGTGGCCGGCGCCGCCTGGGACGACGTGGCGAAGCCGCCCGCGGCCGGCCTGTTCCGGCCGAGCTACCAGACCAATCGCTCGGTCGACTACGCCGAGGCGCGCCCGGCCCTGATCGCGCGCACGGCCGACACCCCGACCGGCGGCTATGTGTCGCTCGACGGCTCGGCGAGCTGGCGGCCGTTCGGGGCGACGGCGCTGCGCGACGCGAAGCGGCCCTCGGGCCATGTCGCGGTTTCGGCCAAGGGCACGGCGCTGCTGTGGGCGCCCGAGAAGCAGGCCGCGCTGGTCTCGCACGACCTCGGCCGCACCTGGGCCGCCGTCGAAGGCTGGCCCGCGACGCGCGAGCACGAGCTCGTGCCCGTCGCCGACCGCGCGGTCGACGGCGTGTTCCATGTGTTCGACCCCGCGCTCGGCGAGCTGCGCGTCAGCGCCGACGGCGGCCGCACGTTCACCGCGGCCGTGACCGGCCTCGGCACGCTGCGCAACGACCAGAAGGCCTGCCTCGTCAGCGGCAAGGCGGGCTTGCGCCGGCTCTGGCTCGCGCTGCCCGACGGGCTCGTGCATTTCGCGGGCGCCGACGCGCCGATGAAGCAGAACAAGTTCGTCGCCGAGGCCTGGCTCGTCGCGCTCGGCAAGGGCCCGAGCGACGACGCGCCGCAGAGCCTCTACGTCTGGGGCAGGGTCTGGCGGGCCGGCCAGCTCGTCGAGGGCATCTTCCGCGCCGACGACGCGGGCGCGGCAGCGTCCTTCACGCGCGTCAACGACGACCGGCATCGCTGGGGCTACGTGCTGTCGCTGGCGGCCGACCCGCTCGACTACGGCACGGTCTACGTCGCCGCGCACGGCCGCGGCGTGCTCGTCGGCAAGCCGCGATGAGCCGCTGCTGGTTCGCGATCCTGCTGCTCGCCGCGCTCGGCGCAGGCGGCGCAGCAAGCGCGCATGCGGCGGCCGAGGGCTGCGCCCCCGTCGCGTCGGCGACGGACGCGCCCGCGGCGAACGAGCTCGCGCTGCGTTACGCCGCCCCCGCGCCCGACACGCCGGCCGGCTGGGAGCGCGAGGCGCTGCCGATCGGCAACGGCCGCATCGGCGCGATGCTGTTCGGCCAGGTCGCGCGCGAGCATGTGCAGTTCAACGAGATCACGCTGTGGACCGGCGACGCGCAGGCGATGGGCGCGTACCAGCCGTTCGGCGACGTGCGGATCGAACTCGACGGCGCGGCAGGGTCGGGCGCGGCGGTCACGCAGTACGAGCGCACGCTGGACCTCGCAGCCGGCGTGCAGCGTCTGCGCTATGTGCAGGCCGGCGTTGCCTATCGGCGCGAGGCGTTCGCGAGCCACCCGGATCAGGTCATCGTGCTGCGCCTTGGCGCCGACGCCAAGGGCCGCTATACGGGCCGCATTCGTCTCGCCGATGCGCATGCAGCCGCGCCGCGCGCGGTAACCGGCGGCGTCGGCGAGGGCCGCGAGCACGCAGAGGGCGACCCGGACGACCGCGCTGCGCTCGATTTCGACGCCGTGCTGCCAAATGGCCTGCGCTACGCCGCGCGGCTGCGCATGCTGCACGAGGGCGGCCGCGCGCGCGTCGACGCCGACGGCACGCTGCGCTTCGAGGGCTGCGACGCGCTGACGCTCGTGCTCGGCGCGCGCACGAACTACGTGGCCGACGCGTCGCGGCACTTCATCGACGCCGCGGCGGCGCCGCTGCCGCGTGTCGCCGCCGAGGTCGACGCGGCCGCCGCGCGCGGTTTTGCCGCCCTGCGCGAGGCTCACGAACGCGACTACCAGGCGCTGTTCGGCCGCGTCGCGCTGAACCTCGGCGCGAGCCCGGCCGCGCGCCGCGCGCTGCCGACCGACGCGCGCATCCGCGCCTACACGCGCGACGGCATGGACCGCGAGCTCGAGGCGCTGTACTTCCAGTACGGCCGCTACCTGCTGATCAGCAGCTCGCGCGACGCGCTGCCCGCGAACCTGCAGGGCCTGTGGAACATGAGCGCGACGCCGCCGTGGAACGCCGACTATCACACCAACATCAACCTGCAGATGAACTACTGGCCGGCCGAGCCCGCCAACCTCGCCGAGCTCAGCCAGCCCTTCTTCGGCTTCGTCGACAGCCTCGCGCCGGCCTGGCGCGCCGTGGTCGCCGCGCGCGCGGCCGACGCCGCGGCCGGCCGGCCGCGGCCGCCCGAGATCACGCCCTGGGGCGAGCATTTCGTGCCGCCGCCCGAGACCTTTGTGCGCGCCGACGGCCGGCCCGCGCGCGGCTGGGCCCTGCGCACCGAGAGCAACCCCTTCGGCGCGCTCGGCTACCTGTGGAACAAGACCGGCAACGCCTGGTACGCGCGCCAATACTGGGAGCATTACGCCTACACGCAGGACCGCGACTTCCTGCGCCGCGAGGCCTGGCCGATGCTGAGCGAGGTCTGCACGTTCTGGCGCGACCTGCTCGTCGCGCGCGCCGACGGCCGGCTCGTCGCGCCGCAGGGCTGGTCGCCCGAGCACGGGCCGGTGCTCGACGGCGTCGCGTTCGACCAGGAGATCCTCTGGGACCTGTTCGACAACGCGGCCCGGGCCGCGGCCGCGCTTGGCGAGGACCCGCAGCCCTTCGTCGCCGTGCGCGACCGCCTCGCCGTGCCCGGCGTCGGCAGCTGGGGCCAGCTGCTCGAATGGCCGACGGAGCTGCACGACGCAGTGCTCGACACGCCGCAGGACACGCACCGCCATGTATCGCAGCTGTTCGCGCTGTTCCCGGGCCACCAGATCTCGGTCGCGCGCACGCCCGCGCTCGCCGCCGCGGCGCGGCGCACGCTCGAGGCGCGCGGTGACGCGGGCACCGGCTGGTCGATGGCGTGGAAGATGGCCTACTGGGCGCGCCTGCGCGACGGCGAGCACGCGCGCCTGATGCTGCGCGGCCTGCTCGCCGAGCCGGGCGCCCGAGCCGCTGAATTGTTTGCCCCTCGCCGGCCCAAATGCGGCCGGCGGTCCCCCGAGGGGACGGCGGCTTGCTTGGGGCGGCCCGGCGCGGCGCCGCCGCAGAAGGGCCCCGGCCTCGAAGCCAACAACGCCGGCGGCACCTACCCGAATATGCTCGACGCGCACCCGCCGTTCCAGATCGACGGCAACTTCGGCGCGACCGCCGCGATCGCCGAGATGCTGCTGCAGTCGCAGGACGGCGCGATCGAGCTGCTGCCCGCGCTGCCCGCGGCCTGGCCCGAGGGCGCCGTGCGCGGCCTGCGCGCGCGCGGCGGCTTCGAGGTGGATATCGCGTGGTCGCAAGGGCGCTTGCGCGCGGTCACCGTGCGCGCCGCGGCCGGCCCCGGCGGCGGCCGCGCCTGCGACGCGGGCCATTGCGTCGACCTGAATCTGCGGCCCGGCGAGACTCGCGGGCTCGACGCGCAACTCAAGACCCTGGCCGACGCGCGAGCGAACGCCCCAGCTGGAACGCCCTGATGTCGATCCCGTCTAGATTCCTCGCCAGCGCCGCGCTGGTCGCCGCCGCCCTCGGCGCCACGACCACCTTCGCTGCTCCGCCCGCATTGGCCGCGCAAGCCGCGTCGGCGGCCCCGGCCGACCTCGTGATCTTCGACGGCCATGCCCGTCCCAAGGCCCAGATCGCGATCGGCGACTTCGAGGGGCACGCGGTGCTCAGCGGCAAGCGCGTCGCCGTACCCAAACCAGCCACGCCGCGCGTCCCGGCGAGCAGCGTTGGCGCCTACCGCGGCAGCCGCGACGGCCGCAAGAACGCCGTCACGCTCGCCTGGCACGAGGCCTGGTACGCGAGCCTCGGCTTCGAGGGCGGCGCGCCGCTCGACCTGCGGCCCTACCTCGCCGACGGCGTGCTCGCCTTCGACCTGAACGTCGTCGACCTCGCCAAGGGCGGGCTCAACGTCAAGCTCTCGTGCGGCAAGGGCTGCGAGCGCAAGGTGAACTATCTGCTGCGCGCCCGCGCGCTCGAAGGCAAGGGCTGGCAGCCCCTCGCGTTCCCGCTCGCCTGCTTCGTGCGCGACGGCGACGACTTCAGCGCCGTGCCCCAGCCCTTCACGGCCGAGACCAGCGGCAGCGGCGAGCTCTCGATCGCGAACCTGCGCATCCGCGCGCGCCGCGCCGGCGAGGCCGTGCAGGACTGCCCCGACTACCGCCGGGAGTCGGTCACGCCGGGCCCGCTGATCCAGGTCTGGTCGCTCGAATGGTGGCTGCCGCGCCACGAGGAAAAGCTCGCCGAGATCCGGCGCCGCGCCGCCGCGCACGAGCCGACCGACCTCGTCTTCGTCGGCGACTCGATCACGCACAACTGGGAGAAGGACGGCGCCGCGGTCTGGGCCCAGCGCTACGCGCCGCTGCACGGGCTCGACCTCGGCTTCGGCGGCGACAAGACCGAGAACGTGCTGTGGCGGCTCGAGCATGGCGAGGTCGACGGCATCGCGCCGAAGGTCGCCGTCGTGATGATCGGCACCAACAATACCGGCGACCGCCAGGAGGACCCGCGCATGACCGCCGCCGGCGTGCGCCGCATCGTCGCCGCGCTGCGCGAGCGCCTGCCCGCCACCCGCATCCTGCTGCTCGCCGTGTTCCCGCGCGGCGAGCGCGCCGAGGACCCGCTGCGTCGCCTGAACAATGAGGTCAACGGCCTGATCTCGGGCCTCGCCGACGGCCGCGCGGTGTTCTTCCTGAACATCGACGAGGCGTTCACCGACGCCGCCGGCGGCCTGTCGCGCGACATCATGCCGGACCTGCTCCACCCCAACGAGCGCGGCTACGCCCTCTGGGCCGACGCGATGGCGCCGACGCTGCAGGCGCTGCTTGCCGCGCCGCCGCTCACGCCGGGCGCCGCGCCTTTCGTTCCCACTCTCGTTCCTGCCCCGCAGGCCGCCGCTTCCGCCGTCGCCCCATGAACCCGATCACCTATTCGAGCTCCTTCCCGCAAGACTTCGTCCTCGGCGTCGCCGCCGCCGCACCACAGATCGAGGGCGCCGCGCAGGCCGACGGCAAGGGCGAGTCGATCTGGGACCGCTTCAGCCGCACGCCCGGCAAGGTCCACGACGGCGACACGCTCGACACCGCCTGCGACCATTACCACCGCTTCGACGCTGACTTCGCGCTGATGGCCTCGCTGGGCATCCGCGACTACCGGCTCTCGATCGCCTGGCCGCGCATCTTCCCGAACGGCGACGGCCCCGTGAACCAGGCCGGCATCGACTTCTACCGCCGCCTGTTCGCGAGCATGCAGCGCCACGGCATCAAGCCCTGGGTCACGCTGTTCCACTGGGACCTGCCGCAGGCGCTCGAGGAGCGCGGCGGCTGGACCTCGCGCGAGACGGTCGGCGCGTTTGCGCGCTACGCCGACACCGTCGTCCAGGCCTTCTCGAACGAGGTCAAGCACTGGATCACGCTCAACGAGATCCGCTGCTTCACCTGGCTCGGCTACGGCGCCGGCACCAAGGCACCGGGCCGGCGCGAGAGCGACGCCGTCGTAAACCAGACCTTCCACCACGCGCTGCTGTGCCACGGCCACGCGGTCCGCGCGGTGCGCACCTACGGCGGCCCGGGCGCCCAGGTCGGCCTCACCGACAACTGCGACGTCGCCGTGCCCGTGACCGAGACGCCGGCCGACATCGCCGCGGCCAAGGCCTGGTTCGCCGACAAGAACCTGCACGTGCTCGGCGCGATCCACGCGGGCGGCTACGCGAAGGCCTACCTCGACCGCTGCGGCGCGGCCGCGCCCAAGGTCGCGCCCGGCGACTTCGAGCTGATCAGCCTGCCGACCGACTTCCTCGGCCTGAACATCTACACGGCGACCTATGTGCGCGCGGGCCGCGACGGGCAGCCGTGGGAAGTGCTTGCGCTGCCGGCCCAGTACCCGCGCGCCGACAGCCCCTGGCTGCACCTCGTGCCGCAGGCGATCTACTGGGCGCCGCGCCTGTGCGCGGAGCTCTACGGCGCGGGCTCGATCTACATCACGGAGAATGGCTGCGGCTATAACGACGAGCCCGTCGTCAACGGCGAGGTCTGGGACCTCCACCGCCGCGATTTCCTGCGCAACCATTTGCGCGAGATCCACCGCGCGGTCGCCGACGGCGTGCCCATCGACGGCTACTTTCTCTGGTCTTTTATCGACAACTACGAGTGGGAGGACGGCTACCAGCGCCGCTTCGGCATCGTCCATTGCGACTACGCGACCCAGGCGCGCACGCCCAAGCTGTCGGCGCGCTATTACGCGGAAGTGCTGAGGACGCGCTGCATCGTCTGAGGCCGCCCCCCCCACGCCCATCGCCATGGCCGACAAACCCAAGAAGACCGCCACGCCCGACGCCGCTGCCCCGAAGCCGGCGCGCGCGCGCCGCACCCCGCATGCGGCGACGCTCGCCGACGTCGGGCGCGAGGCCGGGGTCTCGGTGATGGCGGCCTCGGCCGTGATCAACGGCTCGAAGACCTCCTCGCGGATCTCGGCCGAGACGCGCGTGCGCATCGTCGAGGCCGCGCGCAAGCTCAACTACCGGCCCAACGCGGCCGCGCGCGCGCTCGCCGACCGGCGCATGAACACGATCGGCGTGGTCACGACGCTCGCGCGCAACGAGCTCAACCAGTACTTCCTCGAAGTCTTCAACGGCGTGATGGAGAGCGCGGCCGAGGCCGGCCAGAACACCACGGTGTTCGCGCTCGGCGACTGGGCCGAGGGCGCGACCCGGGTGCCGCAGTTCTGCGACGGCCGCATCGACGGCCTGATCCTGCTCGCGCCGCTGCTCGAGTCGGTCCAGCTGCCCGAGCACACGCCCTTCGTGTCGGTGCACGCGAACAACCAGCTGCCCGGCGTGCCCAACCTCGAGTCCGACGAAGAGACCGGCGCGCACGCGCTCGTCGCGCAGATGCTCGCGCTCGGCCACCGCCGCATCCTGCACCTGGCCGGCCCGGCCGACTCGATCGGCGCGCAGCGCCGCGTCGCAGGCTGGCGGCGCGCGCACCGCGAGGCCGGCGTCGAGCCGCCCAAGGACTACCTCGCGCACGGCAACTACACCTTCGACTGGGGCCGCAGCGGCCTCGAGGCCTGGCTCGCCGCGCACGCGGGCAAGCCGCTGCCCGACGCGATCTTCGGCGGCAGCGACGCGATCGCGCTCGGCTGCATGGACACCCTGCTCGCGCGCGGCCTGCGCGTGCCGGCCGACATCTCGGTCGCGGGCTTCGACGACACCGCGATCGCCCGCAGCGCGCACCTGTCCACGGTGCGCCAGCCGCTGCGCGAGATGGGCCACCGCGCCGTGCAGCTGCTCGTCGGCCAGATCGAGGCCAAGCTCAAGGGCACGGCCTGGCGCGCGCCCGGCAACACCGTATTCCCGACCGAAGTCGTTTCCGGTCAGACCCTCGCCGAGGCAAGGACGACGCAGATCGTCCTGCCCTGATTCCCCCAGGAGACATAGCCCGTGAGCGCCACCACGCCCCTCGCTCCATCCGAGCGATTTATCGATACATCGCTCGATGCGCCGCGCGCCGACCGCGTGCCGCTGCCGCGCAAGCTCGGCTACGGCCTCGGCGCCTTCGTCGACATGTGGGGCCATTGGCTCTATCCGGCGCTGGCCTTCCAGGTCTTCAACATCTTTCTCGGCGTCGCGCCGGGGCTGATCTCGACCGTGCAGATGATCAAGGTGTTGATCGACGCGGTCTCGGACGCGCTGTTCGGCTGGCTTTCGGACAACACGCGCACGCGCTTCGGCCGGCGTCGGCCCTACATCCTCGTTGGCGGCGTCCTCGCGGGCATCGGCCTGCCGCTGATGTTCGCGGTGGGCCGCGGCTGGAGCGACACCGAGTACTTCTGGTTCATGCTCGTCAGCGTCGCGCTCTACGTGCCCGTGATGAGCTGTTTCAACATGCCGTGGTCGAGCCTCGGCGCCGAGATGACGCCCGACTACCACGAGCGCACGAGCGTGATGTCGATCCGCAACGCGGTGCAGAAGCTGCCCGAGCTCGCGATGTTCTTCGCCGCGCAGTTCACGACGCTCGCGATCTTCCGGGACGCGCACGGCAAGCCCGACATCCTGCGCGGCGCCCAGGCCTATAGCCTGATCCTCGGCGCCGTGATGGTCTTCGCCGCGATCGCGATCTTCGTGCTCGTGCGCGAGCGTTACTACGAGGCCGTCGTCGCGAAGACGCAAAGCCATATTCCGCTGACCGACACGCTGTGGCGCACGCTGCGCTGCCGGCCGTTCCGCTTCATCCTCGGCGTGATGATGGCCTACGGCATGGGCACGGCGATGGTCGCCGCGCTCGGCTACTACGCGACGATCTACTACGTGTGCCACGGCGACGTGGCGCTCGGCGCGCGCTGGAATACCGCGATGGGCCTCGCCGGGATGGGCTTCGGCTTTCTCGGCATCCCGTTCTTCAACTGGATCGCGCGGCGCCACGGCAAGCGCGCCGGGCTCACGATCGTGCTCGCGCTCGCGATCGCGGCCTTCGTCGGCGACTGGTGGCTCTACGACCCGACGCAGCCGGTTCTGCAGCTGTTCGCCTGCGGCTTCGTCGCGTTCACGGGCGCGGGCTTCTGGATCCTCTATGGCTCAATGATCGGCGACGTGATCGACTACGACGAGCTGCAGACCGGCCAGCGCCGCGAGGGCTCGTTCTCGGCCTGCCAGGCCTGGATCTCCAAGGTCGGCATCGCGCTGGGCGTCGGCGCGTCGGGCTGGATCCTGCAGTTCACGGGCTTCGACGCGCACCACCCGGTGCAGACCGAGCACGCGATCTTCATGATCCGCATCCTGCTCACGGGCATTCCGGTCACGGGCCTCGTGCTCGCGCTGATCTCGCTCTCGCGCTTCGAGCTCAGCGAGGCACGCATGCTCGAGATCCGCCGGGCGCTCGAGGCGCGGCGCGGCTGCGTCTGAGGAGGCCGCGATGACATCCACCCGCCGCGACTGGCTGCGCCAGACCTCGCTCGCGACCGGCGCGGGCCTGCTGCTGCCGCAAGCCTTCTCCGCCACCCCGGAGCCGCCCCGCATGATCGAACTCGACATCGCGCGCGCCGAGCACCCCGTCGACCGCTTCTTCGACCATTGCGTCGGCGCCGACTACCCGGGCACGACGCAGCGCGACGACTGCCAGGCGCAGCTGAAGACCGCGGTCGACGAGCTGGGCTTTCGCTACCTGCGCATGCACGGCATCTTCCACGACGTGCTGCACACGGTGCGGCGCGCGGCCGACGGCACGCTGACGTTCGACTTCAGCGGCGTCGCGAAGCTCTACGACGCGCTGCTCGCCAAGCGCATCCGCCCGCTCGTCGAGCTCGGCTTCACGCCGGCCGCGCTCGCAAGCTCGGCGCAGACGATCTTCTACTGGGCCGGCAATACCTCGCACCCGCAGCCCGAGGGCTGGGAACGGCTGCTGCGCGCGTTCGTCGCGTTCGTGCGCGGTCGCTACGGCGTGGAGGAAGTGCGGCACTGGTACTTCGAGGTCTGGAACGAACCCAACCTCGCGGGCTTCTGGGAGGGCGCCGACCAGGCCGCGTATTTCGACCTCTACACGCGCAGCGCGCGCGTGCTCAAGTCCATCGACCCGGCGTTGAAGGTCGGCGGCCCCGCGACGGCCGGCGCGGCCTGGGTGGCCGAGCTGCTTGCGCATGTGAAGGCGCACGACGTGCCGATCGACTTCGTGAGCACGCATTCGTACGGCGTCGACGGCGGCTTTCTCGACGAGAAGGGCGAGCAGGACACGAAACTGTCGGCCTCGCCCGACGCGATCGTCGGCGACGTGCGGCGCGTGCGCGCGCAGATCGAGGCCTCGCACCGGCCCGGCCTGCCGCTGTTCTTCACCGAGTGGAGCACGAGCTACAACCCGCGCGACAAGGTCCACGACGCGTATCAGAGCGCGGCCTGGATCCTCGCCAGGCTCAAGGCCTGCCAGGGCCTCGCCCAGTCGATGAGCTACTGGACCTACACCGACCTGTTCGAGGAGCCGGGCCCGCCCGACCGCGCCTTCCACGGCGGCTTCGGCCTGATGACGCGCGACGGCCTCCGCAAGCCCGCGTGGTTCGCGTACCGCTACCTGCAGGCGCTGCGCGGCCGCGAGATCCCCTGTGCGGACGCGGCGGTGTGGGCCAGCGTCGACGACGCCGGCACAAACGTCGAGGCCCTGCTGTGGGACCAGCGCCCCGTGGCGATGGGCGCGCAGAGCAACCGCGACTTCTTCGGCAAGCCGCGGCCCAGCGTCGAGGTGCCGGTCGCGCGGCTCGCGCTCAAGAACCTGCCGGCGGGCAGGTACCGCCTCGCCGTGCACCGCTGCGGCTACCGCGCGAACGACGCGTACACGGTCTATCTGGAGATGGGCGCGCCCAAGGACCTCGACGCCGCGGCGCTCGCGAAGCTGCAGGCCCTGACGGCGGACGCGCCCGAGCAGCAGCGCGACATCGAAGTCGGCGCCGACGGCCGCGCGACGATCGAGCTCACGCTGCGCGAGCACGACGTGCTGCGCGTGAGCGTGCGGCGCTTGTGACGGAGGTCGCGGGATGACGCTGCCGCGCCGCACCTGGCTCAAGAAGACCGCCGCGCTGGGCTCGCTAGGCCTCGCCGTCGGCGCCGAGACAGCCGCCGCCGCAGCCACGGCGCCTCGCACTCACGAGGCGGCCGCGTGCGGCCCGTCTCCGGCCCAGCACGGTGTCGGCGTCGAAGGCCAGCGCCGCGCCGACCGTGGCGACGGCAGCTACCTGAACCCGATCGTCGCCGGCGACCACCCGGACCCGACGGTGTTGAAGGACGGCGCCGACTACTACATGACGTTTTCGTCCTTCGACGCCTACCCGGGCGCCGTGATCTGGCACTCGACCGACCTCGTGAACTGGGCGCCCATCGGCGCGGCGCTGCACGAGCCGATCGGCACGGTCTGGGCGATGGACCTCGTCAAGCACGAGGGGCGTTACTTCATCTACATCCCGGTGCTGCAGGACGGCGGCACCGCGATCTACGCGATCCACGCCGACGCGATCGCCGGCCCTTGGAGCGCACCCGTCAACCTCGGCCTGCCCGGCTGCATCGACCCGGGTCACGTGGTCGGCGAGGACGGCGCGCGCTACCTGTTCGGCAACGGCGGCCGGCGCGTGCGCCTGCGTGCCGATGGCCTCGCAACCGCGGGCCCACTCGACGCGAACGCGTGGACGCCATGGCAGTACCCGGCCGACTGGGAGGTCGAGATGTTCGCGCCCGAGGGCCCCAAGCTCTTCCGGCGCGGCGCCTGGTTCTACCTGGTCTCGGCCGTCGGCGGCACCTCGGGCCCGCCGACCAGCCACATGGTCACGCTCGCGCGCTCGCGTTCGGTCCACGGCCCCTGGGAGGACTGCCCGCACAACCCGATCGTGTACACCGCGAGCGCGGCCGAGCCCTGGTGGTCGCGCGGCCACGCGAGCGTGGTCGAGGGGCCTGGATTGGAAGGGGAAGGCGGCTGGTGGCTTGTCTATCACGGCTACGAGAACGGCTACCGGACGCTGGGCCGCCAGACCCTGCTCGAGCCGATCCGCTGGACGGAAGACGGCTGGTTCCGCGCGCTCGGCGGCACGCTGGACAAGCCCCTGCCATGCCCGCGCTGCGGTCGGCGCTCGGCCGCCGCGCCCGCGCTATCGGACGATTTCTCGACGCCGCGGCTCGGCACGCAATGGAGCTTCCACGCGCCGGGCCCCAGGGAGCTCGAGCGCCTGCGCTTTGAGGACCGCGCGCTCGTGATCGCCGCCAAGGGCACGACGCTCGCCGACGGCTCGCCGTTGCTGTGCAGCGTCGGCGACCATGGCTACGAGGCCAGCGTCGAGCTGGAGATGGGCGGCGCCGCGCAGGGCGGGCTCACGCTGTTCTACAACGAGCGCGCGTTCGTCGGCGTCGGCTTCAGCGCGACGCAGATGTTCACGTACAACTACGGCCAGGAGCACACCTGGATGCGCACGCCGTTCGCGGGGCCGCGCGTGTGGCTGCGCGTGCGCAATCGCGCGAACGTGGTGAGCTTCGAGTACTCGAGCGACGGCGCGCACTGGATCCGGCATCCGTGGTGCATGGAGGTGTCGGGGCTGCATCACAACAGCTTTGGGGGCTTTGTGAGCTTGCGGGTTGGGGTGTTCAGCGTTGGCGCGGGTGGCGGCGTGCGGGTGCGGGGCTTCGCCTATCGAGCGATCGATGCGCGGGAGTCAAGAGTCCTCGACAAGGCCAGCATTGATCGCACGTGAGCGACAAGTGGGTTCGCGGGCCGAACCGACGGCGGCTTTGCAGAGAACGCGGTCGGTCGGCGCCGGCAGCCGAGCTCACGGTCTCGGCCGCGTCGCAGTCATTCGGGCGACGGTAGGTTCGCCGGCGCAAGGTCCGGATTCGATGGGGGAGCGGACGTCGGCGTCGCTGGCCCGGCTGCCCTTGATGAAAAACTATTTCACCGTCTTCGACAGGACGCGGAACATCAACGGGGTCATCCGCTTCGCAAAGATCAACGCTGCGATATCGAGGGATGGGCTTGACCGCCGGGTGCCCTGACTGGCGGCGCTGCGCGACCCCGAGGGGCCGGCCTCGTCATTCGTCGCGTAAATCCCGGCGGGCAGCGGTCTCGAGCATTCTGGCCTACTTCAGCAGCGCCAGCACCGCATCGGCAAACGCGTCGGCTTGCTCCTGAGGCGGGTTGTGCCCGACACCGTCGAGGCGGCGAATCTCGAAGCGCCCGGTGAACATCGCGCGATCGTCCTCGGAGTCGTCGGCGCCAAGGCCGTCGGCCAACGCGTCCAGGGCGATGGTCGGCACGCCGATCCGGGGCCGCTCGGCAAGCCGGGCCTCCAGTGCGGCGTAGCGCGGGTCGCCTGCCGCGGCCTGGCGGCGGTGGCGATAGGAGTGGATCACCAACTCGACGAAGTCGGGGTTCGCCAGGCTCGGGGCCGTCGCGCCAAATGCCGCCTCGGCATCGCGCCAGCCCGGCGACCACTGCGTCCACAGCAGCTTGCACAGCGCGTCGCGGTAGCGCTCCAGGCCCTGCCGGCCTCGCTCGGTCATGAAGTAATGGGTGTACCAGGCGGCGCTCTCGAACTCGGGCGGGCTCGGCCGGTTCGCGTTCGCGATGTCCTGCACGTTGTAGCCGCCCACGGTGACGAGGCCCTTGATTCGATCGGGCGCGACGGCCGCCGCGATGCAGGCGGCCCGCCCGCCCCAATCGAAGCCGCCGACGACGGCGCGATCGAGCTCGAGCGCGTCGAGCAAGTCGAGCAGATCCTGGCCGAGCGCCGCTTGCTGCCCCGATCTCGGCGTCGTGGCCGCGCGGAACCGCGTCGGCCCGAAGCCGCGCAGATACGGCGCGATGACGCGAACGCCCTGGGCGGCGAGGCGTGCGGCAACGCCGTCGTAGCAGCGCACGTCATAGGGAAAGCCGTGCAGCAGGACGGCCACCGGGCCGTCGCTCGGGCCCGCTGCTTCGAAGCCGATGTCCAGCAGGCCGGTCGAGACCGTAGCCGTCGTCGTAAACGTCATCTCACATGCTCCGTGCTCAAGAGTTCAGTCAACAGCCTTGCTCAGGACGGCGCGCGATCGAGGTCGACCACCGCGTCGGCGAGGTCCTTCATCGCCTGTCGCGTCGCCTGCACCGTCGCCTGGCCCAGGCGCCGCGACAGGCTCGCCCGGGCGCGCCGCCACACGGGCACCGCCTCGAGCATCAAGGCCTGGCCGGACGCGCTCAGGCTCAAGCGCTTGCCCGCGCGACCGCGGCCGCCGACGGCCTGGACCAGGCCTCGCTGCTCCAGCGCCTGCACGCTGCGGCTGAGCGTCGTGGCGTCGACGCCGGCGCTCGCCGCCAGGTCGACGACGCTCGCCCCGTCCGCGGCGCCGATGCCGACCAACAGCGCGAACTGCTCGGCCGTCAGCCCGAGCGGGTTGAAGCAGGCGCTGTAGAAGCGCGTCAGCGCGCGTGCCGTGGCGCGGGCCTGCAGCCCCGGGCATTGCGCGGCGATGCGCTTGAGCTGCGACGGGTCGAGTTCGCTCACCGTTCATCCTTGACAAGAAAATTCCGGCGCCAATAATGATGCAAATACATTATTTTCACAAGCGCCATGCCAGCCTTCGTCCACATCAATCTGAGCGTCATCGATCCGGTCAAGCAGGCGGCGCTCGCGCCGCGCTTCGCGGCCGCACTTGCGGAAGCCGGCGGCCGCATCCTCCACTTCGGCCCCGTGGCCCGGGTGCTCGAAGGCGACGACGAGCCGCTGCCGCTCGCCGGCGTGTTCGAGTTCCCGACGCTTGCCGCGGCGCTGGATTTCTACGCCTCGGAGCGCTACGCCCCGATCAAGGCCGAGCGCCGCGAAGCGCAGCGCGCGCGGATGTTCGTCGTCGATGCCGGCTAGGCGTGCGACGCGCCGGTCGCTCCGGCTTCGCGTCTCGTTCGCGCACTGACGATCCCGAGGTCGAGCAGGCGCATGACCTTGAGCGCCTCGTCGGCCGGCACCGGGTTGTTGCCCGTTCCCAGAATGCAGTCGCGCATCTGCCGGTAGTACTCGGGGTAGGCGCCTCGTTCGGTGGCGACCGTCCGCCGGACCAGCGCGTCGCCCTCCTGGACCACGAGCTCGCCGTCGTCGGGATCGACACCCCATGCGGACAGGTCTTCGAGCTTCGGCAGCAGGCCGGCCTTCAAGGCGTCTTCCTGCTGGTCCATGCCGCGCTTGACGTAGCTGCCCTTCAGGCCGTGCAGCTCGATGCGCGGGCCCGGAACGGCGGCCACGCAGCTCGCGTGCAGCGTCACCCGCAAGCCGTCGGCGTAACGCAATACCGCCTGGAAATGGTCGTCGATCTGCGCCTGCGGCCGCAGCATGGCGAGATCCAGCTGGATCGCCTCCGGCCAGCCGAAGTACAGCAGCGCTTCGTCGAGCAAATGCGGGCCGAGGTCCATCCACAGGCCGCCGCCCTGGCCCTCGGCCTCGCGCCAGCGCACCCTGGGTTGCGGGCGATAGCGGTCGAAATGCATGCGCGCGTGGCGGATCGGGCCCAGCGCAGCGTCGCGCAGCAGCTTGCGGACCGTCAGGGCGGTGCTGTCCCAGCGCCGGTTGTGGAAGACGCTCAGGTGGCGCCGCCGCGCGTTCGCCAGGGCGATCAGCTCGGCCGCCTGCGCGGCGGTCGAGGTGAACGGCTTGTCCACCACCACATGCTTGCCGGCCGATAGCGCCGCGCGGGCCAGCGCGTGGTGGGTGAGGTTGGGCGTGGCGATGACGACCAGGTCCACGTCGGCCTGGGCGATCAAGGCCTCGGCCTGGCCGTAGACCTGCACGTCCGTGCCGAGCGCGCGATGGACCTTGGCGGGATCGCTGCTGCTCACCGCCTTGATTCGCAGACCCGGGACGGCCTGGATGAGCGGGGCGTGAAATGTCTGGCTCGCATAGCCGAAGCCCAGCAGACCGATGCGAAGCATGGGGAGTCCGTTGCAGTGATGTCGGAGCGGCGATTCTGCCCGCCGCCCGGTCACCGCGCCGACTGCAGGTGGTGCAGGAGTTCATGCGCGCGATGGACTGAGCCCGAGGCCGCCGCGGCGCGTCCTCCGCGAAGAGGGATGACTTTAGATACCGGCCACGCATTCGGCGATAGTCCCGCAGGGGGCGCAGGCCCGGTACCGCATCACTCGAGCAAGGATCTGGTCCATGAAACATCGCACTCTCGCCGTCGCCGCCATGGCCGCCCTTGGCGCCCTGCTGTCCGCGCCGATGCTGGCACAGGCGCAGCCGGCCACGATCACCGCCGCGATCGGCGACCCGACGCGCCCCGAAACGGATACCCAGCAGGACGCGTTGCGCCACCCTGCCGAGCTGCTCGCCTTCTCGAAGGTGAAGGCCGGCGACGCCGTCGTCGACGCCGTGCCGGGGCGCGGCTACTGGACGCGGATCTTCTCCACGATCGTGGGGCCGCAGGGCAAGGTCTACGCGTACGTGCCGGCCGAGCTGGCCGGATTGAAGTCCGACCCGATCGCCCTGGCCAAGGCCATCGCGTCGGAAGCGGGCCATGGCAATGTCGAAGAGGTCTCGCTGCCGCTGGCGCAGCCGCGGCCCGCGTCGACCGACAACAGCGTCGACGTCGTCTGGACCTTCGAGAACTATCACGACCTCCACGATAGCTTCATGAAGGGCGCCGACGTGGGCGCGTTCAACCAGGCGGTCTTCAGGATGTTGAAGCCCGGCGGCTACTACGTGATCGGCGACCACGCCGCCGCGGCCGGCTCGGGGCTGAAGAACACCGAAGACCTGCACCGCATCGACCCTGAAGCCGTGAAGGCCGAGGTCGAGAAGGCCGGCTTCGTCTTCGACGGCGAGATCAAGGTGCTGGCCAACCCGGCCGACGATCACAGCCTGAAGGTGTTCGACCCGGCGATTCGCGGCAAGACGGACCGCTTCGTGTTCCGGTTCAGGAAGCCGGCTCAATAAGGCCGGCAGCAGCACCAGCCCGGACCCCGGGTCGGCGTCGTGGATGAGCCGGGCATCCTGCTTGCTCACCTGCAGGTCGCGCAGCCCCTGAACAACGAGCACCGGCTTCTTCACGCCCGCCACGAGGCGGCGCGGATCGTAGGAGAACTCGTCGATCGCGGCCCGCGCGCTCGGCAGGATCGGGGCGTTGGCCGGATTGGCCGTCAACTCCGCGCGCAAGAGCTCGCCCATCGGGCGGCCCGGCGTCGATACGAGCACGAGGCCGCTCGAGCCCCTGCTGCCTCGAGAAGCTCAAGCCGAGCCTCTGCTCGAGAAGGCCTACGACCTGATCCGAACCGCGGAGCGGCTCGCCGGTCAGTGCCAAGGATCGGCCAAAGACGAGCTCGTGAGCCTGTTGCGGGCGATGAACTCCTATTACTCCAACAAGATCGAGGGCGAGCGCACACGGCCCGTCGAGATCACCGACGCCCTGTGGCGCAGGACTTCTCCGCCGATCCGGACAAGGCCCGGTTGCAGCGCCTGGGTCGTCTCGCCCCTCACTCCCATCGCAGCTGCACCACCGAATACCCGCCCTTCCTGAGCGTCTCGAGCAGCAGCGGCAGCGCCTTGGCCGTGCCGTCGAACGCGTCGTGGAACAGCAGGATATGGCCGTGGCCGGGGCTGGCCTTCAGGCGCTCGAGCAGGCGCGCGGCGAGCATCTCGGCGGTCTGGTCGGGCAGCCAGTCGTCGATCGCGACGTCGATCGACATGATGGTCGTCCTCTGCGCCGCGAGCGCGTCCTTCAGCGTCTGGGTCTCTTCGAGGAAAGGGAAGCGGTAGGCGACGAGCTCGATGCCGAGCTCTGTCTTGAGCGCGGCCTTGAGCTTGCCGAGGTCGGCGAGCTGGGCCTCGGGCGAGAGCTGCGGGAAATGCTCGTGGTGGTAGCCGTGGCCGCCGATCGCGTAACCCGCATCGCGCACGGCGCGCGCGATCTCGGGGTGCGCCTCGACCTCGGCACCGACCTCGAAGAAGGTCGCTTTCACGCATTGCGAGGCCAGCGTCGCGAGGATGCTCGGCGTCGAGCCCGGATGCGGGCCGTCGTCGAAGGTCACGACGACCTCCTTGGGACTCAGCATCGGCAGCGCCTGGTGCTGCGGTGCGCCCCAGGCCGCGGCCTCGCGCGGCAGCGTGATCACGCGCGCGGTGCCGAGCGCGTCGGGGCCGCAGGCGGGCGCGGCCGACGCCACGGTCGCGGCAAGGCTCAGCAAGGCGGCGGCCGCGACGCCGATGGCGCCGGTGCGCGTGTCGATCGGACTCAGGCGGGCAGGGCGGGGCAGGGGCATGGCGGCGGTCTCCGGGTTTTGGATTGGTTGCGCTATCAGACCCCCGGATCATCCCAGACCAGCGTCGCCCCTTCGGCCTGCACCGCGCTGCGGCGGCCGCGATGCTCGACGCTCCAGTCGTGGAGCGCACCGCTCGCGACCTTGGCCGTGAAGCGCCGGCCCTCGCGCGTGACGTGGCCGCGCGCCGCGACCTGGCCGTCGACACCGACCACGGTGAACGCCGCCGGCTGCCCCTCGGCGAGTTCGAACACGCGCAGCGTGAGGCCGCGCGCGTAGTCGTACCCGGGCGTCTCGCCGTCGGCGCCCCAGGGCAGCACCGTGTGCGGCGCGACGTAGAGCGGCAGGCTCATGAAGTCGTGCACCTCGCGGTGCCAGCGGCCGCCGGCGGCCTGTGCGCCGCTGAGCAGATGGGTCCAGCGCCCGTCGCCATGGCCCGGCGGCAGGTACACGTCGACCTCGCCCGATTCGCTGAACACCGGCGCGACGAGCAGCGCCTCGCCGAGCTGGTACTCGCGGTCCAGCGTCGCGCAGGCCGGGTCGTCGGGATGCTCGACGACCATCGCGCGCATCAGCGGCACGCCGGTCTCGGTCGCCTCGACGGCCTTCGCGTACAGGTAGGGCATCAGGCGGTGCTTGAGGCGCGTGAACGCCTGCAGCACCGCGCAGCTCTCCTCGTCGACGAGCCATGGCACGCGGTAGCTGCTGCTGCCGTGCAGGCGGCTGTGCGAGGACAGCAGGCCGAACTGGATCCAGCGCTTGTAGACGGCCGGCGGCGGGTTGCCCTCGAAGCCGCCGATGTCGTGACTCCAGAACGCGAAGCCGCAGCTCGTGAGCGACAGGCCGCCGCGCAGGCTCTCGGCCATGGACTCGAAGGTCGACCAGCAGTCGCCGCCCCAGTGCACCGGGAAGCGCTGGCCCGACGCGTAGGTCGAGCGCGCGAACACCATGGCCTCGGCCGCGCCGCGCGCCTCGCGCAGCAGCTCGAACACGCATTCGTTGTACTTGAGCGCGTACAGGTTGTGCATCTCGACCGGGTCGCTGCCGTCGAAGTAACTTACATCCTGGTCGGGGATGCGCTCGCCGAAGTCGGTCTTGAAGCAGTCGACGCCCATCGCGAGCAGGCGGCGCAGGTGGCCCTGGTACCAGCGCGCGGCCGCGGGGTTGGTGAAGTCGACGATCGCCATGCCGGGCTGCCACTGGTCGGTCTGCCAGGTCTTGCCCGTGCTCGCGCGCTTGATGAAGAAACCCTGGGCCGCGCCCTCGGCGAACAGCGCCGAGCGCTGCGCGACATAGGGGTTGATCCAGAGGCTCACGCGCAGGCCGCGCGCCTTGAGCCGCGCGAGCATGGCCTCGGGCTCGGGGAAGCCGCGGCGGTCCCACTCGAAGTCGCACCAGTGGAACTCGCGCATCCAGAAGCAGTCGAAATGGAAGACCGCGAGCGGCAGCTCGCGACGCTTCATCTCGTCGATGAAATGCGTGGCCGTGGCCTCGTCGTACTGGGTCGTGAACGAGGTCGTCATCCACAGGCCGAAGCTCCAGGCCGGCGGCAGCGGCGCGCGGCCGGTCAGCGCGGTCAGGCGCTGCAGCACGTCCTTGGGGCGCGGGCCCGCGATCACGAGGTAGGCGAGGCTCTCGCCCGCGCGGCTGAACTGCACGCGCGCGGTCTTCTCCGATGCGACCTCGAACGAGACCGGGCCCGCCTCGTCGACGAGCACGCCGTAGCCGCGACTCGTCAGGTAGAAGGGCACGCTCTTGTAGGCCTGCTCGCAGGCGGTGCCGCCGTCGCGGTTGCTGTTCTCGACGACCTGGCCGTTCTTGATCCAGGGCGTGAAGCGCTCGCCGAGGCCGTACACGTACTCGCCGACGCCGAGGTTCAGCTGCTCGTGCACATAGGCGCCGCGGCCCGCGGCCTGCAGGTAGCCGAGGGCGCGCCAGTCGCTGCGCGTGAGCTCGCGCGCGTCGGCGCCGTGGCCCTCGCGGAACACCAGCGACCAGCCCTCGCCCTTGCGCACCTCGACGCTGAGCGCGCCCGAGCGCAGCGTCGCGTGGGTGGCGGTGTCCTCGATCTCGACCGGGGCGGCCACGGCGCCGGGCTGCGGCACGTGCAGGCGCGCGGGGCCGGCCTCGCTATGGTGCTCGACGCTCACGCGGATCGCGCCGGGCAGCGGCGAGCTCAGCGTGACCGTCAGCGTCGGGCCCTGCAGCGTGTCGCCGCGGTGCTTGATCGGGCGCGTTGTCGCGAGGATCACGAGCCGGTCGCCATGCGCCTCCACGGCGTAGGCCTCGGCCGCGTAATGCGCGGTCACGCCGGGCTGCAGCATCCATTGGCCGTCAGTGAATTTCATCGGGGTCCTTGCAGGGGTCTCGGGGTATTCTCACATATTTACCGTTAAATCGATTGAGGACTAGCCCTGCAAACCAGGGAAACGGCAGGGCTTGAGCGCGCTGCTATCGGATAGTCGTATACGTCGGCCGCGCGAATTCATAGCTCCCCGAAGGGCCCCAACCGTACATTGACCGCATCAAGTTGACCCGTTGCTGCCCGACATGCGAATCACCAAGCTGCAGACCTACCGTGTGCCGCCCCGCTGGATGTTCCTCAAGATCGAGACCGACGCGGGCATCGTCGGCTGGGGCGAGCCGGTCGTCGAAGGCCGCGCGCGCACCGTCGAGGCCGCCGTCCACGAGCTCGGCGACTACCTGATCGGCCAGGACCCGCGCCGCATCAACGACCTCTGGCAGATGATGTACCGCGCGGGCTTTTACCGCGGCGGCCCGATCCTGATGAGCGCGATCGCGGGCATCGACCAGGCGCTGTGGGACATCAAGGGCAAGGCGCTCGGCCAGCCGGTCTACGAGCTGCTCGGCGGCCTCGTGCGCGACCGCATGAAGACCTACTCCTGGGTCGGCGGCGACCGCCCGGCCGACGTGATCCGCGACATCCGGCGCCTGCGCGAGGCCGGCTTCGACACCTTCAAGATGAACGGCACCGAGGAGCTCGGCCTCGTCGACAGCGCAAAGGCCGTCGACGCGGCGGTCGCGCGCATCGCCGAGATCCGCGAGGCCTTCGGCAACGAGATCGAGTTCGGCATCGACTTCCACGGCCGCGTCGCCGCGCCGATGGCCGGCGTGCTCTTGCGCGAGCTCGAGCCCTACCGGCCGCTGTTCGTCGAGGAGCCCGTGCTCGCCGAGCAGGCTGAAGCCTACCCGCGCCTCGCCGCGGCGACGAGCATCCCGCTCGCGGCCGGCGAGCGCATGTACTCGCGCTTCGACTTCAAGCCGGTGTTCGAGCGCGGCGGCATCAGCATCCTCCAGCCCGACCTCTCGCACGCGGGCGGCATCACCGAATGCGTGAAGATCGCCGCGATGGCCGAGGCCTACGACGTCGCGCTCGCGCCGCATTGCCCGCTCGGCCCGGTCGCACTCGCGGCCTGCCTGCAGGTCGACTTCGTCGCCCACAACGCCGTGCTGCAGGAGCAGAGCATGGGAATCCACTACAACCAGGGCGCCGAGCTGCTCGACTACGTCGTGAACCGCGAGGACTTCCGCCTCGACGCCGGCTATATCAGGCCGCTGCCCAAGCCGGGCCTCGGCGTCGAGATCGACGAAGCGCGCGTGGTCGCCGCGAGCGCCAATGCGCCCGACTGGCGCAACCCGGTCTGGCGCCACGCCGACGGCAGCATCGCCGAATGGTGATGACGGGCTCGACGACGCCGCGCCTGATCGGCCTCGACTGGGGCAGTACGGGCCTGCGCGCCTACCTGATCGGCGCCGACGGTGCGCTGCACGGCGAGCGCAGCGCGGCGGGGCTCGGCGCGTCGACGCTCGCGGGCGAGGCGGCCTTCGTCGCGGCGCTCGCGCAGGTGCGCGGCCCCTGGGACGCGGCGCTGCCGGTGCTCGCCTGCGGCATGGTCGGCGCACGCCACGGCTGGCGCGAGGCGCCCTACGCCGACTGCCCGGCCGGCGCGGCCGAGCTCGCCGCGCGCACGGTGCAAGTGCCCGGTGGCCCGCGCATCGTGCCGGGCCTGCAATGCGAGGACCGTGCGGGCGTGCCCGACGTGATGCGCGGCGAGGAGACGCAGATCCTCGGCGCGCTGCAGCGCCACCCCGAGCTCGCCGACGCGGCCTGCCTGATCCTGCCCGGCACGCATTCGAAATGGGCCGGCGTCGAGTGCGGCCGCGTGACCAGCTTCGCCACGCACATGACGGGCGAACTCTACGCGCTCTTGCGCCACCGGTCGGTGCTCGCGCGGCTGATGCCCGCCGATGACGCGGGCGGCGTCGCCGGCGCGGGAGGCGCGGCGACCGCAGTCGGCGCAATCGCTGCAGCTCCCACGGCCGGCACGAGCGCCGCGGCGCCCGCGGTCGCGGGGCCGATCGCCGCGGCGTCGGGCCCCGGTGCGTTCGAGGCCGGCGTCGACGCCGCGCGCGACGCGGGCGCGGCGGGCCTTGCCCACCAGCTCTTCGCCGTGCGCACGCTGGGCCTGAGCGGCCGGCGCGACGCCGCCGAGCTGCCCGATTACCTGAGCGGCCTGCTGATCGGCCACGAGCTGCGCGCGGGCCTCGAGCGGCGCGCGGCCGGCCGGCTCGTCGTGGTCGCCGAGCCCGCGCTCGGCGCACGCTACGCGCGAGCGCTCGCGCGCTTCGGCGTGACGAACCCGCTGCTGCTCGCCAACACGGCGCCCGAGGGCCTCGTCCGCCTCGCCCGTTCGCTGGAACTCCTCACATGAAACCCCCACGTTCGCCCTCGCTGGCGCTCGACCTCTCTGCCCCCCGAGGGGGCGGTCAGTGGCTTCGGGCGGCCGGGCGCCACTGACATGACTCCTGACCCCCGATTCACCGCCGCCTTCGCCGCGCTCCCGCTCGTCGCGATCCTGCGCGGCGTCACGCCGGCCGAGGTCGAGCCGATCGCGCTCGGGCTTTACGCCGCGGGCTTCCGCCTGATCGAGGTGCCGATGAACTCGCCCGACGCGCTCGCGTCGATCGCGCGGCTCGCCAAGGCCCTGCCGGCCGACGCGCTGCTCGGCGCGGGCACGGTGCTCGACGTCGCGACCGTCCACGCCGTCGCCGCGGCCGGCGGCCAGCTGATCGTGATGCCGCATGCGGATACCGCCGTGATCGCCGCGGCCAAGGCCGCGGGCCTCGTCTGCGTGCCGGGCGCCGCGACGCCGACCGAGGCCTTCGCGGCCGTCGCGGCCGGCGCCGACGCCTTGAAGCTGTTCCCGGCCGAGCTCGTCACGCCGAGCGTGCTGCGCGCGATGCGCGCCGTGCTGCCGCGCGGGCTCGCGCTGCTGCCGGTCGGCGGCATCACGCCGGTCGGCATGGCCGCGTACCGCGCGGCCGGCGCCGCCGGCTTCGGCCTCGGTTCGGCGCTGTACGCGCCGGGCATGGACGCGGCCGAGGTCGCGGCGCGGGCGCGCGACTTCGTCGCCGCGTGGCGCGCGGGCTGAAGCGCCTCGCGCGCAGGCGCGGTCGCCCGAATGCGGCCGCGACCCATAAAACATCAGGAGACAAGACGATGAAGCGATGGGCCATCATCTGGGCCGGCCTGAGTCTGGCCGGCGCGGCGCTCGGGCAGCAAGCGACCGTGCTCGGCGTCGACGCGAGCGCGCCCGTGGCGGCGCCGCTCGAAGGCGTGCTGCACCTGGGCAGCGCGGTCGCGCCCGACGGCACGACGCTCGGCGCGAACAGCCGCTACCTGACGCGCAACGGCCGCCCCTGGCTGCCCGTGATGGGCGAGTTCCACTACAGCCGCAGCCCGGCGCCAAGCTGGGCCGACGAGCTGCGCAAGATGAAGGCGGCCGGCGTCACGATCGTCTCGACCTACGTGATCTGGAACCACCACGAGGCGACGCCCGGCCGCTTCGACTGGCGCGGCAACCGCGACCTGCGCCGCTTCGTGCAGCTCGCCGCCGCGGCGGGCCTTGAGGTCGTCGTGCGCGTCGGCCCCTGGGACCACGCCGAGGCGCGCTTCGGCGGCGTGCCCGACTGGGTCGTCGACGCGATGCCGACGCGCCGCGACGACCCGAGCTATCTGCACTACGTCGCGCGCCTCTACGAGCAGATCGGCGCGCAGCTGCACGGCCTGATGTGGAAGGACGGCGGCCCCGTCGTCGGCGTGCAGATCGAGAACGAATACAACCTCGACGGCCCGGGCCAGGGCGCGCAGCACATCGCGACGCTGAAGAAGCTTGCGCGCGCGGCCGGCCTCGACGCACCGTTCTATACGGTGACGGGCTGGGACGGCGCGGTCTACCCGTCGGGCGAGGTCACGCCGGTGTTCGGCGGCTACCCCGACGAGCCCTGGGGCACGTCGACCGCCGAGCTGCCGCCCAAGGAGACCTACGCGTTCCGCTTCGACAGCCGCGTGAGCGGCGACCTCGGCGCGCAGACCGCCGCGCACGCGCCGGGCACGGCCGAGCGCGACGCCGCGCGCACGCCCTTCCTCGGCGCCGAGTTCGGCGCGGGCCTGCCCGCGATGTACCGGCGCCGCACGCTCGTGTCGGCCGACGACATCGCGGCGATGCTGCCCGTGCAGCTCGGCTCGGGCGTGAACCTGATGGGCTATTACATGTTCCACGGCGGCCGCAACCCCGTGGCGAGCCCCTCGCTCGAGGAGAGCAGCGGCAGCGGCGGCTACAACGACACGCCGCGCATTACGTACGACTTCAACGCGCCGCTGGGGCCCGACGGCGAGCAGCGCGAGGTGCTCGCGCGCCTGCGTCCGTTCCACCTGTTCCTCGCGGCCTTCGGCGAGCGCCTCGCGCCGATGACGGTGCGCCGCCCCGACGCGGTGCCCGCTTCACCGGCGGACCTGACGACGCCGCGCTGGTCGGTGCGCGCGGACGGCGCCGGCCATGGCTTCGTGTTCGTGAACAACCATGTGCGCCAGTACGCGATGGCCGCGCCGCCGGGCGTGCGCTTCGAGGTCAGGCTCAAGGGCGAGACGCGGAGCTTCCCGAGCCAGCCCGTGACGCTCGCCGACGGCGCGTATTTCATCTGGCCGTTCAACTTCGACCTGGACGGCACGCTGCTCCGCTACGCGACGGCGCAGCCGCTCACGCGCATCGACGCGGGCAAGGCGGGCGTGGTCTACGTGTTCGCCGCGAGCGCCGGCGTGCCGGCCGAGTTCGCGGTCGGCGACGCGGCGGCGCAGACCGTCGCGCCGGGGCTGGCGCTGCACGAGGTCGGCCGGGTTGGCGGCCGGCCGTTGAGCCTGCTCGTGTTGACACCCGAGCAATCGCGCACGCTGCTCGTCGGCACGCTCGAAGGCCGCACGCGCCTCGTGCTCAGCGAGACCCAGGCCTGGTTCGACGCCAAGGGCTTGCAGCTGCGCTCGACCGACGCCGCCGAGCAGCGCGTCGCCGTGTTCCCGGCACTTGCACACCCGCAGGCACAGGGTGCGAAGGCCGCGGTCGCGATGGACGGCGCGTTCCAGACCCTCGCGCTGCACTGGCCCGCCCGGGCGCTGAAGGCCGAGGTCACGCCGCTGCGCGCCGCCGGCGACGCGCCGCCCGTGCTCAAGGGCGGCCTCGCGGGCGCCGCGCTCGCGCCGATCCCCGAAGCCTTCAAGGCGTCGGCCGCCTGGACTGTCACGCTGCCGTCGCACGCGCTCGACGGCCTCGCCGACGTGCTGATCGAACCCGACTTCACCGGCGACATCGCGCGCCTGTTCGACGGCACGACGATGCTCGACGACTGGTACTTCAACGGCCAGCCATGGCAGATCGGCCTGCGTGGCCTCGCCCATGCACCGCAAGGCCCGCTCACGCTGAGCGTGCTGCCGCTGCGTGCCGACGCGCCGATCTACCTTGACCGCGCGCACCGGCCCGATTTCGCGGGCGCGCAACAGTTCGCGCAACTCCGTGGCGTGACGCTGCACCCGGTCTACGCCGCGCAGATCCGCTGATATGCGAACCCGAGATAGCAAAAACCAAATCTTTCATTGGTGGCGTTTGTTCCCGCTCGGTAACTTTGCAACGTCCGATTCCATAGACAGATAAAACGGAGACAAAAGAACATGAGCACTCGCCACGCCACCGCGCCCCGATTGCGCCTGATCGCCTGCGCCGCAGGCCTCGCCTGCACGCTGCCCGCCTGGGCCGACGACGCCGCTGGCGCCAAGCCCGACCAGCTCGACACCGTCGTCGTGACCGGCATGCGCGCGAGCCTCGAGAAGGCCCAGGACCGCAAGCGCAACGCCGACCAGATCGTCGACACCATCGTCGCCGACGACATCGGCAAGCTGCCCGACGCGAACGTCGCCGAGGCGCTGCAGCGCGTGACCGGCGTGCAGGTGTCGCGCAACCGCGGCGAGGGCGACCAGGTCCAGGTGCGCGGCCTCAGCGAGACCGAGACCCTGCTCAACGGTCGCGACATCTTCACCGCCGGCAAGGAGCGCGGCCTGTCGTTCCAGGACGTGCCGGCCGAGCTGATCGCGGGCGCCGACGTCTACAAGACCCCGGTCGCCGACCAGATCGAAGGCGGCATCGGCGGCGTGATCGACCTGCGCATGCACCGCCCGCTCGACTTCACGGGCCTCAAGCTCGCGGGCACGGTGAAGGAGACCTACGCCGACCTCGCCGGCAAGCGCAACCCCGAGGGCTCCTTCCTCGTCAGCGAGCGCTGGAAGCTCGAGGGCGGCGGCGACTTCGGCGCGCTGCTCAGCGTCGCCAAGCAAAAGCGCAGCTACCGCGCCGACACCGAGGAAATGGGCGCGCCCGCCCAGCTCGCGGACGGCTCCGGCACCTACGCGCCGGTCGGCCAGTGGCTGTCCTACGAGCTCGGCTCGCGCGACCGCACCGGCATCACGGCGAGCCTGCAGTACCGCCCGAGCGCGGCCGCCGAGGTCTACCTCGACGTCGACCACACCGAGCTCAAGACGCGCACCGACACCTACGGCTACTACGGCTCGCCGTACTGGGCGAACTGGAGCGCGGGCACCAACCTCGGCGCGCTGTGGCCCGTCGCGGGCACGATCAAGACCGACGCGAACGGCAACTTCGTGTCGGGTTCGTTCTGGGGCGCGCAGATGACGACGTCCTCGTACATCGCCGACGATCAGACGCGCACCTCGCAGTACGCGCTCGGCGGCAGCTACAAGCTGGACGGCTGGACCTACAAGTCCGAGCTCGCGTACACGACGAGCGACTACGCGCGCCTGTACGAGGAGGCGCGCCTCGGCGCCTGGACCAATAACGCGCAGTACCGCTACGACCTGTCGACCGAAACGCCGTCGGGCAACCCGGTGCTCGGCGCGCCGACCGACCTCACCAACCCGGCCCAGTACTACGCGAGCAAGGCGCTGTACTTCCGCCAGCAGAACAACGGCAGCGAGACGAGCTGGCGCGGCGACGTCGAGCACCGCCTCGACGGCGACGGCCCGTTCACGCGCCTGCGCGCCGGCGTGCGCCTGAGCGACCGCAGCGCCGACAGCGCCGAGATCAACACGATCGACAGCATCTGGAGCGGTGCGGCGACGAGCAATATCGGCGGCCTCGTGTCCTCGGTCGCGAACTCGGTCGGCCTGATCCCGTTCAGCAACCTGCTGCGCGACGGCGGCAGCGGCACCTTCCCGCGTCAGTGGCTCGCGGTCACCGACATGAACCTGCTGCGCGACCCGGCCACCTTCCGCGCCGACCTCGGCCTGACCGTGCCGAGCTTCGACGACCCCGAGCGCTTCTCGCTGAGCGAGAAGACGAGCGCCGTGTACGGCGTCGTCGACTTCGACAGCGCGCTTGGCGGCATCCCCTGGTCGGGCAACCTCGGCCTGCGCTACGTCGACGTCAGAGACCACCGCAACTACACCGAGATCTCGAGCGGCACGGCGACGCCGCGCAGCATCGACGCGAGCAGCAACTACGCTCTGCCGAGCCTGAACATGCGCTTCGACCTCACGTCCAAGCTCGTCGCGCGCGTGTCGGCGAGCAAGGTCATGACGCTGCCCAACTTCGACCAGCTCACACCGAGCCTGTCGCTGAACGCGAACGACCTGACCGGCTACCTCGGCAACCCGGCGCTCAAGGCGCTCACGGCCAAGCAGGTCGACGCGGCGCTCGAGTACTACCTGACGCGCAGCGACTTCGTCTACGGCACGGCGTTCTACAAAAAGGTCAACGGCTTCATCCAGACCAGCACGATCCCGCTCGTCTACAAGGGCACGACCTACACGGTGTCGACGCCGACGAACGGCGAGGACGGCACGATCAGGGGCCTGGAGCTCGGCTACCAGGGCTTCGCGACGAGCCTGCCGGGCTGGCTCAAGGGCTTCGGCATGCAGGCCAACTTCACGCTCGTCGACAGCAGCGCTCCCGGCGTGCTCGCGGGCCAGCGCACGGCGCTGCAGGGCCTCTCGCGCACGAGCTACAACCTGATCGGCATGTACGACTACGACGACGTGTCGCTGCGCCTCGCGTACACCTACCGCGGCCGCTACCTGTCGACGACGGGCAACTACTATCCCGACAACGGCAACACCATCGCGCAGACCCCGATCTACATGAAGGGCTACGGCATCCTCGACGGCTATGCGAGCTACTCGATCAGCTCACACCTGAAGGTCGCGTTCGAGGTCAACAACATCACGCGCACGGTGCGCCGCAGCTACTACGGCGTGAACGACCAGCCGATGGGCAACTACGGCGACGACCGCCGTTACGCGCTGAGCCTGCACATGGACCTGTGATGCCCGAGGCCGGACTCGAACTTGCGCTGCGCGGCGACGCGCAGCTCGGCGAAGGCCTGCAGTGGCAGGCCGGCCGCTGGTGGTGGACCGACATCGAGGGCGCGCGCCTGCACGCGTGGGCGCCGGGCCAGGCGGCCGCGCAGAGCTGGGTCCTGCCCGACCGGCTCGGCTGCTTCGCGCATACGCGCTCGGGCCGGCTGCTGCTGGGCCTCGCGAAGCGGCTCGCGTTCGCGACGCTCGGCGACGCGCCGCAGCTCGAGCGCGTGGATTCGCTCGCGCCCGTCGACGCGGCGGAGCCGCGCACGCGCGTCAACGACGGCCGCACCGACCGGCGCGGTTACTTCGTGTTCGGCACGATGAACGAGCACGCGGCCGAGCGCCGGACTATCGGCAGCTTTTATCAATACTCGCGTCGCCACGGCCTGCGCCGCCTGCCGCTGCCGGCCGTCGCGATCGCCAACAGCATCTGCTTCAGCCCCGACGGCGCGACCATGTACTTCGCCGACACGGTGACCGGCGCGATCCAGCGCTGCGACTACGACGCCGAGAGCGCGCAGGTCGCGAACCTGCGGCCGTTCGCGCGCGTCGACGACGGCCGCGGCTGGCCCGACGGCTCGGTGATCGACCGCGAGGGCTGTTTGTGGAACGCCCAATGGGGCGCGGGCCGCGTGCGCCGCTACGCGCCCGACGGCCGCGCGATCGCCGACTACCTGGCGCCGGCCGCGCACAGCAGCTCCCCGGCGCTCGGCGGGCCCGACGGCGACTGGCTGATGGCGACGACCGCGCGCAGCGAATTGAGCCGCGAGGCGCTCGCCGCGCAGCCCTTGTCGGGCAGCCTGTTCGGCCTCAAGCTGCCGACGGCGCTCGCGCTGGCCGACGCGCTGTTCGACGACGACGAGGTGAGCGCATGAGCGCCGCAAAGAACTATTCACGCCGCGCCTGCCTGGGCACGGGCCTCGGCCTGGGGCTCGGCCTGGCGCTGCCGACTGCGCAGGCATCGACCGCACCGGTCCGCATCGGCTTCCTCGTGAAGCAGGCCGAGGAACCCTGGTTCCAGGACGAATGGCGCTACGCGGGCGAGGCCGCCGCCGAGAAGGGCTTCGCGCTGATCAGGATCGGCGTGCCCGGCGGCGAGAAGACGCTCGACGCGATCGCGACGCTCGCGGCGCTGCGCGCCCAGGGCTTCGTGATCTGCGCGCCCGACGTCAAGCTCGGCACCGCGATCGAGCGCACGGCGCGGCGCTACGGAATCAAGGTGATGTCGGTCGACGACCGCCTCGTCGACGGCCTCGGCCACCCGATCGAGGCAATCCCGCACATGGGCATCTCGGCCTACGAGATCGGCCGCCAGGTCGGCCGCGGCCTGCTCGACGCGGCGCAGGCGGGCGGCTGGTCGCTCGCCGAGGTCGGCGCGATGCGCATCGCGTTCGACGAGCTGCCGACGGCGCGCGAGCGCACGCGCGGCGCGGTCGACGCGCTCGTCGAGGCGGGCTTCCCGGCCGCGCAGATCGTCGACGCGCCCTCGTCCAAGAGCGACACCGAGAACGCGTTCAACGCGGCGACGATCGCGCTGACCAAGAACCCGCGCTTCAAGCGCTGGTTCGTGTTCGCGATGAACGACGAGATGGTGCTCGGCGGCGTGCGCGCGGCCGAGGGCCGCGGCCTGCGCGCCGACGCGGTCGCCGGCATCGGCATCGGCGGCAGCCAGACCGCGCTCAACGAATTCGCGCGGCCCGACCTCACGGGCTTCGCCGGCACGGTGCTGATCAGCCCGCGCCGCCACGGCTACGAAACCTCGATCGACATGTACCGCTGGATCACCACGGGCGAGGCGCCGCCGCCGCTCACGCTCACCACGGGCATCGTGGTCACGCGCGCGAACCTCGCCGAGGTGCGCCGGAAGCTCGGCCTATGACGATGCCCGCACTCCAGTTCGACCAGGTCAGCAAGCGCTTTCCCGGCGTGCGCGCGCTCGACGGCGTGAGCTTCGCGGCCGAGGCCGGCCGGGTCCACGGCCTGCTCGGCGAGAACGGCGCGGGCAAGTCGACGCTGCTGAAGATCCTCGGCGGCCAGTACCGGCCCGACGGCGGGCGCCTGCTGCTCGACGGCGAGGAATGCCGCTTCGCGAGCGCCGGCGACGCGATCCGCGCGGGCGTCGCCGTGATCCACCAGGAACTCCAGTACGTCGCCGACCTGACCGTCACCGAGAACATGCTGCTCGGCCGCCTGCCGCGCCGCGCCGGGCTGTTCGTCGACCGGCGCGCCGCGCGCGAACGCGTCGCGGCCTGCCTGCGCGAGACCGGCGTCGACCTTGATCCCGACGCGCGCCTCGCGACGCTGTCGATCGCGCAGCGCCAGATGGTCGAGATCTGCAAAGCCGTGCTGCAGGACGCGCGCGTGATCGCGTTCGACGAGCCGACGAGCAGCCTCTCGCACCGCGAGACCGAGATCCTGTTCCGCCTCGTGCGCAGCCTGCGCGACCAGGGGCGCACGCTGATCTATATCTCGCACCGGCTCGAGGAGCTCTACGCGCTCTGCGATTCGTGCACGATCTTCCGCGACGGCCGCAAGGTCGCGGCGCATCCGGTCATGGCCGACGTGCCGCGCGAGCGCCTGATCGCCGACATGGTCGGCCGCGAGCTCAGCGACATCTACGACTACCGCGCGCGTCCGCGCGGCGCGCCGCGGCTCGAGGTGCGCGGCCTGCGCAGCGCGGTCGGCGGCCCGATCGCCGAGGGCCAGGACTTCAGCGTCCACGCGGGCGAGGTGCTCGGCTTCTTCGGCCTCGTCGGCGCGGGCCGCAGCGAGCTGATGCGCCTGCTCTACGGCGCCGACGCGCGCGCGGGCGGCGAGGTGCGGCTCGACGGTGCGGCGGTGGCCACCGCGGGCCCGCGCGCCGCGATCGAGGCCGGCATCGTGCTGTGCCCCGAAGACCGCAAGGAGCAGGGCATCCTGGCCCAGGCCTCGATCGCCGAGAACATCAATATCAGCGTGCGCCGCCACGAGCTGCGCGCCGGCCTGTTCCTGCGCCATCGCCGCGAGGCCGAGCGCGCCGACGCGTTCATCAAGCGCCTGCGCGTGAAGACGCCCGACCGGCATCAGCAGATCCGCCTGCTGTCGGGCGGCAACCAGCAGAAGGTCATCCTCGCACGCTGGCTCGCCGAACCCGGCCTCAAGGTGCTGATCCTCGACGAGCCGACGCGCG
The DNA here is from genome assembly GCA_019232985.1 of Roseateles sp. The sequence goes on along the minus strand of JAFAMW010000028.1, from coordinate 29,724 downwards.
GCATCGACGTCGGCGCGAAGAACGAGATCTACGGCCTCATCCACGAGGTCGCCGCGAGCGGCTGCTGCGTGATCGTGATCTCGAGCGAGCTGCCTGAGGTGCTCGGCATCGCCGACCGCGTAATCGTGATGCGCGACGGCGCAATCAGCGGCGAGCTGCCGCGCGCGCAGGCCAACGAGGCGGCGGTGCTGAGCCTCGCGCTGCCCGACATGACGACGACGAAGAATTCCGGAGCCCCCCAATGACCACCCAGACCCTGGCCAAGCTGCCCGGCCGCTCGACCTTCTGGCAGGACTACAGCCTGCCGCTCGGCTACGCGGTGCTGTTCGTCCTGCTCGCGCTAAGCGTCGACGGCTTCTTCTCGGCCGTGAACATCGTCGGCCTGCTGCTGTCGGTCGCGCAGATCGGCATGGTCGCGTGCACGATGATGCTGTGCCTCGCCTCGCGCGACTTCGACCTCTCGGTCGGCTCATTGATCGCGTTCAGCGGCGTGCTCGGCGCCTTGCTGCTCCAGCAGACCCACAGCCTCGCGATCGCGATCGGCGGCGGCCTCGTCGCGGGCGCCTTGATCGGCGCCCTGAACGGCGCGCTGATCGCCTATCTGCGCATCAACGCGCTGATCGCGACACTCGCGACCATGCTGATGGTGCGCGGCCTCGCGTTCATCGTCTCGCATGGCCAGTCGGTCGGCATCGCCGACGCAACGTTCATCGGCTTCGGCGACGCGCAGGTCGCGGGCCTGCCAGCGCCGGTGCTGCTCGCGGGCGGCTGCTTTGTCGTGTTCGGCGTACTGCTCAACCACACGGTGTTCGGCCGCAACACCCTCGCGATCGGCGGCAACCCCGAAGCCGCACGCCTCGCCGGCGTGCGCGTCGAGCGCCTGCGCGTGTGGATCTTCGCGCTGCAGGGCCTCGTCACGGCGATGGCCGGGCTGATGCTCGCGGCGCGCATCACGAGCGGCCAGCCCAACGCGGCCCAGGGCTTCGAGCTCGACGTGATCTCGGCCTGCGTGCTCGGCGGCGTGTCGCTGGCCGGCGGCAAGGCGCGCATCTTCGGCGTGCTCGTCGGCGTGCTGATCATGGGCACGCTCGCGAACGTGATGAACCTGCTCAACGTGGACGTGTTCTACCAGTACCTGATGCGCGGCCTGATCCTGCTCGCCGCCGTGCTGCTCGACCAGCTGCACAGCCGGGGCGGGCGTGCTTGAGCGGCGCACGTTCGTCGCGGCCGCGGCGGCGCTGCTGCCGCTCGCGGCGCGCGCGGCCGACGGCGCCGCATCGGCAGGCGGCAGCACCGGCGCTGCCGATGCGCCCGGCGACTGGCAAGACCAGGGCGACACCGCCGCGTCGAACACCGCGGCGCTGAACCGCAACCCCAAGCTCGCGCTGCGCCACGAGGCCGCGGCCGACTATCGCGTGACGAGCTACCGCATGCTCGAAGGCCTGGCGCCCGGCAGCTACACGCTGCGTGCGAAGGCGCGCAGCAGCGGCGGCCAGCCCTCGGTGTTCGCGTTCGCGCGCGTCGCCGGTCACAGCCTCGCGCGCACGCATCCGCTCGCGAGCGCCGAGCCGCGCGAGCTCGTGATCCCGGGCATCCCGGTCGGCGCCGACGGCCGGCTCGCGCTGGGCCTGCACTCGGACGCGCGCGGCGGCCAATGGGCGGAGCTCGCCGACATCGCGCTGCAGCGCGACGCCGTCGCGCGGCCGTTCCTCGCGGGCGGCGACGTCTCGGTGCTCAGCTGGATGGATCAGGCCGGCGCGCGCTACGCCGACCGCCAGGGCCGCGAGCGCGACGCGCTGCAGATCCTCAAGGACGCGGGCCACAGCATCGTGCGCCTGCGTCTGTATGAATCGCCTGGCAGCGGCCATGGCGTCGACGACTGGTACTGGCCCGCGCATTGCATGGACCTCGGCGACCTGCTGGGCCTTGCGCGCCGCTCGGCCACGCTCGGACTGCAGATCGAGCTCACGTTTCACTACAGCGACTTCTGGACCAACGCGAAGACGCAGACGCCGCCGCACGCGTGGACGCGCGAGCTCGATGCGCTGCCCGACGAATCGGCACGCTTCGCGCGCCTCGTCGAGCTCGTCGGCGCGCGCACGCGCGAGGTGCTCGCGGCGCTCAAGGCCCAGGGCACGCCGCCGCAGTTCGTCTCGCTCGGCAACGAGATCGAGGCCGGCATGCTGTATCCGTACGGCGCCGCGACGGCCGCGAACTGGCCGCGCCTCGGCGCGCTGCTCAAGGCCGGCCACGCGGCCGTCAAGGCGGTGCTGCCCGACGCGCGCGTGATCCTGCACCTCGACGACGCGGGCAACCTCGCCAAGTACCACGGCTGGTTCGACGCGGCGCGCGCGCAGGGCGTCGACTGGGACGTGATCGGCGCCTCGTACTACCCGTTCTGGACCAGGCGCCGCGTCGACGACGTCGTCGCGTTCGCGCGCGACGTGACCGCGCGCTACGACCGCGACCTGATGATCATGGAAGCGGGCTTCAACTTCGCGCCGACGCTGCCGAACGGCTGGCCCGGCCAGCTCGCCGACAACGGCCCCTACCCGCCCGAGAAGAGCTCGCCGGCCGGCCAGCGCGACTGGATCGACGAGCTCTTCAACGGCCTGAAGGCGGCGGGCCGCGTGCTCGGCGTGCTCTACTGGGATCCGATCATGATCGACTGCCCGGGCGTCGGCTGGGCACTGCACGAGGGCGACGCGAAGCCCGGCGCGAACGTCGTCGCGAACACGACGCTGTTCGACTTCAAGGGCCGCGCGCTGCCCGTGCTCGACGTCTGGCGCGACCACGCGCCGGCCCTGCCTCTGACCCAGACCTCCTGATCCGCCATGACCAGCAAAAGACTCCATAACAAGGTGGCGCTCGTCACCGGCTCGACGCTCGGCATCGGCAAGGCCATCGTGCGGCGCTTTGCGGCCGAGGGCGCGCGCGTCGTGTTCAACAGCCATCGCGACGACGCGGCCGCCGCGGCGCTGCGCGCGGAGCTCGGCGACAAGGCGCTGTTCGTCGCGGCCGACGTCGCCGACGCCGACGCCGTGAACGAAATGGTCGAGCGCGCGGCCGCGCATTTCGGGCCCGTCGACGTGCTCGTGAACAACGCCGGCGTCGACATGTTCGACGACCCGCTCGCGCTGACGCCCGAGCAATGGCAGCGCTGCTTCGCGATCGACCTCGAGGGCGCCTGGCATTGCTGCCGCGCGGTGCTGCCGGGCATGCTCGCGAAGGGCGCGGGCAGCATCGTCAATATCGCGTCGGTGCACGGCCACAAGATCATCCCGGGCTGCTTCCCCTACCCGGTCGCCAAGCACGCGCTGATCGGGCTCACGCGTTCGCTGGGCATCGAGTACGCGGCGCGCGGCGTGCGCGTGAACTCGATCTCGCCGGGCCTGATCCGCAGCGAGCGCGTGCAGGCCTGGCTCGACTCGCTGCCCGCGGCCGACGCGCAGCGCCAGGTCGACCTGCTGCCGTGCAAGCGCGTCGGCGAGCCCGACGAAGTTGCCTACACTGCGCTGTTCCTGGCCAGCGATGAGGCGCGCTTCATCAACGCCACCGACATCCTGATCGACGGCGGCCGCTCGCAGCTTTATCACGAGTAGTCGCCGCCGCTGCCGCCGCAACCGCCGTCCATGTCCGACGCCCGTGCCAACCGCTTCGTCCGCTCGCACCTGAAGACGCGCCAGCTCGTGCTGCTCGTCGAGCTCGGCCGGCATGGCTCGATCCTGCGCGCGGCCGAGGCCGCGAACCTGACCCAGCCGGCCGCGTCCAAGCTGCTGTCGGAGCTCGAGCACGCGCTGGGCGTCCAGCTGTTCGAGCGCCTGCCGCGCGGCGTCGCACCGACCTGGTACGGCGAGGTCATGATCCGGCGCGCGGGTGCCGCGCTCGCCGAGCTCGACGCGGGCCACCAGGAGGTCATGGAACTGCTCTCTGGCCTGAGCGGCCGCGTCGCGATCGGCACCGTGCTGACGCCGTCGACGAGCCTGCTGCCGGCCGTGATCCAGCGCCTCAAGGCCGAGCATCCGCGCGTGCGCGTGTCGATCAGCGTGGACACGAGCAAGCTGCTGATCCAGCGCCTGCGCGGCGGCGAACTCGACATCGTGATCGGCCGCGTGCTCGACAGCGAGTCGGCCGCCGAGCTCAGTTTCGAGACCGTGACCGACGAGCCGCACAGCGTGATCCTGCGCCCGGGCCACCCGCTGCTCGCGCGCGCCGACGCGCTGCGCCTCGCCGACCTGGCCCAGCAGAGCTGGATCCTGCCGCCGGGCGGCAGCATCCTGCGCGACCGACTGACCGCGCTATTCCTGTCGGCCGGGCTCGACCAGCCGATCGAATCGGTCGAGACGCTCGCGATGCCGGTCACGACGAGCCTCTTGATGCGCAGCGACATGATCGCCGCGCTGCCCGAGGAGCTCGTCCAGCCTTACCTCGACGCGGGCCTGCTCGCCGTGCTGCCTTTCGACCTGGGCCTGCGCATGGACGCCTACGGCATCGTCACGCGGCGCCAGCACCAGCTGTCGCCGGGTGCGGCGGCGACGCTCGAGATGCTGCGCGCGGCCGCCGCGGCGCTGCCGGGGCGGGCGGCCTGACGCCGGCAGTCCGTCGGCCTCTTCGTCATTCCTTGTTGTTCTGCTTCTCTTTCTTCGCTTTCTCGTGATGCCACTTGATCGCGAAGAACATGCCCGTGCCGAGCACGACGAGCTTGAACACGATGAAGACGATAGGGAACCAATCCATCATTTCGGGTACTTCCGGGCTATTGCTTGACGCGATCCATATCGGACCGGACTGTGCCCGATCCTGGCGGCTGGGCCCAGGCTCAGATCTCCTTCAAAAGAGCAGATCAGATCCGTCCACCTGGGCTGTGGTCCCTACCTCGTAAAGAGTCGTCGTTGCGCCCGCACAATGCGGGCGCAAAGGCGCAACATCGCAGCGCGGGCTGTCGCCCGGCAGAGGCGGCATTTGCCGCGGTACAAGCGCCAGGGAGCGGTCTCACCATGAACAGCCTGCGTACGTCCATCCGCAACACGCGCCTCGTGTTCTGCGCGCTGACCGCCGGCGCCTTGCTGGCGACCGCGTCGGCCGCCACCGCGCCGCCGCCGGCCGACAGCGACTCGTTCACGCCCGGCTGGCACGCCGACGCGATCCGGGTGGCCAATCTGGGGCCCGCGCCGGGGGTTCCGGGCCGCGACCGCTACGTGCTGGCCGGCATGCCCCACGGCGACTTCGTGCTGGTCCAGCGTGTCGGCGACAAGGCCAAGCTGCTCGATACCGCGGTGATCACCGTCCACAGCAGCATCGAGAACCACTACGTCTTCCTGGAAGCAGGCCTGGGCAAGGTGTTTGCGCTGCCGGTCAAGGACGTTCCCGCGGCGAAGAACCTGGGCGTCGAGTCGTCCCGCTGAACGCGTGCCGATCAGGCCGCTTGCATCGGCTGCACGACCAGACGCACCCCAAGGGCGGCGCACACGCGGATAACGGTGTCGAAACGCGGCTCGCTACCCGGCCTCAGTGCCTTGTACAGCGCTTCCCTGGTAATGCCTGCCTGCCTGGCAATGTCGGTCATGCCGCGGGCACGTGCGATGTCGCCCAGCGCTGCGGCAAGCAGACCCGCGTCGCGAGCCTCCAGGATGTCAGTCAGATACGAGGCAATCGCTTCCTCGCTATCGAGGTAAGGTGCCGCGTCGAAGGCCGGCAAGCCTTCTGTATTGATGCGCTTGTTCATAAGCGTTTCCTTTGTCAGTCCAGTCGTGCCGCCAGCGCCTTTGCGCGCTCGATATCACCTCTGTGCGTGCGCTTGGACCCTCCCGCCAGCAGGACGATGATCTGACCGCCGCGTTCAGTGAAATACACGCGCCACCCGGCACCGATATGGATGCGAAGCTCGGAGACGCCATCCCCGACAGACACCACGTCGCCGAAAAGACCTCGTTCCAGGCGCTTGATGCGAGCGACCACCACACCTCGAACCGCAGCGTCCGCAAGACGGTCCAGCCACGAGGTGAACTCGGGGAGCGCTTTGACGCTGAACACGATTCGTGTGTAATCGATCGATTACACAAAATCAAGGCGACTCAAGCGCTTGCTGGCTTGAAAGGCTGCCCTTACCGGTTGATCGACACCTGCCCGTCGACAATGTCGGGCGCCAGAATCACCGCAGCCGCCTGAGTCGCATCGACCGAGGTCGCTAGCGCAAGGCCACCTGCGCTCGCCCGCGGCGCGGCACCCTGCCACCCGTGGACGTAGAGCGTGACGCCGTTCCACCACGGCTGCCATCGACCCTCGCGCGGTTCGAAGCGAACTTGCAAGCCCGTCGGCCCGTCCTCGCAGCGGATCTGCTGGCGCAGGAACTCGCCGCGCCGGTAGGCCAGGCTCACGCCGTCGTCGGCATAGATCTCGCCGTGGCAGTCGGGACCCGGGTAGACGTGCAGCTCGAGCCGTCCGGTCGGCACGATCGCCGTGCTTTGCACAAGCGGCTGCCTGGGCACGATCGCGCCGGGGCGGACATAGACCGGCAGCTCGGCGAGCTGGGGCGTGAGCGTCAGCTTCGCATCGGGCAGGCGCCGCCCGGTCCAGTAGTCGTACCAGCCGGTGTCGGGCAGCTCGATGCCGTAGTCGCCCGCCGATTCCAGCGTCGGCGAGGGCGCGACGAGCAGGTCGTCGCCGACCATGAACTGGTCCTCGCTGCCGCCGAGCCGGTCGCCTTTGGCCAGCACGGCCGGAAAGTTCAGGAACACCGGGCGCAACAGCGGCAGGCCGCTACGGCTGGCCTCGGCCGCCGCGGCGTAGAGATAGGGCATCAGCCGGTAGCGCTCCGAGATGAAGCGGCGGCGGATCTCGACCTGAGCGGCATCGCCGACCCAGGGACCCTGGTCGGGACGGCCGGTCTCGGCATGGGCGCGGAACAGCGGCATGAACGCGCCGATCTCGAACCAGCGCGTCAGCAGCTCGGGCGAGGGTGCCTCACCGGCGTAGCCGCCGACGTCGTTGCCGGCGTAGGCGAAGCCGCTGAGGCCGAGGTTGACGAGCTGGTGGACGCCCATCTTCAGGTGCTGCCAGCTCGAGACGTTGTCGCCGGTCCAGGTTGCCGCGTAGCGCTGGCCCCCGGCGTAGCTCGCGCGGGTCAGCACGAAGGGGCGTTGATCGGGCTGCAGCCGGGTCAGGCCTTCGAAGGTTGCGCGCGAATTGAGCTGGCCGTAGACGTTGTGCATCTCGGCATGGCGTGCCGCACGCGCGCGGAAATCGTCGCTGTCGATCCGGTGCACGACATCGAGCGGCATGGTCTTGCTCGGCACGTTGAAGACCGAGGGCTCGTTCATGTCGTTCCAGAAGCCCGCGACGCCGGCGCCGACGAAGTCGGCATAGAGCGCGCCCCACCAGCGCCGGACCGTCGCGCGGCTGAAGTCGGGAAACACCGCGGGACCCGGCCAGACCTCGCCCGTATACCGCCGGCCGTCGGGCCGCTTGAGGAACAGGTCCTGCGCGATACCGCTGTCGTACGGGGCGTAATTCTGGTCGGGCGCGTCGGCGATATGGGGGTCGGTGATCAGGACGAGGCGGATGCCCTGTTCGCGCAGGTCGCGTGCCAGCAAGGCGAGGTCGGGAAACGCCGCGCGATTGACCGTGAACGGGCGCGCCCGGTCCTGGTAGTCGATGTCCATGTAGATCGCGTCGGCGGGCAGGCGCTTACGGCGCAGGCGCGCGGCGACCGCGCGGACCTCGGCGTCGGTCTTGTAGCTCCACTTGGACTGCTGGAAGCCGAGCGCCCACGCGGGCATCAGCGGCGGCGTGCCGGTCAGCGCCGCGTACTCGCGCAGCACGTCCTTGGGCGTCGGCCCTGCCATCACGTAGTAGTCGAGCGGCCCACCCTCGGCGCCGACGGCAAGCACGCCGCGCTCGGTCTTGCCGAAGTCGAAGGTGGTTCGCCAGGTGTTGTCGAGAAAGAAGCCATAGGCGCGCCCGCGGTCGCCGACGGCCAGGAAGAAGGGGATGGCCTTGTAGAGCGGGTCGGTCGCCTGTGTGAACTTGTAGCTGTCCGAGTTCCACAGCGCGTACGCCCCGCCTTGGCGGTCAAAGCCGCCGGTCTTGTCGCCGAGGCCGAAGACATGGTCGGCCCCGCTCATGCGCTCGCGCAGGCGCAGGGCGCGGCCGTCGGCCGGCAGCGCGGCGGCGCCCGCGAGGTCGGTGAATAGTGGCTGGCCGTCGGCGTCGAGAACGTCGGTGCGCAGCGTCCGCGCGTCGATGCGCACGCCGATATCCGCGGCGCGCAGTTCGACCCGGGCGCCGCTGCGCGTGACCTGCAGCGGCTGGAGCGCGTGTCGCGCGCTCGCCGGTACGGCCCAGGACGCGTCTTCGGGCAGCTGACCGCGGCCCATGCGGATGCGGACGATGCCCGGCGCCGGCGCCGACACCTCGAGTGCGACGCCGCGTTGGGTGAGCTCGAAACGCTCGGCGGTCTCGGCGTGTAGCGATGCGGTGGCGAGCAGCAGCGCCAGGGCGGTCAGCAGGTGGGATGAGGGGGGGCGTTCAGACGGCATAGGGGCGGTAGAGCGTGAGCGAGGCGATGGCAGGCCGGTGCAGATATCCGGGCGCGCGAGTCTATGCAAGCATCGCCGCCGACGGGCGGCGCAGACCGAAATCCGGAGGTGGTTTAGTTTTGTTTACGAAACGCAGTCATAGACCTTCAGTCCACGCGCTTCAAATACCCCAGGCGTGAGCGCGCCGGGGGCGCTCAAATCTGACTGAGGCGGTCAGACCACATCCGCAGGCGAGGACAATCGCGCGCCATGTCCACACCCATCCTGCGCCTCGAACTGCTGAGCCTCGGCCGCGGCGACGGCCTGCTGGGCATGCGCAGGCATGGCGCCCTCGGGCCGCGCGCCGCGCCCGTCAGCGTGGTGCGGCTGAGGAGCCCCAGCGACGTCGCCGTGCGCGAGCAGCTGACGGCGCTCGGCCTCGAGCCGCTGGACCCGGCCGAGCTTCAATGGCGCGGCGCCGTGGCGTCGAAGAGCCGCCTGGAAGAGCTCTGGACCCTGGGCCACGAGGAGCTATTCCCCGCCTTCTGGGTCGAGCAGGTGCCGCGGCTGCAGGCCTCCGGCTGGCAGTTCGAGGCGCTGCCGGGCTTTGCCCACCTGCCCGTGGCGGCCCAGGGCCTGAGCATGGAGGTCAAGCGCCTGACCGGCGACCGCCGCCGAGGCTCCTGGCTGCTGAGCCTGGGCCTCGTGATCGAGGGCGAGAGCCTGGACCTCGCGCCGCTCCTGGCCGACCTGCTGAACCGCGACCGGCGCTGGCTGTACCTGGACGCCATCGCCAGCATCGAGGACGAGGAGTTGGTGCTGCTGCACGCGCCGGGCGGGCGCCGCATCGAAGCGCGGGCGCACCTGCTCAAGCCCGTGGTCGGCGCCATGGTGGACCTCCTGTGCGACCCGAAGCCGGGCCCGCTGCCGCTCTCCGACTGGGACGCTGCGCGCCTGGCCGGGTTTGACAGCCGCGCCGGTTGGCAGTTCCACGGCGAGGGCGACCTGCGCCAGTTGGCCGAGCGCTTGCTGCGCACCGGCAGCCCGCCTGCCGTCGCCCCACCCGCAGGTCTGGCCATCACGCTGCGGCCCTACCAGCTGGCTGGCCTCGCCTGGCTCCAGCACCTGCGCGCGCAAGGCCTGGCTGGCATCCTGGCTGACGACATGGGTCTGGGCAAGACCGCCCAGGCCCTGGCCCATGTGCTGATGGAGAAGGAGGCCGGCAGGCTCGACACCCCCGCACTGGCTGTCTTGCCCAGCTCTCTGCTTTTCAACTGGGCCGCCGAAGCCGCGCGCGTGGCACCCGGGCTGCGGGTTTTGAGCTTGCAAGGCACTGACCGTTTGCCCCGGTTCGACCAGATCGCCAACGCCGATCTCGTCCTGACCAGCTACCCGCTGCTATGGCGCGACCTCGACCACTACCGCCGCCGGCCCTGGCATCTGCTGATCCTCGACGAGGCGCAGGTGGTCAAGAATGCCAGCGGCCGCGCTGCCCGCGCCGTGCGCCGCATCGAAGCCCGCCACCGCCTGTGCCTGACCGGCACGCCGATGGAGAACCACCTGCTGGAACTCTGGGCGCAGTTCGATTTCCTGATGCCCGGCTTTCTCGGCGACGCGCGTAGTTTCCACCGCCGCTGGCGCAAGCCCATCGAGGAAGGCGGCGAGACGCTGCGAGCGCAGCAACTGGCCGAGCGCATCCGGCCCTTCGTGCTGCGCCGCTCCAAGGCCGAGGTGGCCGTCGAGCTGCCGCCACTGACCGCCGTGGTCCGGCGCGTCGAGCTGGTCGGCGCCCAGCGAGAGCTTTACGAGAGTGTGCGCGTGGCGGCCGACAAGCAGATGCGCCGCACGCTGGAGCGCGCCGGCTTCCAGGGCCACCTGATCACGGTGCTGGACGCCCTGCTCAAGCTGCGCCAGGTCTGCTGCGACCCACGGCTGGTCAAAGGGCTGGAGGCGCCGATGGAGCGGGCCAAGCTCGACCTGCTGCTGGAGATGCTGCCGGCCCTGGTGGCCGAAGGACACCGGGTGCTGGTGTTCTCGCAGTTCACGGAGATGCTGGGCCTGATCACGGAGGCGCTGGACCTGCCGCACCTCGTCCTGACCGGCGAGACCGCCGTGGCCGAGCGCGGCGAGCTGGTGCGGCGCTTCCAGAACGGCGAGGTTCCGGTGCTGCTGGCCAGCCTCAAGGCCGGTGGCTTGGGCCTGACGCTGACGGCGGCCGACACCGTCATCCACTTCGACCCCTGGTGGAACCCGGCCGTCGAGGCCCAGGCCAGCGCGCGGGCGCACCGCATCGGGCAGGGCAAGCCGGTCTTCGTCTACAGCCTGGTGGTGGCCGGCTCCATCGAGGAGCGCATGCTGGAACTGCAGGAGCGCAAACACCGGCTGGCGGGGACCGTGCTTGGCACCGACTCGGGCGCTGCGCTGAAGTTCAGTGCCGAGGAGCTGGAGCGCCTGCTCTTGCCGCTCGGCACCGACTGAAAGTCAGCGCTTGCCGCCCATGCGAAATGCACGGGCCATCGTGCGGCGGAATCGACCGGTCGTGGCCGCATCCGGAACTCAAGGTCATCCCAGGATGCGAAGGGCAAGGTAGGGCACAAGGCAGAGCAGCAGGATGCCGACTTTGTAAAGGGTCATCCCTGCGTAGTGGATGCCGTCGAAGCATTCGTCCGATATCCGGAACCATCGTCCGTGAAGCCTGCGCATCCAAGCGTGCGCAAATACGAAGGCGCCAAACCAGGCCATCAGAACTGCGTAGTTGAGCACCGTGCACCACAACAGAAATTCGCTCGCGTTTTGATGCGTCATGGCATTCCTAGCGAATTTCAATCTCTGCCTGTGTTGACCGAGACGATCTCGGCCGCGGCGCGACGCGCCGCCTCGATCGCCGCGATGTCGATCTTGCGCATCTGCATCATCGCGTTGAACGCGCGCTTCGCCGCCGCGCGGTCGGGGTCGGCGAGCGCCTCCATGAGCGCGCGCGGCGTGATCTGCCACGACAGGCCCCAGCGGTCCCGGCACCAGCCGCAGGCGCTTTCCTGGCCGCCGTTCGAGACGATCGCGTGCCACAGGCGGTCGGTCTCTGCCTGGTCCTCGGTCGAGATCTGGAACGAGAACGCGTGGTTCGGCTGGACGCCCGGGCCGCCGTTGAGGCCCAGGCAGGGGATGCCGATGACGCTGAATTCAACGGTCAGCACGTCGCCTTCCTTGCCCGACGGATAGTCGCCGGGCGCGCGGTGCACCGCGTGCACGGCGCTGTCGGGGAAGGTCGCGGCGTAGAACTGCGCGGCGTCGAGCGCGCTGCGGTCGTACCAGAGGCAGATCGTGTTCTTGGCGGGCATGGCGGCTCCTAGCGGTTCAGGCCGGTGCTGCCGGCGCTGATGCCGTCCTTGAGGCTGTAGCGCGAGCCGACCGCGGCGACGATCGCGGCCGAGCGCGGCAGGTTCAGCTGGCGGCGCAGGTGGTAGACCGCCTCGAAGCCCGTGCAATGGGCGCCGAGCAGGGTCTTCACGCCGAACTTGCGCATCTGCTCGCCGGTCCAGTCGAGGCGCTCGTCGTCGAGGCCGAACAGGTGGAAGCCGCCGACGAGCGCGACGATGGGCTGGTCGGGCAGCAGGCGCTCGTGGACGTAGGTCATCGTGTTGACGACCCCCGCGTGGCCGCAGCCCGACAGCAGCACGGTGCCGCTCGCGGTGTTGAACGCGATCGACGAGTCCTCGGGGATGTTGTCGTCGACGACCTTGCCGTCGACGACCATCACGCCGCGGCCCGACCAGTTGCGCTCGGGGTACTGGCGCGGCACCGGGCCCGTGAACCAGACGCCGGGGGCGAGCTCGGCCGGCGCGTCGTGGACGACGAAACGGATGCCGAGTTTCGCCATCTCGGCGCGGTGCAGCAGCACGTAGTTGCCCTCGGCGCCCTTGCCGCCGTCCTCGGGCCGGCTCAGGAAGATCTGCGAGGCCACGTGGACGCGGCTCATCGCGCGCGGGTTCTTCGCCATCAGCGCTTCGCGCAGCGAGATCAGGCCCGCGGTGTGGTCGTCGTGGTTGTGCGTGAGCACGACATCCTCGACGTCGGACAGGTCGATGCCGAGCGCCTTCGCGTTCGCGAGCACGGTGCCCGGTGCCGCGCCCGTGTCGACAAGCAGCTTGTGGCCGTCGGCCTCGACAAGCGCCGAGAAGCCCCATTCGGCCTGCGTGCCGTAGTCGGCGACCATGGTCGACAGGATCGTGATCTTGAGCGCCTGGACCTGCGCGGGCGGTGCCGCCGCGGCGGGCGCGGCGATGCACAGGGCGAGGAGAACAAAGGCGAGGAAGGCCTGGATCTTCTTCATGCACGCTCCCTGAGGCGATGGCGCCCGCGTCGTGCGGCAGTTTACGCGAGGTGCCCGAACAGATCCGGGCCATCCATCTGTGCTCTTTGAATCTCACCCGTCTGTACTCTTGATGAGGTCGCCTGTGGCGCCATTATTCGAGACAGCGCCGGTGATATCGAGCAAATCCTGCAAGCGATTTCATTCAGCGCACCCAGGCTGAATGACATGACACGACGGAAGCAAGAAGCCCTGATCCCCGCCGCATGGCGCCTCATGCTCGGCGTCCTGTCCCTGCTGTGCCTGGTCGGCGGCGTGCTGGCCGCCGACCGCCTGCGCCGGCGCTGTGCGGCGCCCGCGTCGACAAGCTCGCCGACCCCGCTGCCGGCCGAATCGGCGCCGCCGCCGGTCGATCAGAAGGGCCTGCTCGAGCAGGGCCGGCGCGAGCATCGCGCGCGGCTCGCGACGCGGGGCTGATGGCACCAGGGTTATGCAGAGAATCCCTGAGCGTACAGTCGCGCGGATCCGCCCGAACTGTGCTGCACGGCCGCCGCCGTGCCGCGCGACGCCGGGCGCCTGCGAGGCCGCGCGTGACGACCGTCAAGAACAAAAAGCTCTACGAACAGCTCGCCGACGACGTCGAGCGCCAGATCCGCCGCGGCGTGTTCCGCCACGGCGACCGCCTGCAGTCGGTGCGCGAGACGAGCGCGCAGCGCAAGCTCAGCATCACGACGGTCGTGCGCGCGTATCTGCTGCTCGAGAGCCGCGGCCTGATCGAGAGCCGGCCGCAGTCGGGCTTCTTCGTGAACCTGCAGGGCAGGGACGCCGCACCCGAGGCCCCGGTCGCGCGGCCGGCGCGCCCGCCGGTGACCTCGGCCGTCGACGTGAGCCGGCTCGTGCTGTCGACGCTGCGCTCGATCTCGGTCGACGACGCGGTGCCGCTGGGCTCGCCGTACCCGGACACGGCCGCGTTCCCGTCCGCCAAGCTCAACCGTTATGCCTGCGCGGCCGGCCGCGACGAGTCGGTGCGCGGCCTGCGCAACGCGCTGCCGCCGGGCCACCCCAAGCTGATCCGCCAGATCGCGCGGCGCTACCTCGACAAGGGCCTCGCCGTCGACCCGGGCGAGATCATCGTGACGGTCGGCGCGACCGAGGCGATCAATCTGTGCCTGCAGGCCGTCGCGAGGCCCGGCGACGTGGTCGCCGTCGAATCGCCGACCTTCTACGCGATGCTGCACGCGATCGAGCGCATGGGCATGCGCGCGGTCGAGGTGCCGACCGACCCGCAGCAGGGCATCGAGGTCGACGCGCTCGCGGCGATCGCGCGCACCCAGCCGATCGCGGCCTGCATGGTCATGCCGAACTTCCAGAACCCGCTCGGCTTCCAGATGCCCGACGCGCGCAAGCAGGCGCTCGTCGAGTTCGCGGCGCGCGCGGGCATCCCGATCGTCGAGAACGGCGTCTACAACGAGCTGCACTACGGCGCGCGCTTCCCGACGACGCTGAAGTCCTTCGATCGCCAGGGCCTCGTGCTGCACTGCGCGTCGTTCTCGAAGACGCTGACCGCGGCCTACCGGATCGGCTGGGCGCTGCCCGGGCGCTACCGCGACCAGGTCGAGAAGCTCAAGTTCCTGAACACGCTGACGACGCCGCCGATCCCGCAGCTCGCGCTCGCCGAGTTCCTCGAGCGCGAGGGCTACGAGCACCATCTTCGCCGCGTGCGCAAGAGCTACGCGCAGCAGGCCAGCCTGATGCGCAACGTCGTGCTGCGCTTCTTTCCGGCGGGCACCAAGGTGTCCGAGCCGGCCGGCGGCTACGTGCTGTGGGTCGAGCTGCCGCCGCAGGTCGACGCGATGGTGCTCTACCAGCTCGCGCTCGAGCGCGGCATCACGATCGGCCCGGGCCATATGTTCTCGTGCGCGGGCGACTACCGCCACTTCATCCGCCTGAACTACAGCATGGCGTGGACAAAGGACATCGAGCGGGCCGTGATCATGGTCGGCAAGCTCGCGGCCGACTGCGCGCGTTAGCTGCCCGTCGAGCGGGTCGCCTGGTCCGCGGCCCGCGCGATGCGCACCGGGATCGACTTGTACGAGGGCGTGCCGCTCTCCTTGTCGATGTAGTCGAGCGGCACGAGCACGTTGGCCTCCGGGTAGTAGGCGGCGACCGAGCCGGCCGCGATGTCGTGCGCGATCGCCGTGATGCCCTCGAGGCGCAGGCGGCGCGTCGCCGCCACCGTCTCGACGACGACGCGGTCGCCGTGCTCGATGCCGCGCGCGGCGAGGTCGGCCGCGTTCATGAACAGCACGTCGCGGCGCCCGAACACGCCGCGGTAGCGGTCGTCGAGGCCGTAGATCGTCGTGTTGTACTGGTCGTGGCTGCGGATCGTGATCAGGCGCAGCACGTCGTCGTCCCAGGCCACGTAGGTCTGGCGCACGCCCGGGAACACCGAGAACTGCGCCTTGCCCGATGGCGTCGGCCAGCGCCGCTCGGTCGGCGGCAGCGGCATGCGAAAGCCGCCCGGCTGGCGGATTCGTTCGTTGTACCGGTCGAAGCCCGGCAGCGTGCGCTCGATCAGGTCGCGGATGCGGTCGTAGTCGTCGACGAGCGCGCGCCACTCGACCTTGCTGTGCGGCAGCACGGCCGCGGCCATGCCCGCGACGATCGCGGGCTCGGAGCGCAGCTGGGCCGACGCGGGCCGCAGCCGGCCCATCGACGAATGGACCATGGACATCGAGTCCTCGACCGTGATCGCCTGCGCGCCGCTCGCCTGCACGTCGAGCTCGGTGCGGCCGATCACGGGCAGGATGAAGGTCTCTTCCCGGGCGACGAGCAAGTGCGAGCGGTTCAGCTTGGTGCCGAGGTGGACGCTCAAGTCCAGCTTGCCCATCGCCTCGAAGCAGCGCTCGGGGTCGGGCAGCGCGACCGCGAAATTGCCGCCCAGGCACAGCAGCGCCTTGGCCTGGCCGGCCGCCATCGCCTCCATCGCCTGGACCGAGTCGTGGCCCGGCTCGCGCGGCGGCTTGAAGCCGAACACCGCCTCGATGCGGTCGAGGAAGGCCGCGTTCGGCTTCTCGGTGATGCCGACCGTGCGGTTGCCCTGCACGTTCGAATGGCCGCGCAGCGGGCAGATGCCGGCGCCGGGCTTGCCGATATTGCCGCGCAAGAGCAGCAGGTCGGCGATCAGGCGCACGTTCCAGGTGCCGGTGTTGTGCTGGGTCACGCCCATGCCGTAGCAGACGATGGTCGCGTTCGACTTCGCGTAGGCCGCGGCGACCTGCTCGAGCTCGGCCTGGCGCAGGCCGCTTTCCTTCTCGATCGCCGCCCAGTCGGTGATCGCGAGGTCGGCAGCCAGGGCGTCGAGGCCCTCGGTATGGGCGGCGATGAACGCGTGGTCGAGCACGCCGCCCTGCGTGGCCTCGAGCACGAGCAGCGCCTTCATGATGCCTTTGAGCGCGGCCGCGTCGCCGCCGGCCTTGACCTGGAAATAGGTCGACGCGATGTCCGTCGAGCTGAAGGTCGCCATCTCGAACAGGTTCTGCGGGTCGGCGAAGCGCTCGAGCGCGCGCTCGCGCAGCGGGTTGAACACGATGATCGGCACCTTGCGCCGCGCGGCCTCGTGCAGCGTGCCCATCATGCGCGGGTGGTTCGTGCCCGGGTTGTGGCCGATCGAGATGATCAGCTCGGTCGCGTCGAAGTCGGCCAGCGAGACCGTGCCCTTGCCGATGCCGATCGACTGCGGCAGGCCGACGCTCGTCGCCTCGTGGCACATGTTGGAGCAGTCGGGGAAGTTGTTCGTGCCGTACTCGCGCGCGAACAGCTGGAACAGGTAGGCGGCCTCGTTCGACGCGCGGCCCGAGGTGTAGAACTCGACCGCGTCGGGCGTGGCCGCGTAGCTGCGCAGCCTGGCGCCGATGCGCGCGAACGCGGCGTCCCATTCGACGGGCAGGAATTTGTCGCTCGCGGCGTCGTAGGCCATCGGGTGGGTCAGGCGGCCGAAGTCCTCGAGCTCGAAGTCGGTGAGCTTGAGCAGCTCGGTCACCGTGTGCGCGGCAAAGAACTCGGGCGTCACGCGCTTCGTGGTCGCCTCCCAGGTCACGGCCTTCGCGCCGTTCTCGCAGAACTGGAAGGTCGAGCGGTGCTCCTTGTCGGGCCAGGCGCAGCCCGGGCAGTCGAAGCCGGTCGGCTGGTTGGTGCGCAGCAGCACGACGGGCGCCTCGAAGCTGTCCATCTGCAGGCGCACGGCCTGGGCCGTCGCGCGCAGCGCGCCCCAGCCGCCGGCCGGGCCGTCGTACTGGCGGACCCCGGGGACGTCGCGGCGCTTGCCGTCGCTGCTGCTGCTCATGATGAATATCTCCGTCTCGCGTTCGTCGCGGGCCGGCTCACTGTAGTCAGGGGCCCGGGCCGCGAGGAGGACAGTCCGGCTCGCGGGCCAAGAGTACAGCGCGGCCGCGCGATTGTCAGCGCGACGGCGCGCTCGCCGACGGTGGTGGCGGCGCCTGGGCCCAGGCGGCGAGCGTCTCGCGCTCGTAGCGCGCGGTCAGTGCCTGCAGCTCGCCCGAGGCGCGCAGCGCGCGGATCTCGGCGCCGAGGCTTTGCGCGAGCGCCGCGTGGCGCGCGACGAGGATGGCATGGAGGTCGAGCCGCGCGAGGTCGCCCTGGTGCTCGATCAGCGCGTCGAGGCCGAGCCGGCGGAGTTCGGCGTCGCCGTTGATGCCGGCGTCGATGACGACGTCGACGCGGCCGGCCGCGAGCATCTTGTACAGCTGCTCGAAGGACGCGAGTTCGACAACGCTCAGCGCATGCTTGGCGGCGAGCTCGGCGTGGGTCGCACCGCCGAACACGCCGACGCGCAGGCCCGCGAGATCCTCGGCGCGGCGGATGGGGGTCGCGAAGCCGCGCCGCACGAACACGCTCGAGCTTAGGCTGTAATAGGGCGGGTCGACGCGGATCAGCGACGGGTTCGCGTCGGCGTAGGCGGACACGCGCGCGACCTCGCCGTCGAGCCGGCCGTCGGCGGCCATGACCATCAGCGTCGCGCGTTTGCCCGGCAGCGGCTCGATCTCGATCGCGACGCCGAGGCGTGCGTAGAGCTCGCGCAGCAGCTTGCCCGCGACGACCTGGACGACCGCGTTGCCGTTGCGCGCGAGGTGCAGGGTGATGGTCGGCGCGCTCGCGGTCGGGGCCGCCGCCGGGGCGGACGCGGCGCGGGCGCGGGCCGTTTGTGACGCCTGCGCCGGCATGCCGGGCCACGCCGCGACGCTGCAAAGCGTCAGCAGCGCCAGCCACCGTCGCAGCGATCCACCCTGCATCGCCAGGCCCTCCGTCGGCGCCGCCTGGAAACGGCGGCTTGGTCGCCAATGCCTGTGAGGATAACTGCGCCGCGCTCAGTGGCCGAGCACGAGCTGCAGGCTTTGCTGGTACAGCGCGGTCAGGCGGTCGAGCTGATCGAGCAGCGCCTCGCTGCTGCGCGCGAGCCCGGCCGCGGCCTCGCGGCCATGGGCGTCGCGCAGGCTGCGCACGAGGTGCAGCCATTCGGCGCGCACCTCGGCCTGGAGCGCGCGGATCGCGTCGCTCGTGAGCGGCGCGGCCTCGAGGCTCGCGAGCCCGGCCTCGCAGGCCGCGAACAGCGCCGCGTCGACGGCGACCTCGCCGGGCAGCAGGTCGGCGAGCAGCGCCTGCTTGGCGAGGCGCTGGCTCAGCATGCGCTGGCGGCCGCATAGATTCACCAGCGCGAGGCTGCGGTGCGCGCCGCCGGCCTCGACGGCGCGCGCGAGCGCCTCGGAGCGCTCGAGCAGGGTCTCGGCGGCCGCGTCGGCGCGCTTGAGCACCTCGGCCGTCGGTTTGCCCGCGAGCAGCGGCTGCAGCGCCTGCCAGGCCGCGCGGACCGCGGCGAGACCGGCCGCGCTGCCCGCGGGCGCAAGCTCGGCGAGCCGCGCGAGGTTGGCGTCGATGCGCGCGGCCGACGCGTCCTGCAGCGTCTTCGCGCGGCGCGGCTCGATCGCGGCCGCGCGCTGCGCGACCAGCTTGACGAGGCGCTGCGACAGAAAGCGCTGCTGGCCCGCGAGGTTCACGGCCTCGGCGCCCTCGGCCGCCGCGACGACGCCGCGCGCGAGCTCGGCGAGCTTGAGGCGCGCGTGCATCGCGGTCTCGCGCAGCAGCCGGTGCGCGGCGTCCTCGCCCAGGCCCTGGGCGAGCATCAGCACGCCCTTGGCGCGCTCGGTCCAGCGGCGCTCGTCGAGGCGCTCGCGCCAGCCGGCCTCGCGGGCGTGCACGCGCGCGGCCCAGCCGAGCGCGGCGTCCCAGTCGGCCGGGGCCCGGTCGAGCCAATGCGCGCCGAGCGCGGCGAGCCGGTCGAGCGCGGCCGCGTCGGCGCCGGGCACGAGGGCGAGCATGGCGCGGCCGACCAGCGCGTCGAGCGCGGCCAGCCAGGCGGGTAGCGCCTCGGCCGTCGCGATCAGCAGCAGCGCTGCGTCGGGCGCGCGCGCCGCGCGCTGCACCAAGTCGTCGCATGAACAGCGGTCGATGATGGTGCGGCGCAGCACCGGCGCCGGGATTTCGGGCGCGGCGAGCAGCAGCACGGGCGGGGCGGCGGGCGGGGCGGCGGAGGCGGACTTCATAGAGCGGCTGAGCGGGGACGCCGCCATCGGCGCCCCTCCTGGCACGCTGCTTGCAAGGATCGGGCCGTGGCGCAAAGGCGCGCTGCAGCCCACCATTTCAGTTCGTTCTCGATGGCCATGCCGAGCCCGGTGCTCGACATGGCCATCTGCTTTTGGAGGCTCGCACATGGTTCCCCTTGCTTCCCGCCCGTTCCGCGCGTTCGCCCAGGCCGGCCATTGGCCGACCCTGCTCGCCGCGTTCCTGTACTTCGACTTCAGCTTCGCGGTCTGGGTGCTCAACGGCGCGATGGCGCCGTTCATCGGCGAGAGCTTTGCGCTCGACGCAGCCCACAAGGGCTTCATGATCTCGGTGCCCATCCTCGCGGGCGCGCTGATGCGCTTCCCGCTCGGCGTGCTGTCGCAGTACATCGGCCGCAAGAGCGCGGCGATGGTCGAGATGGCGCTGATCGTCGCCGCCCTGCTGTTCGGTTACTTCTGCGTCGACAGCTACGACCGCGTGCTCGCGATGGGCGTGCTGCTCGGCATCGCCGGCGCGAGCTTCGGCGTCGCGCTGAGCCTCGGCTCGGGCTGGTACCCGCCGCGCTACAAGGGCCTCGCGATGGGCATCGCGGGCGCCGGCAACTCCGGCACCGTGCTCGCCGTGCTGTTCGCGCCGCCGCTCGCGACGGCCTACGGCTGGCAGGCCGTCTACGGCGTCGCCGCCGCGACCATGCTGCTGCCGATGGCCGTGATGTGGTTCTGCGCGAAGGAGCCGCCGGACCGAGAGCACCAGTCGCTGCGCGAGCACCTGTCCTGCCTGTGGGAGAAGGACGGCTGGGCGTTCAGCCTGATCTACGTCGTGACCTTCGGCGGCTTCGTCGGCCTGTCGAGCTTCCTGCCCAGCTATTTCTACGACCAGTTCCACGTCACCAAGGTCCAGGCCGGCCAGCTGACCATGCTCGCGGCGCTGATGGGCTCGGTGATCCGCGCGGTCGGCGGCCATATCTCGGACCGCGTCGGCGGCGTGACGACGCTGACGGCCGTGCTCGCGCTCGTCGCCGTGTCGCTGCTGCTGTGCGGGCTGTCGGGCGGCTCGCTCGTCGCGACGACGCTGCTGTTCATGCTGTGCTTCGCCGCGCTCGGCGCGGGCAACGGCGCGCTGTTCCAGCTCGTGCCGCTGCGCTGGCCGCTCGCGACGGCCGTCGCGGGTTCGATGATCGGCGAGGTCGGCGCGCTCGGCGGCGGCTTCATCCCGAACGCGATGGGCCTGTCCAGGCAGTACGGCGGCAGCTATCTGTGGGGCTTCGTCGCGTTCGCGCTGCTCGCGCTCGCCATGCTGTTCATGTTGCGCGTCGCGCAGATTCGCTGGACCAGGACTTGGGCGGAGCGAGGGGGGCGGGCGCGTCCGACGCCGGCCGAGGCCGAGGTCGACTACCGCGCGCCCACGCTCGGCACGCGGGTCTGAAGAAGTCGGAGCCCGGCGATGTCAGCGCGGCAGGAACAGCAGCCAGACGATCAGCAGCGCGTTGAGCAGCAGCGAGACGCCGAGGCCGATCTGCCACAGCGCGAGCGGGTCGCGGCGCGCGAGCGGCGTCGCGCCGAGCTCGGGCAGCGCGCGCGCGGCGCCACGTTCGAGCGCGAGCGCGAACTCTTCGGCCGTCTCGAAGCGCTGTGCGGGGTCGAGCGCGACGGCCTTGAGCAGGACGCGGTCGAGCCAGGCCGGCACGCGCGCGTCGAAGCGCGACGGCGGCTTGGGGTCGCGCCGGTAGCGGCCGCGCTGGTAGGGCGCGACCTCGCCGTAGGGCAGGTGGCCGGTCAGCCACCGGTACAGGCTCGCGCCGAGCGCGAACAGGTCGCTGCCCGCGTCGGCGGGGCGCGGCGGGTCGTCCCATTGCTCGGGGTTCATATAGCTGGGCGTGCCCGCGTGGAGCTCGCGCGCGGCGGCCGGCGAGCGCTCGGACAGCGCGACGCCGAGGTCCAGCAGCCGCCATTCGCCGTCGTCGCCGCGGTGCAGGTTCGCGGGCTTGACGTCGCGGTGGACCACGCCCGCGCGGTGCAGGCGGCCGAGCGCGTGGCCGAGCGCGCGCGCGGCGGCGACGAAGTCGTCGAGCGCGGGCCGCTCGCGCGCCGCGATCAGCTGCTCGAGCGTGCGCCCCGCGTGCCAGTCGAAGCACAGGTAGAACGCGCTCGGCTCGGCCACCGGCCGCACCGCGACAAAGCCCGCGAGGCCCGCGAAGCGCTGGCCGAGCCAGCCCTCGTGGGCGAGCATCGCGCGCTCCTCGGCGTCGTTCGCGCGCGCCTCGCAAAGCATCTTGAGCGCGACGAGGCGGCCGTCGGCGTCGCGCGCCTGGCACAGCCGGTGCACGCCGTTGTCGGCGACGAGCGCCGTGACGGTGAACGCGTCGATCCGCGCGCCGACGCGCAGCCGCTGCGGGACGGGCAGGCGCTCGGCCGCGCCGCGCACGTCGTCGAAGCCCAGCGCCGCGAGGCCGCGCACCTGGAGCACGAGCGCGCTCGCGTTGTCGCGCGTGCCGGCGGCGAGCGCGGCCGCGACGATCGCGTCGGCCGCGGCCTGGGCGTCGTCGTGCGCGCCGAGCAACGCGCCGAGCTTGGCCGCGCCGAGCACGCCGTGCACGCCGTCGCTCGTGAGCAGCAGGCGGTCGCCGACGCGCAGCTCGCCGTGCCGGAAGTCGACGTGCACGGCCGCGTCGAGGCCCACGGCGCGCGTGACGCGCGCGAAGTCGCGCTGCGGCAGCGCGTGGTCTTCGGTCAGCTGCAGGCAGGCGCCGTCGCGCAGCAGCCAGATGCGGCTGTCGCCGACATGGCCGAGCACGAAGCTCTGGCCGCGCAGCACGACGCAGCTCAGCGTCGTCAGGGCGGCCGCGGCGCAACGCCGGTTGTGCGCGGCGAGCCATTGGTTCTGCGCGCCGATCAGGCGCTCGAGCGCGGCGCTCGTGTCCCAGCTCGCGGGCACCGCGTAGTAGTCGCGCAGCAGCGCGCGCACGGTGCTCTGCGCGGCCATGCGGCCCTCGCCGGCCCCGGGTTCTGGGCCCGACACGCCGTCGGCGAGCGCGGCGATCCAGCCGCGCGTCGCGGCGTCCGCCGGCGCGGGGCGCTGCACGGCGGCGTAGTCCTCGTTGATGGCGCGCGGTCCGGCCGCGCTCGCCAGTCCTGCGGCGATGTCGAGATGCATGGCCGCGCATTCTGCTTGTGGAGTTGATGATGAAGAAATCCAGACTCGTGCTGATCGGCAACGGCATGGCGGGCGTGCGCACGCTCGAGGAGCTGCTCAAGATCGCCCCCGGCCTCTACGACATCACGGTGTTCGGCGCCGAGCCGCACCCGAACTACAACCGCATCCTGCTGAGCCCGGTGCTCGCCGGCGAGCAAACCATCGATGAGATCGTCCTGAACCCGTTGTCGTGGTACGCCGACAACGGCATCACGCTGCACCTGGGCAAGACCGTGACCGAGATCGACCGGCGCCGCCGCCGCGTCGTCGCGGCCGACGGCACGGTCGCCGAGTACGACCGCCTGCTGATCGCGACCGGCTCGAACCCCTTCATGCTGCCGGTGCCGGGCCGCGAGCTCGAGGGCGTGATCGCCTACCGCGACATCGCCGACACCGAGGCGATGATCGACGCCGCGACGCGCTACCGCCACGCCGTGATCGTCGGCGGCGGCCTTCTGGGCCTCGAGGCCGCGAACGGCCTGATGCTGCGCGGCATGCAGGTCAGCGTCGTGCACCTTGCAGGCTGGCTGATGGAGCGCCAGCTCGACGACCAGGCCGGCGCGCTGCTGCGCCAGTCGCTCGAGGCGCGCGGCCTGAAGTTCCTGCTCGGCGCGCAGACCGAGGCGCTGATCCCCGACAAGGACGGCCGCGTCATGGCCGTGCGCTTCAAGGACGGCCGCGAGATCCCGGCCGACCTCGTCGTGATGGCCGCGGGCATCCGCCCGAACACCGCGCTCGCCGAGAGCGCGGGCCTGCTGTGCGAGCGCGGCGTGAAGGTCAGCGACACGCTGCAGAGCGTGACCGACCCGCGCGTCTACGCGGTCGGCGAATGCGCGGCGCACCGCGGCGTCGCCTACGGCCTCGTCGCGCCGCTGTTCGAGCAGGCCAAGGTCTGTGCGACGCACCTCGCGCAGTTCGGCATCGGCCGCTACGAGGGCTCGCAGGTCTCGACCAAGCTCAAGGTCACCGGCATCGACCTGTTCTCGGCCGGCGACTTCATGGGCGGCGAGGACACCGAGGAGATCGTCATGAGCGACCCCTTCGGCGGCGTCTACAAGAAGCTCGTGATCCGCGACGACCGGCTCGTCGGCGCCTGCCTGTACGGCGACACCGTCGACGGCGGCTGGTACTTCAAGCTGCTGCGCGAGGGCCGCAAGATCGCCGACATCCGCGACAAGCTGATGTTCGGCGAGTCGAACATCGGCGACACCGGCCATCAGGGCCAGAGCCGCGCCGCCGCGATGGCCGACAGCGACGAGGTCTGCGGCTGCAACGGCGTCTCCAAGGGCGCGATCTGCAAGGCGATCAAGGACAAGGGCCTGTTCACGCTCGAGGAGGTGCGCCGCCACACCAAGGCGAGCGCGTCCTGCGGTTCGTGCACGGGCCTCGTCGAGCAGCTGATCATGTCCACGGCCGGCGGCGACTACTCGAGCGCGCCGCGCAAGAAGGCGCTGTGCGGCTGCACCGACCTGAGCCACCAGGAGGTCCGCGACGCGATCTTCAAGGAGCACCTGACCTCGCTGCCCGCGGTCTACGCGACGCTCGCGTGGGCCAGCCCCGACGGCTGCGCGACCTGCCGCCCCGCGCTCAACTACTACCTGCTGTCGTCCTGGCCCAAGGAGGCGCAGGACGACCCGCAGGCGCGCTTCATCAACGAGCGCTCGCACGCGAACATCCAGAAGGACGGCACCTATTCGGTGATTCCGCGCATGTGGGGCGGCGAGACCAACGCGTCCGAGCTGCGCCGCATCGCCGACGTCGTCGACAAGTACAAGATCCCGACCGTCAAGGTCACCGGCGGCCAGCGCATCGACCTGCTCGGCGTCAAGAAAGAAGACCTGCCGGCCGTCTGGGCCGAGATCGGCATGCCCTCGGGCCACGCCTACGCGAAGGCGCTGCGCACGGTGAAGACCTGCGTGGGTTCCGAGTGGTGCCGCATGGGCACGCAGGACAGCACCCATATGGGCAAGGCGCTCGAGCGCGCGCTGTGGCGCATGTACGCGCCGCACAAGGTCAAGCTCGCGGTGTCGGGCTGCCCGCGCAACTGCGCGGAGTCGGGCATCAAGGACGTCGGCATCATCGGCGTGGACAGCGGCTGGGAGCTCTACATCGCCGGCAACGGCGGCATCAAGACCGAGGTCGCGCAGTTCCTGTGCAAGGTCAAGACGGCCGATGAAGTGCTCGAGGTCTCGGGCGCGTTCCTGCAGCTCTACCGCAAGGAGGGCTGGTACCTCGAGCGCACCTGCCACTACGTCGGCCGCGTCGGCATGGACCACGTGAAGCGCCGCGTCCTCGACGACGCCGAGGGCCGCCGCGCGCTGTGGGCCGAGCTGCAGTTCGCGCTCGACGGCGAGCCCGACCCCTGGTTCGACTTCGACCGCGCGAAGGTCGACCTGCGCCAATTCAACGCCTTGGAGGCCGCGCGATGAGCGAGCAGCAACAAGTCTGGACCCGGGTCTGCCGCGTCGACGAGATCCCGCGCCTCGGCGCGCGCCGCGTGCAGCGCGCGCAGGGCCCGCAGGTCGCCCTGTTCCGCACCGCCGACGACGCGGTCTACGCGCTGCTCGACCGCTGCCCGCACCGCGCGGGGCCGCTGTCGCAGGGCATCGTGTTCGGCGCCGCGGTCGCGTGCCCGCTGCACAACTGGACGATCGAGCTCGCGAGCGGTTGCGCGCGCGGCCCCGACGAAGGCACGACGCCGCGCTTCGCGGTGCGCGTCGAGGGCGGCGAGGTCGCGCTGCTGCAGAGCGAGCTCGACACGGTGGCGATCGACGTCGAGCCGGTTCGCGCAGGCCCATGCGGGCCTGCCCTGGGCTCGACATGGAGCTCCCCCCTGCCCCCCTCCGCGAGGGGGGAGTGACGTAGGAGTACGGCATGGCCGAGACCCGATCGACGTGTCCTTATTGCGGCGTGGGGTGTGGCGTCATCATCGAGCACGACGGCGCGCAGATCCGCGGCGTGCGCGGCGACCCCGAACACCCGGCCAACTTCGGCCGCCTGTGCACCAAGGGCTCGACGCTGCACCTGACGGCCGCGCCGGTCGCGATGCGGCAGCGCCTGCGCGAGCCGCAATGGCGGCCCGCGCGCGGCGCGGCGCCCGAGACGATCGGCTGGGACGCGCTGAACGAACGGCTCGCCGCGCGCATCGCCGACGTCGTCGCCCAGCATGGCCCCGAGGCCGTCGCGTTCTACGTCTCGGGCCAGCTGCTGACCGAGGACTACCACGCGTTCAACAAGCTCGCGCGCGGCGTGATCGGCACGCCGCATATCGACTCGAACTCTCGCCTGTGCATGAGCTCGGCCGTCAGCGCCTACAAGAAGACGCTCGGCGCCGACGCCCCGCCGGCGAGCTACGAAGACGTCGAGCAGGCCGACTGCCTGTTCATCGCGGGCGCGAACCCGGCCTGGGCGCACCCGGTGCTGTTCCGCCGCGTCGAGGCCGCGCGCGCGGCGCGCCCCGACATGAGGATCGTCGTCGTCGACCCGCGCCGCACCGAGACGGCCGAGCTCGCCGACCTGCACCTCGCGATCCAGCCCGGCAGCGACGTCGCGCTGCTGCACGGCATGCTGCACGCGTGCATCTGGGAGGGCTGGCTCGACACGGAGTTCATCGAAGCGCACACGCAGGGCTTCGACGCGCTCAAGCAGCGCGTGCGCGCGATGACGCCCGCCCAGGCCGCGCGCGTCTGCGGCGTGCCCGAGGCGCAGATCCTCGAGGCCGCGCGGCTGTTCGCGCGCTCGGCCGCGACCCTGTCGCTGTACAGCATGGGCCTGAACCAGAGCACGGCCGGCACGGCGAAGAACAGCGCGCTGATCAATCTGCACCTCGCGACGCGCCAGATCGGCCGGCCCGGCACGGGGCCGTTCTCGCTGACCGGCCAGCCCAACGCGATGGGCGGCCGCGAGGTCGGCGGCATGGCGACGCTGCTGCCCGGCCACCGCGACCCGGCGAGCGCGGCCGACCGCGCCGAGGTCGCGCGGCTGTGGGGCCTGGACGCATCGAGCGCGCTGCCCGACCGGCCCGGCATGACGGCGCTCGAGATCTTCGAGGCGGCCGCGCGCGGCGAGGTCCGCGTGTTGTGGATAGCCTGTACCAACCCCGCGCAGTCGCTGCCCGACCAAGCCCTCGTGCGGCGCGCGCTCGCGCGCTGCGAGCTCGTGATCGTCCAGGAGGCCTACGCCGACACCGCGACGGCCGCGCTCGCCGACGTGCTGCTGCCGGCCGCGAGCTGGGGCGAGAAAGAGGGCACGGTCACGAACAGCGAGCGCCGCATCAGCCGCGTGCGCGCGGCGGTGCCGGCGCCGGGCGCGGCGCGCGCCGACTGGCGCATCGCGCGCGACCTCGGCCGTGCGCTCGAGGCGCGGCTGCACCCGGCGCGCCAGGCCAGCGTGTTCGCGGCCGAATCGGCCGAGGACCTGTGGCTCGAGCACCGCGAGGCCACGCGCGGCCGCGACCTCGACATCACCGGCCTGAGCTACGCGACGCTCGACGCCGCTGGCCCGCAGCAATGGCCCTACCCCGAGGGGGCGGCCGGCGGCACGCAGCGGCTCTACGCCGACGGCCGCTTCGCCACAAGCGACGGCCGCGCGTGCTTCCAGGCCGTGGCCTACGCGCCGCCCGACGAGCGCCGCGACGCGCGCCACCCGTTCACGCTGAACACCGGCCGCCTGCGCGACCAATGGCATGGCATGAGCCGCACGGGTCGGCTCGGCCGCCTGTTCGAGCACGCGGGCCGGCCGCAGGTCGCCATGCACCCGCAGGACATGGCGCGGCGCGGGCTCGCAGACGGCGCGCTCGTGCGCCTGCGCTCGCGCCGCGGCGAGCTCGTGCTCGCGGTGCGCGGCGACGCGGCGCAAGCACCTTCGAGCGTGTTCGTGCCCATGCACTGGGGCCCCGAGTTCCTCGCGGGCCGCGGCGCCGACGGCGCGCCGCTGCGCGGCGTGAACGCGCTGACGACGCGCGCGCGCTGCCCCGACTCGCAGCAGCCCGAGCTCAAGGCCGCGGCCGTCGCGGTCGAGCGCGCCGAGCTGCCCTGGCGCGTCGTCGCCGCGGGCTGGGGCGTCGACGGTGCGGCGCTCGCGGCCTTGCTCGGCGAGTTCGACTATGCGTGGCGACATCCCGTCAGCGGGCCGGAGACGCTGGGCAGGGCCGGCGCGGGTGTCGGCGCACAGGGTGTCGCCGGTGCCGCGAGCGTCGGCGAGCAGTTCGAAGCCGCCTGCGCGCAGCCGGCCGCGCCCGCGCTGCTCGCACGCCTCGTCGCGGCCCTGGGCCTCGATGCAACGGGCACGCTGCGCTACGCCGACACGCGGCGCGGCCGCCTGCGCCTGCTGCGCCTCGATGCCGCGGGCCGCATCGTCGCGCTGCTCAGCGCCGGCGAGGCCGACGCGGGCTGGCTCGTCGAGCTCTGGCGCGGCGCCGAGTCGGCCGCGCCGCTGGGCCGCCGCCTGCTCGCGCCCGAGGGCGGCGCCGCGCCCGTCGCGCCGCGCAGCCCGCAGGTCTGCAACTGCCTCGACGTCCGTCAGGACCGCATCGAGGCGGTGCTGCGCGACTGCGCCGGCAGCGCGGCCGAACGCCTCGCCGCGTTGCAGCGGCAATTGCGCTGCGGCACCCAATGCGGATCCTGTCTGCCGGCGCTGCGCCGGCTCGTCGAAGCCACCCCCGTGGAGTTGGTCGTATGAACGTCAACAGCAACATCAAGCCCCTGATCTCGCTCGTCGGCGCGGGCCCCGGCGACCCCGAGCTGCTGACCGTCAAGGCCTTGAAGCGCCTCGAGGCCGCCGAGGTCGTGCTGATCGACGACCTCGTCGACGCCCGGGTGCGCGCGCTGATCGCGCCGAGCGCGCGCGTGCTCGAGGTCGGCAAGCGCGGCGGCCGGCCGTCGACCGACCAGCGCTTCATCCACGAGCTGATGATCCGCGAGGCGCGCGCGGGCCGGCGCGTCGTGCGCCTCAAGGGCGGCGACCCCTTCGTGTTCGGCCGCGGCGCCGAGGAGGCCGACGCGCTGCGCGCGGCCGGCCTCGAGGTCGAGGTCGTCAGCGGCCTCACGGCCGGCCTCGCGGGCCCGGCCGCGCTGGGCCTGTCGGTGACCGACCGGCGCGCGGCGAGCGGCGTCGTGCTCGTTACCGGGCACCCGGGCGTCGACCACGCCGATCGGGCCGAGCCCGACTGGGCCGCGCTCGCGCGCTGCGGCCTCACGCTGGTCGTCTACATGGGCCTCGCGCGCGCCGAGACCATCGTCGCGGGCCTCGTCGACGGCGGCCTCGCGGCCGCCACGCCGGCCGCCGTGATCTGCGCCGCGCACACGCCGCAGCAGCGCCATGCGTACACGACGCTCGCCGGCCTGCCCGACTGCATCGCGCGCGAGGGGCTCGCGAGCCCGGCGTTGCTCGTGATCGGGCGCTGCGTCGAGCGCGTCGCCGCGCAGGTCGCGGCCACGGCGCCAGCGCCGCGCGAGCAGCAGGGCTATTTTGCGCAGGGCGCGGTTTCTGGGGGATAACCCGATTCCGGCGGCTCGACCCCGCAGTCACGGGTGGGCATGGCCGGATGGCTTTGATACGCTTTGCTCCATTCGCACCACCACCCAAGAGGGGACCCGACATGAACCGCATCCTGACCGCCGCCGCGCTGACGCTGGCCGCCGCCTGCTCGCTCGCCCACGCCGATGACACCGCCGCGGTCGCTTCGCTGAAGAGCGAATGCGCGGCCAAGCATGTCGTGAAGACCGAGGCCGCCGCCGAGAACGAGTACCAGTTCGTCTACTCCAAGGGCGAGTACCGCGGCGAAGCCCAGGCCGGCAAGGCCCTGCCGTGCAGCGAGCACCAGTACGTCGCCTACCTCGAGACCGTCGACCCGGTCCGCGTGATGAACGCCTACCCGACCGCCGCCGGCCGCCCGACGCTCAAGGACGCGAAGGACCGCAAGGACGACAGCAAGAAGTAATTCGCTACTTCCATACGCGTCTCGCAGAGCAAAGCCCCGCGTCGCGGGGCTTTGTCGTTTCCGGGCCTTGGCGCCTAGGCCTGGTTGCCGCGCCGATCGCGCCGCGGCAGCGCGCGCACGGCGGCCGC
>JAFAMW010000005.1 GCA_019232985.1 Roseateles sp. | reverse complement strand
CGCCCACGCCGTCGCGTCGCAGCGCCCGCCCGCGCTCGATCTGCTCGCCGAGGAGCTGCGCCTCGCCCACGACGCGCTCGGCGAGATCACCGGCGCGTTCACGGCCGACGAGCTGCTCGGGGTGATCTTCTCGAGCTTTTGCATCGGCAAGTAGCCGACGCCGCTGAACTAGGGTAGTCACCGCCGAAGCGACGGGCCAGCCTGGTTGAGAATCGGGCCAGAAAAATATCGATACCAGACCCCGAGGGAGCTTAGAGACGATGAACTGGGTCCGTCCGACCTTGCTGGCAATCGCCGCACTCAGTCCCCTTGGTCATGCCCTCGGCGGCCCGGCCCCGCAGACCGCGGCGGCCTCGATCAAGGACCTGCAGGACCGCTATTGCGGTACGGCCGATGCGCCGCACGGCACGCTCGACATCGCCAAGGCGATCGCCGGCGTGATCGCGCGGGCGGCGACGATGCCGTCGGGACAGGAGGGCGTGGTGTGGTTCGTCGACCGGGCGCCCGCCGCGCAGGACGGACCGCAGGGCTTCTTCGTGGCGTCCGCCAAGGGCTATTGCCATGTCGGCCTGTGGCGCCAGGCCGACGTCAAGCAGGTGCTGGCGGGGCGCTACCCGGAATAGATTCATGGATTTGTGACCGCGCCGCGCAGCGGGTAACGCTTTGTCAGGACCGCATGTTTTCGCGGTTTCCGTGAACTATGGTGCGCTCCACCAGAACAAAAGGAGTGCCCATGTCACCAGCCCTTCGCAAACTGTCCTGTGCCCTGGCCGTCGGCCTGGGCGCGGGCGCCGTCCAGGCGCAGAGCGCCTCGGACTCCAGCTACCTGCTGCCCCAGGTCAGCGTGCTCAAGCCCGCGAGCGCCTGGGCCTCGAGCAGCACCGGGATCGGCGGCGGGCTCAAGTTCGGCAGCCCCGTGTCGCCCGACTGGGACCTGCAGCTGGGCCTGAACTACGCGCGTTCCAAGCATGACTCGGCGAGCTACAAGCAGACCCTGCTCGGCATCGACGGCCTGTACTTCTTCGACCGCGGCGCGACGCGGCCGTTCCTGCTGATCGGCGGTGGCGCCGAGCGCGACCAGAACGAGGCCGCCGGCGCCGGCACCTCGCGGACCTCGCCCTTCGTCAACATCGGCGCGGGCCTGCAGTACCGCTTCTCGTCGACCTTCGGCGTGCAGGCCGACATCCGCCGCGTCGAGGGCTTTCTCGGCAGCGGCTCGACCTTCGGCTTCAAGCGCAGCGGCAACAACTACTTCAACGTCGGCCTGATCTGGGCCTTCGACGCGCCGCCCGTGGCCGACCACACGGCGCCGCCGCCGCCCGAGCCCGCGCCGGTGATGGCACCCCCGCCCCCGCCGCCTCCCCCGCCGCCGCCGCCGCCTCCCCCGCCTCCCCCGCCGCCCCCGCAGCGGTTCACGCTGCAGGCGAGCGAGCTGTTCGCGTTCAACCGCGCCGACCTCAAGAGCTCGCAGCCGCAGCTCGACGACGTCGCGACCGCGCTCAACACCAACCCGGGCATCGCGCATGTGCGCATCAGCGGCTATACCGACCGCCTCGGCGGCGCCGCGTACAACCGCAAGCTCTCGCAGGAGCGCGCCGATTCGGTCAAGCGCTACCTGATCGGCAAGGGCGTCGCGGCCGATCGCCTCGAGGCCGTCGGCAAGGGCTCGAGCGACCCGGTGTCGAGCTGCTCGACCAAGCTCAAGCGCGCCGCGCTGATCCAGTGCCTCGAGCCGGACCGCCGCGTCGTGATCGAGCCGATCACCTACGAGGTGCCGGCGGGGCGCTGACGGGTCTGGCCGCGCGCTTGCGAGCGCGCGGCCATGCCATGATCTGCGCATGCCGCACGCCGCCACGCTCAAGCCGCTGTTCCTGCTCGACCCGGGCCTCACCTTCCTGAACCACGGCTCCTTCGGCGCCTGTCCGGCCGAGGTTCTCGAGGTCTGCCAGGCCTGGCAGCGCGAGTCCGAGCGCAACCCGGTCGAGTTCCACTCGCGGCGCTCGGCCGGCCTGCTGCGCGACGCGCGCGCGGCGCTCGCGGCTTACCTCGGCACCGACGCCGACCGCCTCGTGTTCGTCGCGAACGCGACGACCGGCGTGAACATCGTCGCGCAGTCGCTCGCGCTGAATCTGCTCGAGCCCGGCGACGAGATCCTCACGAGCGACCACGAATACGGCGCGTGCGAGAGCGCCTGGGACTGGGTCTGCGCGCGCACCGGCGCGCGTCGCGTCGCCATGCCGGTGCCGCTGCCCTTCGACGCGGCGGCTTATGCCGAGCGCATCTGGGCCGGCGTCACGCCGCGCACGCGCGTTCTCTACCTGAGCCACATGAGCTCGCAGACCGCGCTGGTCTTTCCGATCGCCGAGCTCGTGCGGCGCGCCCGCGCGGCGGGCATCGTCAGCGTGATCGACGGCGCCCATGTGCCGGGCCAGCTGCCGCTCGCGCTCGACGCGCTCGGCGCCGATTTCTATACCGGCAACTGCCACAAATGGCTGTGTGCGCCCAAGGCCGCGGCCTTCCTGTACGCGCGCACCGAGCATCAGGCGCAGCTCGAGGCGACGACGATCTCCTGGGGCTACGACGACGCGCGCGCCGACGACCCCGGCTACGCCGCCTACCTCGGCCACAGCCGCTTCGAGCGGCGCCTGCAATGGCTGGGCACGCGCGACATCTCGGCGTTCCTGAGCGTGCCCGCGGCGATCGAGTTCCAGCGCCGCCACGACTGGGACGCGGTGCGCGCGGACTGCCACGCCCGCGCGCTGCGCACCCAGGCGCGGGTCTGCGCGTTGACGGGCCTCGCGCCGATCGGCGCGCCCGCGGACTTCGGCCAGATGGTGCCGATCCCGATGCCTGCGACGCTCGACGGCGCCGCGCTCAAGGCGCGGCTGTTCGACGCGCACCGCATCGAAGTGCCCGTGACCGGGCATTCGGGCCGGCTGTTCGTGCGCGCCTCGTTCCAGGGCTACAACGACGAGGCCGATGCCGACGCGCTGGTCGGCGCGCTGCGCGAGATCTTCGAGCTCTGAGCGCTGGGATCAGGCGGTCAGGCCGCGACGCCCTCGGCGAGCGTGACCATCCAGCCGACGCCGAACTTGTCGGTGACCATGCCGAACAGCGGCGACCAGAAGGTCTTGCCGAGCGGCAGCGAGACCTGGCCGCCCGCGGCGAGCGCCGCGAACGCGTGCTGGGCGTCGGCCGGCTTGTCGTAGCTCAGCGACAGCGAGAAGCCCTTGAAGGCGGTCTCGCCGCCGCAATGGCCGTCCGACACCATCAGCAGCGCGCCCTGGACGAGCAGCGAACCGTGCATGATCTTGTGCTCGCTGCCCGGCGGCAGCATGCCGGGCGGCGGCGGCTCGGGGCTGTCGCTGTTGCGCATCAGCATCTGGACCTCGGCGCCGAGCGCGGTCTTGTAGAACTCGATGGCCTCTTCGCAGCGGCCGTCGAAAAACAGATAGGGGTCGATCCTCATGGGCGTCTCCTCGTAGGGTGTCCGGGAGTTCACCATAGCGCGCGGCGCTTTGCCACCGCGCTTTCGTAACCGATTCCGGCGGGTTCAGGGCACGTGCTTCGCGAGCTCGAGCTTGGCGAGCGAGTTGCGGTGAACCTCGTCGGGCCCGTCGGCGAGGCGCAGCGTGCGCTGCTGCGCCCACATCGACGCGAGCGGCGTGTCCTGCGACACGCCCATCGCGCCGAACACCTGGATCGCCCAGTCGATGATGCGCAGCGCCATGTTCGGCGCGACGATCTTGATCATGGCGATCTCGGCCTGGGCGGCCTTGTTGCCGGCGCGGTCCATCATCCACGCGGCCTTGAGCGTGAGCAGGCGCGCCTGCTCGATCGCGCAGCGCGCCTCGGCGATGCGCTCCTGGGTGACGGTCTGCTGGGCGACGGTCTTGCCGAAGGCGGTGCGCGCGAGCGCGCGCTCGCACATCAGCTCGAGCGCGCGCTCGGCCGCGCCGATCGAGCGCATGCAATGGTGGATGCGGCCCGGGCCGAGGCGGCCCTGGGCGATCTCGAAGCCGCGGCCTTCGCCGAGCAGCAGGTTCTCGGCCGGCACGCGCACGTCCTTGAGCTCGATCTCCATATGGCCGTGCGGCGCGTCGTCGTAGCCGAACACGCTCAAGTGGCGCTTGACCGTGATGCCGGGCGTGTCGGCCGGCACGACGATCATCGACTGCTGGGCGTGGCGCGCGGCCTGCGGGTCGGTCTTGCCCATCACGATATAGACCTGGCAGCGCGGGTCGCCGGCGCCCGAGGACCACCATTTGCGGCCGTTGATCACGTAATGGTCGCCGTCGCGCTCGATCCGGCACTCGATGTTCGTCGCGTCGGACGAGGCGACGGCCGGCTCGGTCATCAGGAAGGCCGAGCGCACGTCGCCGGCGAGCAGCGGCGCGAGCCAGCGCTCCTGCAGCGCGGGGCTCGCGTAGCGCTCGAGCACCTCCATATTGCCGGTGTCGGGCGCCGAGCAGTTGAAGACCTCGGGCGCCCAGAACACCCGGCCCATGATCTCGCACAGCGGCGCGTACTCGAGGTTGCTCAGCCCTTCGGGCGCGCGCGCCGAATGCGGCAGGAACAGGTTCCACAGGCCGGCCGCGCGCGCGCGCGGCTTGAGCGCTTCGATCAGCGGGCTCGGCTGCCAGGCGTTGCCGGCGCGCCGGTGCGCGTCGATCTCGGCGAGGTAGCGGCCCTCGTTGGGGACGATGTGCTCGGCGCAGAACGCGAGCAGGCGCTCGCGCAATGCTTCGGTGCGGGGGCTGAAGGCGAAGTCCATGGTGCGATTGCCTCACAAACTGATGGTCCGCGCTGTCACCGAGGTGGCAGGCCGGCGCGCCGCTCAGGCGGCGAGCAGGCGCTCCTCGGCGAGCGCGAGCGCCGTCGGAACGCCGGAAAGCACGAGCGTATCGCCGCCGCGCAGGACCAGGTCGTCCTGCGCCGCGACGACGGCGCCGTTGCCGCGCCGCAACGAGACCACGGCGACGTCGAGCTCGGCGAGGCCCAGGGCGCCGAGCGTGCTGCCCGCGTGGTCGCTGTCGGCCGGCAGCGTCAGAGAGTGCAGGCGCGCGGCGTGGCGCTCCTCCTCGGTCGTGTCGTCGTCGCCGCCGCGGAAATAGCCGCGCAACAGGCCGTAGCGCTTGTCGCGCATCTCCTGGGTGATGCGCAGCACGCGGCGCATCGGCACGCCGAGCAGCGCGAGCGCGTGGCTCGCGAGCATCAGCGAGCCCTCGATCGCCTCGGGCACGACCTCGGTCGCGCCGGCCTCGCGCAGGCGCTCGAGGTCGGCGTCGTCGAGCGTGCGCACGATCACCGGCAGCTTGGGCGCATGGGCGCGCACGAGGCGCAGCACCTTCAGGGCCGACGGCGTGTCGTGGTAGGTCACGACGACGGCGCTCGCGCGCGCGAGGCCCGCGGCCATCAGGCTCTGCGGCCGCGCGGCGTCGCCGAACACGACGTTCTGGCCCGCCGCCGTGGCCTGGCCGACGCGGTCGGGGTCGAGGTCGAGCGCGACATAGGGGAAGGCTTCGGTCTCGAGCAGGCGCGCGAGGTTCTGGCCGCTGCGGCCGAAGCCGCAGATGATCACGTGGCCGCTCGTGTGGATCGATTTCTTGGCGATCGTCGTGAGCTGCAGCGACTGCAGCAGCCAGTCGCTGCTCGACAGCTTCATCACGATGCGGTTGCTGTACTGGATCAGCAGCGGCGTCGCGAGCATCGACAGCACCATGCTTGCGAGCACCGGGCTCACCCATTGGTGGGCGACGAGGCCGTTCTCGGTGCCCAGCGTCAGCAGCACGAAGCCGAACTCGCCGGCCTGGGCCAGGTACAGGCCGGTGCGCAGCGCGGTGCCGCCGGGCGCCTTGAACGCGCGTGCGATCAGCGCGATCAGCGCGAACTTCGCGACGATGGGCCCGAGGCTCAGCAGCAGCACGAGCAGCCATTGCTGGACCAGCGCGTGCCAGTCCAGGCGCATGCCGATGGTGATGAAGAACAGGCCCAGCAGCAGGTCGTGGAAGGGCCGGATGTCGGCCTCGACCTGGTGCTTGTATTCGGTCTCGGCGATCAGCATGCCGGCGACGAAGGCGCCGAGCGCGAGCGACAGGCCGAAGCGCTCGGTCAGCCAGGCGAGGCCCAGGGTGACGAACAGCAGGTTCAGCATGAACAGCTCTTCGCTGCGCTTGCGCGCGACCAGGGTGAGCCAGAAATGCATGAGCTTCTGGCCGCCCCACAGCAGCACGCCGAGCAGCGCCGCGGCCTTGAGCCCGGCCCAGGCGAGCGCGCTCGCCATCTCGGCCGGGCTGCTCTGCAGCGCCGGGATCAGCACGAGCAGCGGCACCACGGCCAAGTCCTGGAACAGCAGTATGCCCATCACGCGGCGGCCGTGCGGGCTGTCGAGCTCGAGGCGCTCGGCCATCAGCTTGACGACGATCGCGGTGCTGCTCATCGCCATCGCCGCGCCGAGCACGAGCGCGCCGCGCCAGCCGAGCTGCCACTCGATGCCGAGCAGGCCGAAGCCGGCCTCGAGCAGGAAGTTGCCGGCCACGGCGCCGGTCGTCGTCAGCAGCACCTGCAGCAGGCCGAGGCCGAACACGTCGGCGCGCATGCTGCGCAGCTTGGGCAGGTTGAACTCGAGCCCGATCACGAACATCAGGAACACGACGCCGAACTCGCCGAGGTAGGCGAGGTCGGCTTCGCTGCCGCCGCCCAGGGCCAGCGCGTGCGGGCCGATCGCGACGCCGATGACGAGGTAGCCGAGCATCGGCGGCAGCTTCAGCGAGCGGCACAGCACGACGCCGAACACGGCGGCGATCAGCAGCAGCAGCGCGAGGTCGAGCGAGTCGGTCATCGCAGGCGTGGGGGCATCATGCCTGCGATGGTATAGGCGTATGCGTCAAAGCCAGCGCAGCAAAGCGACGGCGACGAGCGTCGGCGCGAGCGCGGCCGCGAACAGGCGCAGCGCGCCGATGCCGCCGTCCTCGGCGAAGCAGTCGCGCAGGATCGCGACGCCGGCCGGGTTCGGCGCGTTCGCGACGACGGTCAGGCCGCCGCCGGCGACCGCGCCGCCGACGAGCGCGAGCTTGAACGGCTCGGCGAGGCCCGGCACGAGCGAGCCGAGGTAGGTCAGCGCCGCGTTGTCGGTGAACGCGGTCAGCGCCAGCGCGCCGTAGAACACCGCCTTCGCGTCGAGCGCGAGCAGCGCGGGCTCGAGCCACCATTGCTGCAGGCCGCCGAGCACGACGAGGCCGCCGAGGAAGAACGCGACGAGCAGCGCCTCGCGCAGGATCAGGCGGTCCTGGTGCTGCGGGTAAGCCGTCGCGAAGCCGAGAAAGCCGAGCAGGATGCCGAGGAACATCGGCGGGTGATGGGCGAACGCGACGACGCCGGCGAGCGCGAGCAGGTGCACGGCGAGCACGGTCGGCCGCGGCCGTTCGCGGGCGACGGGCTGCTGCTGCGACGCAGCAATCCCGAGCTCGCGGCGGAACAGCAGCGCCGCGCCGAGGCCGTTGACGAGCACGGCGAGCGCTGCGCGGCCGCCGAGCTCGGCGAGCATGAAGCGGGTGTCCCAGCCCCAGGCGTCGGCGACCATCAGCACCGGCGGCGCCGCGAACGGCGTGAGCGTGCCGCCGATCGAGATATTGACGAAGAGCACGCCGAGCGTCGCATAGCGCAGCCGCGCGCTCGTCGGCCGCGCGAACACGGACTCGCGCAGCATCAGCGCGGCGAGGGTCATCGCCGCGGGCTCGGTGATGAAGGAGCCGAGCAGCGGCACGCCGACGAGCAGCACGAAGTACAGCGCCGTGCCGCGCGGCAGCGGCAGGCGGCGCGCCAGGGCGTCGGCGGCCGCGCCCGCGAACTGCAGCACCGGCCGGGTCGCCGCGATCACCATGATCGCGAACACGAACAGCGGCTCGGTGTAGTTGCGCGTGTCCAGATAGGTGGTCGCGGCCGCGCGGCCCTCGAGCGCGAAGATCGCGACGACGAGCACGCCGGCCCACAGGCCGAACACGACCTCGACCTCGCCGAGCAGGTGCCACAGGCCCGCGTGGCGCGGCTGGCGGCGCGCCAGGCGCTCGAGCCGAGGTGCGGCAAAAGTGTGCAAAAGCGCCAAGGCGAACAGGGCGGCGGCGGCGAGGTCGGTCGGCGTCGGGGTCATGGGGCATTCTGGACCGCCTATGCGCAGCCCGCATTACGGCATGTCGACAAGGCTTTGCCTTCGCTGGCGTTCAAGGCATGCTTCGCGGTACCGTTCGGCCACAGAAAATTACGGAGCGGTTTCATGCCCAATCTGTCCTTTGTTTCGCCGACGCGCAACAGCCCCTGGGGCACCTATCTTTCCCAGATCGACGCCGTCGAACCCTACCTCGGCAAACTGGCCCGCTGGGTCGAGACGCTGCGCCGCCCGAAGCGCGCGCTGATCGTCGATATCCCGATCGAGCTCGACAACGGCACGATCGCCCACTACGAGGGCTACCGCGTCCAGCACAGCCTGACGCGCGGCCCGGGCAAGGGCGGCGTGCGCTACCACCCGGACGTCACGCTCGAGGAAGTGATGGCGCTGTCGGCCTGGATGACGATCAAGAACGCCGCCGTCAACCTGCCCTACGGCGGCGCCAAGGGCGGCATCCGCCTCGACCCGAAGACGCTGTCGCTGAAGGAGCTCGAGAAGGTTACGCGCCGGTACACGAGCGAGATCGGCATCATCATCGGCCCGACCCAGGACATCCCGGCGCCCGACGTGAACACGAACGGCCAGATCATGGCCTGGATGATGGACACCTACTCGATGAACGTCGGCGCCACGGCGACCGGCGTCGTCACCGGCAAGCCGATCCCGCTGGGCGGCTCGCTGGGCCGCGTCGCCGCGACGGGCCGCGGCGTGTTCGTGATCGGCCGCGAGGCGATGCGTCGCCTGAACGTGCCGATGGAGGGTGCGCGCATCGCCGTGCAGGGCTTCGGCAACGTCGGCTCGATCGCGGCCAAGCTGTTCGCCGCGAACGGCGCGAAGGTCGTTGCCGTGCAGGACCACACCGGCACCATCCTCAACGAGCAGGGCGTGGACATGGCCGACCTGCTCGACCATGTGGCCAAGACCGGCGGCGCCGGCGGCTTCAAGGGCGCCGACCAGATCGCGAACGAGGACTTCTGGGACGTCAAGAGCGACGTGCTGATCCCGGCCGCGCTCGAGGGCCAGCTGACCGGCGAGCGCGCCAGGCGCGTGCAGACGCGCATCGTGCTCGAGGGCGCGAACGGCCCGACCACGCCCGACGGCGACGCGATCCTCGCCGACCGCGGCATCATCGTCGTCCCGGACGTGATCGCGAACGCCGGCGGCGTGACGGTCTCCTACTTCGAGTGGGTGCAGGACTTCTCGTCCTTCTTCTGGACCGAGGACGAGATCAACGTGCGGCTCGACAAGATCATCACGGGCGCCTTCAAGGGCATCTGGGAGACCTCCGAGCACCACAGGATCTCGCTGCGCACGGCCGCGTTCACGGTCGCGTGCACGCGCGTGCTCGAGGCGCGCGAGGAGCGCGGTCTGTACCCCTGAGCGGCGGCGGGCGAGACTTCCTCCCGCCTGCGAAGGCTCGCCGAAACCCTGCCCGGCTACAAAGCGTGCCTTGCCCAATTCGGAGCCCCGCTCCAGAAAGTCTCGCGATGAAGAAGACCCAGCTCGCTGCCGTGCTGCTCGCCCTGCTGCCCCTGGCCGCATGCGCCGACCTGCCCGGCCACCACCCCGGCTACCTGCACGCGCTGAGCGACCTGCGCGCCGCGCGCTGGAACCTCGAGCACCGCCCGGGCGACCGCGCGGTCAGCGTGCGCGAGGACGAAGCGATCGACCAGATCGACGCCGCGATCGGCGAGATCAAGCGCGCGGCCGTCGAGGACGCGAAGAACCTCGAGGACCACCCGCACGAGGACGCGGACCTCGACCACCCGGGCCGCCTGCACCACGCGCTCGAGCTGCTGCGCCGCGCCCGGCAGGACCTCGCGCAGGAAGAGGACAACCCCGAGGCGCGCGAGCTCAAGCACCGCTCGATCGAGCATGTCGAGCACGCGATCGGCGCGACCGAGCACGCGATCCGCGACGTCGAGGACGGCCGCTGAGCCGGCGCGGCGCCCGGCTTGGCCGGGCTGCCGCGACGCACCACAACGGGCCCCTCGGGCCCGTTTTTCCATCCTCGCCAGCTAAACTGGCGCCGATGAATCCGACCCCCACCCCCGCTTTCGACGCCGACCGCGCGGTCGACATGGGCCGCCGCGCGCTGGCCGTCGAGGCGGCCGCGCTCGAGGCGCTCGGGCCGCGTCTCGGCGACGCGTTCGCCCAGGCTGTCGCGACCATGCTGGCGTGCCAGGGCCGCGTGTGCGTGATGGGCATGGGCAAGAGCGGCCATGTCGGCCGCAAGATCGCCGCGACGCTCGCGTCGACGGGCACGCCGGCGCTGTTCGTCCACCCGGCCGAGGCGAGCCACGGCGACCTCGGCATGGTCACGCCGCAGGACGTCGTGCTGGCCCTGTCCAATTCGGGCGAGAGCGACGAGCTCAACGCGATCCTGCCGGTGCTGCGCCGCCTGTTCGTGCCGATCGTCGCGATGACCGGCGGCGCCAAGTCGAGCCTCGCGCGCCACGCCAACGTCGTGCTCGACAGCGCCGTCGCCGAAGAGGCCTGCCCGCTGCAGCTCGCGCCGACCGCGAGCACGACGGCGCAGATGGCGCTCGGCGACGCGCTCGCCGTCGCGCTGCTCGACGCGCGCGGCTTCCGCGCCGAGGACTTCGCGCGCTCGCACCCGGGCGGCGCGCTCGGCCGCAAGCTGCTGACCCATGTGCGCGACCTGATGCGCACCGAGCTGCCGCGCGTGACGGCCGCGACGCCGTTCACCGAGATGATGCGCGCGATGTCGGCCGGCGGCCTCGGCATGGCCGTGCTCGTCGACGCGGCCGACCGCATCGAGGGCATCTTCACCGACGGCGACCTGCGCCGCCTCGTCGAGAGCGGCCGCGACCTGCGCGCGCTGACGGCCGCCGAGGTCGCGCACCCGAACCCGCGCCGCGTCGCGCCCGACGCGCTCGCGGTCGACGCGGCCGACGTGATGGAGGCCGCGCGCATCACCGTCGTGCTCGTTGCCGACGCCGACGCGCGCCTGCTCGGCGCCGTGTCGATCAACGACCTGATGCGCGCGAAGGTCATTTGATGCAGCACGCCCTGTCGTTCCCGCCCGAACTGCTGCTCAAGGCCCAGGGCCCGGGCCTCGGCCTGAAGGCCGCGATCTTCGACGTCGACGGCGTGCTGACCGACGGCCGCATCTACATCGGCGAGAGCGGCGAGGTCTTCAAGGCCTTCGCGACGCTCGACGGCCATGGCCTGAAGCTGCTCGCCCAGGCCGGCATCGCGCCGGTCGTGATCACGGGCCGCGACTCGCCGGCCGTGCGCCGCCGCGTCGCCGACCTCGGCCTCGTCCACGCGGTCTACGGCGCGAAGGACAAGCTCGCCGCCGCGGCGCCGCTGCTCACCGCACTGGGCCTGCACTGGGACGAGGTCGCCGCGATCGGCGACGACTGGCCCGACCTGCCGCTGCTCACGCGCGCGGCCTTCGCCTGCGCGCCGCCGCAGGCGCACGCCGAGGTCCGCGCGGTCGCCGACCACGTGACGACGGCCGCGGCCGGCCACGGCGCGGCGCGCGAGTTCTGCGACCTGCTGCTGCTCGCCGGCGGCCATTACGCGCGCCTGTTCGCCGGCCACCTCGACACGCTCGACGGGGGCGCGCCCTGATGGCGCTGACCCCCCTGGCGCCGCCGCCGGCGCGGCGCGAGCTGCCCTCGTGGACCTGGCGCCTGCAGTCGCTCGTGAGCAGCTGGCTGCCGCTGTTCCTGATGAGCCTGCTCGCGGTCGCGACCTGGTGGCTCGTCAAGAACACGCCGCTGCTCGGGGGGCCGCAGGCGGCCGCGCCGCTGCGCCATGTGCCCGACTACCGGATGCAGCATTTCGAGCTCGAGCGCATCGGCGCCGAAGGCCTGCTGCGGGCGCGCGTCGAGGGCGAGGCGCTGCGCCACTACCCCGACACCGACACGGTGGAGATCGACGGCGTCAGCGTGCGCGCGATCGCGCCGAACGGCGCGCAGCTGCTCGCGACCGCGGCGCGCGCCGTCTCGAACGCCGACGCGAGCCAGCTCCAGCTGATCGGCGACGTGCACCTGCGCCGCTTCGACCCCGGCCAGCGGCCCGCGCAGGACGCGCCCCGCGTGGTCGTGCGCGGCGACTTCGTCGAGGTCTTCGCCGACACCCAGGTGCTGCGCTCGCAGCTGCCCGTCGACGTCGATTTCCCGGGCGGCACGCTGCACGGCGACCAGGGCTTCGTCTACGAGCACCTGAAGGGCACGCTGGTCTTCGCCGGGCGTACCCACGGGCAGCTCCAGCCGACGCCGCCGCGGCGCTGACGGCGGCGATGGGCGGCCTCGTCTTCATCACCGGCGCGTCGAGCGGCATCGGCCAGGCGCTCGCGGCCGAATACGCGGCCGCCGGCTGGCGTCTCGCGCTCGTCGCGCGGCGCGACGCGGCGCTGCGCGAATGGGCCGCGGCGCAGGGCCTCGGCGCCGAGCGCTGCGGCGTCTACGCGGCCGACGTCGCCGACGCGGCGTCGATCGGCGCGGCCGCGCGGGCCTGCATCGCGGCCCAGGGCCTGCCCGACGTGGTCGTCGCGAACGCCGGCATCAGCGTCGGCGTGGACACGGCCGAGGCCGAGGACCTGGCCGTGCTCGAGCAGGTCTACCGCACCAATGTGTTCGGCCTCGCCGCGACCTTCCAGCCCTTCATCGCGCCGCTGCGCGCGCGCGGCGCGGGCACGCTCGTCGGCGTCGCGAGCGTCGCCGGCGTGCGCGGCCTGCCGGGCCACGCCGCGTACTGCGGCTCCAAGGCCGCCGTCGTCGCGCATTGCGAGAGCCTGCGCGGCGAATGCCGCGGCAGCGGCGTGCGCGTCGTGACGATCGCGCCCGGCTATGTCGCGACGCCGCTCACGAGCGGCAACCGCTTTCGCATGCCTTTTCTGATGGCGCCCGAGGCGTTCGCGCGCGCGGCGCGGCGCACGATCGCGGCCGGCACGAGCTACCGCGTGATTCCGTGGCAGATGGGCGTCGTCGCGAAGCTGCTGCGCCTGCTGCCCGACGCGTGGTTCGACCGCGCGCTCGCGGGCCAGCCGCGCAAGCGCCGCGCGGGGCACTGAAAGCCGCGCGGCGGTGCCCAAATGCAAAAAGGGCGTCCTGAGACGCCCTTTCGCCTATGGCTTAAAGCCCTGCGAATCAGTATTCGCCGTAGCCGCCGCCCGAACGGCCGCCGCCGCTGTAGCCGCCGCCACCCGAGCGGCCACCGCCGCCGTAGCCGCCGCCACCCGAACGACCGCCGCCGTAGCCGCCACCTCCGCCGCCTTCGCCGCCGCCGAAGCCACCACGGCCACCGCCGTAGCCGCCGCCACCCGAGCGGCCACCGCCGCCACCGTAGCCGCCACCGCCGCCGCCGAAGCCGCGGCCACCACCGCCGCCACCGCCACCGCCGAAGCCGCCCGGACGCTCTTCGCGCGGACGGGCGATGTTCACGACGATCGCGCGACCCTCGAGGGTCTGGCCGTTCATGCCGTTGATCGCCGACTGCGCTTCGGCGTCGGAGCTCATTTCGACGAAACCGAAGCCCTTGGAACGGCCGGTTTCGCGGTCCATCATCACGCGTGCCGAAGTGACGGTGCCGAACTGACCAAACGCGTCTTGCAGCGATTGATCACGCACGCTGTAGGCGAGATTGCCCACATAAAGCTTGTTTCCCATGGGGAAGCCCTTTCAGATACTCAAAAAACCAGGTGGAGCTTCAACCCATCGTGAACCATTCAAGCGAAGGTGCGGCGTCCAGACACAGGCAATTCTCATTATGGGCTGAGGCCTAAATTACGCGCGCCCGGCTTTTTGGGGAGTGTTGTTTTTAGGGTTCTAGCAATAACCCGTAGCCCGCTGCACCTGGCTTTCGCATGGGCTCGCTATCATGCGCCCCTCATGGGGCGGCCCGCACGCAAACTCACTCTGACGGCGCTCGAATCCGTGCTCGGCTGCCTCGACGCGCCGCGCAACGGCCGGGCCCTGTACGCGCTGCTGAGCACGTTCTGCATCGCCGGCCTGCTGCTGGCGACTTCGGAATCGGCGCTGGCACGGGAAGATTCACTCTGGGGCGCGGCCTGGGCCGGCCTCGCGCTCGCGGGCGCGTTTTTCGGCCTCAACGCGACCGGCCTGATGCTGATGGACCAGGCGCGCGGCGCGCCGGTGCGCGACGTCGTCGACGCGCTGCTCGACGCCGGCGCGCGCGCCCACCGCGTGCTCGCGGTGCTGGCCTGCGTCGTCGCGGCCGCGGCCGGCGTGCTCGCGCTGCTCGTCGGCCTGCTGTGGCTCGCGCGCGGCCCGGGCTTCGGCCCGGCGCTGTTCACGCTGACCGTGCCGCTCGGCGTCGTCGTGCTCGGCGTGATGGGGCTGGCCGGCGCCGTCCTGGTCGGGCCGCTGACCGGGCCCTCGGTCTGGAGCGGCCTGGGCGTGCGCGCGACGCTCGCGCTGCTGTGGCGCCTGCTGCGCCGCGAGCTCGTCGAATGCGCGGCGCTGATGCTGCTCGTGATGGCGCTGACGACCGGCGTGACCGCGCTGATCAGCGTCGTCGTCGTCGGGGGCGGGCGCGCGCTCGCCCAGCTCGCGGTCTGGGTCGTCGGCATCGACCTGCCGCCGCAGCAGCTGATGGCCGGCCTGTTCGGCTACGGGCTGCGCGCCGCGGGCGCGGCCGGCGCGCCGGTCGCGCGCACGCCGCTCGGCGCCGCGGCGCTGGTCGGCGGCGGCGTCGTGTTCGCGGTCGCCCTGGTGCTGCCGACGCTCGTCTACCTGCGCGGCTGCTGCGCGGTGTTCCTGGCCCTGAACGAAGAAGAAGCCTGATGGACATCTACAAGCCCCTCGTCGCCCTCGTCGCGATCGTCAACCCGA
Source organism: Roseateles sp. (assembly GCA_019232985.1). The sequence goes on along the minus strand of JAFAMW010000005.1, from coordinate 9,980 downwards.
TCGGCGTCGTGCCCTTCTTCATCCACTTCACGAGCCGCTTCCCGCGCGAGGCGCGGCGCCGGACCATCATGGTCAGCAGCTTCAGCGCGTTCGTCGTGATTGCGCTGAGCGCGCTGTTCGGGCTCAAGGTCATCGAGTTCTTCGGCATCTCGCTCGCGTCCTTCCAGGTCGGCGGCGGCGCGCTGCTGTTCATCAGCTCGCTGCAGATGCTCAACGCCCAGCCGGCCGAGTCGCGCAGCACCGACGTCGACGAGGGCGCGAGCAAGGCCGACGCGGGCGCGAGCATCGCCGTCGTGCCGCTGACGATCCCGCTGCTGACCGGCCCCGCGACGATCTCGACCATGGTCATCTACGCCGAGAAGACGCGCCACTGGTGGGAGCTCGCCGTGCTGGTCGGCTACGGCGTCGTCGTCGGCGCGATCACCTACCTGGTGTTCTCGGCGGCCGGCCGCATCGCGAAGGCGCTCGGCCAGACCGGCATCAACATCATGACGCGGCTGATGGGCCTGATCCTCGCGGCGCTCGCGGTCGAGCTGCTCGCCGACGGGCTGACCAAGCTGTTCCCGGTGCTCGCCGGCGGCGCCGCCGCGAGCTGAAGGCACGGCCGACGATCGGGAGGATGATCGCGCGATGGCGATCCCCTTCGACACCATCATCGTCGGCGCGGGCACGGCCGGCTGCCTGCTCGCGAACCGGCTCAGCCGCGACCCGCGCCGGCGCGTGCTGCTGCTCGAGGCCGGCGGCCACGACGACTACCACTGGATCCATATCCCGGTCGGCTACCTCTACTGCATCGGCAACCCGCGCACCGACTGGCTCTACCGCACCGAGGCCGAGCCGGGCCTGAACGGCCGCGCGCTGCGCTACCCGCGCGGCAAGGTGCTCGGCGGCTCGTCGAGCATCAACGGCATGATCTATATGCGCGGCCAGGCGCGCGACTACGACGCCTGGGCCGCCGCGCTCGGCGATCCGGCCTGGGCCTGGGACGCCTGCCTGCCCTTCTTCAAGCAGCACGAGGACCACTGGCGCGGCGCGAGCGACGTGCACGGCGCGGGCGGCGAATGGCGCGTCGAGCGCCAGCGCCTGTCCTGGCCCATCCTCGACGCGTTCGCGGCGGCGGCCGTCCAGGCCGGCATCCCGGCGAGCGCCGACTTCAACGGCGGCGACAACGAGGGCGTCGGTTATTTCGAGGTCAACCAGCGCCGCGGCTGGCGCTGGAACACGGCCAAGGCCTTTCTGCGCCCGACCTGCTTCGGCCGGCCGAACTTCGAGCTCTGGACCGGCGCCCAGGTCCAGCGCCTGACGCTCACGCGCGTGGACGGCCAATGGCATTGCGGCGGCGCGCTCGTGCACACGCCGCATGGCCCCGAGGTCGTGACGCTCAGGAAGGGCGGCGAGCTGCTGCTCGCGGCCGGCGCGATCGGCTCGCCGCAGCTGCTCCAGCTCTCGGGCATCGGCCCGGGCGCGCACCTGCAGCGGCTCGGCGTCGAGGTGCGCGAGGACCTGCCCGGCGTCGGCGCGAACCTGCAGGACCATCTGCAGATCCGCGCGGTCTATCGAGTCAGCGGCGCGCGCACGCTCAATACCAGCGCCGCGCATTGGTGGGGCCGGCTAAGGATCGGCCTCGAGTACCTGCTGCGCCGCAGCGGGCCGATGAGCATGGCGCCGTCGCAGCTCGGCGCGTTCGCGAAGAGCGACCCCGCGCAGGCCGGGCCCGACCTGCAGTACCACGTCCAGCCGCTGTCGCTCGACGCGTTCGGCGAGCCGCTGCACCGCTTCAACGCGTTCACGGCAAGCGTTTGCAACCTCCAGCCGACGAGCCGCGGCACGGTGCTGATCCGCTCGGCCGAGCGCGACGCGGCGCCCGCGATCGCGCCGAACTACCTCGCGACCGAGGCCGACCGCCGCGTCGCCGCGGCGAGCCTGCGCCTGACCCGGCGCATCGTCGCCCAGCCCGCGCTCGCGGCGTTCGCGCCGGTCGAATACAAGCCCGGCGTCGAGTTCCAGAGCGACGCCGAGCTCGCCCGCCTCGCCGGCGACATCGCGACGACGATCTTCCACCCGGTCGGCACCTGCAAGATGGCGCGCGCCGACGACCCGCTGGGCGTCGTCGACGCGCGGCTGCGCGTGCGCGGCGTCGCGGGCCTGCGCGTCGTCGACGCGAGCGTGATGCCGCAGATCACGCGCGGCAACACCAACTCGCCGACGCTGATGATCGCCGAGAAGGCCGCGGCCTGGGTCGAGCAGGACCGCGCCGCGCGGTCCTGACGGCCGCTCAGCCCTTGCTGGCGAAACGCCGCTCGAGCCAGGCGAGCAGGGTGCGGATCGTCTGCGCCTCGCCGCCGGCGGGGCGGCCCGGGCGCGAACCGTCGTTGGCCGCGTAGAGGTCGATGTGCAGCCAGTCCTGGCCGGCCGGGACGAAGTACTCGAGGAACAGCGCCGCGTTGATCGCGCCGCCCTTCGGGCCCTTGCCGGTGTTGACGATGTCGGCGATGTCGCTCGCGATGCCGGGCTTGTAAGGCGCCCACAGCGGCATGTGCCAGAGCGGGTCGTCGAGCGCGAGGCCGAGGTCGACGAGCTCGCGCGCGAGCTTGGTGTCGCGCGTGAACAGCGCCGGCAGCTCGGGGCCCAGCGCGACGCGCGCGGCGCCGGTCAGCGTCGCCAGGTCGACGATCAGCGCGGGCTTGTGCTCGGCCGCGTAGGCGAGCGCGTCGCACAGGATCACGCGGCCCTCGGCGTCGGTGTTGCCGATCTCGATATGCAGGCCCGCGCGGGTCTTGAACACGTCGCCGGGGCGGTAGGCGTTGCCGGCGATCGCGTTCTCGACGGCCGGGATCAGCAGCTGCAGGCGCACCGGCAGCTCGAGCGCCATCACGAGCGTGGCCAGGCCCAGCGCGTTCGCCGCGCCGCCCATGTCCTTCTTCATCTGGCGCATGCCCTCGGCGCTCTTGATGTCGAGGCCGCCCGTGTCGAAGCACACGCCCTTGCCGACCAGGGTCAGGCGCGGGTGCTTGTCGCTGCCCCAGTTGAGCTCGATCAGGCGCGGCGCGCGCGCGGGGTCGGCCGCGCGGCCGACCGCGTGGATCGCCGGGAAACCCTTCTTGAGCAGCTCGTCGCCGACGACCTGCTTGAACTTCGCGCCATGCTGGCGCGCGACGAAGGCGGCGGCCTCGGCGAGCTCGGCCGGGCCGAGCGCCTCGGCCGGGGTGTTGACGAGGTCGCGCGTCGCCGCGATCACGGTCGCGAGCGCGAGGCCGCGCCCGGCCGCCGCGCTCGGCGCGAGCACCAGCGTCGCCGGCGCGCGGCCCGGCTTCTTGTAGAGGTCGAAGCGGTAGGCGCCGAGCTCCCAGGACATCGCGGCGGCCTCGGGCGCGAGCGCAAGCCCCGCGTCGGCGAGCTGGTAGACGCCCTCGGGCAGCGCGAGCGGCAGGGCGGCCAGCGCCCAAGGGTGGGCCGGGTGCTCGACGCCGGCAAAGACCTGGCCAAGCCGGCCGTCCGGGCCCGGCACGAGCGCGAAGCTGTCGGGCGCGGCCTTGAAGCCGGTCGCGGCGAGCCAGGCGCGCGTCGCGGCCGGCAGGCCGGCCTCGAGCCCGGCGAAGCCGGCGCGGTCGACGGCGACGATGGGGACGGCGGCGGCCGGGGGGGCCTTCTTCAGCTGGACGGTCATGGGCTGGCTTTCTTGTTGGGGGCCGCGGCGGCGGCGAGGCGGCCATTTTCGCCGCGGCCGGGGCGGCACGGGGCCTGCAAAGATTTGTTGCATCCGCGTGTCAACGGCGCCGCCCGGCCCCGCGTTTGACGCTCATGCCCGCCAAAGGCTCTGACCGACCAGGCCCCGCCATGAAGAACCCGACCCATAGCGCCTCGACCGCCCGCCGCCTCCCGCCGCCCGACTGGAACGGCGACAAGGGCCGCAAGCACGAAGCCTTCAACGCCGCGATCGGCAGCGAGCGCCGCAGCATGGCGCGCGCGATGCGCCTCGACCGCAAGCGCTGAGCCGCAAAAACCGAGCAAACTGCGCAAATACTGCGCAGTTGCTGCCCAAATACTGGGCAAACCCGGGGTTTACGGGATTTGCTCGGGGCACAAGGGACCGCAGAATGCCGCCCATGCCCAATCCGCAGCGTTGTTCATGAGACGCGCCCGACGCTTCGTCGCGGTCGTCTCCGGCGTGCTCCTCTACGCCTTCGCGATCCTGATCAGCACGATCATCGACAAGGACCTGCTGTTCGTGCCGATGCGTCAGATGATCCAGACCCACATCCTCGCGGTGCTCGCGGTCGCGGGCATCACCGCCTCGGTCGTCTTCGTCGTCGCGCTCGGCTGGGCCTTCGTGACGCTGCGGCCGCGCCAGGGCGACCGGCGCCTGCTCAGCGTCTGGTGCATCGGCGGCATCGTCGTCGCCTGGATGGCGAGTCTCGTGGTCGGGCTGTTCGCGCTCGCGATCGGGCCGGCCGATCACCGCCCCGACCTGACCGGCCTGCTGCTGTACTCGGGCACGCCGCCGTTCTGGGGCCTGCTCAACGTGTTCGCGGTTTTCGCCGGCGCGACGCTCGCGAGCCTGCTCGCGAGCCGCGCGCTGCCGGCGGCCGCGGCGCAGCGGCGTCAGCCGTCCTGAGCCGACGACCGGCGCCTACGCCTGCGGACGAATAAAAACCAAGCGATTGCTTACTTCTTGGTCGTCAGCGCCTCGAGCTCGTCCATCACGCGATTCATGCGCCGGACCACCGCCCGGTAGGGCTCGGGCGACGCGAGGTCGACGCCGGCGGCCTTGACGAGCTCGTAGGGGTCGGCCGACGCGCCGGACTCGAGCATCTTGAAGTAGCGCGCGCGCAGCGCCTCGTCACCCTGACCGATGCCTTCGGCGAAATAGGCCGCCGCGCTCACGCAGGTTGCGTACTGATAGACGTAGAAGTCGGTGTAGAAATGGGGGATGTAGGCCCATTCGATGCCGTAGAGGTCGTCGATATGAACCGCGTCGCCGTGATAGCGGCGCAGCAGCTCGAGGTACATCTTGCTGAGCATCTCGCCGGTGATCGGCTCGCCGCGCTCGGCGGCCTGGTGGGCCTCGAGCTCGAACTCGGCGAACATCGCCTGGCGGAAGAAGGTGCCGCGCAGGTTCTCGAGCTCCTGGCTCAAGGCGAAGATCTTCTCGGCCTTGCTCTGCGCGTGGGCGACCATGTAGTCGGCGAGCAGCAGCTCGTTGGCCGTCGACGGGATCTCGGCGATGAAGGTCGAATAGTCCGAGGTCTCGTAGGGCTGGACGCTGTCGGTATAGACCGTGTGCATCGCGTGGCCCCATTCGTGGGCGAGCGTCGAGACGCTCGGGTAGTCGCCGTTGAAGGTCAGCAGCAGATAGGGGTGGACGTCGAAGGCCGCGCCGTTCATGTAGGCGCCCGACTTCTTGCCGCGCTGGACGTTCGAGTCCATCCAGTTGCCCTTGAAGCCGGCCGCGAGCCGCGCCTCGTAGGTCTCGCCCATGGGCTTGAGCGCCTCGAGCGTCAGCGCCTCGGCCTCGGCGACCGTGTAGTTGGTGCGCGAGGGCTTGGCGAGCGGCACGTAGATGTCCGAGTAGCGCGCCTCCTTCAGGCCCAGCAGCTGGCTGCGTAGGCGGAAGTAGCGCTGCAGCGTCGGCAGGCCCGCGTTGGCCTCCTTGACGAGCGTCGTGTAGACGGCTTCGGGGATGTTGTCGCCGGCCTGGGCCATCGCGAGGCTGCTCGCGTACTTGCGCGCGTGGGCCTGGAACACCGTGCCGTGCAGCTCGGCCGCGTAGACCGCGCCGATCGTGCGCTCGTAGGCCTTGTAGACCGGCCAGAAGGCCTGGAAGACCTGGTCGCGGACCTTGGGGTCGGGGTCGGCGCGCAGCGCGACGTATTGCTCCTGGTCGACCGTGACCTTTTTGCCGCGGACCGTGATCGTCGGCCAGGGCAGGTCGGCGTTGGTCAGCAGGCGGTAGATATCGGCCGGCTGCTCGAGCGGGTCGGCGGCCGCGGCGAGCAGCGCCTCCTCGCCCGGCGCGAGCGTGTGCGCGGCGAGGCGCAGCGTGGTCTCGAGCATGTAGCGGTGCTTGGCCAGGCCCGGCGTCGCGGCGACCCAGGCGTGGAGCTTGTCGGCACCGATCGCGGCGACCTCGGGCGTGACCCAGGACACGGCCTCGCCGTATTGGTTCGCGACCGCGTCGGACCGCTGGTTGCGCGCCTGGTTCTCGCCGACCTGGGTGTTCACGTCGGCGGCCAGCGACGCGTAGACGCCGAGCCGGGCGACGCGCCGGCGCAGCGCGCTGACCGCGTCGAGCCCGGCCTGAAGGTTGGCGGCGCTCGTGCCCAGCGTGCCCTTGAGCGCGGCGAGCTTGGGCAGCTCGGCGAGGATGGCCTGGCGCTCGGCGTCCCAGGCGGCCGGCGTCGCGTAGAGCGGGCGCAGGTCCCAGGCGCCCGGGGCGACGGCGTCGGACGAGGCGGTGGGGGCCGGGGCCGCGGTCGGGGCGGCCAGCACGGGGCCGGCGGCAAAGACGGCGGCCAGGGCGATGGCGAGGGCGGAGCGCTTCATGGCGGAACAGCGAGGAGTTTGCGTGGTGCCGATTGTCCCGGTCCCGTACGCCCCAGCCATTCGCCATGCCCTGGTAAACCCGCGGATACGGCCCGGCGTCGGGCCGCTGCGGGGGCCGCTTACTGCATGAACCAGCCGTGGCTGACGACCATCGACTGGCCGGTCAGCGCATTGCTCTCGAAGCCCGCGAACAGCAGCGCGACCTGGGCAACGTCGTCGACGGTCGTGAACTCGCCGTCGACGGTCTCCTTGAGCATGACCTTCTTGATCACGTCGTCCTCGCTGATGCCGAGCGTCCTGGCCTGCTCGGGGATCTGCTTGTCGACGAGCGGCGTGCGCACGAAGCCCGGGCAGATCACGTTCGCGCGCACGCCATGCGCCGCGCCTTCCTTGGCGACGGTCTTGCACAGGCCGATCAGGCCATGCTTGGCCGTGATGTAGGGCGCCTTGAGCAGCGAGGCTTCCTTGGAATGGACCGAGCCCATATAGATCACGCTGCCGCCGCGGCCCTGCGCGTACATGTGCTTGAGGCAGGCGCGCGTCGTCAGGAAGGCGCCGTCGAGGTGGATCGCGAGCATCTTCTTCCAGTCGGCGAACGAGAATTCCTCGACGCGGTGGACGATCTGGATGCCGGCGTTCGACACCAGGATGTCGATGCCGCCGAAGGCCGCGACGCCGGCCTCGACCGACGCGTCGACCTGGGCCTCGTCGGTCACGTCGACGGCGACGCCGATCGCCTGGCCGCCGGCCGCGACGATCTCGGCGGCGGCCGCGTCGGCGGCGGCCTTGTTGAGGTCGGCGATGACGATCTTCGCGCCCTCCTGGGCGTAGACCTCGGCGATGCGCTTGCCGATGCCGCTGGCCGCGCCGGTGACGTAGGCGACCTTGTCCTTGAGCTTCATGGGAAAAATCCTCCGTTGAACGCGTGGTTGGGAACGCTGCAGCGCAGCATACGCCGCCCGGACGCGGCGGATGTGACGGGACGCAAGCGCCCCGCTCCGCCCAGGGCTCAGCGCGCCGGCTCGGCCAGGGCGCGGGCGATGCGCTGGCGGTGCACGGTCGGCTTGGGCACGCGCACGTCGAACCAGCTGCGCACGTCGGCTTCGACGCCGATGCCGTGCATGAAGTTGTAGATCGCCTTCTTGAGCGCGCGGCCCATCGCGTCGTGGTCGACGCCGCTCGGGTCGTGGAAGCCGACGTCGTTCTTCGCGAACGGGCTGTCGGGCAGCGGCAGCAGCGTGACGCCGTAGTCCGCCGGGCGCTGGCCGACCGGCGAGTGCACGGTGCACGCGAAGCGGTGGAAGAAGCCGCTGTGGATGCAGCCGTTCTCGAACAGCTGGCGCACGTACTCGAGCGCGTCGACGGTGTCCTGCACGGTCTGGGTCGGGAAGCCGTACATCAGGTAGGCGTGGACGAGGATGCCCGCGTCGGCGAAGGCCTTGGTCACGCGCGCGACCTGGTCGACGCTGACGCCCTTCTTCATCAGCGCGAGCAGGCGGTCCGACGCGACCTCGAGCCCGCCCGAGATCGCGACGCAGCCGCTCTCGGCGAGGCGCTCGCAGAGCTCGGGGGTGAAGGTCTTCTCGAAGCGCACATTGCCCCACCAGCTGATCGCGGTGCCGCGCCGCGCGATCTCCTCGGCGAGCGCCTTGAGCGCCTTCGGCGGCGCGGCCTCGTCGACGAAGTGGAAGCCCGTCGCGCCGGTCTCGGCGACGATTGCCTCGATGCGGTCGACGAGGGTCTCGGCCGACGCGGTCTCGTAGCGCGAGATGTAGTCGAGGCTGACGTCGCAGAAGCTGCACTTCTTCCAGTAGCAGCCATGCGCGACGGTCAGCTTGTTCCAGCGCCCGTCGCTCCACAGCCGGTTCATCGGGTTCAGCATGTCGAGCAGCGACAGGTAGCGGTCGAGCGGCAGGCCGTCCCAGGTCGGCGTGCCGACGTCCTCGAACGGCACGTCGGGCTCGGCGAGGTTGATGTATTTGACCTGGCCCTCTTCGCGCACGAAGGTGCGCACGAGCCGCGCGCGGCCGCGCCGGCCCTGCAGATGCTCGATCAGCGCGAGCAGCGGGCGCTCGCCCGCGTCGAGCGTGATGTAGTCGACGTAGTCGAACAGGCGCGGCTCGGCGAGCTCGCGCAGCTCGGTGTTGACGAAGCCGCCGCCGAGCACGATGGGCAGGCCGGGCCGGCGCGCCTTGATCGTCGCGGCGATGCGCAGCGCCGCGTAGACGGCGCCCGGGAACGGCACCGACAGCAGCACGAGGCTCGGCGCGTGGCGCTCGAGCGCGGCCTCGGTCAGCGCGGCGAGCTCGCGGTCGATCAGGTTCGGCGCGGCCGCGAGCGCCGCGGCGAGCGGGTCGAAGGTCGGCTGCGCGGTCGCGAGCTTCTCGGCGTAGCGCACGAACTCGAAGCGCGGATCGACGGCCTCGCGCAGTACGTCGGCCAGGTCATTTAGATAGAGCGTCGCAAGATGCCGCGCACGATCCTGCAGGCCGAGCGCGCCGAAAGCCCAGCCGAGCGGATCCTCGCCCTGCTCGGCCAGATACGCCTCAAGCTGCGCGAAGCGCGGTCCTTCCGGCAGGTAGCGGCGTGCGTTGATGCGGTGCGCGAGCGTGGCGTCGCCGCCTTGCAAGAAGCGGATCGCCGCGTCGATCGTATCGGCGTAGCGCGCGTGCTGGGCCAGGAATGCGTCAAGCGTGGGCGTCAGCTTCAGCGCCGCGGCGGTGCGCGCGGGCTCGACGAGCGACTCGACACCGGTCCGCGAGAACAGCTTCAGCACGAGCTCGAGCGCGAGGTCTTGCTGCACCGCATCGATGCCGCGCGAACGCAGGAAGCCGGTCAGATAGGCGGTGGAGGGGTAGGGCGTGTTCAGCTGCGTCATCGGCGGGATGAGCGACAGCACGCGCCAGCCGGAAGGCTGAGAAAACATGGCGCGATTTTGCCAGTCGCCCTGCCGTCGTCCGTGGTTTCCCCCGGGTAGCCTTGCAGCGAGCGCGCCGCGCTTATCCTGCGCGCGACATGAAGCCCCCACGCTCGCCCTCGCCACAGCTCGACGTCGCTGCTCCCCAAGGGGGCGCTCAGTGGCTACGGGCGGCCGGGCGCCACTGACATGAACCTCCTCGTCTCGCTCCGCTATCTCGTCTCGCTCGACGACCACAAGCATTTTGGCCGTGCGGCGCTTGCGTGCAGCGTCACGCAGCCGGCCCTGTCGAACGCGATCCGCGCGCTGGAGGAAAACTTCGGCACGGCCATCGTCAAGCGTGGGCGCAACTTCGCCGGCTTCACGACCGAGGGCGAGCGCATCCTCGCGAGCGCGCGGCGCATCCTGCGCGAGCACGAGCTGCTGCAGCAGGATCTGCACAGCCAGGCCGGCAGTCCGACGGGGCACCTCAGCATCGGCGCGGTGCCCACCGCCGTGCCGATCGCCGCGCGCTTCGCGG
>JAFAMW010000015.1 GCA_019232985.1 Roseateles sp. | reverse complement strand
GCGATGTGGCCAAGGCCTTTGCCGATGCAGGGCAGAAGGTCGAGATCCACGGACGCGAGAAGACCCTGTTCTCGATCTACAAAAAGATGCGCGAGAAGCACCTGAGCTTTGCGCAGGTCAGCGACATCTTCGGCTTTCGCGTCGTCGTCGACGAGTTGCCGCAGTGCTACCTGGCCCTGGGCGTGCTGCATCAGCTCTACAAGCCGCAGCCGGGTCGATTCAAGGACTACATTGCGATCCCCAAGCCGAACGGCTACCAGTCGCTGCACACGACGCTCGTGAGCCCGCTCGCGACGCCGGTCGAATTCCAGATCCGCACCGAGGCCATGCACCTGATCGCCGAGAAGGGCGTCGCCGCGCACTGGATGTACAAGAGCGGCGCGAGCGCGAGCGCGATGCAGCAGCTCGGCGCGAACTGGCTGCAGTCGCTGATCGACATCCAGGACGACACGCGCGACGCGAACGAGTTCCTCGAGCACGTCAAGATCGACCTGTTCCCCGACGCCGTCTACGTGTTCACGCCGGCGAGCAAGATCATGGCCCTGCCCAAGGGCGCGACGCCGGTCGACTTCGCCTACGCGATCCACTCCGACGTCGGCGACCACTGCGTCGCGGCCAAGGTCAACGGCGAGCCCGTGCCGCTGCGCACCGTGCTGCACAGCGGCGACGTGTGCGAGATCGTCACGGCGACCGGCGCGCGGCCCAACCCGGCCTGGCTCAGCTTCGTGCGCACGGGCCGCGCGCGCTCGAAGATCCGCCATTTCCTCAAGAACCTCGAGCAGGAGGAGTCGCGCGAGCTCGGCCAGAAGATGCTCGCCCAGGCGCTGCGCGCCGAGGGCCTCGCGCTGCCGAGCCTGAACGCCGACGAGGCCGAGGCGGCCGAGCTCTGGCAGAGCCTCGCGCGCTGGGCCGGCAACCGCACCGTCGACGAGCTGCTCGTCGAGATCGGCCTGGGCCGCAAGATCGCGAGCATCGTCGCGAAAAAGCTCGCGCGCATGCTCGCCGAGCATGGCCAGCGCCCGGACACCGTGATGCTGACGATGGGCCGCTTCATGACCGACGAGGTCACGGCGCAGGGCCAGGTCAGCATCGACGGCAGCGAGGGCGCGTCGGTGCGCCTCGCGCCCTGCTGCCGGCCTATCCCCGGCGACGACATCAAGGGCTATCTGGGCCGCGGCGAGGGCCTCGTCGTGCACACGGGCGAGTGCGCGGTCGGCCGCCGACTGTTCCAGCGCGACCCCGAGCACTGGATCGCCGTGAGCTGGGCCGAGGAACTGTCGCGCCCGTTCGAGGCCGGCGTCGCGCTGCTGCTGCGCAACGGCAAGGGCGTGCTCGCGCAGATCGCCCAGGCCGTGTCCACGGCCGAGGCGGACATCACCCACATCACGATGAACGAGGAGCACCAGGGCCGCGAGACCGCCGAGGTCACGCTGCTGCTGTCGGTGCGCGACCGCCTGCACCTCGCCGACGTGCTGCGCCGCCTCAAGCGCGCGCCGGCCGTGCTCAAGGTGTGGCGGATCAAGCCGGGCGGCGCGGCCGTCTGAGCGCGGCGGCAGGCCCGCGCCGCCCACCGCACCCACCGCGCCCTAGGTCGGCCCGGGCGCCGGGTATCGCACCTCGACCACCTCGATCGTCTCGACCCCGAGCGGCGTGACGAGCTTGACCTCGTCGCCGATGCGGGCCTTGAGCAGCGCGCGCGCGATCGGCGCGACCCAGGAGACCTCGCCGGCGAGGCTGTCGGCCTCGTCGATGCCCTTGATCGTGATCGTGCGTTCCTCGCCTTTCGCGTCCGCGTAGGTGACCGTCGCGCCGAAGTACACCTGGTCGCGGCCGTGATGCACGCTCGGGTCGACGACCTCGGCGATGTCGAGGCGCTTGGTCAGGAAGCGCAAGCGCCGGTCGATCTCGCGCAGGCGCTTCTTGCCGTACAGGTAGTCGCCGTTCTCGCTGCGGTCGCCGTTCTTCGCGGCCCACGAGACCGTCTCGACCATCCTGGGCCGCTCGACGTCGATCAGTTGCATGAACTCGGCGCGCAGCCGCGCGTGGCCCGCGGGCGTCATGTAGTTGCGCGAACCGGGCGGCAGCGGCGGCAGGCCGACGCCGTCTTCATCGTCGTCGTCGCCCGCGGATTCCTTGACAAAAGCTTTATTCACGATTCACTTGACCAGCAGTTCGGCGAGCGTGCGCGCGACGACTTTCGTCGCGCGCCGCAGGTCCTCGAGCACGAGGTGCTCGTCGGCGCGCTTCGCGCCCGATTCGAGCACGCTGCGCGGCCCCGCGCCGTAGATCGCGGCCGGCACGCCATGCTCGCCGTAGAGGCGCACGTCGGTGTACAGCGGCGTGCCGACCTCGGGCAGCGGCGTGCCGAACACCGCCGCGCCGTGCTTTTGCAGCGCCGCGACGAGCGGCGCGCGGCCCGGCAGCGGCTTGAGCGCGCGCGCGAGCAGCAGGCGCCGCACCTCGACGCTCACGCCGGCCGGCGTCGCGCGCGCGATCACCTCGCGCAGGCCGGCCTCGACGGCGGCCGGGTCCTCCTCGGGGATCATGCGGCGGTCGAGCTTGAGCACGACGCGGCCCGGCACGACGTTGGTGTTCGTGCCGCCCTCGATGCGGCCGATGTTCAGGTAGGGATGCGTGATGCCCGGCACGGCCGAGCGCTGCGCGCGCAGGCCGGGCTCGAGCGCGTACAGCGCGTTCATGATCTGCACGGCGGCCTTCAGCGCGTCGACGCCGCTGTCCGGGTAGGCCGCGTGCGAGGCCTCGCCCTTGACGTTGACCTCGAGCTGCAGGCAGCCGTTGTGCGCGGTCACGACCTGGTAGGAAAAACCCGCGGCGAGCAGCAGGTCGGGCTTGCTCAGGCCATGGGCGAGCAGCCAGCCCGGGCCGAGCTCGCCGCCGAACTCCTCGTCGTAGGTGAAGTGCAGCTCGACCGTACCGCGCGGCTTGAACTCGTGGTGCGCGGCGGCCACCGCCTCGAGCGCGCGCAGCGCGAAGGTGTAGGTCGCGAAGTCGCTCTTGCTGACGGCCGCGGCGCGGCCGTAGAGGCGGCCGTCGACGACCTCGCCGCCGTAGGGCTCGTGGGTCCATCCCTCGCCCGGCGGCACGACGTCGCCATGCGCGTTCAGCGCGATCGTCGGGCCGCCTGCCGCGAAGCGCCGGCGCACGATCACGTTGCTCAGCGACTGCAGGCCCGCGGCCTTGACCTCGGCGTCGGGCACCGGGTGCGACTCGGGCGCGAAGCCCATGCCCTGCAGCAGCGTGACGGTCGCGCAGGCGTGCGGCGCGTTGTGGCCCGGCGGCGTGTCGGTCGGGATGCGCACGAGCGCCTGGAGGAACGCGACCTCGGCGTCGAAATGCGCGTCGACCCAGGCGTCGAGCAGGGCGTCGATATTGGTGTCTGCGGTGTTCATGGGTCGAGCAGGTTCAGCAGCGCGCGCACCGCGAGCTCGCAGTCGTCGTCGCTGCTCGATTCGAGCGGGTTGTGGCTGATGCCGAGGTTTTCGCCGCGCACGAACAGCATCGCCTGCGGCAGGCGTTCGTGCAGCTTCATCGCGTCGTGGCCCGCGCCCGAGGGCAGGCGCAGCAGCGGCAGGCCGAGACGCTGCACGGCGGCCTCCCAGCGGTCCTGCAGCGCCGCGTCGCTCGGCGCGGCGCTCGCGCGCATGACCTCGTCGACGCTCAGGCGCAGGCCGCGGCGCGCGGCGATCGCCGCGGCTTCGGCGAGCACGGCGTCGGCGAGCGCGTCGCGCGCCGCGTCGTCGGGGGCGCGCAGGTCGAGGCTGAAGCGGCAGCACCCGGGCACGACGTTGATCGAGCCGCCCGGCACCTCGAGCTGGCCGACCGTGCCGACGACGCCGGGCTGCGCGGCCGCGAGGCGCTCGACCGCGAGCGCGAGCTCGGCCGCGCCCGCGGCAGCGTCGCGGCGCGCGCTCATCGGCGTCGTGCCCGCGTGCGAGGCCTCGCCCGTGAATTCGCCGCGCAGGCGCCGGCTGCCGTTGATCGACGTGACGACGCCGAGCGGCAGGCCCGCGCGCGCGAGCACCGGGCCCTGCTCGATATGGACCTCGACGAAGCCGCGGTAGCGCGCCGGGTCGCGCGCGAGCGCGGCGATCGCGGCCAGCTCGCCGGGCAGGCCGGCCGCGCGCATGGCCTCGCGCATCGTGATGCCGTCGGCGTCGCGCTGGGCCAGCCAGGCCGCATCGAAGCCGCCGGTCAGCGCGCTCGAGCCGAGGAAGGTCGCGGCGAAACGCTGGCCCTCCTCCTCGGCGAACGCGACGAGCTCGACGCCGGCGTCGAGCCGGCGGCCCGCGACGTGGAGCTCGCGCACCGCGAGCATCGCCGCGAACACGCCGAGCCGGCCGTCGAGCCGGCCGGCCTTGCGCACCGTGTCGTAATGGCTGCCGACGAGCCAGGCCGGCGCGTCGCGGTGCAGGCCGTGATAATGCGCGACGACGTTGCCGACCGCGTCGATGCCGACCTCGTCGAAACCGCACTCCGTCATCCACGCGCTCAGCTGCGCCGCGCAGGCGCGGTGGGCCGGCGTCAGATAGGTCACGGCGAGCAAGCCCTGCTCGGCGAAACCCGGGTCGCTGTGCGCCGCGAGCGCGTCGGCCCATTCGAGCAACTGGCGGCCGAGGGCGGGCACCGCGCCGCAGCGCTCGCCGAGCCGGACCTCGGCGATGCGGTGGATCTGGCGCAGGCATTCGGCGCGCTCGTCGTCGGGGTGGGCGGCGAGGCGGCGCGCGAAGGCCTCGATGATCTCGGCCCGCGTGAGGCCCGCGCCGCGCGGGCCGCGCACCGCGAGGATGAAGGGCCAGCCGAAGCGCGCGGCGTAGTCGCGGTTCAGTTGCTGGAGCCGCGCGAACTCCTCGGGCGTGCAATGGGTGAGGCCCGCGCGCGCCTGCTCGCCGCTCGACTCGGCCGTCAGCGCGCCGGCGACCATGGCCTTGCCGGCGAGCTCGGGGTGGGCGCGAATCAAGGCGAGCTGCTCGTCGGGGCTCGCCGCGTCGACCGCGCGCACGAGCGCGATCTTCAGCGCCGCGAGGCTCGCAAAGCCCTCGGCCGGCCGCACCGCGCGCGCGGCGACCCAGGGCGTGTGTTCGTAGACGCCGTCGAGCAGGCGCGCGAATTCGGCGGCGTCAGCGCGGTTCAGCGAGTCGAGGGTCAAGGTCATGGGCTTCATTCCCAGGCGAACGCGCTGCGCGCGTCGTACGGATGGGTGGCGCGCCAATGCCGCGCGATGTCGACGCGGCGGCAGATCCAGACGCGGTCGTGCGCCTCGATATGGTCGAGGAAGCGCTGCAGCGCGCGCATCCGACCCGGGCGGCCGAGCAGCCTGCAATGCATGCCGACGCTGAGCATGCGCGGCGTCTCGGCGCCCTCGGCGTAGAGCAGGTCGAAGCTGTCGCGCAGGTAGGTGAAGAAATCCTCGCCCTGGGCAAAGCCCTGGGCGCTCGCGAAGCGCATGTCGTTGCAATCGAGCGTGTACGGCACGACCAGGTGCGGCACGCGTTCGCCGTCGGTCCGGCGCACGCTGAGCCAGAACGGCAGGTCGTCGCCGTAATAGTCGCTGTCGTACTCGAAGCCGCCGAAATCGGCGACGAGGCGCCGCGTGTTCGGGCTGTCGCGGCCGGTGTACCAGCCCGGCGCGCGCGCGAGCGTGAGGCGCTGGATCGTGTCCATCGCGCGCTGCATGTGTTCGCGCTCGATCTCCTCGGGCAGGTTCTGGTAGTGGATCCAGCGCAGGCCATGGCAGGCGATCTCGTGGTCGAGCTCGACGAAGGCCTGGGTCACGTCGGGCGTGCGCTCGAGCGCCATCGCGACGCCGAACACGGTGAGCGGCAGCGCGCGACGCTCGAACTCGCGCAGGATGCGCCAGACGCCGACGCGCGAGCCGTACTCGTACAGGCTCTCCATGCTCAGGTGCCGCGCCGGGTAGCTCGCCGGGCTGAACATCTCGGACAGAAAGGTCTCGCTGCCGCCGTCGCCGTGCAGCACCGAGTTCTCGCCGCCCTCCTCGTAGTTGAGGACGAACTGCACGGCGACGCGCGCCTGGCCCGGCCATTGCGCGTGCGGTGGGTGCTCGCCGTAGCCGGCGAGGTCGCGCGGGTATCTGGTCATGCGGCCAAGCGTAGCGCATCCATGCAGAATCGCCGCATGGGCAAGCTCACGACACATGTTCTCGACACCGTGCACGGCACCCCCGCGGCCGGCATGGCCGTGCGGCTCTACGCACTCGACGGCGCGCCGGGCACGGCGGACGCACCGCTGAAGGCCTTCGCGCTCAACGCCGACGGCCGCGCCGACGCGCCGCTGCTCGAAGGCGCGGCGCTGCAGCCGGGCCGCTACCGGCTCGTGTTCGGCGTCGCCGCGTATTTCCGCGCGCGCGGCGTGACGCTGCCCGAGCCGCCCTTCCTCGACGAGGTCGTGCTCGACTTCGGCGTCGCCGACGCGCAAGGCCACTACCACGTGCCCCTGCTCGCGAGCCCCTGGAGCTACTCGACCTACCGGGGCAGCTGATGATCGGGGCGGCCGAACCGGACGGCGCTGGCCGTAGCGATGCCGGTGCCGACGCGGGCGTCGACATCGGCGGCGGCACGATCGCTGCGCTCGCGGCCGCACTGGGCCAGGCCCCGGCCCTGCTCGTCAGCGTCGTGCGCACCGAGGGCAGCGCGCCGCGCGAGGTCGGCGCCTGGCTCGCGGTCACGGCGGGCGCGCAGTTCGGCAGCGTCGGCGGCGGGCGGCTCGAGTTCGAGGCCGTCGCGGCCGCGCGCGCCGAGCTCGCGGCGGGCCGCTGCGACGCCGCGCCGCGCCGCCATGCGCTCGGCCCGAGCCTCGGCCAGTGCTGCGGCGGCGTCGTCTACCTGCGCCACGAGATGCTGACCGCCGCCGACGCGCCGGGCCTCGCCGCGCGCCTGGCCGCCCCGCCGCTGATCGAGCTCGCGCTATTCGGCGGCGGCCATGTCGGCCGCGCGATCGCGAAACTCGTCGCCGACCTGCCCGCGCGCCTGCACTGGATCGACAGCCGCGAGCAGATCTTCCCGCCCGGGCTGCCCGCGACGATCCGGACCGAGCATTCCGAGCCGGTCCAGGCCGCCGTGGCCCAGCTCGCGGCGGGCGCCTGCGTGCTGGTCATGA
This sequence comes from Roseateles sp., assembly GCA_019232985.1. Next base: position 26,936 of record JAFAMW010000015.1, on the reverse strand, counting down.
GCTTCAGCCACGCCGAGGACCTCGACATCGTCGCCGCCTGCCTCGAGCGCCGGCGCCGCGCGGCCGACCTGCGCTTCATCGGTTTGATCGGCAGCGCGACGAAATGGGCGCGCTTCGCCCATCGGCTCGAGGCGCGCGGCTTTACAAGCGCCGAGATCGCCGGCGTCACCTGCCCGATCGGCCTGCCGGGCATCCGCGGCAAGCAGCCCGAGGTCATCGCGCTGTCGGCCGTCGCGCAGCTGCTGACGGTCTGCGACGGCTAAAACGCGAGGTCAGCCCATACTCCATGCGGCGACCGTAAGCAAAGGTATCGTCACCGCAATCCGTTAGCTTTTTCGCAGCTCGGCGCGCCGCGCGCCCGGGGGGCGCCGGTCCGCGTCGGGCTTTGGCGCGATACTTTGTCCCACGGCCGGCCGCGTCCGCAGTCCGGTGGTCGTGCAGCAGACATGAACGCCCCCAATACCTTGCTCGACTCGCGCCTGAACCCACACCTGGACGCCGCGCTCCAGCGCGTGCGCACGGCCGCCGAACAGGCGGCCGAGCGCTGCGGCGAGGGGCTCGGCCTGTCGGCGCTGTCGGCCGGCAACCTCAAGCGTCGCGACGCGCTGCTGTCGGCGCAGTTCCTGTTCCGCAAGCAGCAGGGCGCGTTCGGCCTCGCGTTCCACCAGCATCTGCGCACCCAGGTCACGACCGAGCAGGGACCGGCCCCCGCGGAGGCCGAGGCGCCGCGCAAAAAGGACTGGAGTGAGCTCTCGCTGATGGACGACGACCAGGTCGATGCGCTCGTCGCGGCCGACCGCATCGGCCTCGCGCTCGGCCACCAATGCGAGTGGGAGCTGCGCGAGGTCGAGTCCTACGCGTTCGCGATCAGCGCCGGCGAGCGCAACCCGCTGCGCCCCGAGCTGATCGGCGGCGCGCTGCTCGAGGGCGTCAACGCGGTCAGCGACGAGACGCAGGTGCGCGAGATCCTCGTCGACGAGATGACGCGCGCGATGGCGCAGGAGATGCGCGCGTGCTACGCCGACATCGCCGAGCTGTTCCGCAACCGCGGCCTGCGCCCGCAGGACCTGCGCGTGCGCGGCAGCGACCCGAACCACAGCGTCCACGGCCCCCATTCGACGCGCCAGGGCGCGCCGAGCGGCCATGGCGAATTCGACCCGCGCGCCGGCGGCCCGGTGTCGACCCAGGGCCACCAGCCGGGCGGCTACGGCGTGCCGGGCGGCTATGGCGCGCCGGGCGGCCATGGCGGCGGTCATGGGGGGAGCTACGCGGGCGGCGTGCCCGGCGGCGCACCGGCCGGCTACGCCGGCGGCATGCCGAGCGGCATCGCCGCTGGCGCGCCGGGCGCCTACGCGGGTGGCCGCGGCGGCGTCGTGCCGCCGGGTGCGTTCGGCCGCGTCGATCCGCAGATGATGGAGCTGCTGCGGCGCCTCTCGCAGGTGCCGGTCGGCGGCGGCATGGCGGGCGGCATCGGCGGCGCCCCGGCAGGCATCGGCGGCTTCGCGCCGAGCCAGCCCGGCGTGTTCGACGCCTACGCCGGCAGCGAGGACTACGGCAGCGACGCCGCGGCCTGGGCGGCCGCGCCGCTGCCGCCGAACCTTATCCACCTGCACCGCGACGAGCTGCGCCAGGCCGCGACCGGCCGGCTCGACCACATGGTGATCGACGTCGTCGGCAGCCTGTTCGACCAGATCCTGTCGGACGCCAAGGTGCCGCCGCAGATGGCGCGCCTGATCGCGCGCCTGCAGCTGCCGGTGCTGCGCGTCGCGCTCGGCGACCCGACCTTCTTCTCGGTGCGGCGCCACCCGGTGCGCCGCTTCGTCAACCGCATGGCCTCGCTCGCCTGCGCCTACGACGACTTCGCCGAGGACCCTGGCCGCGGCTTTCTCGCGCTCGTGCGCGAGCTCGTGCAGGACGTCGCGGGCGGCGACTTCGAGCGCATGGACGTCTACGAGAGCAAGCTCGACGCGCTCGAGGCTTTCATCGCCGAGCAGACCGCCGCGACGCTGAAGGCGCAGGGCGACGCCGCGGCGCTCGTCGAGCGCAAGGAGACCGAGCTGCGCCAGCAGCAGCGCTACATGCAGCAGCTGCGGACGGCGCTGGGCCCGGTCCTGATGCCCGACTTCCTGCGCGATTTCCTTGCCCAGGTCTGGAGCCAGGCGATCGTCACGGCCGTGCGCGACGGCGCGCCCGAGCAGGCGATGCGCCTGCGCCAGTTCGGCCGCGACCTCGTCATGAGCGTGCAGGCCAAGACCGGCTCCGCGCAGCGCCAGACCTTCCTCGGCCAGTTGCCGGCGCTGATGCGCACGCTCAACGAAGGGCTGGACCTGATCCAGTGGCCGGAGAGCGCGCGCAAGGCCTTCTTCGCCCAGCTGCTGCCGGCCCACGCCGAATCGCTGAAGAGCCCGTCGGTCACGCCCCTCGAAAGCAATCTGCTCGCCAAGCAGCTCGAGCAGATCTTCGGCTGCGCGCCGCCGAGCGAGGCCGAGGTCGCGAAGGACGGCCCGATCTCGGTACCGCAGGACCTCGACGTCGGCACCAAGCTCAGCGCGGCCGAGGCCGCGAGCCTGGGCCTCGTCGGCGAGGCCAGCGTCGACTGGAACGGCGCGGTCGACATCGACCTGACCGGCGACCCGAGCCAGGACGTGCCGCTGCAGGCCGTGGACATCAGCATCGACGGCCTGCCGGCCGCCGAGGCCCCCGAGCCGAGCCAGGGCGCGCTGCTCGTCGACCACCTGCAGCTCGGCTTCGCCTACCAGATGAACACCGGCGAGCAATGGCACAAGGTGCGCCTCGCCCATATCAGCGCGGGCCGCAGCTTCTTCATCTTCACCCAGGGCCAGAAGCACCAGGAGACCGTCACGATGACGGCACGCATGCTCAAGCGCATGTGCGAGGCCGGCCGGCTCAAGGCCTTCGAGAACGCCTACCTGCTCGAACGCGCGACCGCCCGGGCGCGCAAGCAGCTCGCCGAGCTCGGCGCGCGCAGCTGACGCCGCGGCGACCGCGCCCTGACCGGCATCTGTTGTCCGCGTCAGTCGGTGAAGAAACGTCTCCACAACGCTTAAATGGCGCTTTCTGCGTCCATGTTCCGCCGATCACGCCTGGGCGCCCGGTGGCCCAATCTGCGGCGCGGGGTCTGCGGATCGCGCGAATGTGTTGCCGACGACGCTGTCCGAACCCATTCACGCGCCTTTACCTCAGCTTTGCCAGGGCGGCCCTGCTTGACCCGCGAGCGGGCGCCGAAAACCAGTTCATGTGCCGGCTCGACCGGCGTCCCATCAGCAAGCAGGAGCCACCGATGGACATGCAGATTTCCTCGAGCACCAACACCCAAAGCACCGACGGCACGACGTGGCAGCAGACCCGCGAGGATTTCAAGGATCTCGCCGACGCCCTCAAGTCGGGCAACCTCGACGCGGCCAAGCAGGCCTACGCCGACCTGAGCAAGAACGTGCCGGCGGCCGCGCTGAACAACCCGAACAGCCCGCTCGCCAAGATCGGCCAGGCCCTCGACTCGGGCGACATCTCGGGCGCGCAAAGCGCGATGAAGAGCATGCACGCGCACCGCGGCCACGGCGGCCACCGCCCGGAAAGCAGCGGTTCCGAGGATGGCAACCCGGTCAGCGCGATCGAAGCGACGACGACGGCCTCGCCCTCGCCCGCGACGAGCACGACCGGCAACCTGCTCAACGAAGTCGCCTGAGCGGCTATTCGGACAGCCAGCGGCAAGACGCCAGGCAGGCCACGCCGTCTCAGGCGCGGTCGGCGGCGGGGCCGCTCAGCTCGCGCGCCATGCGCAGCGCCGCGAGCAGGCTGGCCGGGTCCGCGCGACCCTGGCCCGCGATATCGAAGGCCGTGCCGTGGTCGGGGCTCGTGCGCACGAAGGGCAGGCCCAGCGTCACGTTGACGCCCTGCTCGACGCCCAGGTACTTGACCGGGATCAGGCCATGGTCGTGCGTCATCGCGACGACCGCGTCGAACTCGCCCGGGTGACCGGGCGCGTGGCGCGCGCGCATGAACACCGTGTCGGGCGCGAACGGCCCGCGCGCGTCGATGCCGGCCGCGCGCGCGGCCGCGACGGCCGGCGCGATGTGGTCGATCTCCTCCGAACCGAACAGCCCGCCCTCGCCCGCGTGCGGGTTGAGCCCGGCCACGCCGAGGCGCGGCGCGGCGAGGCCGAAGCGGCGCAGCGCCGCGTCGGCGATGCGCAGGGTCTGCAGCACGCTGTCGAGCTTGATCTGCTCGATCGCCTGGCGCAGCGAGCAGTGGATGGTCACGAGCACGACGCGCAGCTCGTCGTTCGCGAGCATCATGCGCACCGGCCGCGGCACCCCCTGACGGGCCGCGAGCGCCTGCAGCATCTCGGTATGGCCGGGATAGGCGACGCCGGCCGCGTGCAGCGCTTCCTTGTGGATCGGCGCCGTGACGATCGCGCGCCCCTGCCCGGCCTGCACGGCCGCGACGGCCGCCTCGATGCACAGCGCCGCGGCGCGGCCCGCGCGCGCGTCGACCCGGCCCACCGGCAGATCGCCGAGGTCGCCGAGCGCCGCGAGGCCCGGCGGCGGCCAGACCGCGAGGGCGTCCGCCGGCGCGTCTGCATGGAGCGCACCGAGCGCATCGACCCGCACGACCGGCAGGCCCAGCGGGGCCGCGGCCGCGCGCAGCACGCCGAGGTCGCCGACCACGCAGACGTCGCGCGGGCGCTCCGCGAGCCAGGCCTTCGCGACGATCTCGGGGCCGATGCCGCAGGCGTCGCCCATCGTGACGAGCAGCGGGGCGGCGCGCGCGGACATGGGCGCTGGCTCCCTCAGGCCGGGTTGTCGATGTCGACGAACTGCCAGTCCAGGCCCAGGGTCGCGGCGATCTGGCGGCCGAGCGCCTGGACGCCGTAGCGCTCGGTCGCGTGGTGGCCAGCGGCGACGAAGGCCACGCCGGTCTCGCGCGCGCAATGGGCCTGCGGCTCGGAGATCTCGCCGGTCACGTAGACGTCGGCGCCGGCCGCGATCGCGGCCTCGAAATAGCCCTGGGCGCCGCCCGTGCACCAGGCGACGCGGCGCAGCGCGCGGCCGTCGCCGGCGACGACCGTGAGCGGGCGGCCGAGCCCGGCCTCGAGCTGCGCGCGCAGCGCGTCGAGCGGCTGCGGTGCGCGCAGCGTCGCGAGCACGCCGAGCTCCTGGTCGCCGAAGCGGCCGTCGATCTCCCAGCCGAAGCGCCGGCCGAGCTGGGCGTTGTTGCCGAGCTCGGCGTGGGCGTCGAGCGGCAGGTGGTAGGCGTAGAGGTTGATCTCGTGGCGCAGCAGCAGCGCGAGGCGCTGCTTCATCCAGCCCGTCACGCGGCCGTCCTGGCCGCGCCAGAACAGGCCGTGGTGGACGAGCAGCGCGTCGGCCCCGGCCGCGACGGCGGCCTCGATCAGCGCGAGACTCGCCGTGACGCCGCAGACCAGGCGGCGCACCTCGGGCCGGCCCTCGACCTGCAGGCCGTTCGGGCCGTAGTCCTTGAAGCGGCCGGCCTCGAGCAGGGTGTCGAGGTGGCGGGCCAGGGCGTCGCGGTGGACCACGTTCACTGCTCCTGGGCCGGTTCTTCCTCGGGCTTGCTCGAGTAGCGGATGAACCAGCCCGCGGCCATCAGACCGAGCTCGTAGAGCACGCACATGCAGACCGCGAGCGTCAGCATCGACGCGGCGTCGGGCGGCGTGATGATCGCCGCGACGATGAAGGCGACGACGATGAAGTAGGCGCGCCATTCGCGCATCTGGGCGACGCTGACGAGGCCCATGCGTGCGAGCACGACGACGACCACGGGCACCTCGAAGGCCGCGCCGAACGCGATGAACATGTTCATCGCGAAGCCGAGGTAGGCCTCGGCGTCGGGGGCGGCCGTGATGCTGTCGGGCGCGAAGCTCTGGATGAAGCCGAAGACCTTGTCGAACACGAAGAAGTAGCTGAACGCGGCGCCCGCGTAGAACAGCACGGTGCTCGAGATCACGAGCGGCAGCACGAGGCGCTTCTCGTGCGAGTACAGCCCCGGCGCGACGAAGGCCCAGATCTGGTAGAGCACGATCGGCAGCGCGAGCAGGAAGGCCGCGAGCAGCGTGACCTTCATCGGCACGAGGAAGGGCGAGACCACCCCCGTCGCGATCATGTGCGAGCCATGCGGCAGGTGCGCGACGAGCGGCGCGGCGAGCAGGTCGTACAGATGCTTGGGGTCCGGCCAGATCGCGAGCAGGGCGAAGCAGACGAACACGGCCAGGCCGGCGCGCACGATGCGGTCGCGCAGCTCGATCAGGTGCTGGACGAAGGGCTGCTCGGTGCCGGCGAGTTCGTCGTCGGGGTCGGGGTCGGGGGTGGACTGTGACATCTAGCGGGGCCGGAATCTCGCGACGCGCGCGGCGCCCGATTGCACGTTGCGTCGCACACCGGACTTTTGCTTGAACCACTGGGGCGTCGAGCCGCGCTTGAGGCGCCAGTTCTTGCGCGGATGGCGGTACATCGGCGGCAGCGGGTCGACGGCGGTCGAGCCCTCGCGCCAGACCTCGTTGAAGGCCGCGCTCGCCGAGTCGACCTCGCGCCGGATGCTGTGCTCGACGTCGCGCGCGGCGTCCTCGACATCGGTCTTCATCTTCTTGAGCTCTTCGAGCTCGATCGAACGATTGACCTCGGCCTTGACCTCGGCCACGTAGCGTTGCGCGCGGCCGAGCAGGGTGCCGACCGTGCGCGCGACGCGCGGCAGCTTCTCGGGCCCGAGCACCACGAGTGCCACGCCGCCGATGATGAAGAGCTTGTCGAGACCGAGGTCGAGCATCGATCAGTGCTTGGTCTTGGCGTCGACGTCGACGGTGTTGACGTCGGCGCTGCGGTTGTTGGCGAGCTGCTCGGGCGGCTTGTCGGTCGCGCCGTCCTTCATGCCGTCCTTGAAACCCTTGACCGCCGCGCCCAGGTCCGTGCCGACGTTCTTCAGCTTCTTGGTGCCGAAGATCACGATCACGATGACAAGCAGGATCAACAAATGCGTAATGCTGAGGCCACCCATGGCTTTCTCCTCGAATCCGGATAGTCAATTCTAAAGGCCGGCCGCGCGGCCCGCCTCAGCCTTTGGCCCAAGGCCGGGGTCCACCCATCGCGTGCATGTGCAGGTGGTAGACCTCCTGCCCGCCGTCGGGGCCGCAGTTGATCACGGTGCGGTAGCCGTTCGTCACGCCGAGCTCGCGCATCAGGCGCGGCACCAGCGTGGTCATATGGCCCATCAGCGCCGCGTGCTCGGGATGGATGTCGGCGAGCGTCGCGATGTGCTGCTTGGGGATCAGCAGCACGTGCACGGGCGCCCACGGATGGATGTCGTGGAACACGAGGATCTGCTCGTCCTCGTAAGCCTTCTTCGCCGGGATCTGCCCGGCGACGATCTTGCAGAAAAGGCAGTTCGGATCGGCGTGCGTCACGGTGCGTCCTTGTTGCGTTGGGCGAATTCCTCGAGCCCCGACAGGCCCTCGCGGCGCGCGAGCTCGGCGAGCACCTGTTCGGGCGTCAGGCCGAACTGCGCAAGCGCGATCAGGCTGTGGAACCACAGGTCCGCGCATTCGTAGACGATCTGGTCGGGCGCGCCGTCCTTGGCCGCCATGACGAGCTCGGTCGCTTCCTCGCCGACCTTCTTGAGGATCGCGTCGGTGCCCTTGTGGAACAGCTTCGCGACGTAGCTCGACGCGGGGTCGGCCGCCTTGCGCGCTTCTATGACGGCGCCCAGGCGCCGCAGGATGTCGTCGTTCATCGTGGGGTGTAAATGCTGTCGGGGTCCTTGAGGACGGGCGCGACGGTCAGCCAGCGGCCATTGTCGTAGCGCTGGAAGAAACAGCTGTGGCGGCCGGTGTGGCACGCGATGCCCGGATCATGCCCGTTCTGCGTGATCGTCAGCAGCACGACGTCGTTGTCGCAGTCGAGCCGGATCGCGTGGACCGTCTGCGTATGGCCCGATTCCTCGCCCTTGTGCCAGAGTTTCTGGCGCGAGCGGCTCCAGTAGACCGCTTCGCCCCGCTCGGCCGTCAAGGCGAGCGCCGCGCGGTTCATCCACGCGAACATCAGCACGTCGCCGCTGCCCTGCTCCTGGGCGATCACGGGCACGAGGCCGTCGCGGTCCCAGCGCACTTCGTCGAGCCAGTCGATATGGGTCGCCCCCGTGTACCCGCGCTCGGCCGCGAACCAGCGCAGCACCGGGATCGTGCCCGGCAGCACCGGCTGCTCGCGCACCGGCAGGGCCGACCAGGCCATGGTCTGGCCCTCGCGCATCTCGAACGCGCCCGACCACTCGAACACCTTGCAGAAATGCAGGCGCACGCGCGCGTGGGGGTAGTCCATCATCTCGACTTGCCACGGCGTCGCGCCGGCGATCGTGATGCCGAGCTCCTCGTGGAGCTCGCGCGCGAGCGCCTGCTCGACGCTCTCGCCGGGCTCGATCTTGCCGCCCGGGAACTCCCAGTAGCCGGCGTAGACCTTGCCGGGCGGGCGCGTCGTCAGCAGGAAGCGGCCTTCGCGGCCGTCGGCGTCGCGCTCGACCAGGACCCCGACGGCAACATCGACAACAGGACGGTCTTGAGGATAGTCACTCATCACCGCCCCCCTGCCCTGCGAAGTCGCGCGCAAACTGCCACGCGACGCGGCCCGAGCGCGAGCCGCGCTCGAGCGCCCAGACGAGCGCGCGCTGGCGCGCGGCCTCGATCGTCGCGTCGTCGCTGCCGAAATGACGCAGCCACTGGGCGACGATGGCCAGGTACTCGGCCTGGCTGAACGGGTAGAAGCTCAGCCACAGGCCGAAGCGCTCGGACAACGAGATCTTTTCCTCGACGGCCTCGCCCGGATGGAGCTCGCCGTTCTCGTCGTACTTCGCGGCGAGGTTGTCGCGCATCTGCTCGGGCAGCAGGTGGCGGCGGTTGCTCGTCGCGTAGATCAGCACGTTGTCGCTCGCCGCGGCGATCGAGCCGTCGAGCATGGACTTGAGCGCCTTGTAGCCGAGCTCGCCCTCGTCGAAGCTCAGGTCGTCGCAGAACACGATGAAGCGCTCGGGGCGCGCGGCGATCTGCTCGATCAGCTCGGGCAGGTCGACGAGGTCGGCCTTGTCCACCTCGACGAGGCGCAGGCCCTGCGGCGCGAACTCCCGGAGCACGGCCTTGATCAGCGAGCTCTTGCCCGTGCCGCGCGCGCCGGTCAGCAGCACGTTGTTCGCGGGCCGGCCCGCGACGAACTGGGCGGTGTTGCGCACGAGGCGGGCTTTCTGCGCGTCGACCTCGCGCAGCTCGGCGAGGCGCAGCGCCGCGACGCGCCGCACCGGCTCGAGCACGAGGCGCGCGGGCAGGCCGAACGGGCTCGCGCGGCGCTTGACGCGGAACGCGTGGGCGCTCCAGTCGGGCTCGGCGGGCGGCGGGGGCAGCCACGCGTCGAGGCGCAGCAGCACTTGCTCGATGCGATCGAGGCGGGTTTCGGGGGACGGCGCAGACATGCGCGCAGTCTATCGGCTCCGCCTGGGACCTCTCAGAAGTGCTTCGGAAGACCCGCCTGCTTGAGCACGGCGTTGGCCGTATGCCGCGACAGGATCCGGTGATCGACGACAAAGCTCGCGCCATTGATCGGCGAGTGCCAGATGTCGTGGTCACCCCGGCCATGCCGTACGAACACGCAGCCGACGGCGCGCAGCAGCCGAAGCAGCTCGGGCGTGAAACTGCCGCCCATGCGGGCTCAGGCGGCCGTCGCGGTGACGCTCAAGCGGCGCGCGAGCAGTTCGACCTGGACCGCGCCATCCGCGGGCAGGCAGCCATTGGCGTGAAGCAGCTCGGGCACCATGACGCGCAGCTTGGCGTCGAGCGCCTCGACCGTCTCGGCCTCGGTCGCGAGGCCCGGCACGTCGTCGGACGTCGCGACCCAGACGCCGGCCTCGGCATCCCATTCGGCACGAACAAAATACGGCTTCTTGTTCATGCCGGGATGGTACGCCTCCAGGGACCCTCTGCAAGACTAGCTGAACGACTGGGACTCGCCGGCCGTCTGCACAACGACGCCGTTTTCCTCGACGCGCAGCGCGTCCTCGACGAACCAGCGCACCGCGGCCGGGTACATGCGGTGCTCGAGCTTGAGCACGCGCGCTCCCAGCGTCGCCTCGTTGTCGCCGGCGCGCACCGGCACGACGGCCTGGGCGACGATCGCGCCGTGGTCGAGCTCGTGGGTCACGAAGTGCACGGTCGCGCCGTGAAACTTGCAGCCCGCCTCGAGCGCGCGCGCATGGGTGCGCAGGCCCGTGAAGGCCGGCAGCAGCGAGGGATGGACGTTCAGCATGCGGCCCGCGTAATGGGCCGTGAAGCCGGGCGTGAGAATGCGCATGAAGCCCGCGAGCACGACGAGGTCGGGCGCGTGCGCGTCGATCGCCTGCATCAGGGCCGCGTCGAAGTCCTCGCGACCGGCAAAGGCCTTGTGGTCGACGACGCCGGTCGCGATGCCGTGGGCCGCGGCGAACTCGAGGCCCGCGGCGCCGGGCTTGTTGCTGAGCACGGCCGCGACGCGGGCGGGCCAGCCCTCGGCCGCGCAGGCCTTGACGATCGCCTCCATATTGGAGCCGCGGCCGGAAATCAGGATGACGATGCGCTTCATCGGGCCGGCAGTGTAACAATCGCCGTCCCCATGGATGCACAAGAAGTCGCCCCCCTGCCCCGCGTGATCTCGGGCATGCGCCCGACCGGCGCCCTGCACATCGGCCATTACCACGGCGCGCTCGTGAACTGGCTGCGCCTGCAGGACACGCACGACTGCTTTTTCTTCGTCGCCGACCTGCACGCGCTGACGACGCCGCAGGCGGGCCCCCTCGAGCCCCATGTCTACGACATGGTCGTCGACTGGCTCGCGGCCGGCGTCGACCCCGAGCGCACGACGCTGTTCATCCAGAGCCGCCTGCCCGAGCATGCCGAGGCGTTCACGCTGCTCGCGATGGACACGCCGCTCGCCTGGCTCGAGCGCGTGCCCGGCTGGCGCGAGCGCGCGGCCGACGACGCGGGCGCGCGCAACTACGGCTTCCTCGGCTACCCGCTGCTGCAGGCCGCCGACATCCTGATCCACAAGGGCGGGCTCGTGCCGGTCGGCGAAGACCAGCAGGCCCACCTCGAGTTCACGCGCGAGGTCGCGCGCCGCTTCAATCACCGCCACGGCCGCGTGTTCCCCGAGCCGCAGGCGCTGCTCTCGCAGGCCGCGCGCGTGCCTGGCCTCGACGGCGCGAAGATGAGCAAGAGCCTCGGCAACGCGATCGGCATGCGCGAGACGCCCGAGCGCACGGCCGAGCTCGTGCGCGCGATGCCGACCGACCCGCAGCGCGTGCGCCGCACGGACGCGGGCGACCCGGCGCGCTGCCCGGTCTGGCCGCTGCACGAGATCCATACCGATGCGGCGACGCGCGAAGCGCTCGCCGCCGGCTGCCGCACGGCCGGCATCGGCTGCCTCGACTGCAAGCAGCCGCTGATCGAGGCCATCCAGCGCCTGCAGGCGCCGTGGCGCGAGCGCGGCGCCGAGCTCGCGGCCGACCCGAAGAAGGTCCACTGGATCCTCGAGCTCGGCGTCGAGCGCGCGCGCGCGGTCGCGCGCAAGACGCTCAAGGAAATGCGCGCCGCGATGGGGCTCAGCTACTGACATGGCTGCGATCCACATCACCGACATCGAGGCCGCGATCAACTGGTGGCGCGCGCGCCGCCCGTCGGCCGACGGCGTGAGCGCCTGCGCCGAGGTGCGCGCGCTCGCCGAGGTCTACGCGCTGATGGTCTATTACCACGACGACGCGCGCGACGAGGCCGCGCTGAAGCCGGCCGCGCTCGACGCCTGGCTCGCCTGGTACGCGAGCACGCCCGACGCGCCGTGCATCGCGATCTGCTCGACGAGCCAGGGCGACGACCTGTGCAAGGGCTGCGGCCGGACCTTCGACGAGGTCCAGAACTGGCCCGTGATGACGCCGGCCGAGAAGCGCGTGACCTGGCACCGCATCACCCAGGAAGCGACGGCCTGGCGCTTCAACCGCTACGCCGAGCGCGCGCGCGAGGCGAGCGGCGTCGACCATCCGCGGACGGTCGCGACGACCCAGGCCGCGCCTTGAAGCAGCCGCTGTGGCGCGACCTGCGGCGCATGCTGCCGCTCGCCTGGCCGGTCTTCGTCGGCCAGGTCGCGGTGCTCGCCTACGCGACCGTCGACACGCTGCTGCTCGCGCGCTACTCGAGCCTGGACCTCGCGGCGCTGTCGATCGGCGCGGCCGTCTACGTGAGCGTGTTCGTCGGCCTGATGGGCATCGTGCTCGCGATCTCGCCGATCGTCGGCCAGCGGTTCGGCGCCGGCGAGCTCGAGGCCGCGGGCGACGCGCTGCACCAGAGCGCCTGGCTCGCGCTGGGCCTCGCGCTTATGGGCGACGTCGTGCTGCTGTGCCCGGGGCCCTTTCTCGCGATCTCGCATATCGGCCCCGAGGTCGAGACACGCGTGCGCGACTACCTGCACGCGCTCGCGTTCGCGCTGCCGCCGGCCCTGCTGTTCATGGCCTACCGCGGCTTCAACGTCGCGGTCTCGCGACCCAAGATCGTGATGGCACTGCAGGTCGGCGGCCTGCTCGCGAAGATCCCGCTGTCGAGCTGGCTGATCTTCGGCGGCCTCGGCGTTCCCGCGCTCGGCAGCTTCGGCTGCGGCGCGGCGACGGCCGTCGTGATGTGGGTCCAGGCCCTCGTCGCCGTAATCGTGCTGCGCAAGGATCCGTTCTACGCCAAGTTCGGCCTGCAGCGCGGCGGCCTGCACCGGCCGCGCTGGCCGGCGATCGCGAAGCTCCTGAAGCTCGGCGTGCCGATGGGCGCGGGCATCATGATCGAGGTCACGGGCTTCACCTTCATGGCGCTGTTCATCGCGCGGCTCGGGCCGACGATCGTCGCGGGCCACGAGCTTGCCGTGAACCTCGTCGCGATGATGTTCATGCTGCCCTACGCGATCGGCAACGCGGCGAGCACGCTGGTCGCGCAGCGCATCGGCGCGCGCGACCTCGACGACGCGCGCCGGCTCGGCTGGCACGGCATCGAGATCGGCCTCGGCTGCGCGGCCGTGCTGGGCGCCGCGGTGTTCTTCGGCCGCGTCGCGGTGCTGCACGTCTACACGCGCGACGAAGCACTCGTGAGCGCCGCGCTGCCGCTGCTGCTTTGGGTCTGGCTGTTCCACGTCAGCGACGCGGTGCAGACGGTCGCAGCCTTCGTGCTGCGCGCCCACCATGTCGCGACCGCGCCGATGCTCGTCTACACGCTCGCGCTATGGGGCGTCGGCCTCGGCGGCGGCAACTGGCTCGCGTTCGGCGGCGCGGCGTGGGTGCCGCCGTTGCTGCACGGCGCGTCGGGCTTCTGGTTCGCGTCGACGTTGGGGCTGGTGATCGCGGCGGTCGGGTTGAGCGGGCTGCTGGCGTGGGTGCATCGGCACGAGGGCTGAGTTTTTACCGCGTCTGCAGCGGCTGAGCACGTACTGCGACGACCGAGCGAGACTGCGACGACGGGTGTGCCTGGCGGCCCCTACGCCCTCGCCCCTCGCTGCGCGAGGGGTCCCCTGTGGTGCTTGCGCCGCGGGGCCGGCGCCCATTCACGGCGCGCAGCGAAGTTCAAACGGCGCCTCAGTCAGATGTTGATGCGCGCTGCGCGCGCGCCCCGCGCCGCTGCGCTCCTCGGCTCAGCTAAGGGGCCGCCAGGCAGCGCTCGTCGCTACACTAGTGTCATGCATGCTTTGATCGAGTCCCACCGCGAACAGCTCCTGGCGATTGCCCGTCGCCGCGGGATCACGAGCGTTCGCGTCTTTGGCTCAATGGCTAGGGACGAAGCACTTGAGGACAGCGATGTCGATCTGCTGGTGACGCTGGCCCCAGGCACAAGCGGCCTTGCTCTCGGCGGGTTGTTGCTTGATGCTCAGGAGCTGCTTGGCCGCCACGTGGACGTTGTTACTGAAACCAGCCTCCATCCGGCGCTGCGCGACCGGGTGATCGCCGACGCGGTCGCGTTGTGACTCCTGGACCAGACCGCGACCGCGTACTGCTCGCGCACATGCGGGAATGCATTGAGCGGATCTGGGAGTACACCGGCCGTGATCGGACGCGGTTCGAGAACTCGCGCTTGGTTCAAGATGCGGTGGTCCGCAATCTGCAAACGCTCACGGAGTCGAGTCAGCGATTGTCCGATGGCATCAAGGCCACCGAGTCGCAGGTCCCGTGGCGAGAACTCGCCGGCTTTCGTAACGTGATCGTGCATGGGTACCTGGGCATAGACCTTGCTGCCGTGTGACTTGTCGTCGAGCAGGACTTGCCGGCTCTCATTGCCGCTGTCGACCGCATGGCTGTTCGTCTAGGTGATCAGTATTGAGATTGCAAGGCTGAAGGTGGGGACCTACGACTCCTTTGAGGCGCTGAAATCGTCAAGGCCAGTGTCTCCATTGGAAAGCACGCATAGCCTCTGCCGGCTCGGTGACATGGCGCCAATGTGCGCCGAGCACTCGGGCTGCGGCAGGGGCGGCGGTGGCCGGCCCCTTAGCTGAGCCGAGGAGCGCAGGGCCATGGGGCAGCGCGCGCGAGCGCGCCTCGTAGACTGACTCGGCGCGCCTGTTTGAGCGCAGCGCCCGCAGGGCGCGAAGCGAGTTGCACGACGGCCCCATGGACCGAGCACCGCAGGGCACCCCTCGCGCAGCGAGGGGCGATGAGCGCAGGGGCCGGCCGCCGCCGCCCCTGGCGCAGTCCTCTCCGCAGGACTCAAAAACCCAGTTAAAGCGCCGGCACGCGCAGTTCAAAAACGCTGCCGCCACCCGCCCGCGCGTCGCAGCGCGCGCTGCCGCCGTGGCGGGCCGCGATCTGCTTGACCAGGGCCAGGCCCAGGCCGACGCCGCCGGCCTGCTCGGCGTGGCCGGGCAGGCGGAAAAAGGCTTCGAAGATGCGCTCGCGCATCGCCTCGGGGACGCCCGGGCCGCGGTCGAGCACGCGCATCACGGCGCTGTCGCCCTCGCGCGCGAGCTCGAGCTCGACCGGGCCGCCGCCGCCGTAGCGGCGCGCGTTCTCGAGCAGGTTGCGCAGCGCACGGCGCAGCAGGCGTTCCTCGCCCATCGCGCGCAGCGCCTGGCTCGCCGACTCGAACTCGGCGCCGACGCGCGCAGACTCTTCGGCGCCGAGCGCGATCAGGTCGACCGAATCGAGCACGCGGCCCTGCGGGTCGGCCTCGAGCCGGCTCGCGAGCAGCACCTCTTCGACGAGCGCGTCGAGCTCGCCGATGT
The DNA here is from genome assembly GCA_019232985.1 of Roseateles sp. The sequence continues at coordinate 11,655 of JAFAMW010000015.1, read as the reverse complement.
TCGTGTGGATCTCGTGGCCCAGGCGCGCGCGCGCCGCCGGCGCGTCGGTCTCCTCGAGCATCGAGAACGCCATCTTCAGACGCGCGAGCGGCGAGCGCAGCTCGTGGCTCGCGTTCGCGAGCAGGTGCTTCTGCGACACCATCAGGGTCTGCACGCGCGCGGCCGCCGCGTTGAAACTTCGCGCGACCGCCGCGACCTCGTCGCCGCCGCGGTCGTCGACGCGCTGGTTCAGGTCGCCCGCGCCGAAATGCTCGACGCCGACCTTCAGCGCCTCGAGCCGGCGCGTGAGCCGGCGCACGACCGGGTAGGCGCCGAGCGCGACGCCGAGGAACAGCAGCACGAGCACGACCAGCAGCGCCTCGCCCGACGGGCGCCCGGTCAGCGCGCCGAACGGCAGCAGCGCCATCTGCTCGTCGCGCTGCGCGACCGTGCGCGGGCCGGGCTGGCCCGCCCCCGGGCCAGCTTGGCGGAAGCCCGGCGGCGGCCGCCAGGCGCGCACGAGCATGAGCTTGCGGCCGTCCTCGAGGTCGACCTCGACCGGATGGGCGCCGGGCTCGTCGGCACGGCGCGCGTACAGGTCGCTCGCGCCGATCACGCTGCCCTTGGCGTCGATGAGCGCGACGGCGATGCGCAGGCGCTGGCCCCATTCGCGCAGCGCGTCGGCCTGCGCCTCGGCCGGCGCGTCCGCGGGCGGCAAGGCGTGATGGATCAGCACGCCGATCGACGCGAGGCGCTCGTTGGCCTGCGCGTCGGCGAGCCCGCGCTCGTGTTCGATCTGGCGCTGGAACAACCAGGCCGACGCGAACGCAAACGCCAGCAGCAGCGCCACCAGCGTCAGGTAGATCCGGATGTAGAGCGACTTCAAGTGCCTTCGGCGTCCTGCTTCTTGGCGAACACGTAGCCGACGCCACGCACGGTCAGCACGCGCCGCGGCGCCTTCGGATCGTCCTCGATCACGGAACGGATGCGCGAGACATGGACGTCGATCGAGCGGTCGAAGGCTTCGAGCGGATGGCCTTTGAGCGCGTCCATGATCTGGTCGCGCGTGAGCACGCGGCCCGGGCTCTGCGCGAGCACGACGAGCAGGTCGAACTGGTGGCTCGTCAGGTCGCAGGGCTTGCCGTCGAGGCGGGCCAGGCGCGCGGCCAGGTCGATCTCGAGGCGGCCGAAGCGCAGCACCTCGTCGCCGCCGGCCTGGGGCTCGAGGCGGCGCAGCAGCGCCTTGACGCGGGCCTGCAGCTCGCGCGGCTCGAAGGGCTTGGACAGGTAGTCGTCGGCGCCGAGCTCGAGGCCGAGGATGCGGTCCATCGGCTCGCCGCGCGCCGACAGCATCAGCACCGGCAGGCGGCGCAGGCGCGCGTCCTGGCGCACCTCGCGGCAGAAGTCGAGGCCGTCGCCGTCGGGCAGCATGATGTCGAGGACGAGCAGGTCGTAGGTCCCCTGGCCGAGCGCCTCGCGCGCGCCGGCGAGCGAGCCCGCGACGCGGACCTCGAAACCGGCGGCGCCGAGGTAGTCGCCGAGCATATTGGTCAGGCGGGCATCGTCGTCGACGAGCAGCAGGCGTGCAGTCATGGCGGATGTGGAGGCACCCCGGGCGGCCGGGGTGCGGGTCAACTCATGAAGGATCTGAAGCATAAGTGACTCCGGTCATGCGTCGCTCACTGCGGCGCCGAAGCCGGGTGCGGCGGGCGGTGTTCGGCCATCGCCTTCATGTGCGCCTCCATGCGCTCATGCTGGCGCGCCATCATATGGGCGATGCGCGTGCGCTGCTCGGGCGTGAGCACGTTGGCGATGTCGAGGCGCGCCTTGAGCATGCGCTTGCTCGCGGCGTCGTGCAGCGCCTCGCCCTTCGCGCGCAGCGCCTCGGCGGCCTGGGCGTCGACGGTGGGCGCGGCGAACAGCGCCTCGCCCTGCTCGTGCAGCTGGCGGCCTTCCTCGTGCTGGGCCATCAGGTCCTTGTGCTCGGCCATCAGGATGGCGTGGATCTGCTGGCGCTGGGCGTCGCTCGCATCGGCGACGTCGAGCATGCGCTCGATGTGCTCGTGCTCGAATTTCATGCGCGGACCGTCATGCTCGTCGCCGCGCGGGCCATGCATCGGCGGCTGGGCTTGGGCCACGACCGCACCCAGGGCAAACACGGCGACGGCGGCGAGCCTTTGAAGACGCGTCTTGAACATGAGACAACTCCTTGGCTATTCGGGTGTCTTCATGCTCGCGGGCCGAGGTAAGCCCTCAATGGACAGAATGTAAAGATGCGCGAAAGCCCCCCGTCAGCGGGGACACGAAACCCGGGACGACCCCATGAAAAACGGGCGCCCGAAGCGCCCGCTTTCCTGCATCTGGCCGATTACTTGATCGGCTTGAAGCGCATGCGCTTCGGGCGCGCGCCTTCTTCGCCGAGGCGCTTCTTCTTGTCGGCCTCGTACTCGTGGAAGTTGCCGTCGAAGAAGAACCACTGCGAGTCGCCCTCGCAGGCGAGGATGTGGGTGCAGATGCGGTCGAGGAACCAGCGGTCGTGGCTGATCACCATCGCCGAGCCGCCGAACTCGAGCAGCGCCTCTTCGAGCGCGCGCAGGGTTTCGACGTCGAGGTCGTTCGACGGTTCGTCGAGCATCAGCACGTTGCCGCCCTGGGCCAGGGTCTTGGCCAGGTGCAGCCGGCCGCGTTCGCCGCCGGAGAGCTGGCCGACGAGCTTCTGCTGGTCGTTGCCCTTGAAGTTGAAGCGGCCCAGGTAGGCGCGGCTCGGCATCACGAACTTGCCGACGACGATGTTGTCGAGGCCGCCCGAGACGTCCTCCCACACGGTCTTGCCGGCCTCGAGGCTTGCGCGGCTCTGGTCGACGAAGGCCATCTTCGCGGTCTTGCCGATCTTGACCGTGCCGCTATCGGGCTGCTCGACGCCCTGCAGCATGCGGAACAGCGTCGACTTGCCGGCGCCGTTCGGGCCGATGATGCCGACGATCGCGCCGGGCGGGACCTTGAAGCTCAGGTTGTCGATCAGCAGGCGGTCGCCGAAGCTCTTGCTGACGTTCTCGAACTCGACGACCTCGTTGCCGAGGCGCTCGGCCACGGGGATGAAGATTTCGTTCGTGACGTTGCGCTGCTGGTACTCGACGTCGCTGAGCTCCTCGAAGCGGGCCAGGCGCGCCTTGCTCTTGGCCTGGCGGCCCTTGGCGTTGGAGCGGACCCACTTGAGCTCCTCCTTCATCGCCTTCATGCGCGCGTCTTCGCTCTTCTGCTCCTGCTCGAGGCGGCGCTCCTTCTGGTCGAGCCATTCGGTGTAGTTGCCCTTCCAGGGAATGCCGTGCCCGCGGTCGAGTTCGAGGATCCACTCGGCCGCGTTGTCGAGGAAGTAGCGATCGTGGGTGATCGCGACGACGGTGCCCGGGAAGCGCTGCAGGAACTGCTCGAGCCACTCGACCGATTCGGCGTCCAGGTGGTTGGTCGGCTCGTCGAGCAGCAGCATGTCGGGCTTGGACAGCAGCAGGCGGCACAGCGCGACGCGGCGCTTCTCGCCGCCCGACAGCACGCCGATCTGGGCGTCCCAGGGCGGCAGGTTCAGCGCGTCGGCCGCGAGCTCGAGCTGCAGGTCGGTGTTCTCGGAGCCGGCCGCGGCGATGATCGCCTCGAGCTCGCCCTGCTCGGCCGCGAGCGCGTCGAAGTCGGCGTCGGGCTCGGCGTAGGCCGCGTAGACCTCGTCGAGGCGCTTCTTCGCGGCGAGCACGCCGCCGATGCCTTCCTCGACGGCCTGGCGCACGGTCTGCTCGGGGTCGAGGCGCGGCTCCTGCTCGAGGTAGCCGATCTTGATGCCAGGCATCGGGATCGCCTCGCCCTCGATCTCCTTGTCGACGCCGGCCATGATCTTCAGCAGCGTCGACTTGCCCGAGCCGTTGACGCCGAGCACGCCGATCTTGGCCCCCGGGAAGAAGGATAGCGAGATGTCCTTGAGGATGTGCCGCTTGGGGGGAACCGTCTTGTTGACACGGTTCATCGAGAAAACGTATTGCGCCATGGTGTTTTAGCTGCGAAGGCTAGAAAGGCCTAAGGAGGAGGTGCGCGCGCCATCGACCGGCGCGCGCAAACGCTCGATTGTCGCAGCTTCCGGCGCGGGGATTCAGGCCGTCAGGTTGATGCTCTGGGTCGCCGCCGTGCCGCTCGTCGTCGCCCCGGTCGAACCGGTCGAACCGGTGCTGCTCGACGCCGTCGTCCAGTAGCCGCCCTGCAGCAGGTTCTGGTACTGGTTGCTCAGCTGGGTGAGCATGGCGTTGTTCTGGTTCGCCGTGGCGCGCGCCTGGATCGCCGTCTGCATCTCGTTCGCGAAGTTCGAGATCTCGCTCGAGCTCAGCGTGCCGTCGCCGTTCGTATCGATCGCCGCGAACAGCTGCTTCTCGGCCGCCGACGCGTTCGACAGGCCGAACTCGGTCGACGAGACCGAGCCGTCGCCGTTGCTGTCGAGCGAGTCGAGCATCGAGGTGATCTGCGACGCGATGCCGCCGCTGCCCGACGCCGCCGAGCTGCTCGAATCGCTCGAGGCATCGGACGAGTCCGGGTCGCTCGCGCTCTTCATGTGGTGGTGGCCATGGTGGCCGGCGAACATGGTCGTCGAGCGCTGCACGTCGAAGTCCATCGGCGATGCGGTGCTGCTGCCGGTCGTCGAGGCGCTGCTGCCGCTCGCGTCGGTGCCGAGCGCGCTGGCGCTGCTCGAGCCGTCGCCGCCGTCGGCGCCGAGCATGGCGAGGAAGTCCGAGCCGATCGCGCTGCTGCTGCTGCCGCTGCTGCCGCTCATCTGGCCGAGCACCTGCGCCCAGTCCATGCTCGAGAGCTGTGAGGCGTAACTTGAACTGACGTTCATGACGAGTCCTTTCGTGGATTAATGCTTGTTGCGGCGGCGCCGGGTCACACCGCTGCGTCCTTGGTCATGACCGGCTGCCCCAGTGCGCCGGAATCGAACAGGTAGCCGAGCCCGCGCACCGTATGGATCAGGCGCGGGCGGCGTGCGTCGTCGTCGAGCTTGTGGCGCAGCCGCGAGACGACGAGGTCGATGCGGCGCGAGCCCTCCTCGGGCTCAGTGTGGTCGCCGACGAGTTCGTAGAGCTCCTCGCGCAGCAGCACGCTGTGCGGGCGCTCGAGGAAGGCGCGCAGCATCCGGTACTCGGCGACCGACAGGCCGGTGCTGAAGCCGCCGGGGCCGAACAGGCGGCGCGCGCTGCCGTCGAGGCGCCAGCGGCCGAACTGCAGGCTGTTCGCGCCGGTGTCGCGCCCGAGCAGGCTGCCCAGGCGCGCGCGCAGCTCGCGCGGGTCGAGCGGCTTGGCGATCACGGCGTCGGCACCCGATTCGAGCGCGAGCACGCGGTCAAAGGGTTCGTCGCCGGGCAGCGCGGCGAGCACGGGCGTGCTGCGCGCGGCCGCGCGCAGCCGGCGCAGCGCGGGCCAGCCGGCGCCTCCGGGCTCGCTCGGGTCGATCAGGACGAGGTCGGCGCGCGGCAGACGCAGGCGCTCAAGTTCGGCGCCGCTCGTGCCGACATGCACCCTATGGCCCCAGGCTTCGAGCAGCGCACGCGCCGTCTCGCGCGCCTGGAAGTCGGCGTCGACGAGCAGCACCTCGCAGCTGCGGGCATCGAGGCGGGCGCCATGGATCTCGGACATGGGCGCGAAGTTAAGGCCTGTGCGGCCCCCTGTTCGCTCGATCAGCACCCATCTATCAGGGCAATTCACGGCCGCTTCACAGCCGGCAACGCCATGTTTGGCTCCGTGAACTGTTTATCGCAACGCCGACTTAAAACCGTCGGCCCGCACCTATAATCGAGTCCTGACCGCGCCACAGTCTTGCCGCGGTTTTTGCTTTTTTGGCAAGCCCGGCACCGCGCTCGCGCAGGCATGAGACTGGTGGTCGCCCAAGGCGCCCGCTGCCCTGCAATCCGAGCGTCGGTGCACTCTGCAGTCTTCAATGTCGTTCGAATCCCTGGGCCTCGCCGCCCCCCTTCTCAAGGCCATAGCCGACGTCGGCTACACCACCCCCACCCCGATCCAGAGCCAGGCCATCCCGGCCGTGCTCCAGGGCGGCGACCTGCTCGCCGGCGCCCAGACGGGCACCGGCAAGACCGCCGGCTTCACGCTGCCGATGCTGCACCGCCTTGCCGGCGGCCCGCCGGTGCGCAACGCGCGCGGCCGGCCGATGGTGCGCGCGCTCGTGCTGACGCCGACCCGCGAGCTCGCCGCCCAGGTCGAGGAGTCGGTCAAGACCTACGGCAAGTACCTGCCGCTGACGAGCATGGTCATGTTCGGCGGCGTCGGCATGCAGCCGCAGATCGACAAGCTGCGCGCGGGCGTCGACATCCTCGTCGCGACGCCGGGCCGCCTGCTCGACCACCACCAGCAGGGCCATCTGGACCTGAGCAAGATCGAGATCCTCGTGCTCGACGAAGCCGACCGCATGCTCGACATGGGCTTCATCCACGACATCAAGAAGGTCCTCGCGGTGCTGCCGCCGAAGCGCCAGAACCTGCTGTTCTCGGCGACCTTCAGCGACGAGATCAAGGCGCTCGCCGACCGCTTGCTGAACCAGCCCGCGCTGATCGAGGTCGCGCGCCGCAACCAGACCAACGACGCGATCGCGCAAAAGGTCCACCCGGTCGCGCGCGAGAAGAAGAAAGAACTGCTCGCCCACCTGATCAAGGCCGGCGACTGGCACCAGGTGCTCGTGTTCACGCGCATGAAGCATGGCGCGAACCGCCTGACCGACTACCTGAACGAGCAGGGCATCAGCGCGATGGCGATCCACGGCAACAAGAGCCAGGGCGCGCGCACCAAGGCCCTGGCCGAGTTCAAGGCCGGCACGCTGCAGGTCCTCGTCGCGACCGACATCGCCGCGCGCGGCATCGACATCGACCAACTGCCGCACGTCGTCAACTACGAGCTGCCGAACGTGCCAGAGGACTATGTCCACCGCATCGGCCGCACCGGCCGCGCGGGCCGCGAAGGCGAGGCCGTGAGCCTGGTCTGCGTGGACGAGAACCAGTTCCTGCGCGACATCGAGCGCCTGATCAAGCGCGAGATCCCCAAGGAAGTCGTCGCGGGCTTCGCCCCGGCGGCCGACGAGAAGCCCGAGCCCATCGTGCTCGGCCGCATGATCCTGAACCCGAACGGCAGCCGCGGCCGCGCGCCGGCTGGCGCGGGTGGCGGCGGTGGCGGCCGTTCCGGTGGCGGTGGCCGCCCGGGCGGCGGCGGTGGTGGTCGCTCGGCCGGCGGCCGCGGCGGCGAACCGCGCCGCGACGGTGGTCGCCCGCAGGGCGGCGCGGCGCGCCAAGGTAGCGGCAATGGCGGCGGCCAGGGCCAGCCGCGCAACGCCGGCGGCGGCGGTAGCCATGGCGGCCAGCGCCAGGGCGAGTCGCGCGGCGGCGATCGCACGGGCGGCGACCGCCCGCGCAGCAACAACGGCCCGCGTCTGACGCAGCCGAAGCGCTGAGGTGCGCGCCGGGCGCCCTGTCCGGCCGAAGCCTCACTAGCGATTCAAGACCGCCGGCTGTGCTCGCGCAGCCAGGCGGCGAACGCGGCCTCGTCCCACTGCCCCGACGCAAGCTCGAGCGTGGCCAGCACGCATTCCGCGTCGCTGGCCGTCAGCAGATGGCCGTTGAGCATCAGGAACAGCTCGCTCGCGACGAAGGCCGTGCGCTTGTTGCCGTCGACGAACGGATGGTTGCGCGCGATGCCAAACGCGTAGCAGGCCGCGAGTTCGGCGGCGTCGGGATCGCCGTAGCTCGCGCGCTGCTGCGGCCGCGCCAACGCAGACTCGAGCAGCCCGACATCGCGCGTGCCTGCAGGCCCGCCATGCTCGGTCAGCTGCTCCTCGTGGACCGCGACGAGGACCGCGGCCTCGAGCCAGACCCAGGCCGTCACTTCGCGAGCTCGCGCAGCACGTTGCGTCGGCGCTTCATGACTTCGCGCGCCGCCTCCATCTGCGCCTCGAAGGCTTGGTCATACGGCGACAGGTGGATGCCCTCGGGCGTCTGCGTCCAGTACACGGCGTCTCCCTTCTCCACTTTCAGCGCGGCGAGCACTTCCTTGGTCAGGATCAGGCCGATGGAATTGCCGATCTGGGTGACCTTGAGGGCGGACATGGCGGACTCCAAGACGTTATAACGATTGTTATATTCTGCGCCACGCCTTCGCCGGACACCAGCCCCGGCACCCTCATGAAAACGCAGCCCATCGTCCCCGCCGACGTCGACTTCAGCGACCCCGCCGCGCCCGCGAGCCCGGCGTTCGGCGACATCTACCACGCGCGCGCGGGCGCGCTCGTACAGGCGCGCCACGTGTTTCTCGCCGGCAGCGGGCTGCCGCAGCGCTGGCAGGGCCGCGCGCGCTTCGTCGTGCTCGAGACCGGCTTCGGCCTCGGCAACAACTTTCTCGCGACCTGGCAAGCCTGGCGCGACGACCCCGCGCGCTGCGAGCGCCTGGTCTTCGTCAGCGTCGACAAGCACCCGCTGCGCCGCGCCGACCTCGAGCGCGCCCACGCCGGATCGGCCCTGCCCGATCTCGCGCGCGAGCTCGTCGCCGCGTGGCCGCCGCTGACGCCGAACCTGCACACGCTCGACTTCGAGCAGGGCCGCGTGCGCCTGCTGCTCGCGTTCGGCGACGCGCGCGAGGGGCTCAAGCAGCTCGTCGCCGACGTCGACGCGTTCTACCTCGACGGCTTCGCGCCCGCGAAGAACCCCGAGCTCTGGGACCCCTATCTGTTCAAGAGCCTCGCGCGCCTCGCCGCGCCGGGCGCGACGGCCGCGACCTGGAGCGTCGCGCCCGGCGTGCTCGACGGCCTGCGCGCGGCCGGCTTCGACGCCGGCAAGGTGCCGGGCTTCGCGCAGAAGGGCCGCGTGCTGCGCGCGGTCTTCGCGCCGCGCCACACGATGCGGAAACCGGCGGGCCGGGCCGCACTGGCCCCGGACGCTCGCGACGCGATCGTCGTCGGCGCGGGCCTCGCGGGCGCGGCCTGCGCGCACGCGCTGATGCGCGAGGGCCTGCGCTGCCTCGTCGTCGACGCGCGGCCAGGCCCGGCCCAGGCGAGCTCGGGCAACCCGGCCGGCCTGTTCCACGCGACCGTCCACCCCGGCGACGCGACGCACGCGCGCTGGAGCCGCGCGACCGCGCTGCGCACCGCGGCGCGCCTGCGCGAGCTCGCGCTGCCCGGCGTCCAGCCTGGCCTGCTGCGCATCGAGACCGGCCGCCCGCACGCCGAGATGCAGGCACTGATCGACGCGCAGCGCCTGCCCGATGACTTCGTCCAGGCTCTTGACGCCGCCGCGGCCGGCGCACGCAGCGGCCTGCCGCTCGCCCACCCGGCCTGGTTCTACCCGCAGGGCGGCGCGCTCGTGCCGCCGCAGTACGTCCAAGCCCTGCTCGCCGGCGCCGCGACGCGCTACGGCTGCGCGGTCGCGAGCGCGCGCCACGACGGCACGCAATGGCAGCTGCTCGACGCGGCCGGCCAGCCGATCGCGGCCGCGCCGGTCCTCGTGCTCGCGGGCGGGCACGAGGGCGTCGCGCTGCTGCCCGACGCGCTGCCGCTGCTGCGCCAGCGCGGCCAGCTGAGCCACCTCGCCGAGCCTGGGCCGGCCGTGCCGCTCGCCGGCGGCGGCTACGCGATCCCCGACGGCGCCGGCGGCCTGTGGTGCGGCGCAACGAACGCCGACGAAGACTTCGACGCGACGCTGCGCGCGGCCGACCAGGCCGCGAACGTCGCGCAATGGCGCGCGCTGTCGAACCGGCCCGCGTCTGCGAACGCCGGCGACGCGCCGCTCGCCGGCCGCGTCGCGTGGCGCCTGCTCGCGCCCGACCGCCTGCCGCTGATCGGCGGCCTGCCCGACCCGGCCTACGCCGGCCGGCGCGACCAGCTGCGCCTGATTCCGCGCCGCCCCGGCCTCGCGCTGTGCACGGCCTTCGGCGCGCGCGGCATCGGCTACGCGGCGCTCGCCGGCGAGATCGTCGCCGCGCTGCTGACGGGCGCGCCCTGCCCGGTCGAGGCCGACCTGCTCGACGCCGTCGATCCCGCACGCTGTCTGCGCTGAGCGGGGTGGCGGCGCCTCAGAAGGTCAGCGTGCGCACGCCTTCCGGCGTGCCGAGCAGGCACACGGCCGCCTTGTTGCGCGCGAACACGCCGACCGTGACGACGCCCGGCCATTGATTGACCTCGGCCTCGAACGCAGCCGGATCCTTGATGGCAAGGCCGCGCACGTCGAGGATCGCGCAGCCGTTGTCGGTCGTGCAGCCCGCGCGCAGCTGCGCGTCGCCGCCCATGGCCGTGAAGCGGCGCGCGATCTGCGCGGCCGCCATCGGGATCACCTCGACCGGCAGCGGGAAGCCGCCGAGCGTGTCGACGAGCTTGGACGCGTCGGCGATGCAGACGAACTGCGCGGCGAGCTCGGCGACGATCTTCTCGCGCGTGAGCGCCGCGCCGCCGCCCTTGATCATGTGGCCGCCGTGGTCGATCTCGTCGGCGCCGTCGATGTAGACGGGCAGCGCGTCGACCTCGGACGCCTCGAGCACCTTGATGCCGAGCTGCCGCATGCGCTCGGTCGAGCGCACCGAGCTCGACACCGCGCCGGCGATTTGCGTGCCGCTCGCGGCGAGCGCGTCGATGAACTTGTCGACCGTCGAGCCGGTGCCCACGCCGACGATGGTGCCGGGTTTCACATAGGCCAGCGCGGCCTGGCCGACGAGGGCCTTGAGTTCGTCTTGCGTCATGGCCGGCATTATCCGCGGCGCGCGCGCACGGCGGCGGCGAGCTCGCGCAGCAGCGGCTCGGTCTGGCTCCAGCCGAGGCAGGCGTCGGTGATCGACACGCCGGGCTTGAGCTGGTCCCGGGTCTGGCCCGGCGCGAGGTCCTGGCGGCCGGCCTGCAGGTGGCTCTCGATCATCACGCCGGTGATGCGGCGGTCGCCCGACGCGATCTGCACGGCGACGTCGCGGCCGACGTCGATCTGGCGCTCGTACTGCTTGCTCGAGTTCGCGTGCGAAAAATCGATCATGACCTGCTCGCGCAGCCCGCTCTTGCCGAGCGCCGCGCAGGCGGCCTGGACGCTCGCGGCGTCGTAGTTGGGCTCCTTGCCGCCGCGCAGGATGATGTGGCAGTCGGCGTTGCCGCGCGTCTCGAAGATCGCGGCCGTGCCCATCTTGGTCATGCCCATGAACGCGTGGCTGGCCTGGGCCGCGAGGACCGCGTCGCTCGCGACCTTGACGCCGCCGTCCGTGCCGTTCTTGAAGCCGACCGGGCAGGACAGGCCCGACGCGAGCTGGCGGTGGCTCTGGCTCTCGGTGGTGCGCGCGCCGATCGCGCCCCAGGCGATCAGGTCGGCGATGTACTGCGGCGACAGCAGGTCGAGGAACTCGGTCGCGGCCGGCAGGCCCAGCGCCGTGATGTCGAGCAGCAGTTGGCGCGCGAGGCGCAGGCCCTCGTTCATGTGGAAGCTGCCGTCGAGGCGCGGGTCGTTGATATAGCCCTTCCAGCCGACCGTCGTACGCGGCTTCTCGAAGTAGACGCGCATGACGATCAGCAGTTCGCTGGCCAGCTCGTCGCGCGTGCGCTTGAGCAGCTGGGCGTAGTCCATGGCCTGGTCGTGGTCGTGGATCGAGCACGGGCCGACGACGACGAGCAGGCGGTCATCG
>JAFAMW010000059.1 GCA_019232985.1 Roseateles sp. | reverse complement strand
TCTTCCTTCGGGACGTAGAGGCCGGAGGTTCGAATCCTCTCACCCCGACCAGACAAGAAAACGCAAGGGCCCTCGTCGAGAGGGCCCTTCGCTTTTAGGCCCTCTTCGGAGGGCCTTTTTGTTTGTCATTCATGGATCTGAATACATCAACAACGAGAACCTTTGACTTCAATCCATGAACGCCCAGGCCACTTGTTGATGAAATTTAAAAATCCATGAACATCGAAAGCCGTTGAAGGTGGCGGCAAAGCAAAAATGGCTCTCGACACGAGCAGCGCTGTTCACTACCACCTTGGCAAGTTTCCCCCGCCACAGCTCGACTACGCTCGACTGATGCCGGTGTTCTTCAGCGTGTGGTGGGTCAGTACGACCTTGCTTAGGTCCACCATGTCGCGCTCGCGGCCGAAGTCCAGTAGCCCGCGGACCTCGAAGCCATCGTAGATCGCCGTGGCCGCCGGCGTCTTGTGATTGAGCGCCTCGCCGATCACGAGCAACGAGGCGCCGGCGCGCGCCCGCGGCCCAGTAGGCGCCGGCCCCGGATAATCGCGCGATGATCAGACTCTTCGTCGGCCTCGGCAATCCAGGCCCGGAATACGAACACACGCGCCACAACGCCGGCTTCTGGTGGATCGACGCGCTCGCGCGCCGGCTCGGCGCGAGCCTGCTGCCCGACCGCGCCTACGCGGGCCTCGTCGCGCGCGTGAACAACGCGCCCGGCGCGGCCGGGCCGGTCTGGCTGCTCGAGCCGATGACCTATATGAACGTGTCGGGCAAGTCGGTCGCGGCGCTTGCGCGCTTCTTCAAGATCGCGCCCGAGGAGATCATGGTCGCCCACGACGAGCTCGATCTCGAGCCCGGCGAGCTCAAGTTCAAGCAGGGCGGCGGCAACGGCGGACACAACGGCCTCAAGGACATCCAGGCCCAGCTCGGCTCGGCCAACTTCTGGCGCCTGCGCCTCGGCATCGGCCATCCGGGCATCAAGGCCGAGGTCGCGAACTACGTGCTGCGCCGCCCGCCGATCGCCGATCGCCAGACCATCGACGACTGCATCGCCAAGTCGCTGGACGCCGTCGACCTGATGCTCGCCGGCCAGCCCGAGCGCGCGCTGACCAAGCTCCACGCGAAGCCGCCGCGCCCCAAGCCGCCGCGGCCCGCGGCGACGGGCAACCAGCCTGCGCCGAACGGCGCAACACCGGCGGCGCCGGGCGAAGACAAGACTTCCTAGACTGGCGTAACGGCGGCGCCAGGCGCATCATCGGAACCACCGCCTCAAGCCTCGCCGCCATGAAGCCCCTGCTGGCCCTGCTGCTCCTGTGTCTCGCCGCCGCCGCGGCGGCCGACACCGAGCGGCTCGAGGCCAAGGTCTACCGCTGCGGCCCCGAGGGCCGCGACCTGCGCGGCTCGCCCTGCCCGGACACCGATCGCGCGGCCAGCAGCGTCGCCTACGACGTGCCGAGCGATGCCGACCAGGCCGCCGCGCGCGAACGTGCGAGCCGCAGCGCGCGCCTGGCCGCGCAGTTCGCGCGCGAGCGCGAAGCGGCCGACGCGGCGCTGCGCGCGAGCGCCGGCGCGGCCGCAGCACCCGCGCCGGGCACGTCGGACGAGCCACGCCAGGTCGTCGCACACCGCGTCCGCCCGCTGCGGCCGTACTGGCCGCGTCCAGCGGGGTCGGCGACCTCGCACTGAGCCGTGCGCCGGCGCAGGCCGTGCCCCGCCCGGCCGGCGCCGGCGTCGTGCCACACCCGCAGCGACCCGGACGAGCAAAACCCGTGCGCCATGCGTACGAATCACTTTGGAGCAGCTTGACTGCTGCTCATAATGGCCTAACGACGAATTTCAGCGGGATCCTGCGATGAGCGACCTGATCTTCGAGGACGACGTCAGCGACAACGGCCTGCCGGCCGTGCCGGTCAAGACGCTTGAGCCCTGGATCGTCCTGATCGTCGACGACGATCCGGCGGTGCACCAGGTCACGCAGCTCGTGATGTCGGACTTCGAGTTCAACGGACGGCGCCTGCTGTTCCTCGACGCACACAGCGGCGCCGAAGCGTACGAGCTCCTGAAGACGCGCAAGGACGTCGCCGTGATCCTGCTCGACGTCGTGATGGAGACCGAGCACGCGGGCCTCGACCTCGCGCGCGCGATCCGCGAGGAGCTCGGCAACACCCATGTGCGCATCGTGCTGCGCACCGGCCAGCCGGGCCAGGCGCCCGAAGAGCATGTAATCAAGACCTACGACATCAACGATTACAAGGAGAAGACCGAGCTCACCAAGCGCAAGCTCACGACGGTCTTCTACTCGGCGCTGCGCTCGTACCGCGACATCATGATCATCGAGCAGTCGCGCCAGGCGCTGCGCCGCTCGATCGACGCGATCACGCGCATCTACGACTCGCGCAACCTGCGGACCTTCGCGTCGGCCGTGCTCGAGCAGGTCGCGCAGTTGCTCGGCATCGATGCGCAGGGCCTGTGCGCGAGCCGCGTGTCGGCCTACGCGGCGTCCAACGTCGAAGGCAAGCTCAAGGTGCTCGCGGCAACGAGCGAGTACTCGGCACTGCTCGTCGACGAGGGCCTCGCGCAGCTGCCGCTCGAGGTCAAGCTCGCGCTCGACGACGCGATCGACGCGCAGGAGAACATCTTCGACGAGCGCCGCTTCGTCGGCTACTACCGCACGAGCAGCGGCAGCGAGAGCCTGCTCTACATGGCCTTCTCCGAGCCGGTCGACCGCGGCGCGCGCGAGCTGCTCGAGATCTTCTGCGCGAACGTCGCGATCACCTACGAGACCCTGCTGTTGCGCGAAGAGATCCAGGACACCCAGCGCTCGACCGTCTACATCATCGGCGAGGCCGTCGAGCGCCGCTCCAAGGAGACCGGCGCGCATGTGCGCCGCGTCGGCGAGCTCGCCGCGCTGATGGCCGAGCAGGCCGGCCTGCGCGCCGAGGACGTCGAGTTCATGCGCCAGGCCGCGCCGCTGCACGACGTCGGCAAGATCGCGATCCCCGACCGCGTGCTCAACAAGCCCGGCCGCCTCGACGACGAGGAATGGACCGTCATGAAGACGCACGCGCGCGTCGGCTTCGAGCTGCTCAGCAAGTCCGACAAGCGCATCCTCCAGCTCGCCGCGATCATCGCCCACGAGCACCACGAGCGCTGGGACGGCAACGGCTACCCGCGTGCGCTCGCCGGCACGCAGATCCATATCGCCGGGCGCATCGTCGCGCTCGCCGACGCGCTCGACGCGCTCGTGAGCCGGCGCTGCTACAAGGAGCCGTGGAGCTTCGAGGCCGCGCTCGACTACGTGCGCGAGCAGTCGGGCAAGCAGTTCGACCCGGGCCTCGTGCAGAACCTGTTCGACAACCTCGACGCGGTCAGCGCGATCTACGCGCGCTTCCCCGATGTCTGAGCCCGGCACCGGCGCGGACCCCGACTGTCGCGCCGCGCTCGCCGCCGCCAGGGCCAAGCTCGTCGAGCAGGAGAAATACGCGATCCTCGGCGCGCTCGTGCCCGGGCTCGCGCACGACATCAACACGCCGATCGGCATCGCCGTGACGGCCGCGTCGGCGGCCGAGGACTTCGCCGCGCAGCTCAGGAACAAGGTCGAGGCCGAGCGCGTGAGCCGTGCCGAGCTGCGCGCGCTCGCCGCCCAGATCGTCAGCGCGAGCAGCCTGATCGCCTCCAACCTCGGCCGCGCGGCCGACCTGATCGGCAGCCTCAAGGCCGTCGCGGCCGACCAGGCGAGCGAGGCCGAGATGGCGATCGACCTCGTCGACTACGTGCGCGGCATCGTGCGCGTGCACCAGCCGGTGCTGCGCAGCGGCCGCGTCACGGTCGAGATCGCGGCGCCCGACGAGCTGCACCTGCGCACCGTGCCCGGCATGCTCGCGCAGATCGTCTCGAACCTGATCATGAACGCGCTCGCCCACGCGTTCGAGGGCCTGCCCGCGACGCACGAGCGGCACATCGAGCTCGAGCTGCGGCGCGAGGGCGAGCAGGTCGTGATCATGTTCGCCGACAACGGCCGCGGCGTCGCACCCGAGGTGCGCGCGCGCATGTTCGAGGCCCATTACACGACGCGTCGCGGCAGCGGCGGCTCGGGCCTCGGGCTGCACATCGTCGAGACCATGGCGCGGCGCCTCGGCGGCGAGGTCGGCGTCGTCGACACCGGCGCGCCGGGTCTCACGCTGCGGGTGGCGCTGCCTTATCGGGCGTAGCGGCTTCGGCCGGCGCGGCGCCGGTCAGGCGCAGGTACTTGGCCATCAGCGCCT
Source organism: Roseateles sp. (assembly GCA_019232985.1). The sequence continues at coordinate 95,426 of JAFAMW010000059.1, read as the reverse complement.
CGCGGGTCTCGACCGCGGCCGGGTTGACCGGGATGCAGGCGACCGGGCACAGCGCCACGCATTGCGGCTCGTCGAAATGGCCGACGCATTCGGTGCACTTGTGCGGGTCGATTTGGTAGTACTCGGGCCCCATCGAGATCGCCGCGTTCGGGCACTCGGGCTCGCAGACGTCGCAGTTGATGCACTCGTCGGTGATCATCAAAGCCACGATCAGTCTCCCTTGCGCGCGAGGCGTTCGCCGAGGCGCGCGAGCACGAGCGGCGAGACGAACTGCGACACGTCGCCGCCGAGCGTCGCGATCTCGCGCACGAAGGTGCTCGAGATGAACTGGAGCTGGTCCGACGGCGTCAGGAACAGGGTCTCGACCTCGGGCATGAGCTTGCGGTTCATGCCGGCCATCTGGAACTCGTACTCGAAGTCGCTCACGGCGCGCAGGCCGCGCACGATGACCTTCGCGCCGTGGGCGACGACGAAGTCGCGCAGCAGGCCCTCGAACGCGATGACCTCGACATTGGGCAGCTCGGCGAACAGCGCGCGCGCCATGTCGAGGCGCTCGGCGAGCGTGAACATCGTGCGCTTGTGGTGGCCGGCCGCGACGGCGACGACGAGGCGGCCGAACAGGCCCGCGCCGCGGCGCACGAGGTCCTCGTGGCCGAGCGTCATCGGGTCGAAGGTGCCGGGGTAGATCGCGATCGGGGCGCCGTTGCTCATGGCCGCGATTATCCCGCGCGGCGCCACAAGGCGTAGTGCACGGCCCCGGCGCGGCCGGCGCGCCAGGCTTCGAGCCCGGCGGGCGGCGTGATCTCACGGTCGGCCTCGAGGTAGACGAAGCCCTCCGGCACGACCAGCGGCAGGGCCGCCGCGAGCGCCGCGTCGAATAGATCTGCGCCGAACGGCGGGTCGAGCAGCACGAGCTCGAAGCGCGCCGGCGCGCAGCGCACCATCCAGGCGAGCGCGTCGGCGCAGTCGACGCGCAGCGCGTCGGCCTGCAGGCGCGCCTTGTTCTGCGCGAGCTGCTTGGCGAGCTGGGCGTCGCGCTCGACGAGCTGGACCTCGGCCGCGCCGCGCGAGCCGGCCTCGAAGCCGAGCGCGCCGCTGCCCGCGAACGCGTCGAGCACGCGCCAGCCCGTCAGGTCCTGGCCGAGCCAGTTGAACAGGGTCTCGCGCACGCGGTCGGGCGTCGGCCGCAGGCCGGGCCTGTCGGCGACGGGCAGCTTGGAGCGCTTCCAGCGCCCGCCGATGATGCGTACGTCGGCCACCGTGGCTTACTGGCGCACGGGAATGCCGCGCGCGGCCATCAGCGCCTTGGCCTCGCCGACCGTGTGCTCGCCGTAGTGGAAGATGCTCGCCGCGAGCACCGCGTCGGCGCCGCCGACCTGCACGCCGTCGGCGAGGTCGGCGAGGGTGCCGACCCCGCCCGAGGCGATCAGCGGCACGTCGACCGCGTCGGCCACGGCACGCGTGAGCTCGAGGTCGAAGCCGCTCTTCGTGCCGTCGCGGTCCATGCTCGTGAGCAGGATCTCGCCGGCGCCGTACTCGGCCATCCGGCGCGCCCATTCGACCGCGTCGAAGCCGACGTTCTTGCGCCCGCCATGGGTGTAGACGTCCCAGCCCGTGCCGTCGGCGCGGCGCTTCGCGTCGATCGCGACGACGATGCACTGCGCGCCGTAGCGGTCGGAACATTCGCGGATCAGCTCGGGCCGCGCGACCGCGGCCGAGTTGAAGCTGACCTTGTCGGCGCCCGCGTTGAGCAGGCGCCGCACGTCGGCGACCGCGCGCACGCCGCCGCCGACCGTCAGCGGGATGAAGACCTGGCTCGCGACCGCCTCGATGATCGGCAGGATCAGGTCGCGGTCGTCGCTCGTCGCCGTGATGTCGAGAAAGGTCAGCTCGTCGGCGCCCTGCTCGTTGTAGCGCGCCGCGATCTCGACCGGGTCGCCCGCGTCGCGCAGGGTCTCGAAGTTGACGCCCTTGACGACGCGCCCGCCCGTGACGTCGAGGCAGGGGATGATGCGTTTCGCGAGCATCGGGATCAGGGCTGGCCGCCCAGCTCGTCGGCGCGCTTCTGCGCGGCGACGAAGTCGAGGTCGCCGGTGTAGATTGCGCGGCCGCAGATCACGCCCTCGACGCCCTCGCCCTGGACCGCGCACAGCGCGTCGATGTCGGCCATGTTCGACAGGCCGCCCGACGCGATCACCGGGATCGTCAGCGCCTGCGCGAGCTTGACCGTCGCGTCGATATTGATGCCCGTGAGCATGCCGTCGCGGCCGATGTCGGTGTAGATCACGCCCTCGACGCCGTAGTCCTCGAACTTGCGCGCGAGGTCGACGACCTCGTGGCCCGTGAGCTTGCTCCAGCCGTCGGTCGCGACCTTGCCGTCCTTCGCGTCGAGGCCGACGATCACGTGGCCGCCGAACGCGCTGCACGCGTCCTTGAGGAAGCCCGGGTTCTTGACCGCGGCCGTGCCGATGATCACGTAGGACAGGCCGTCGTCGAGGTAGCGCTCGATGGTGTCGAGGTCGCGGATGCCGCCGCCGAGCTGGACCGGGATCTGGTCGCCGACCGCGCGGATGATGGCCTTGATCGCGGTCTCGTTGACGGGCTTGCCCGCGAACGCGCCGTTCAGGTCGACGAGATGCAGGCGCCGCGCGCCCGCGTCGAGCCAGCGCCGCGCCATCGCGGCGGGGTCTTCGCTGAACGTCGTCGAGTCGTTCATGTCGCCTTGTTTGAGACGCACGCAGCGTCCGTCCTTGAGGTCGATGGCGGGAATCAGCAGCATGGCCGAGGTGCAGGGAGGAGGAAGTGAAGCGGAGGAGAAACCAATGAGAAAGGCGTGGGGACGGTGTGGTCGGTCCTCATGGCTTCCAGTGCAGGAAGTTGCGGTACAGGGCGAGCCCTCGCACGGCGCTTTTCTCGGGGTGGAACTGGGTGGCAAAAATATTATCCCGGGCCACCGCGCAGGTAAAGCGCAGGCCGTAGTCGCTCGTGCCCGCGCTGTGGCGCTGGTCCGACGGCGCGGCATAAAAGCTGTGGACGAAGTAGAAGTGCGCGCCGTCGGGGACCTCGCCCCAGACCGGGTGCGCGAAGCCCTGGTGCACGGCGTTCCAACCCATGTGCGGGACCTTGTAACGGCTGCCGTCGGGCTGGCGCTGGCCCTCGAGGCGGAAGCGCCGCACCCGGCCCGGGATCAGGCCGAGGCCCGGCGTGTCCTGCTCCTCCGAATGCTCGAGCAGCATCTGCATGCCGACGCACACGCCCATCAGCGGTTTGTTCGCGGCGGCCTCGAGCACGGCCTCGCGCAGGCCGGTCGCGTCGAGCTCGCGCATGCAGTCGCGCATCGCGCCCTGCCCCGGCAGCACGATGCGCTCGGCCGCGCGCACGACCTCGGGGTCCGAGGTGATCTCGACCTGCACGTCGGCGCTGTCGGCGGCGGCGTGGCGCACGGCCTGGAAGACCGAGCGCAGATTGCCCATGCCGTAGTCGACGACGGCGACCCTTCTTTGCGTCACAGCGAACCCTTGGTCGACGGGATCACGCCGGCCGAGCGCGGGTCGCGCGTCGCGGCCATGCGCAGCGCGCGGCCGAAGGCCTTGAACATGGTCTCGGCCTGGTGGTGCGCGTTGTGGCCCTTGAGGTTGTCGATGTGCAGCGTAACGAGCGCGTGGTTCACGAAGCCCTGGAAGAACTCGTAGGTCAGCTGGGTATCGAACGCGCCGACGCTGCCGGCCGTGAACTTCACGTCCATCTCGAGGCCCGGGCGGCCCGAGAAGTCGACGACGACGCGCGACAGCGCCTCGTCGAGCGGCACGTAGGCGTGGCCGTAGCGCGTGATGCCCTTCTTGTCGCCAATGGCCTGGGCCACGGCCATGCCGAGCGTGATGCCGACGTCCTCGACCGTGTGGTGGCCGTCGATGTGGAGGTCGCCCTGCGCCTCGATCTCGAGGTCGATCAGGCCGTGGCGCGCGATCTGGTCGAGCATATGGTCGAAGAAGCCGATGCCAGTGGCGAGCCTGGCCTGGCCCGTGCCGTCGAGGTTGACGCGCACGCGGATCTGCGTCTCTTTGGTGTTGCGGGTGACTTCCGCGATGCGATCGGCGCTCATCACAGCGATTCCTTCAGGGCGTTCAACATGGCGCGGTTCTCCTCGGGCGTGCCGACGGTCAGGCGCAGGCAGTTGGCGAGCAGCGGGTGCAGGCCGGAGACGTTCTTGACCAGCACGCCGCGCGCCTTCATGCCGGCGAACGCGCGCGCAGCAAAGGGCACGCGCACGAGAATCATATTGGCCTCGCTCGGGAACACGCGCAGGCCCGGCAGCGCGGCGAGCCCGGCGCACAGCGACGCGCGCTCGGCGCGGATGCGCTGGGCCTGGTCGGCGTATTCGTCGGCATGCTCGAGCGCGAACAGCGCGGCCTCGGCGTTGAGCACGCTGATGTTGTAGGGCGGGCGCAGCTTGTCGATCTCGTCGATCACGGCCTTGCGGCCCATCAGGTAGCCGACGCGCACGCCGGCGAGGCCGAACTTGCTCAGCGTGCGCATGACGAGCACATGCGCGTGGCGCTCGAGCCGCGCCATCGAGTCGCGCGCGGCGAAGGGCTGGTAGGCCTCGTCCATCACGACGAGCCCGGGCGCCGCCTCGATGATCGCGTCGAGCGTCGCGTCGTCCCAGAGGTTGGCGGTCGGGTTGTTCGGGTAGGCGAGCCAGACCAGCGCGGGCTGGTGCTCGCGCACGGCCGCGAGCATCGCCGCGCCGTCGAGCTCGAAGTCGGGCGTCAGCGGCACGCCGACGAAGCCCAGGCCCTGGAGCTTCGCGCTCATCTCGTACATGCCGAAGCCGGGCAGCGGCGCGAGCACCTGGTTGCCGGGCAGGTCGGCGGCCAGGGTCAGCAGGCTGATCAGCTCGTCCGAGCCGTTGCCGAGCATCAGCTCGCAGCCGTCCGGCAGCGCGGCGTAGCGACGCAGCGCCTGGCGCAGGTCTTCGGCGCGCTGCGCCGGGTAGCGGTTCAGCGCTGCGTCGGCGAGGCGCGCGCCGAGCGCCGCGCGCAGCGCCGCGGGCAGCCCGTAGGGGTTCTCCATCGCGTCGAGCTTGACGAGGCCGCGGCTGTCCTGAACCGCGTAGGCGTGCATGCCCTGGACGTCGGCGCGCAGGAAGCGCTGCAGGCGGGCGCCGAGCTCAGGCGGGTTCGCGTTCATCGAGCAGCTCCGGTCCGGTCTTGAAGGGGTCGAGGATCTGCACGCCGTCGATCTGCAGGCCATGCTGCAGGTCTTCGGAGAGCAGGTAGCGACAGCCCTGGTGCTGGGCCGCGGCGACGATCAGCGCGTCCCAGTAGCTGAGGCCGCAGCGGCTCTCGATCGCCCAGGCCGTCTCGACCGTCGCGTGGTCGATCTGCCAGGGCTTCCAATGCTGGTAGCGGCGCACCTCGGCGCGCGCGTCGCCGGCCGAGATCGCCGTGGCGAATTTCTTGCGCGCGTTGCTGTAGAACTCGTTGAGCACCTGGACGCTGAGGCGGCCGCAGCGGCGCGCCCAGCAAGCCCCGATCCAGGCCTGAGCCTGCGCACGCTTGTGCGGGTCCCGCGTGTCGAAGCAGTAGAGCAGGACGTTCGTATCGACGTGGACCAGCGGCTTGCTCATCGGCGCCCCCGGTCGTAGATCTCTTCGCGCGTCGGATAGGGACCTTCGGAGCTCTGCCCCCAGCTCTTGAACTCGAGCGCCTCGCGCATCGCACGTTCGTAGGCGTCGTCGTGGCGCATCTTCTCGGCGAGCAGTTCGCCGACGAGGCGCGACACGCTGGTGTTCAGGCGCGCCGCCTCCATCCGCGCCCAGTCGGCGACGGCGTCTTCCATGGTCACGGTGACGTTCTTCATCGGCGCTCTCTCAACGAATGCGAACACGAAGTTCGTGTTGCACGATTCTCGTGTTCCACGAACTTCGTGTCAAGCCACCGATCCCCGCCCTAGTGCTTGAGCCGCAGCTCGGCCGCCTGCGCGTGGCCCTGCAGGCCCTCGCCGTAGGCGAGTTCGGCCGCGATCGGGCCGAGCACCTGGGCGCCGGCCTCGCTGACCTCGATCAGGCTCGAGCGCTTGACGAAGTCGTAGACGCCGAGCGGCGACGAGAAGCGCGCGGTGCCCGAGGTCGGCAGCACATGGTTGGGGCCCGCGCAGTAGTCGCCGAGCGACTCGCTCGTGTAGGCGCCCAGGAAGATCGCGCCCGCGTGGCGCAGCAGCGGCTCCCAGGCGTGCGGGTCGCGGCTCGAGACCTCGAGGTGCTCGGGCGCGATGCGGTTCGAGATCTCGCAGGCCTCGGCCATCGAGCGCGTGTGGATCAGCGCGCCGCGGCCTTCGAGCGACGCGCGGATCACGTCGCGGCGCGGCATGCCGGGCAGCAGGCGCTCGATGCTCGCGTGCACCTGCGCGATGTAGTTAGCGTCGGGGCACAGCAGGATGCTTTGCGCGAGCTCGTCGTGCTCGGCCTGGCTGAACAGGTCCATCGCGACCCAGTCGGCCGGCGTCGTGCCGTCGGCGAGCACGAGGATCTCGCTCGGGCCCGCGATCATGTCGATGCCGACCTGGCCGAACACGTGTTTCTTCGCGCTCGCGACGTAGGCGTTGCCGGGGCCGGTGATCTTGTCGACGCGCGGCACCGTCGCCGTACCCCAGGCGAGCGCGGCGACGGCCTGGGCGCCGCCGATCGTGAACGCGCGCGTGACGCCGGCCACCTGGGCGGCCGCGAGCACGAGCGGGTTGCGCTCGCCGCGCGGCGTCGGCACGACCATGACGATCTCGGGCACGCCGGCGACCTGGGCCGGAATGGCGTTCATCAGCACGCTGCTCGGGTAGGCGGCCTTGCCGCCGGGCACGTAGATGCCGACGCGGTCGAGCGGCGTGACCTTCTGGCCCAGGAGCGTGCCGTCCGCGTCGCGGTAGCTCCAGCTCAGGCAGCAGGCCTCGCGCTGGCGCTCGTGGTAGCTGCGCACGCGCGCCGCCGCGGCCTCGAGCGCGCGGCGCTGCGCGGGCGTGATCGTGTCGAGCGCGGCGCGCAGCTCGGCCGCGCCGAGCTCGAGCGCGCCGAGGCTCGCGGCCTCGAGCTGGTCGAAGCGCGCCGTGTACTCGAGCACGGCCGCGTCGCCGCGCGCGCGCACGTCGGCGAGGATCGCGGCGACGCGCGTCTCGATCGCGGCGTCGGTCTCGGCCGACCATTGCAGCGCGGCCGCGAGGCGCGCGTCGAAGTCGGCGTCGGCCGTCGACAGCTGGCGGATCGTCACGGCGCCGCTCATGCCACGGCCTTTGCGAACGCGTCGATCAACGCGCGCAGCGGCGCGCGCTTGAGCTTCAAGGCGGCCTGGTTGACGACGAGGCGCGACGAGATGTCCATGATGCGCTCGACCTCGACGAGCTTGTTCGCGCGCAGCGTGCCGCCGGTCGAGACGAGGTCGACGATCGCGTCGGCGAGCCCGGTCAGCGGCGCGAGCTCCATCGAGCCGTAGAGCTTGATCAGGTCGACGTGCACGCCCTTGTCGGCGAAATGCTGGCGCGCGATCTGCGTGTACTTGGTCGCGACGCGGATGCGCGAGCCCTGGCGCACGGCGGCCGCGTAGTCGAAGTCCTCGCGCGTCGCGACGCTCATGCGGCAACGCGCGATGTTCAGGTCGAGCGGCAGGTACAGGCCCTCGACGCCGTGCTCGACCAGCACGTCGCGGCCGGCCACGCCGAGGTCGGCGCCGCCCTGCTGGACGTAGGTCGGCACGTCGCTCGCGCGCACGAGCACGACGCGGACCTCGGGCCGGTTGGTCGCGAGGATCAGCTTGCGCGAGGTCTCGGGGTCTTCGAGCACCTCGATGCCGGCCGCACGCAGCAGCGGCAGCGTCTCTTCGAAGATGCGGCCCTTGGAGAGGGCCAGGGTGATCGGTGTCGTCGTCATGTCGCGTGCGCCGCTCGGGGACCGGTGGCGCAGGGACTGAAGTGGCGCCGACCGGCCACCCGCAGCAGCGGGTGGTTCAGGAAGGATGGTGGTGGTCGAGCGCGGCGTGCTCGCCCGGGGTCAGCGTCTTCATCGACAGCGCGTGGATCTGCTCGCGCATGCGGTCGCCGAGCGCCGCATAGACGCGCTGGTGGCGGCGGATGCGGGACAGGCCTTCGAACTCCGCCGAAACGATGGTGGCGAAGAAATGCCGGCCGTCGCCCTCGACCTGCAGGGTGGCGCAGTCGAGCCCGGAGGCGATGAACTGCTGGACTTCGGCGGGGGTCGGGTCGGCCATGGTGAGTGCGATTCTACTAGCCGTGCTCAATGGCGGATCTTGTAGCCGCGGCGCAGCAGCTCGAGCGCGACGGCCGAGACCGCCGCGAAAGCGACGCCGACGATCGCGACGCTGATCCACGGGGACACGTCGCTGACGCCGAAGAAGCCGTGGCGGAAGCCGTCGATCATGTAGAAGAACGGGTTCGCGTGGCTGACCGCGAGCCACAGCGGCGGCAGCGAGTGCACCGAATAGAACACGCCCGACAGGAAGGTCAGCGGCATCACGATGAAGTTCTGGAACGCGGCCATCTGGTCGAACTTCTCGGCCCACAGGCCGGCGATCAGGCCCAGGGCGCCCATCAGGCCCGCGCCGAGCACCGCGAACACGAGGATCCACCAGGGCTCTTCGAGCCCCGGCGGCCCGAACCAGACCGTCACCAGCAGCACGCCAAGGCCCACGGCGAGGCCGCGCACGACAGCCGCGCCGACATAGGCGACGAACCAGGCCCAGTGCGAGAGCGGCGCGACGAGCAGGAACACGAGGTTGCCGGTGATCTTGCTCTGGATCAGGCTCGAGCTGCTGTTCGCGAACGCGTTCTGCAGCACGCTCATCATCACGAGGCCCGGGATCAGGAACGCGACGTAGTCGACGCTGCCGTACACCTTCACGTGGTTCGCGAGCGTGTGGCCGAACACGAGCAGGTAGAGCACGGCGGTCAGCACCGGCGCGCCGATGGTCTGGAACGCGACCTTCCAGAAACGCAGGACTTCCTTGCGGAACAGGGTGCGCGCACCTTCGAGACGGATCGCGGTCATTGCGCGGCCCCATTCATGATTTCAAGGAAAACATCCTCGAGGTCGGCGCGGCCGATCTCGAGGTCTTCGATCGTGCAGCCGCCCGCGCGCAGCGTGGCCAGGATGGTCTCGACCTCGGCAGCGTCGTGCGCGGTGATCTGGGCGATGCGGCCCGTCACGCGCGCCTGGGCCGCGAGGCTCGCGGGCAGCGCCTGGTCGGTCTTGAAGCGCAGCATCGTCGACGCGGTGCCCGCGAGCAGGCTGCTCGTGCGGTCGAGCGCGACGATGCGGCCGAGCTTGAGCATCGCGATGCGGCCGCACAGCGCCTCGGCCTCCTCGAGGTAGTGCGTCGTCAGCAGGACCGCGTGGCCCTCGCGGTTCAGGCGCGCGACGAACTGCCACAGGGTCTGGCGCAGCTCGACGTCGACGCCGGCGGTCGGCTCGTCGAGCACGATCACGGGCGGGCGGTGCACGAGCGCCTGGGCGACGAGCACCCGGCGCTTCATGCCGCCCGAGAGCTGGCGCATGTTCGCGTTGGCCTTGTCGGCGAGGCCCAGGCTTTCGAGCAGCTCGTCGATCCAGGCATCAACGCCGTGCACGCCGAAGTAACCCGCCTGGATGCGCAGGGTCTCGCGCACGCTGAAGAAGGGGTCGAACACGAGTTCCTGCGGCACGATGCCGAGCGCCTTGCGCGCGGCCGCGTAGTCGTCGACGACGTCGTGGCCAAGCACCTTGACGGCGCCGCCGCTCGCGCGCGACAGGCCCGCGAGAATGCTGATCAGGCTGGTCTTGCCCGCGCCGTTCGGGCCGAGCAGCCCGAAGAACTCGCCGGGCTCGATGTCGAAGGACACGTCGTCCAGCGCGCGGACCTGCCCGCCGCGATAGGTCTTGGAGACGTTCTGGAACGAGATGGCTGGGGTTTGGGGCATGGGCGCGGATTCTAGGGACCGCGCAATGTCCCCGCTCGATCCGGGTCGACCGGGTTGCGGCGCGGGAAGATCTCCCAGGCGGCGCGGGACTGGCCGGCCGGGTTCTCGAACAGCCGCAGCCATTGCGCGGCCACCTGGCCGAGCGCGAAGCGCGGGTCGGCGGCGAGCTGGGGGCGGCCGCCGCCGCGCCATTCGCGCAGCAGCGCGAGCACGGCGGCGTCGTCGCGCACGTCGATCGGCGGGTTGTCGGGGTGCAGTACCTCGCGCGCGGCGCCGAAATCGTGCGCGAGCACCGGCGTGCCGACCGCGTTCGCCTCGGCATAGACGAGGCCGAAGGTCTCGGGCCGCTTGGTCTGCGGGTAGAACACGCACAACGCCTCGCGCACATGCTCGATCACCTCGGCCTGCGGCAGCGTGCCGAGACGGACGATGCCAGGGTGCGCGAGCAGGCCCGTGTCGAAGCGCCTGAAATAACCGGGGTCGGCGACGTACAGCCGCAGCGACGGCAGCGCGCGGTAGACCTTGTCGAAGCGCTCGATGACCTGCTCGAGCCCCTTGTGGGGCGAGCTGAAGAAGACCAGCTTGTCAGGGTCGACGCGGGTCGCGTCGCGCGCCAGGCCCGGCTGCAGCGGGTTGTGCACGAAGCTCAGGCCGCCGCGCAGCACCCAGGGCTCGGCGACGCGGCGCGCCGCCGTCGCGTGCAGGAATTCGCGCGTGCGCAACGCGTGGGTGCGCGACACGCAGATCACGCCGAGCCGGTGCAGCCAATGGTCGCGCCAGTAGAACGGAACCTCCTCGCCGGCGAAGTTGTGCAGCCAGATCCAGCACTGCGCACCCGCCTTGAGTTTGAGCTCGGCGAGGTCCTGGGCACGCTGGACGAACACGACATGGTCGGCCCGCGCGCTTTCGGCGCCGAGCGCGGCCCAGGGCAGGAAGCGCAGGCGCGGCCCCTGCTCGTGCACTTCGACGCGGTTGTGCTGGACGACGCTGACATCGGCGTGCGCGGCCAGCGCCAGGCTCACGCGCACCACGGTCGCCTCGGTGCCGCCGAGGCCGCGCTGCGCGAGCACCTCGACGTCGTAAGGGCTCGGGCATTTCGGGTCGACGAAGACCAGCTTCAGCATGGCGACGCCGCGCCGGACAGCCCCGCGCGGACCAGCAGCCAGGGCATCTTGAGCAGGCCCAGGGGATCGACGTGCAGGTAGCGGCAGAGCGCGCGCGGCGCCGCGCCCGGCTCGTGGCGCAGCACGTGCAGCAGCCCGCCCGCATGGGCGAGCCGCAGGCGTTCGATCGCGGCGCGGGCCTCGGCGGCCGCGGCCGCGCTGCAGGCGAACTCGGCGAGCGTCGTGCGGCGGTAGCGCAACTCGTCGACGGTGCGCTCGAGAAACGCCGGCGAGCCCCATTCGACGCCCGCGAAGATGTTGACGCCGCGGCCGTAGCGCGCCTCGATCGCGGTCGAGAACGCGAATCGCGCGCCGCCGGACGCGAGCTCGAGCCAGAAAAGATAGTCCTCGCCGGCACGCCGGTACTCGGTGCGAAAACGCTGGCCGGCGCGGCCCGCGCGGCGGTAGACGACGGTCGACGTGCCGATCACGTTGCCGCACACGATCTGCTCGACCATGTCGCCGCCGAACGCGTGCAGCGGGCCGGCGGGGGCCTCGAGCGCCGGATGACGGGCAAGGTCGAGACGCCCGCCGCGCTCGAACGCGGCGACTTCGGCGCCGAGCTGCAGGTGGTTCGCAAAATACACGTCGAAGCCGCGCTCGAGCGCGCAGCAGGCGTTGGCGAGGTGATCGACCGACCATTCGTCGTCGGAATCGAGGTACGCGACGTAGTCGACGTCGGCGCCGAGCGCGGCGAGCGCCGTGTTGCGCGCGCCGCCGGGGCCAGCGTTGGCCTGCTCGATCAGCTGGATCTCGAGGCCGCGCGGCGCGCTGGCCAGCTCGTCGCGCGCCCGCACCGGCGAAGCGTCGTCGACGACGACGACCCGCAGCGGCAGCGCGCAGCCCTGCTGCGCGGCGACGCTTCGCAGCGCGCGGGCCAAAACCCCGGGCTGGCGCTGGAAAAACGGGATGACGACGGCGATCATTGACTTGATTGGGATCACAAAGCAGCGCGAGCGTAGCGCGCCACGCGCGTTTCAAGGCGTACGACGTGGGGTGGCGGCGACAGCCGGGTCCGCCAACCCGTGTCCGGCAGTTTCAACGAAGGGTGGACGGGTTGAGGCTACGATTGCCTGTTGGTAACGAGAACCCCCATGAGTCTGAAAGAACAGTTCGAAACCGCCGTCGCCGAATCCAAGCAGCTGCCGGAGCGCCCCGACAACGCGACCCTGCTCAAGCTCTACGCGCTATACAAGCAGGGTAGCAGCGGCGACGCCGACGGCGCACGCCCGGGCATGACGGACTTTGTCGCGCGCGCCAAATACGACGCATGGGCTGAACTCAGGGGCCTCGCCAGCGACGCGGCGATGCAGCAGTACGTCGACCTGATCGAGTCGCTGAAATAATCCGTTAACGAGGCGTCGGACGTTTTCGGTCAGGCGGGCGCGCGCTCGACTTCGACGAGGCAGTCGTAGAAGCTCGGCGCCGCGCCGAGGTCGGTCAGGCGCTGGTGGGTGAGCTCGTTGACGTTGCTGCCCGCGAGGCCGAGCTTGCGCCACCACACGCCGAGGCCATTGACGACGCCCGGCCGTGCACGCTCGCTCACGCGCGCCCTGCACAGATAGCTGCCGCGCTCGTTGAACACGCGCACGACCGCGCCGTCGGCGAGGCCGCGCGCGGCAGCGTCGGCTGCGTGGATCTCGACGATCGGTTCACCCTCGATGTCGCGCAGGCTCTTGACGTTGACGAAGCTCGAGTTCAGGAAGTTGCGCGCGGGCGGCGAGATCATCGCGAGCGGGAAGCGCGCGGCAAGCTCGGGGCTGCTCGCGACGCTCTCGTAATTGGGCAGGTAATCGGCACCGCGCGCGTCGGCGCGCCCGCTCGGCGTGCGGAACCCCCCGGCCGCGAACGGCGCGTCGGGCAGCGCGAGGCTCTGCCAGCCCTGCGCCTGCAGCGCGTCGAAGTCGACCTCGGCCGTGAACGCCTCGCGCGCGAGCGCCGCGTCGTCGACCGCGAACTCGGGGTCGGTGAAGCCCATCGCCGCGGCGAGGTCGCGGAAGATCTGCGTGTTCGGCCGCGCCTCGCCCTGCGGCGCGATCGCCGGCTCGTTGATCAGCACGTCGGTATGGCCGTAGCTCGTGTGCACGTCGAGGTGCTCGAGCTGGGTGGTCGCCGGCAGCACGTAGTCGGCAAGGTCGGCCGTGTCGGTCATGAAATGCTCGAGCACGACCGTGAACAGGTCGGCGCGCTGGAAGCCGCGCACGACCTTGGGCGACTCGGGCGCGACGGCGACCGGGTTGCTGTTGTAGACGATCAGCGCCTCGATCCTCGGGCCGAAATCGGCGCCCGCCTCGCGCAGCAGGTCGTCGCCGATCGTGCTCATGTTGACCACGCGGCTCGCGCCGCGACGCAGCTGCGGGGCCTCGAGCCGCGGGTTCTTGACCGGCGCGAACCAGCCCGAGCTCGACAGCAGCAGGCCGCCCGCGCGGTGGCGCCACGCGCCCGTCAGGCAGGGCAGCAGGGCGATCAGGCGCACCGCGTTGCCGCCGCCGCGCACGCGCTGCATGCCGTAGTTCAGGCGGACCGCGGCCGGCGCGAGCGTCGCGTAGTCGCGGGCAAGGCCGCACACCTGCTCGGCCGTGATGCCGCAGACCTCGGCGACGCGCACGGGCGGCCAGCCCAGGGCCTTCTCGCGCAGCTCGTCCCAGCCGTCAACGTAACGTTCTATGTAATCAGCATCGAGCCAGTCGTTGCGGATCAGCTCGTGCATCAGGCCGAGCGCGAGCGCGCCGTCGGTGCCCGGCAGCAGCGCGATGTGCTCGTGGCATTTGTCGGCCGTCTCGGTGCGGCGCGGATCGATGCAGACGAGCTTCGCGCCGGCGCGCCTGGCCTGGTTCGCGTAGGTCCAGAAATGCAGGTTCGAGGCGATCGAGTTGCTGCCCCAGATCAGGATCAGCCTGGCCTCGGCGAAGAAGCGCAGGTGCATGCCGAGCTTGTGGCCATAGGTCGCGGTCAGCGCCGCGCCGCCGGCCGACGCGCAGATCGTGCGGTCGAGCTTGGAGGCGCCGAGGCGGTTGAAGAATCGCCCGGCCATCGCCTCGCCCTGCAGCTGGCCCATCGTGCCCGCGTAGCTGTAGGGCAGCACGGCCTGCGGGTCGCGCGCGGCGCTCGCGCCGAGGCGCGCGGCGATGTCTCGCAGCGCCTCGTCCCAGCTCACGGGCTCGAAGCGCGGCGCCTCGGTCTTGGCGCTCACGCGCTTGAGCGGGCGCAGCACGCGCTCGGGGTGGTAGGTGCGCTCGGCGTAGCGCGAGACCTTGGTGCACAGCGCGCCATGGGTGCTCGGGTGCTCGGCGCGCCCCTGGATCTTGACGACGCGACCGTCCTGCACGCTGACCTGCATCGCGCAGGTGTCGGGGCAGTCGTGCGGGCAGGCGCCGTTGACGGTACGGATCGGGGCGGAGGCGTTCATCGCCAGCACTATTGCACAAGCCCCAAGTCCCGCGGGCGCGCTCGGTAAACTCGACGGGTTCGGGGGCCGACCGCCCCGGGAGCCCGCCACCATGAAGTTGATCGACGCCATCCTCGCCGACGCCGCCGCGATCCGCGCGCTGCGCCGCGACATCCACGCCCACCCCGAGCTGTGCTTCGAGGAGCAGCGCACCTCGGACCTGATCGCGCGGGCCCTGACCGACTGGGGCATCCCGGTGCACCGCGGCCTCGGCAAGACCGGCGTCGTCGGCATCGTCAAGAACGGCACGAGCGGTCGCGCGGTCGGGTTGCGCGCCGACATCGACGCGCTGCCGATGACCGAGCACAACCACTTCGCGCACGCGAGCCGCCACCCGGGCAAGATGCACGCCTGCGGCCACGACGGCCATACGGCGATGCTGCTCGCGGCGGCCAAGCACTTCGCACAGCACCGCAACTTCGACGGCACCGTCTACCTGGTGTTCCAGCCGGCCGAGGAAGGCGGCGGCGGCGCGCGCGAGATGATCAAGGACGGCCTGTTCGAGCGCTTCCCGATGGAGGCGATGTTCGGCGCGCACAACTGGCCGGGCCTGCGCGCGGGCCAGTTCGCGGTGCGCAGCGGCCCCGCATTCGCGTCGAGCAACGAGTTCAAGATCACGCTCAAGGGCAAGGGGGCGCATGGCGCGATGCCGCACCTCGGCGTCGACCCGGTGCCCGCGGCCTGCCAGATGGTCCAGGCCTTCCAGACCATCCTCACGCGCAACAAGCGGCCGATCGACGCGGGCGTGATCTCGGTGACGATGATCCACGCGGGCGAGGCGACCAACGTGATCCCCGAGAGCTGCGTGCTCGAGGGCACGGTGCGCACCTTCACGCTCGAGGTGCTCGACCTGATCGAGCAGCGCATGCGCGAGGTCGCGGCCGGCGTCGGCGCGACCTTCGGCCTCGAGGTCGAGTTCGCGTTCCACCGCAACTACCCGCCGACGATCAACCACCCGGCCGAGAGCGAGTTCGTGCGCGACTTTCTCGGCGGCTTCGTCGGGCCCGCCAACGTCGTCGAGTTCGAGCCGACCATGGGCGCAGAGGACTTCAGCTACTTCCTGCTCGAGAAGCCCGGCTGCTATTTCCTGATCGGCAACGGCGACGGCGCGCACCGCGAGGGCGGCCATGGCCTGGGGCCCTGCATGCTGCACAACCCGAGCTACGACTTCAACGACGAGCTGATCCCGCTGGGCGGCTCGATGTGGGTGCGCCTCGCCGAGGCCTGGCTCGCGCGCGGGGGCGCGCAATGAGCGCGGCCGCGTTCGACGCCGCGGCCGTCGAGGCCGACACGCGCGCCTGGCTCGAGAAGGCCGTGATCGGCCTGAACCTGTGCCCGTTCGCGAAAAGCGTGCACGTGAACCAGCGCCTGCGCTATGTCGTGAGCGCCGCGACGACGCCCGAGGACCTGCTGCGCGAGCTCGCGGCCGAGATGCTGCTGCTGCGCCGCAGCGACCCCGACGAGGTCGAGACCACGCTCGTGATCCACCCGCAGGTGCTCGAGGATTTCCTCGACTTCAACGACTTCCTCGGCGCGGCAGACGCGCTCGTCGAGGACCTCGAGCTCGACGGCGTGCTGCAGATCGCGAGCTTCCACCCGCGCTATCAGTTCGAGGGCACTGAGGTCGACGACATGTCGAACTACAGCAACCGCTCGCCCTACCCGACCCTGCACCTGCTGCGCGAGTCGAGCATCGACCGCGCGGTCGAGTCCATGCCCGACACCGACGCGATCTACGAGAACAACCTCGCGACGCTCGACAAGCTCGGCATCGACGGCTGGAAGAAGCTCGGGCTCAAGGCCTGAGTAAAAAAGCCCGGGCGAAGAAGGCCCGAGCAAGGCCTGATCAAGGCTTGACCGGGGTGCTCGGCGCGGCCGAGGCCACGGTGATCACTGGGGCGGCCGACGCGGACGTCAGCGCCCGCGGCTGGGCCGGCTCGCCGCCGAGCAGGCCGGTCGACAGGCCCAGCAGCGTGAACGCGGCGATCGCGCAGACCCAGACCTGGGGGTCCTTCAGACGATCGAGGCGATCGAAGCAGCGGGACGGAACGGTGGGAACAACGGGGTGAGTCAGAGCGGGGCGCATACAGTCTCCTGATTCGGCGCAAAGCACTGTATGTAATTTACTGTATTTTCATACAGCCACGCAAGCCCCAAGGTCCGGCGCCGCCGCACAACAGTCGTAGAAGCCGCATAGGCGGGCCCGCGCCGGCCCCATAAAGTCTCGTCCCACGAGGCCGACCGCCAGGCCATGGAGACAAGATGAAAACCCCGTTCTACAAAATCCTCTACGTGCAGGTGCTGGTCGCGATCGTGATCGGCGTGCTGCTCGGCCAGTTCGACCCCGGCCTCGGCGTCAAGATGGAGCCGCTCGGCACGGGTTTCATCAAGCTGATCAAGATGATCATCGGCCCGATCATCTTCTGCACGGTGGTCTCGGGCATCGCGGGCGTGCGCGACATGAAGAAGGTCGGCCGCGTCGGCGGCAAGGCGATCCTCTACTTCGAGGTCGTCTCGACGATCGCGCTGATCCTCGGCCTGATCGCCGGTCACCTGCTGCAGCCGGGCGCGGGCTTCAACGTCGACCCGGCGACGCTCGACCCCAAGCAGGTCGCCAAGTTCGCGACGGCCGCGCAATCCGCGAGCACGGTCGATTTCCTCCTGCACATCCTGCCGAACACCATCGTCAGCGCGTTCGCCGAGGGCGAGATCCTGCAGATCCTGCTCGTCGCCCTGCTGTTCGGCGCGGCGCTGTCGCATGTCGGCGAGAAGGCGCAGATCGTCGTCGACTTCGTCGACCAGATCGGCCGCGTGTTCTTCCACGTCGTCAACCTGATCACCAAGGTCGCGCCGATCGGCGCGTTCGGCGCGATGGCGTTCACGATCGGCAAGTACGGCCTGGCCTCGCTCAAGCCGCTCCTGATGCTGATCGGCTCGTTCTACGGCACCGCGATCTTCTTCGTGATCGTCGTGCTCGGCGTGATCGCGCGCCTGTCCGGCTTCTCGATCCTGCGCTTCGTGCGCTACATCCGCGAAGAGCTGCTGATCGTGCTCGGCACGAGCTCGTCCGAGGCCGCGCTGCCGCACCTGATGCGCAAGATGGAGCGCCTGGGCTGCTCCAAGCCCGTCGTCGGCCTCGTCGTGCCGACCGGCTACTCGTTCAACCTCGACGGCACGAACATCTACATGACGCTCGCGGTGATCTTCATCGCCCAGGCGCTCAACATCGACCTGAGCTTCAGCCAGGAGATGACCATCCTCGCCGTCGCGATGCTCACGTCCAAGGGCGCGAGCGGCGTAACCGGCGCAGGCTTCATCACGCTCGCGGCGACGCTGTCGGTCGTGCAGGGCCTGCCGGTGACGGGCATGGTGCTGATCCTCGGCATCGACAAGTTCATGAGCGAATGCCGCGCGCTGACCAACATCGTCGGCAACGGCGTCGCCTGCGTCGTGATGTCGGCCTGGGAAGGCGAGCTCGACCGCACCAAGCTTGCCCAGGCACTCGCCAACCCCGCGGCGATCGAGGCCGAGGAAGCGCTCCAGGCCTGATCAGCCCGCGGGCGCCTCAACGGGGCGCCCGCCCTCCAGGCGCAGCCGTGCCTGGCCGAAGCGCGCGATGTCCTCGGCGTCGTGCGTGATCATCAACATCGGCAGCGAGATACGCTCGAGCAGGCCCTGCAGCTCGTCGCGCATGCGCGCGCGCAGGTCCGGGTCGAGCGCCGCGAACGGCTCGTCGAGCAGCAGCGCGACCGGCTCGCCCACGAGCGCGCGCGCGAGCGCGACGCGCTGGCGCTGGCCGCCCGACAGCTGGTGCGGGCGCTGGCCCGCGACGGCCTCGAGCTCGAAGGCCGCGAGCCAGTGCCGCACGGCCGGCGGGCAGGCGTCGCGCCGCGGGTTGAACGCGCCGCGCTGCAGGCCGAACGCGATGTTCTGGCGCACGTTGAGCTGCGGGAACAGCGCGTAGTCCTGGAACACATAGCCGAAGCGGCGCGCGCGTGCGGGAACGTCGACGCCGGCCGCGGCGTCGAACAGTACCGCGCCGCCGAACGCGATGCGGCCGCGCTCGGGCCGCACGAGGCCCGCGACGGCCTGCAGCAGCAGGCTCTTGCCGGCGCCCGAGGGACCGTGCACGACGGTCCAGCGCGCGTCGGTCGCGAAGCGCAGGTCGAGCTCGAAACGGCGCCCGGGCGTCGTCAGCGTCTTCGCGATGGCGACGTCGAAATTCATCGGATCCTGCGCGGCGCGAGCCGCCGCGCGGCGACGAGCACGACGATGCAGGTCAGCGAGATCACGCCGACCATCGCCGCGGCAAGATCGTCCTGGCCGGCCTGCACGGCCTCGTAGACCGCGATCGACAGGGTCTGCGTGCGCCCGGGCAGGCTGCCCGCGACCATCAGCGTCGCGCCGAACTCGCCGAGCCCGCGCGCGAACGCGAGCAGCAGGCCGGCGAGGATGCCGCGCCACGCGAGCGGCAGGCTCACGCGCAGGAACACCGCCCATTCGGGCAGGCCGAGCACGCGCGCCGCGGCCTCGAGCTGCGGGTTCACGTCCTCGAAGGCCGCGCGTGCCGAGCGCAGCACGAGCGGCAGCGACACGACGCTCGCCGCGATCACCGCGCCCTGCCAGGTGAAGATCAGGCTCACGCCGAACTGCGCGAGCAGCCAGGTGCCGAGCCAGCCGCGCCGGCCGAGCAGCACGAGCAGGTAGTAGCCGAGCACGGTCGGCGGCAGCACCATCGGCAGGGTCAGCAGCGCGTCGAGCAGCTCGCGGCCCGGAAAACGCGCGCGCGCGAGCAGGCAGCCGAGCGCGACGCCGAGCACGAGGTCGATCGCGCTCGCCCACAGCGCGACCTTCAGCGACAGGGCGAGCGCCGGCCAGGCCGCGTCCATGTGCAGGTCGGCCCCCGCTCAGGGCGCGCGGAAGCCGTGACGCGCGAGCACGGCCTGGCCCGCGGGCGAGCGCACGAAGTCGGCGAACGCACGCGCGAGCTCGGCCGCGCGGCTGCCCTCGACGACGGCTAGCGGGTAGGCGATCGGCGTCGGCGTCGCGACGTCGAACACGACGCGCACCTTGTCGGCGAAGGCCTGGGCGTCGGTCGCGTAGACGAAGCCCGCGTCGACCTCGCCGCGCACGACGTAGTCGAGCGCCTGACGCACATTCGTCGCGAACACGGCCTTGGGCGCGACCGCGTCCCACAGCCCGGCGCCCTGCAGCGCGCCCTGGGCATAGCGGCCGGCCGGCACGCCGGCCGGCGCGCCGAGCGCGACGCGCGCGTAGGCCGGGTCGCGCAGGTCGGCGAGGCCCTTGGGCACATGCCTGGCGTCGCCCGGCACGATCAGCACGAGCGCGTTGTGCGAGAACACGTGGCGCGTGCCTGCGGCGAGCAGGCCCGCGGCCTGGGCCTTGTCGAGCGTCGCCTCGTCGGCCGACGCGAACACGTCGACCGGCGCGCCCTGCCGGATCTGCGCGAGCAGCGCGTCGCTGGCCGCGAAGTTCAGGACCACATGGGTGCCCGGGTGTTGCGCCTCGAAGGCCGGCGCGAGCTCGCGGAACGACTCGGCGAGGCTCGCCGCGGCCGACACGGTGAGATCGACGGCTCGCGCGGCGGGCGCCAGGCCCAGCGTCAGCAGGCCGGCGAGCAGGGCCGCGCGCGCGCGGGCGGTGAACTTCATGACGAAAGCCTCCGGGGTCAGGGTCCGGCGCAATATAGCACCGGATATTTCGAAAGCACGACCCCGATGCATCCTGCGGCTACGATGGCCGCGATGGAGACCGAGCTCAAATTCGTGTTCGAGGCGGCCACCCTGCCCGCGCTCGAACGCCGCCTTGCGCGTGGCGAGCGCACGCGCCTGCGCGCCTGCTATTTCGACGCCGTCGACGACCGCCTCGCCCACGCGGGTGTCGCGCTGCGCCTGCGCCTCGAGGGCGACCAATGGGTGCAGACGCTCAAGGCGCGCGGCGCCGGGCCGGTGACCCGGCTCGAGCATGAATGCCCGCGCGGCACGGGCGCGGCCATGCCGGCGCTCGACCTCGCCCTGCACGCGGGCACGCCGGCCGGCGCCGCGCTCGCCGCGGTGCTCGACGGCGCGGCGCTCGTGCCGGTCTACGAGACCGACGTGTGGCGCACCCACCTGCGCGTGCGCAGCGGCGGCGGCGCGGTCGAGCTCGCGCTCGACGTCGGCGAGCTGCGCGCGGGCGACGCGCGCGAGGCGATCCGCGAGATCGAGTTCGAGCTGCTCGACGGCCCGCTCGACGCGCTGCTCGTGCTCGCCGCGCAATGGACGCTGCGCCACGGCCTGTGGCTCGACCTGCGCAGCAAGGCCGAGCGCGGCCAGCGCCTCGCGCGCAACGTCGGGCGCGTTGCCGCGACCAAGGCCGCGCCACCGCAGCTCGCGAAGACCGCATCGGCCGAGGCGACGCTGCGCGCGATGGTCGGCGCCTGCCTCGCGCAGATCCTGCCCAACGCGACCGAGCTCACGGCCGGCCTCGGCACCGCCGCCCACCTGCACCAGCTGCGCGTCGGCCTGCGCCGGCTGCGCAGCGCGCTGCGCCTGCTCGGCGATCGCTGTCCCGAGGCGCCCGCGCGCTGGGAGCAGCCGCTGCGCACCCTGTTCGCGGCAACCGGCGCGCGCCGCAACCTCGACGTGCTCGAGGGCGAGCTGCTGCCCGCGCTGCGCGCGGCCGGCGCGCCCGAACTCGTCGTGAACGGGTCGGCCGCGGCCGACGCGGGCGCCGACGCGGCCGTCGTGTTGCGCCGTCCGGGCGTGGGCCTGCTGTGGCTCGAGCTGCTCGCGTTCGCGCAAGGGGCGCCGGCGGGGGGCGCGGCCGACGGCGGCGGTGCCGCGCTCGCCGAGGCGCGCCTCGCCAAGCTCGAGCGCCGGCTGCGCAAGGAGGCCGCGCGCTTCGCGAGCTTCGGCGACGCCGAATGCCACGCGCTGCGCAAGCGCCTCAAGCGCCTGCGCTACGGCCTCGAGCTCGCCGCGCCGCTGCTGCCCAAGAAACGCCGGCACGTCTTGCCCGCGCTGCGCCCGCTGCTCGATCTGCTCGGCCAGTACAACGACGCGTGCCAGGCCCAGGCCTATATCGCCGCGCACGCAGCCGACCCGGGACGCGCGTTCGCGCTCGGCTGGCTCGCGGCGCGCCGCGAGGCGCTGCGTGGTGCGGCCGAGCGCGCGCTCGCGGCCTGGCTCGGCCGCGAACGCTGAAGCCTCAGGGCAGCGCGGCGACGCGTGCCGCCCCGGCTGCGGCGGCGGCCGCAGCGCCGGCAGCGCGTGCGGCCGGCGCGCGGGGCTGGGCCTCGAGCAGACCGGTCAGCGCCGCGGGCTCGAGCGCGCGGCCGAAGTAATGGCCCTGGATCTCGTCGCAGCCCTGCTCGCACAGGATCGCGTACTGGCCGTCGGTCTCGACGCCCTCGGCGACGACCTTCAGGCCCAGTGAATGGCCCATCGCGACGATCGCCTGCGTGATCGCACGGTCCTCGGCGCCCTCCTCGAGGCCGCGCACGAACGCGCGGTCGATCTTCAGCGTGTCGACCGGAAACTGGCGCAGGCTCGCGAGCGACGAATAGCCGGTGCCAAAGTCGTCGACCGCGAGGCGCAGGCCGAGGCGCTTGAGCGCGTGGATCTGCGCGGCGCACGCACCGTCGCCCTGCATCAGCAGGCTTTCGGTGATCTCGAGCTCGAGCTCGGCCGCCGCGATGCCGCTGGCCGTGACGATCGCGCGCACGTCGTCGACGAGATCGGGGTCGGCGAACTGACGCGGCGAAAGGTTGACCGACATCACGCCGGGCGCGAGGCCCTGAGCGCGCCACGCGGCCTGTTGGCGACAGGCCTGCTCGAGCACCCAGCGGCCGAGCGGCGCGATCAGGCCCGACGCCTCGGCGACCGGGATGAAGCGGCTCGGTGCGACCGCCCCCATCGTCGGGTGGTCCCAGCGCGCGAGCGCCTCGACGCCGACGACGCGGCCGCTGCCGGCTTCGACCTTGGGCTGGTAGTGCACGCGCAGCTGGCGCTGCTCGACGGCGCGGCGCAGCTCGGACTCGAACGCGAGCCGTTCGACCGAATGGCGGTTGAACTGCGGCGAGTAGAACGCGTAGCCGTCGCGGCCGTCGTCCTTCGCGCGGTACAGCGCGATGTCGGCGTGCTTCATCAGCGTGTGCTCGTCGCGGCCGTCGCGCGGGTAGACGGCGATGCCGACGCTGGCCGTCACGCGCAACTCCTGGTCGCCAATCAGCATCGGCTGGGCGATCGCGGTCAGCAGCTTGCGCGCGACGGCGCCGAGCGCAGCCGCTGTCTCGACCTCGGGCACGAGCACGACGAACTCGTCGCCGCCGAAGCGCGCGATGCGCTTGTGCGCGATCGCGCAGCTCTGCAGGCGGTTCGCGATCTCCCAAAGCAGGCTGTCGCCGGCGGCGTGGCCGAGCGTGTCGTTGACGTTCTTGAAGCGGTCGAGGTCGATGAACAGCACGCCGAAGTTGCTGCCGCCCGGCTCGGCGCGCAGCAGCGCCTCGGCCATCAGGCGCGCGAACCGGGCGCGGTTGGGCAGCCCCGTCAGCGGGTCGGTGTAGGCGAGGAACTCGGCGTGGCGCGCGGCCTCCTTTGCGAGCCCGGTCTCGAGCAGCAGCTCGCGGCGGCCGCGCTCGATCTCGCCGGCCATGCGGTTGAACGCGCTCGTGAGCGCGCCGACCTCGTCGTCCTCGAGCGGCTCGACGCGCACCCGCGCGGCGCCGGCGGCGCAGACCTGGACGCCCTGGTGGACCGCGCGGATGCCGCGCGCGAGCCGGCTCGTGATCCGGTAGCCGAAGCCGCCGATCGCGAGCGCCGCGAGCAGCCCGCCCGCGCCGATCGAGTAGAGCGCCCAGGCGCTCGCGTGGAACAGCTGGCGTTCGATGCCCGTGTACTCGAGCACGACGGCGCCGACGATCGGCGAGTCCGGCGCGGCCGCGCGGCGCAGCGGCACGACGAGCTGCTCGATGCCCCGCGGGTGCTGGACGCTCGCCTCGACGAAACGGCGCGGCCGGCCGTCGACCATGGTCTGCTCGACCTCGCCGCCGCCGTCCTCGCGGTAGACCTTGCCGACGTCGGCCGGCAGGATGTCGGCGACCGTACGGCGGTCGCGGTCGACGATGAACAGGTCGCGCCGGTACAGGCCGTCCAGGTGGCCGACGTAGCGCTGCAGGTCGGGGGCGAAGGTCGCGCCGAGGGCGACCGAGGCCGCAAGGTTGCGCGCCTCGAGCTGCGCCGACTGCTCGATGTTGCTGCACAGGATGCGTAGCACGGCGCCCGTCAGACCCAGGACGAGCAGGCAGGCAGCGACGACCGCCCCGACGAGCTTGGCGCGCACGCCGGCGCCGCGCAGGCGGGGCGCCGGCGGTGTCGCGGGCAGAGCGGAGCGGGCGGAGCTGTACATCGCGTGCCGACCTGGGAGAGCCAGGCTTTGGTTCTGACGTTGGCGCCAGTCTAAATGATATTGTTTTCATATTTATCATTTAAATGCGCAATCGGTCACGCGCTCCCGGGGCTGGCGAGGGCTGGATTCCCCTTAAAATCCGCTGTGCGCACGAGGGCGTCAGACGCGCACTGCGCAAACGGTGATTTTTATCATTTCATACCGAATGCGGTAGCGGCGGCGCGCGGTGCAGGCGGCGCGACATGGCCCAGGCTCCGGCAGCCGCTGCGAGCAGGCCCGACAGGCCGCCGACGCCGAGCGCCCAGCGCGGGCCAAGGTGGTCGGCCACCCAGCCGACCAGCGGCGCGCCGAACGGCGTGCCGCCGAGCGCGACGCCGAGGCGCAGCGCCATCACCCGGCCGCGCAGCGCGGGCTCGGTCGTCAGCTGCATCAGGCTGTTGGTCTCGTTCGTGAAGCTCAGCGCCGCAACGCCGGTCACGGCGAGCATCGCTGCAAACAGCCCGTAACCGGGCGCGAGCGCGGCAAGCGTGCAGCCGAGGCCGAACACCAGCGAAGACACGACGAGCGAGCCGAAACGCGGCGCGCGCCCGGCCGCGAGCAGGCTGCCGCCGACCGTGCCGACCGCCATCGCCGACGACAGCAGGCCGTAGCCGCGCGCGTCGGCGTGGAAGACCTTGACGGCCATGGTCGAGATGAAGATCGCGAAGTTCAGGCCGAAGGTGCCGATCAGGAACAGCATCCACAGGATCGCCTTGAGGTCGGGCCGGCCCGCGACGTAGCGCAGACCCTGCATGAACGCGCCCTTGCGGCGCGGGGCGCGCACGACCGGGTGGAGCTGGTCGCCGCGCAGCAGCGCGATCGAGACCATCACGGCGCCAAACGACAGGCCGTTGATCACGAAGGCCCAGCCGGTGCCGAAGGCGGCGATCACGAGGCCCGCGACGGCCGGGCCGACCATGCGCGCGGCGTTGAACGAACTCGCGTTGAGCGCGACCGCGTTCGGCAGGTCGGCGTCGCCGACGAGCTCGCCGACGAAGGTCTGGCGCACCGGCGCGTCGAAGGCCGTCGTGCAGCCGAACAGGAACGCGAACACGTAGACATGCCAGAGCGCGGCCCAGCCCGCGATCGTCAGCAGGCCCAGCGCGAGCGCGAGCAGGCCCTGCGCGGCCTGGGTCGCGAGCAGCAGCCGGCGCGGGTTCAGGCGGTCGGCCGCGAGGCCGGTCCAGGGCAGCAGCAAGAGCTGCGGGCCGAACTGCAGCGACATCACGATGCCGACCGCGCTCGCGTTGTGGTGGGTGAGCTCGGTCAGGACCAGCCAGTCCTGGGCGGTGCGCTGCATCCAGGTGCCGATGTTCGAGACCAGCGCGCCGCCGGCCCAGAGCCGGTAGTTGTAGCCGGCCAGCGAACGGAACACATGGGGCAGGCGCATCAGCGGGCGCGCCCCGCGTCGGCCGCCGGGGCCGGGTCGTTGATCGGGCCGAAGCGGTGCGCCAGGTAGAGCGCGAGCAGCAGCGCGCCGACGCCGGCGACGCCGACGGCGAGCGCGTCGTGCAGATGCGCGGCGGCCAGCAGGCCGCCGACGACCGCGTTGAACGCGCCCCACAGCACGTTGACGGTGGGCGAGGACAGGCCGCGGCCCGGCGGCTTCGCGAACGGCGACTGGAAGCGCCGGCCCATCATGCCGGCGACGCTGTGCGGCACGGCGTTGGCGAGGAAGGCGCCGGCGAAGCAGGCGGCGATCAGGTGGACGAGCATGTGGGGCTCCTGATAAAGCAAGGCGGAGTGGGAACGGCGCTGGCGGATCAGGCCGGAGTCCGGGTGGGTGCGGCCGGCTCGGCGGCGGGCGCATCGGATTCGCCGACCAGGCGCCGCAGCAGCGGCAGCGCCGCGGCGACCTGGGCGCGCTCGGCCGGCGACAGCTGCGCCTGCACGGTGCGCGTGAGCCAGTCCTGGCGCGCGGCGCGGCCGTCGGCGATCCACTGGCGGCAGCGCTCGGTCAGCGAGATCAGGGTCTGGCGGCCGTCGCGCGGATCCGGGGCGCCGACGAGCAGGCCCCGGTCGAGCAGGGGCGCGATCACCGCGCTCATCGACTGCGGCCGCATGCCCTCGGCGCGCGCGAGCGCCGACACCGTGGCCGCGCCGTCGCGCTCGAGGCGGACCAGCGTCGCGATCTGCGAATTGGTCAGGTCGCCGTCGCCCGAGGCCTCGCGAAAGCGCCGGCGCAGCTTGCCGACGAGGCCGCGCAGCTCGGCGGCGAGGGCGGCGGCGTCGGGGTCGAGGCCGGTGGCGGCGGTGGACTGGGCGTCTGGCGTCATCGCCGCAGTCTAGCAATTGAACAGTCTATCTGTACAGTTTCACTTTCCAGATAGACTGTAAAGGCTGGGTGAATAGGGGCAGGCGAGTCGAGGCACGTCGCGCGCCCAGTTCCGGAAAGCACCGACCAGCATGGCGATGAAGTCGACGATCTCGGTCCAATCGCCGACCGGCTGAGACTTGCGGGCCCGGATTAAATAGCCACCATCCGAAAGCGCCGAGCATTCGTAGATCGGCAGATAAAAGCAACGGCGGCTGGCGCGGCAATCACTGCTCGATTAGCCGCGATAAAGGGTTGACGCCAACGCTGGCTGGCGCGACCGAGAGCGGTTAGCTAGGGGAGTTCAGACTTAGGCGGCGAAAGTTCCGACTTGGCTGGCGATCGACACCTCACCCCCTCTTGAAACGTCAAATCCGGCCCCTATAATCCTGCTGCTAGCACTCACGGAGATCGAGTGCTAATCAGATCCCCGAGGGCGCCGTCGGCGCCCCGGTTTTTGGAACACCAAGGAGAAGTGATGAAGCTGCGTCCCCTGCACGATCGCGTGATCGTCAAGCGCCTCGAGAACGAAACCAAGACCGCCTCGGGCATCGTCCTGCCGGACAACGCCGCCGAGAAGCCCGACCAGGGCG
Organism: Roseateles sp.; assembly: GCA_019232985.1. The sequence continues at coordinate 68,504 of JAFAMW010000059.1, read as the reverse complement.
AAGTCCTGGCCGTGGGCCCGGGCAAGCGCAACGACAAGGGCGAGTTCGTCGCCCTGAACGTCGCCGTCGGCGATCGCGTGCTGTTCGGCAAGTACAGCGGCCAGTCGGTCAAGGTCGACGGCGAAGAACTGCTCGTCATGCGCGAAGAAGACCTGTTCGCGGTCGTCGCCAAGTAATCACCCCCTCAAGAATTCCGGAGAAATCTCATGGCAGCAAAAGACGTTGTGTTCGGCGGCGAAGCCCGCGCGCGCATGGTCGAAGGCGTGAACATCCTCGCCAACGCCGTCAAGGTCACCCTCGGCCCCAAGGGTCGTAACGTCGTGCTCGAGCGCAGCTTCGGCGCCCCGACCGTCACCAAGGACGGTGTCTCGGTCGCCAAGGAAATCGAGCTCAAGGACAAGCTCCAGAACATGGGCGCCCAGATGGTCAAGGAAGTCGCTTCCAAGACCAGCGACAACGCCGGCGACGGCACCACGACCGCGACCGTGCTGGCCCAGGCCATCGTCCGCGAAGGCATGAAGTACGTGGCCGCCGGCATGAACCCGATGGACCTCAAGCGCGGCATCGACCGCGCCGTGGCCGCCCTGGTCGTCCAGCTCAAGGCCGCCTCGAAGCCCACGACGACGAACAAGGAAATCGCCCAGGTCGGCACGATCTCGGCGAACAGCGACGCCGAAGTCGGCGAGATCATCGCCAAGGCGATGGACAAGGTCGGCAAGGAAGGCGTGATCACCGTCGAAGACGGCAAGAGCCTCGAGAGCGAGCTCGACGTCGTCGAAGGCATGCAGTTCGACCGCGGCTACCTGTCGCCCTACTTCATCAACAACCCCGAGAAGCAGGTCGCGCTGCTCGACAACCCGTTCGTGCTGCTGTTCGACAAGAAGATCAGCAACATCCGTGACCTGCTGCCGACGCTCGAACAGGTCGCCAAGGCCGGCCGTCCGCTGCTGATCATTGCCGAGGAAGTCGAAGGCGAAGCGCTCGCGACCCTGGTCGTCAACACGATCCGCGGCATCCTCAAGGTCGTCGCCGTCAAGGCCCCGGGCTTCGGCGACCGCCGCAAGGCCATGCTCGAAGACATCGCCATCCTGACGGGCGGCAAGGTCATCGCCGAAGAAGTCGGCCTCTCGCTCGAGAAGGTCACGCTGGCCGACCTCGGCCAGGCCAAGCGCATCGAAGTGGGCAAGGAAAACACGACGATCATCGACGGCGTCGGCGCCGCCGGCGACATCGAGGCGCGCGTCAAGCAGATCCGCATCCAGATCGAAGAAGCCACGAGCGACTACGACCGCGAGAAGCTGCAGGAGCGCGTGGCCAAGCTGGCCGGCGGCGTCGCCGTCATCAAGGTCGGTGCCGCCACCGAAGTCGAGATGAAGGAAAAGAAGGCCCGTGTCGAAGACGCGCTGCACGCCACGCGTGCCGCCGTCGAGGAAGGCATCGTCGCCGGTGGCGGCGTGGCCCTGCTGCGCGCGCGTCAGGCCGCTGGCGAGATCAAGGGCGACAACGCCGACCAGGACGCCGGCGTCAAGCTGATCCTCAAGGCCATCGAAGCCCCGCTGCGCGAGATCGTCTACAACGCCGGCGAAGAAAGCTCGGTCGTCGTCAACGCGGTGCTGGCCGGCAAGGGCAACTACGGCTACAACGCTGCCAACGGCACCTACGGCGACATGATCGAGATGGGCATTCTGGACCCGACCAAGGTCACGCGCACCGCGCTGCAGAACGCCGCTTCGGTCGCTTCGCTGATGCTCACGACCGAGTGCATGGTCGCCGAGTCGCCCAAGGAAGACGCTCCGGCCATGCCGGGCGGCGGCATGGGTGGCATGGGCGGCATGGGCATGGACATGTAAGAACGCTAATCGCACCGTTCCCCCGCTTCGCGGGGGGCGGTGTGGCGTTTCGAGCACTACTGCTCGTCCGGACACCCGGATTCACGAAGGGGTTGCAGATGCAACCCCTTTTTGTTGTCCGGCCCTGCTGATAATTGCAGGGCTCGTATCACGCCATGGCCAGCTCCGCCCTCACCCTGCAATCCCTCGTCGACGCCACGATCGCCGAGGTGCCGAATTTCACGCACCTGCTGCGCGAAGCGACGCACGACGAGGTCAACGCGCGCGCCCAGTACTTCCCGGTGCTCGAGGTGTGGCGGCGCCTGCGCCCGCGTTTCGAGGCTGCGTTCGAATCCTGCCTGATGCCGATGCTCGCGCTCGCGCGCGAAGGCCGCGACCCGCTGACCCGCAAGGCCAGCGGCGCGTTGTCGCTGAGCCTCGTCGACGAGTCGCAGGCGCTCGAGGACGTCGCCATCGCCCACGTGATCCAGGCCATCGAGGACGAGTGCCGCACCGAGATCCACCAGCTCGGCAACTTCTTCGCGGCGCTGCGCGGCACGGCGCGCGCGCGCGACGCCGACAATCCGCTGCGGCCCGCGCTGTTCGCGCGCGCCCTGTTCCAGACCTTCGAGGCCGCGATCGGCGACCCGCAAGGCCGCTACCTGCTAATGCAGGCGGCCGCACGACCGGCGGCCAAGGGCCTGGCACTGGTCTACGGCGGCCTGTGCAGCGAGTTGCGCCGCGCCGAGCTGTCGCAGCTGATCGCGAGCCACGCCGCGCAGACCAAGACCAGCGGCGACCACATGCGCCTGGCCCAGGCGCGCCTGGACACCGGCTCGATGCCCCTCGACGCGGGGCCGACGACGCGCCACGCGCCGGTCGCCGAGCCGGACATGCTCAACCAGCTCTACGACGAGATCCTCGCCGACGCCGACCTGAGCGAACCGCTCAAGCTGCTGCTCGCGCGCCTGCGCGGCGCGGTGATGCGGCTCGCGCGCACCGACGCCAGCCTGCTGCACGACAACGAGCACCCGGCCTGGGAGCTGCTCAACCGCATCGCCGCCCACGCCGGCCGCCTCGGCCCGCCCGAAGCGCCGGTCGCGCAGGACTTCCTGCGCTTCATCGACGAGCAGGTCCAGTACCTGATCGACTCGCCGCTGCAGACGGCCGCGCAGTTCGCGCGCGTGCTGCAGCGGGTCGACGACCACATCAACAACCAGGTCCAGACGCGCAGCGAGCGCAGCGCCGCGGCGCTCGCCGCGCTCGAGCGCGAGGAATCGCGCGGCCAGTGGCAGGCGCTGATCGGCGAGCAGATCACGGCCCAGGTCGCGTCGACGCCGATGAGCCGCACGCTGCGCCATTTCCTCCAGACCACCTGGGTCGAGGTGATCGTCCAGGCCATGGTGCTCGAGGGCCGCGACTCGGCGAGCGCGCTCGCGCATATCGAGCTCGTCGACGAGCTCCTCGAAAGCCTGCAGCCTGCGCGCGACCCCGACGCGCTCGCACGCCTGCGCCGGCGCCTGCCCGGCGTCGTCAACGGCCTGACGGCCGGCTTCGACTCGCTTGCCGTGCCCGCCGCGCAGCGCGAGCCCATCCTCGCCGACCTGATGGCCATGCACACGCGCGTGCTGCACGGCCAACCGCCGGTCGACCCGGCCTCGCGCAAGGCCGCGCGCGTCCACGACACGGTGCGCGACGCGCTCGAGGAAGAGGCGCCGCCCGACGCGCACGCGATCGCCGCGCTGCTGTCGCGTCTGCGCGGCGACGAGGACTCGCGCGTGTTCGAGCAGCTCACCCACAGCCCGGTCGACCGCGGCCGCCTGCCGACCGTGCCCGCCCACCTGTACAGCGAACAGGGCTCGCCCGAGGCCCAGGCCGCCGTGCGCGCCTGGATCGGCGCGCTGCGCGTCGGCCAGTGGTGCCATTTGTTCCTGCAGGGCGAATGGCTGACCGCGCAGATCGCGTGGATCAGCGAGTCGGCCCAGTACTTCCTGTTCGTGAGCCCCGACGCCGAACAGCGCCATTCGGTCACGCGCGGCGCGCTCGAACGCCTGCTGCCGGCCGGCCTGATCACGGCGCTCGACGACGACCGCATCGTCGACCGCGCGGCCGGCATGCTCAGGCAGAATCGGAGCGATGCGCCCTAGGCCCGCCCTGCCCGCCCCGACCCCGACGCCCCGTCGCACGGCCCTTTCGAGGGCCGCTTTCGTTTCTGCCGCACTGGCGCTGGCGGTCGTCGCGCCGGCCCGTGCCGACACCCCGACAGCGCCGGCCGAGACGGCCTCGGCGGCGGCGCCGAGCGTTCCGGCGACGGTCCCGGCCCGTGCACGCCCGCGCCTCGGCCTCGTGCTGTCGGGCGGCGGCGCACGCGGCCTCGCCCATATCGGCGTGCTCAAGGTGCTCGAGCGCGAGCACATCCCGGTCGACGTCGTCGCCGGCACCTCGATGGGCGCGATCGTCGGCGGCCTGTACGCGAGCGGCATCCCGGCCGACGAGCTCGCCCGCGTCGTGCTGCGCATCGACTGGTCCGAGATGTTCGCGACGCGCATCGACCGGCGCCAGCTGTCCGAGCGCCGCAAGGAGGAGGACTACGAGTTCTCGCCGGTCGTCGAGCTCGGCCTGCGCGACGGCGAGTTGCGCGCGCCGCAGGCGACGCTGTCGAGCCGCGGTCTCGAGATCCTGCTGCGCCGCGAGATCCGCGGCGAGCGCGAGCAGGCCGACTTTGCCGCACTGCCGACGCCGTTCGCCGCCGTCGCGAGCGACATGGAGACCGGCGCCGAGATCGTCCTGCACCAGGGCGACCTCGCGCTCGCGATGCGCTCGAGCATGAGCGTGCCCGGCGTGTTCGCGCCGACCGAGGTGCCCTACGGCAACCAGACGCGCATCCTCGGCGACGGCGGCCTCGTCGACAACCTGCCCGTCGACGTCGCGCGCTCGCTCGGCGCCGAAGAGCTCGTCGCCGTCAACGTCGGCACGCCGCTGGCCGGGCGCGAGGCGCTGAACTCGCTGGTCGGCGTGACGGCGCAGATGATCGGCATCCTGACCGAGCAGAACGTGCATCGCTCGATCGCGTCGCTCGGGCCGCACGACTATCTGCTGACGCCCGAGCTCGGCTCGCTCTCGAACACCGATTTCGCGCGCTGCGCCGAGCTGATCGCGGCCGGCGAGCGCGCCGCCGAGGCCGCGCTGCCGCAGCTGCGCCGCTGGGCCGTCGACGACGCGCAATGGCAGGCCTGGCTCGCGCGGCGTCAGCGCAAGCCGCCCGGTCCGCTGCCGAAGATCGCGGCGCTCGCGTTCGAGGGCAGCACCCAGACCAACCCGAAGGCGGTCGAGCAGCGACTCGAGTCGCAGGCCGGCGAGACCTTCGACCCCGAGCGCGCCGAGCGCGACGTGCGCGAGCTGGCGTCCTCGGGCGACTACGAGCGCGTCGACTACCGGCTCGAGCCGCTGCCGGGCCGGGACGACAAGACCCTGGTCTTCGAGATGGCCGACAAGAGCTGGGGCCCGAACTACCTGCGCGTCGGCCTCGACCTGTCGACCGACTTCAGCGGCCACAGCGCGTTCGACCTGCGCCTGTCGCACAACCGCCACTGGCTGACCGACAGCGGCACCGAGTGGCGCAACCAGCTGTCGATCGGCGCAACGCCGCGGCTTTACAGCGAGCTCTACCAGCCACTGACCTTCAAGATCGGCGGCATGAGCGACTGGTTCGCGTCGGGCTGGGGCGCGGTCGAGCACCGCAACCTCACGCTCTACGACCACGACAGCGGCGTCGAGCAGGCGCGCCTGGGCCGTGGCGAGTTCTCGATGGGCCTCGACCTCGGCCAGGCGCTCGGCGCACTTGGCGAATGGCGGCTCGGTCTGGTCCACGAGGTCTGGCGCATCACGCCCGAGCTCGTGGGCAGCAACGCCGACCTGAGCCCCGCGCAGTTCAACCAGACCTGGCACGAGACCGGCCTGCGCGCGAAGCTCGCGCTCGACCAGCTCGACTACGCGAACTTCCCGCAGCATGGCTGGCGCCTCGTGACGAGCTATACCGACGGCGTGACGAGCGGCCCCGGCGAGCCGCGCACCTGGTTCCAGCGCGCCGAGGGCGAGCTCACGGCCGTGCAGAGCTTCGGCGCGCATACGCTGAACCTGCACCTGAGCGGGCTCGTCGCCGCGCAGCCGGTCGACTCGACGCAGGGACCCTACGCGCTCGGCGGATTCCAGCAGCTGTCGGGCTACCAGCCGGGCCAGCTCACCGGCAACGCGCTGCTGTTCGGCCGGCTCGGCTATTACTACCGCCTCGACACCGCGCCGGTGTTCACGCGCGGCTTCTTCGTCGGCGGCACGCTCGAGGCCGGCAACGCCTGGGCCCATGCCCACGAGGTCACGCTCAGCGGCCTGCGCACGGCCGGCAGCGTGTTCCTCGGCGCCGACACGGGCCTCGGGCCGCTGTACCTCGCGCTCGGCCATGCGCCGCTCGGCGGCACGGCGATCTACCTGTTCATCGGGCGGCCCTAGCCGGCCGGCCTATTCCGCGGCGGCTTCCGGCGCGTCGGCGACGACGGCCGGCGCCGCGTGCACCCATTCGTACAGCACCTGGGCGACGTCGGCGACGCCGCTCTTCTTGAGGGCCGAGAACAGCGTGACGCCGACGTCGGAGCTCTCGGTCGCGATCGAGCCGAGGAACTCCTGCGTGCTCGCGAGCACGGCGTCGGCTTCCTTGCGGTTGAGCTTGTCGGACTTGGTCAGGATCACGAGCAGGCGGACCTCGCCGCCCGCGACGCGCGGGCTCACGAACTCGAGCAGCTGGCGGTCGAGGTCGGTCAGGCCGAGGCGCGAATCGACCATCAGCACGACGCCCGACAGGCTGCGGCGGATCTCGAGGTAGTCGGCCATGACCTTCTGCCAGCGCTGCTTCGCGCTCTTGTTGACGGCCGCGTAGCCGTAGCCGGGCAGGTCGGCGAACAGCGCGTCGGCGGCGTCCTTGGGGCCGAGCTCGAACAGGTTGATGTGCTGGGTGCGGCCGGGCGTCTTCGACGCGAACGCGAGGCGCTTCTGCTGGGCCAGCGTATTGATCGCCGTGGACTTGCCCGCGTTCGAGCGGCCGACGAAGGCGATCTCGGGCAGTTCGGTCGGCGGCAGGTGGTGGAGCTGGGCGCCCGTGGTCAGGAAGCGCGCGGTATGTGTCCAGGCGAGCACGTCGCGGTCGCTCGGCGGCGCGCCGCCGTCCGTGCCGGCCGGACCGGGCGCGGTGGCCTCGGATGCAGGGTTTGCTTGGGTCATCGCGGGGGCTGTGTCCTGAACATCGCATTGTAAGATGCCCCTCGCCTGTCCCGGGACCCAGGGTGCCGGGGCTGCGGTCACGTTCAACAAACCCCATCGCTCATGAAGACTGCCGCTTGCTTGTTTTCGGGTTTCCTGTTGTTCGCCTCGGCGGCGGCGCTCGCCGACGAGGCCGCGGCCAAGGCCGACCTCGCCAAGGGCGGCGAGGTCTCGGCCAGGGTCTGCGCGGCCTGCCACACGGCCGACGGTTCGCGCGGCAGCGCCGCCAACCCGATCCTGCAGGGCCAGCACGCCGAATACCTGATGAAGCAGTTGCACGACTTCAAGGCCGGCCGGCGCAAGAGCGCCGTCATGCAGGGCATGGCCGCGCCGCTCAGCGAGGACGACATCCGCAACGTCGCCGCGTTCTACGCGAGCAAGACCGCGAAGCCCGGTTTCGCCCACGACAAGGACCTCGTCGAGCTCGGCCAGAAGATCTACCGCGGCGGCATCGCCGACCGCAGCATTCCGGCCTGCGCGGGCTGCCACAGCCCCGACGGCTCGGGCATCCCGGTCCAGTACCCGCGCATCGGCGGCCAGCAGGCCGAGTACGTCGCGGCCCAGCTCACGGCCTTCCGCGCCGGCGCGCGCGGCAACAACCCGACCATGACGGTCGTCGCCGCGAAGATGAACGACGCCGAGATCAAGGCTGTTGCCGACTACGTGGCGGGGCTGCGCTGAGGCGCCCCTCCCCCACCTGATCCGAGGCCGGTGCTGTTGACCGGCCTTTGTTTTTTCCCGACGCTGCGCGCCGGCCCGGTGACACCGCCCTTCTCAGGGTAGCTTCACAAACCACGCGTAGAGTCCGCTCCCGATGTCCGCGACCGAATCCCTGCCGCCCCCGCCCCCCGCCGCCGAACCCGCGGCTTCCGCCGCGCGCGCGGCCGCCCGCGAATTCGTCGAGCTGGTCGCGTCGATGCGCTTCGCGATCTCGCTGCTCAGCGTGATCGCGATCGCCGCGATCACCGGCACGATCGTCGAGCAGGGCCAGCCCTTCGGCAACTACGTCGACCAGTTCGGGCCGTTCTGGGCCGAGCTGTTCCGCCGCATCGACCTGTACACGATCTACGGCTCGCCGTGGTTCATGCTGATCCTCGGCTTCCTCGTCGTCTCGACGAGCCTGTGCATCGCCCGCAACGCGCCGAAGATCGTGCGCGACCTCAAGAGCTTCAAGGAGCAGGTGCGCGAGCAGTCGCTCCAGGCCCACCACCACAAGGCGCTCGGCCATATCGCGCTCGCGCCGCTCGACGCGCGCGCCAGGGTGCTCGCCGAGCTCGCGCGCCTGGGCTGGCGCACGCGCGAGCAGCAGCGCGAGCACGGCATCATGATCGCGGGCCGCCGCGGCGCGGCCAACAAGCTCGGCTATATCGCCGCACACAGCGCGATCGTGCTGATCCTGCTCGCCGCGCTCGGCGACGGCGACCTGCTGCTGCGCGCGCTGATGTGGGCCCAGGGCAAGCAGGTCTACGCGGGCAGCGGCCCGGTGCTGTCGACCAACGTGCTGCCGGCGTCGAGCCCGAGCTTTCGCGGCACGCTGCAGGTGGCCGAGGGCGACAGCAGCGGCGTCGCGCGCCTGAACCTGTCCGACGGCCCGGTGCTGCAGGAGCTGCCCTTCGACCTGCAGCTGCGCAAGTTCCGCGTCGAGTTCTACCCGACCGGCCAGCCGCGGCTGTTCGCGAGCGACATCGTGCTGCGCGACAAGGCCGACGGCCGCCTGACCGCGGCCACGGTCGAGGTCAACAAGCCGGTCGTCCACGACGGCGTGACGATCTTCCAGAGCGGCTTCGACGACGGCGGCTCGAAGCTCAAGCTCAGCGCGCTGCCGATGCGCGCGGGTGCGAGCGCGCCCTTCACGCTCGAAGGCGCGGTCGGCGGCTCGACGCGCCTGACCGACACCAAGGACCAGCTCACGCTCGAGTTCGCCGGCCTGCGCGTGATGAACGTCGAAAGCTTCGCGAAGCCGGACGGCACGGCCGACGCCGGCGGCGCGGCCGCCTCGCAAAGCCTCGCCGCCGCGCTCGACGAGCACCTCGGCAGCGGCGCGAAGGCGAGCGGCAAGAAGGACCTGCGCAACGTCGGCCCCTCGTTCAGCTACCGATTGCGCGACGCGGCCGGCCAGGCGCGCGAGTACAACAACTACGTGGCGCCGATCGAGCTCGACGGCCAGCTCGTGTTCCTCGCCGGCGTGCGCGACACGCCGGCCGAGGAGTTCCGCTACCTGCGCATCCCGGCCGACGAGCGCGGCGAGATGGACGGCTGGCTGCGCCTGCGCACCGCCCTGCTCGACCCGGCCGCGCGCGCGCGCGCCGCGCACGCCTACGCGGCCATCGCGAGCCCGGCCGACAAGCCGCAGCTGCGCCCGCAGCTCGAGGCCACGGCCGCACGCGCGCTCGCCCTGTTCGCGGGCGCGACCGGCATCAAGCCGGGCCAGGCGCGCCCGGCCGACGGCGGCTGGGGCGGCCTGCCGACGCTGTCGCAGTTCGTCGAATCCGAGGTGCCCGAGGCCGAGCGCCAGCATGTGTCCGAGGTGCTGCTGCGCATCCTCAACGGCAGCCTCTACGAGCTCTACCGGATCAGCCGCGCCGACGCGGGCCTCGCGCCGCCCGACGCGAGCACCCAGACCGAGCGTTTCATGGTCCAGGCCGCGCTCGCGCTGTCGGACAGCATGTACTACCCGGCGCCCGTGCTGCTGCGCCTCGACGACTTCCGCCAGGTCCAGGCCAGCGTGTTCCAGGTCGCGCGCGCCCCGGGCAGCAAGCTCGTCTACCTCGGCGCTATCCTCCTGATCGTCGGCGTGTTCGCGATGCTGTGGGTCAAGGAGCGGCGCGTCTGGGTCTGGCTCGAGCCCGCGCCGGGCCGCGCCAACGCGACGCGCGTGCGCATGGCCCTGTCGAGCACGCGCGAATCGCCCGATACCGCCGCCGAATTCGAACAGCTGCGCCACACTCTGCTCCCGGAAGAAGGCCCATGAACAGCATCACCGCCCCGGCCACGCGCGTCGTGCGCCAGCACCCGTTCCAGCAGCGCTCGACGCTCGACTGGGCGTTCGCCGCCCTGGTCGTCGCGGCCGGCCTGTTCGCGTTCGCCCAGTACGGCGCGCGCATGGACGCTTACGAGCGCGGCGTGCTCGGCTTCGCGATGCCGGCGCTGGTCGGGCTCGGCTGGCACTGGCGGCCGCTGCGCCTGCTCGTCGTGCTCGTCGGCGCGGCGAGCCTGACCGCGATCGCGCTCTACGACCGCCACCCGGGCGCCCATGGCGTCGACCTCGCGGCGGCCGAGCAGGTGTTCTGGCTCAAGTACCTGCTGTCGAGCCAGAGCGCGATCCTGTGGATGAGCCTGCTGTTCTACATGAGCACGCTGTTCTACTGGGGCGGCTTCTTCACCAAGGCCGGCCAGACCAGCGCGATGGAGGCGATCGGCTCGCGCCTCGCCTGGGCCGCCGTGTTCATGGCGCTCACCGGCACGATGATGCGCTGGTTCGAGAGCCACCAGATCGGCGACGGCATCGGCCATATTCCGGTCAGCAACCTCTACGAGGTCTTCGTCCTGTTCGCCTGGCTGACGACGCTGTTCTACCTGTACTACGAAGACCGCTTCCAGACCCGCGCGCTCGGCGCCTACGTGCTGCTCGTCGTGTCCTGCGCGATCGGCTTCCTGCTCTGGTACACGGTCGAGCGCCAGGCCCAGGAGATCCAGCCGCTCGTGCCGGCGCTGCAGAGCTGGTGGATGAAGATCCACGTGCCGGCCAACTTCGTCGGCTACGGCACCTTCTCGCTCGCCGCGATGGTCGCGCTGGCCTACCTGCTCAAGTCCGAGCAGGGCCGCGCGCTGTGGATCGGCCTGGTCGGCGTGCCGGTCGGCGTCATCGCCGTCGTCGTGCTCGTGCGCCTGTTCGGGGGCCTGACGCCCGACACGGCCGCCGGCCTCGACACCTGGGCCTCGCGCCTCACGGCGGTGCCGATCTTCTTCGCGGCCTGCGTCGCGCTGCGCGGCCGGCTCACGGCGCGGCTGCCCGAGCTCGTGCTGCTCGACGACATCATGTACAAGTCGATCGCCGTCGGCTTCGCGTTCTTCACGATCGCGACCATCCTCGGCGCGTTCTGGGCCGCCGAGGCCTGGGGCGGCTACTGGAGCTGGGACCCGAAGGAGACCTGGGCGCTGATCGTCTGGCTCAACTACGCGGCCTGGCTGCACATGCGCCTGATGAAGGGCCTGCGCGGCCGCGTCGCGTCGTGGTGGGCCCTGGTCGGCCTGCTCGTGACGACCTTCGCCTTCCTCGGCGTCAATATGTTCCTGTCGGGCCTGCACTCGTACGGCCGGCTGTAAGGTCGCGACGCCGTCGTGCGACTGAGCCGGGAAGGAGAACCACCCCATGCACCTGATCCGCCGCCCCGACGAACCCGAAAGCGCCATCACGCCGCGCGCCGTCTACGAATCGCGCCGCCGCCTGCTCCGGACCGCGGCGCTCGCGCCCTTCGCTGGCGCGCTCGCCCTGCCCGCTCATGCCGCTGAAGCCAAGCTCGCGGCCGCGCCGAGCCGCCTCGCCGGCGCGACGACGATGGAAAAGCCGACGCCCTACGACGACGTCACGAGCTACAACAACTTCTACGAGTTCGGCACCGACAAGGCCGAGCCGGCGCGCAATGCCCACACGCTGCGCACGCGGCCATGGCAGGTCCGCGTCGACGGCGAGGTCGGCAAGCCCGGCACCTACGACATCGACGCGCTGCTCAAGCTCGCTCCGATGGAGGAGCGCGTCTACCGGCTGCGCTGCGTCGAGGGCTGGTCGATGGTGATCCCGTGGATCGGCTACTCGCTGTCCGAGCTGATCAAAAAGGTCGAGCCGACCTCGCGCGCGAAGTTCGTCGAGTTCACGACCCTGCAGGACCCGTCGCAAATGCCGGGCCAGCGCGACAACGTGCTCGACTGGCCCTATGTCGAGGGCCTGCGCATCGACGAGGCCATGCACCCGCTCGCGCTGCTCGGCTTCGGCCTCTACGGCCAGGTGATGCCCAGGCAGAACGGCGCGCCGGTACGCCTCGTCGTGCCCTGGAAGTATGGCTTCAAGTCGGCCAAGTCGATCGCGCGCATCCGCTTTGTCGAGAAACAGCCGGTGAGCAGCTGGACCAAGGCCGCGCAGCAGGAATACGGCTTCTATTCCAACGTCAACCCGAGCGTCGACCACCCGCGCTGGAGCCAGGCGACCGAGCGCCGCATCGGCGACGAGGGCAGCTTCGGCGGCCTGTTCGCCAAGCGCCGCCCGACGCTGATGTTCAACGGCTACGAAGCCCAGGTCGGCCAGCTCTACGCGGGCATGGACCTGCGCAAGAACTTCTGAGCGCGATGAACCCCAAACGCAATCTCTGGCTGCACCCGGCGGCCAAGCCGCTGCTGTTCGTGCTGTGCGCGCTGCCGCTCTTGAGCCTCGTCTACGGCATCTTCGCGCAGACGCTCGGCGCGAACCCGGCCGAGCACCTGATCCGCGCGCTCGGCAAATGGGCCATGCGCGGCCTGTGGCTGACGCTCGCGATCACGCCGCTGCGCGTGATCTTCAAGCAGCCGGCGCTGCTGCGCTTCCGCCGCATGCTCGGCGTGTGGAGCTTCGCCTACACGACGCTGCACCTGCTCGCCTACGCGCTGTTCGACAAGGGCCTCGACCCGAGCGAGATCCTGCGCGACATCGGCAAGCGCCCGTTCATCCTGATGGGCTTCGCGGCCTGGCTGCTGCTGATCCCGCTTGCGGCGACGAGCTTCAACCGCGCGATCAAGGCTCTGGGCGCGAAGCGCTGGCAGGGGCTGCACAAGCTCGTCTACGCGGTCGTCCTGGTTGGCCTCGCGCACTTCATCTGGATGCGCGCGGGCAAGCACAACTTCGCGGAGCCGGCGCTGTACGGGGCGATCCTCGCGGTGCTGCTCGGCTGGCGCGTCGTGCGCTGGCTCGCGCCGGCGGCCAGGCCGGCGCCGGCGCGCACGCAGGCCTAGGAGCGCGGGCTCAGCCCCGCTCGCCGGGCCGCTCCATCGCGACCTCCGAGCGGGCGAAGCCGAGCTTTTCGTAGAACGCCGACACGCCGTCGCGCCCGGCGCGCAGCACCCACGTCATCTTGCGGTTCTCGCCGATCGCGGCCTTGACGAGCGCGCCGCCGACGCCGCGGCCACGGCGGTCTTCGGCGACGACGACCATCGAGATATAGCCGTTGAAGATGCCGTCGGTGATCGCGCGCAGAAAGCCGACGACGCGGCCGTCCGCGACGGCGACGAGCGAGATCTGCGAGCGCTCGAGCAAGTCGCGGAAGACCGCCGGGTCGGCAACGCGCGAGCCCCAGCCGTTGGCCGAGAGCAGCGCGCGCGCCGCTTCAATTTCTTCCGGGCGGATAGTGCGGATTTCCATGCAAGGTTCAGACTGGCGCGACGCAACCGCAGCCTAAGCGACGACCTCGACGTAGTTCACCTGACTCGCCGGCGCAGGGACCGGAAGGCCGTCCTCGCGCAAGCCCTTGAGGTGAAAAACAATGGCCTCACGGATCTCGGCCTCGACCTCGGCCACGCTGGCTCCCGTTGCGACGCACCCCGGCAGGTCGGGCACATAGGCTGAGTAGTTGCCTTCTGCTCTTTCAATGACGATGGCGTAACGCATACGGTCTCATGACTTCAAACCAGCTTGCCTGAGGATACTCTTCAGCGTGCCGGGTGCGAGATCATCGCTCGGCTTCCCTGGCACCGTGACCCGGCCAGGCTTACCCGCATGCTTGAACTGACGGTGACTCCCATGCGTGGCGACCAGCTTCCAGCCATTGGCTCGAAGCAGGCGCAACACCTCTCTGACCTTCATGCGTCGACGCTATCAGTCGGCCCTAATGGGAGAAATCCCTGGTTTGAACCGCGCCGCGTACCGGAGCGGCTGCCCCCAAACCCCGACCTGGGATAATCCCGGGTTTGCACTTCGCCGCCCCGGCCGCGCCATGCCCGCCCCCGCTTCCACCCCCGTCTTCGACTGCGCCATCGTCGGCGCCGGCCCCGCCGGCTGCTCGGCCGCGAGCTGGCTCGCGCAGCTCGGCCACGAGGTCGCGCTGATCGAGCGCGCGCCGCGGCTGTGCGCGGGGCTCGAGGGCTTCGGGTTCCCGCAGTCCTGGCTGCTCGGCGCGCCCAACGAGAGCCTCGCGGCGCTCGGCGCGCGCTTCGCCGCCCAGGTCGAGGCGCAGCCCGGCGTGCGGATCTTCAGGAACCACGAGCCGCAACGCATCGAATGGCGCGACGGCCTGTGGCACGTCGACGGCGAAGCGCTGAAAGCGCGCACGCTGCTCGTCGCGACCGGCCTGCGGCCGCGCCGGCCCGCGCCGCTGTTCCCGGCGTCCGAGCGCGTGCTGGACGCGCTGACGCTCACGCAGCGCCGCGAGCAGCTGCCCGCGGGTTCGGTGCTGCTGCTCGGCGGCGGCGACAACGCGGTCGAGAACGCGCTATACTTGGCCGAGCGCGGCCACCGGGTCACGATCTGGTCGCGCTCGCAGTGGCGCGCGCAGGCGCAGTTCGCGCGCCGGCTCGAGGCCGACTCGCGCATCGTGCGCCGCCCGGCCACGCCGCTGCCGGCCCGCGTCGACGCCGACGGCGCCGTGCACTCGGCCGCGTTCGGCGCCGAGCGCTTCGACCATGTCGCGGTGCTGCTCGGCTACGAGCCCGAGCCGGGCGCCTGGCAGCGCGCGACGGCCGGCCTGCCGCCGCTGCCGGGCTTCGCCGACGCGCCGCGCCACGCGCTGTTCGTCGCCGGCGACGCGGGCCAGCGCCAGCATCCCTGCGTCCAGACCGCGCTGGCCGACGGCGTCGTCGCGGCCAAGCGCATCGAGGCGCACCTCGCCGGCCAGGCCGAGCTGCAGCGCGGCGAATGGGCGTCGCACCACCGCCAGCAGGTCATCCACATCACGGGCCTGCGCTTCGGTGCGAACCTCGGCATCCTCGACTTCGAGCGCGAGGGGCCGCAGCCGATCCAGGTCGACGCGGCGCTCAACCTCGGCCCGCAGGCCATGGTCTCGCGCGACTCCGACATCGGCCATGTGCTCGACTACCGGCGGATTCGCCAGATCATCATCGACGAGTGCACGGCCGAGCACACCGACCTGCTCGAGGCGCTCGTCGCCAAGCTGTGCACGCGGCTCATGAAGCTGCCCGGCGCAGTCGGCGTGCGCGTCAAGGTCGACAAGCTCGAAATCTTCCCCGACTGCCAAGTCGCAATCAGCGCCGAGACCGGCGCTTGGTGAACATCATGACGACGATCGATACCCCGATGCCCGCCCCGACCGCCGAGCTCGACGCCGAGGCCGCGCAGAAGAAGCACGCGCACGAGATCAACAAGCTCTCGAAGCGCCTGCACCGCCAGGTCGGCCAGGCGATCGCCGACTTCAACATGATCGAGGACGGCGACCGCGTGATGGTCTGCCTGTCCGGCGGCAAGGACAGCTACGCGCTGCTCGACATCCTGATCAACCTGCAGCAGCGCGCGCCGATCAAGTTCAGCATCGTCGCCGTCAACCTCGACCAGAAGCAGCCCGGCTTCCCCGAGGAGGTGCTGCCGGCCTACCTGAAGTCGCGCGGCGTCGACTTCCACATCGAGGCGCAGGACACCTACAGCATCGTCAAGAAGCTCGTCCCCGAGGGCAAGACGACGTGCAGCCTGTGCTCGCGCCTGCGCCGCGGCATCCTCTACCGCGTCGCCGGCGAGCTCGGCGCGACCAAGATCGCGCTCGGCCACCACCGCGACGACATCGTCACGACGCTGATGCTCAATATGTTCTTCGGCAGCCGCATGAAGGGCATGCCGCCCAAGCTCGTCAGCGACGACGGCAAGAACGTCGTGATCCGCCCGCTGGCCTACGTGCGCGAACCCGACCTCGTGCGCTGGGCCGCGCACCGCGAGTTCCCGATCATTCCGTGCAACCTCTGCGGCAGCCAGGAGAACCTCCAGCGCGTCCAGGTCAAGGCCATGCTCAACGACTGGGATCGCCGCTTCCCCGGCCGCATCGAGAACATGTTCACCGCAATGGGCAATATCGTGACCTCGCACATGATGGACCGGCAGCTGTTTCCGTTCGAGACGATCAAGGCGACCGGCGCGCCGGTCGAAGGCGGCGACATCGCGTTCGACGAGGACGAGGCCTGC
The DNA here is from genome assembly GCA_019232985.1 of Roseateles sp. The sequence goes on along the minus strand of JAFAMW010000059.1, from coordinate 52,217 downwards.
GGCACGCCGGCGCCGGCCAGCGTGATCCAGCTGCAACGTTTGGAAGACTGACACGCTTCTGACCAAACAGTTGCACGCGCGAAACACGCGCGCGCAAGAATGGCGGTTCCGCTTCACGCGTTTCGGAGACTGAGATGGATCGCCGCCAACTGCTCATGGGTCTGGCCTGCGCGCCGCTGGCCGGGCTGGTCGCCTGCACCGGGCCCTATATCGTGTCGAGCACCGTGGTCAGCTACGGCGAATGGCCGGCCGAGCGCAAGCCGGGCAGCTTTGCGTTCGACCGCCTGCCCTCGCAAAAGGTCGGCGCCGCCGCCGAGCAGGCCAACAACCTCGAAGGCCATGCGATCGAAGGCCTCGAGAAGGTCGGCTTCACGCCGGTCGCCGAAGGCGCCCTGCCCGACGTGCTCGTGATGGTCGGCGTGCGCCTGTCGCTGAACGAGCCGGCGATCTGGGACGACCCGCTGTGGTGGCATTGGCACGGCGGCTGGCGGCGCGGCTACTGGTATCCGGGCCCGGGCCCCGTCCTCGGCCGCCGCTACGGCTTCGGCGGCCCCTACGACCCGCTGTGGGACCGCCGCTTCACGCGCGAGGCCGCCGTGCTGATCCGCGACCGCGCGACCGGCACCGCGCTGTACGAGGCCCATGCGTGCAACGACGGCATCAACGCCGGCGACGAGGAGCTCGTCCACGCGCTGTTCCTCGCCGCCCTGTCGGGCTTCCCGATGGCCGACGGCAAGCCGCACACCATCAACGTGCAGATGCCGGGCCGTTCCTAGGCCGGCGAAGCCATAATCCCGCTCCACCAAAGACTCGAACCCGGCGCCGCCGGGTTTTCTACGTCATGACCCCGAATATCGTCATCATGGCCGCGGGCAAGGGCACGCGCATGAAGTCGGCCCTGCCCAAGGTGCTGCACAAGCTCGCGGGCCGCGCCCTGCTCGACCATGTGCTCGCCGCGACGGCGCCGCTGCACGCCGCGCGCCGCATCGTGATCACCGGCCACGGCGCCGAGCAGGTCGAGACCGCCTGCGCCGACGCCGCATTGAGCTTCGTGCGCCAGATGCCGCAGCTCGGCACCGGCCACGCGGTGCAGATGGCCGTGCCCGCGCTCCTTGAGGACGCCGCGACGACGCTGATCCTCAACGGCGACGTGCCGCTGATCGAGACCGCGACGGCCGCGCGCCTCGTCGACGCCTGCGCGGGCCGCCGCCTCGTGCTGCTGACGATCGAGCTCGCCGACCCGAGCGGCTACGGCCGCATCCTGCGCGACCCGGCCCGGCCCGAATCCGTGCTCGGCATCAAGGAGCACAAGGACGCGAGCCCCGCGCAGCGCGAGATCCGCGAGGGCTATACCGGCATGATGGCCGCGCCGACCGGCCTGCTCAAGAAATGGGTCGGCCAGCTCGACAACAAGAATGCGCAGGGCGAGTACTACCTGACCGACATCGTCGCGATGGCCGTCGCCGAAGGCGTCGAGGTCGTCGGCATCCAGGCCCCCGACGAAACCGAGGTGCTCGGCGTGAACAGCCCCTCGCAGCTCGCCGACCTGGAGCGCCGCTTCCAGCGCCGCCAGGCCGAGGCGCTGATGGTCGACGCCGGCGTGCGACTCGCCGACCCCGCGCGCTTCGACCTGCGCGGCACCCTGCACTGCGGCAGCGACGTCGAGATCGACGTCGGCTGCGTGTTCGAGGGCGAAGTCCACCTCGCCGACGGCGTGCGCGTCGGCGCCTACTGCGTGATCCGCAACGCGCGCATCGAGGCCGGCGCGCGCATCCACGAGTTCACCCATGTCGACGGCGAGAAGGCCGGCGTGCGCGTCGGCGCCGGCGCGCTGATCGGTCCGTTCGCGCGCCTGCGCCCGGGCGCCGACCTCGGCCCCGAGGTCCACATCGGCAACTTCGTCGAGGTCAAGAACTCGACGCTCGCGGCCGGCGCCAAGGCCAACCACCTCGCCTACCTCGGCGACGCGGCGGTCGGCGCGCGCGTCAATTACGGCGCGGGCTCGATCACGGCCAACTACGACGGCGCGAACAAGCACCGCACGACCATCGGCGCCGACGTCCATGTCGGCTCGAACTGCGTGCTCGTCGCCCCGGTCACGCTCGGCGACGGCGCGACGATCGGCGGCGGCTCGACGATCACCAAGGACGTGGCGCCCGGCGAGCTCGCCGTTGCGCGCGGCAAACAGGTCGGCATCAAGGGCTGGACGCGCCCACGCAAGAAGGCGTGATAATTCTCACGCGCCGCCCCTGCAACCCGGGGGACCCCGGGGGCCCAAGGCCCCCCCGGTTCGCGCTTTAATATCGCCATGGCTCGCAAACCGCTCGACACCGCTGTGCTCCCGGACCTCCACGCAGAGGCGGCCGAGGGCATTCGCCTGCCCGAGCACGACGCGCTCGGCGCCTGGGACCAGGCCGAGGCGCTGCGCGAACGCGACGCCGAACGCGCGCGCAGCGAGACCCTCGAGAACGAAGCCCTGCGCCACGCGCAGTGCGACGACGCGGCCAAGGCCTGCTGGTACATGGCGCGCAGCCTCGGCGCCGCGCGCGAGCTCGACGCGAACGGCGCGCCGACGCTCGAACTGCTGTTCGACCTGATCGGCGCGCTCGCCGACCTGCCGAGCGAAGTCTGCACCGCACCGCTGCCCGAGGTCGCCGGCGGCGACGCCTACGGCATCACCGAACTCTGCCAGCAGCTCGCGATGGCCCGCGAGCTCAGCGAAGACGCCTGGGTCGACGCCGAACTGGCGACGCCGCGCAACACGCTCGCGCACTGACCCGGCGCGCGGGCTCCCTTGGGAAGGCCCGCTCCATGAAGCTCCTCAAACGCCTGCTGATCGGCCTCGTCGTGCTGATCGCCCTGCTTTACGGCGGCGCGCTGCTGCTGCCGTCCGGGGTGACGATCCAGCGCAGCCAGGCGATCGCTGCGGCCCCCGACAAGGTCTACGCGCTGATCGCCGCGCCCAAGGCCTGGCAGCGCTGGAGCGCCTGGTCGCGCCGCGACCCGGCCATGCAGGTCACCTACACCGGCCCCGAGAGCGGTTCCGGCGCCGGCTGGACCTGGAAGAGCAAGACCGAGGGCGACGGCACGATGGTCTTCACCCAGGCCACGCCGCCGGGCCTGCTCGGCTACGACCTGAGCTTCCCGGGCTTCGGCACCTCGCATGGCGACTTCCGCGTCGCCGCGCAGAACGGCGGCAGCGTCGTGACCTGGAGCATCCGCATGGACATGAGCGCCGCGAACCCGATCTGGCGCTGGATGGGCCTGTTCTGGGACAAGCTCGTCGGCAAGGATTTCGAGTCGGGCCTGACCGAGCTCAAGAAGCTCGCCGAGCAGGGCTGAGCCCGCCGGCTCAGGCGGCCGGCGCGACCTCGGCGTCGTGGCAGACCACGCACAGCTTGTTGCCGTCGGGGTCGTGGAAATACGCGCCGAAATAGTCGGCGTGATAGTGCGGGCGCAGGCCCGGCTCGCCCGCACAGCGGCCGCCGAGCGCGAGCGCGAGCTTGTGGGCGCGCGCGACGGTGCCGCGGTCGGGCACGAGGAAGGCCGTCATCTGGCCATTGCCGGGCCGGTGCTCGGCCTCGAACGGCAGGCCGACGATAAACAGCGGCCGCCCGCCCTCGGGCGACTGCCAGGCGGCCCAGCCCTTGTCGGGGTCGGCGAAGCGCTCGCGCTGGCCGAGCAGCTCGAGCAGCGGCGCGTAGAACGCGTGGGCGCGCGCGAAATCGGCGACGCCGACGTAGACGTGGGAGAACATGACGGGCGGCGCGGCCTCAGTGCTTCGCGCCGAGCGTCTCGAACACCTGCAGAACCGCGTCGTCGCCCATGCCGCGGGCGTCGGCGAGTTCGCCGCCGCTGGTCGCGCTGAGCACCGCGCCGTCGCTGCCGAGCACGGCGACGGTCGGGATGCCCTTCTTGAGCGGCACGCCCATCTGCTGGGCGAGGTCGGTGTTGTGGTTGAAGCGGCCGACGTCGACCTTGACGACGACGAAGGCCTGCTTGACCTTGGCCGCGAGCGCGCCGGTCTTGAGCTTGCCGTCGAGCGCACGGCAGTCGGGGCACCAGTTCGCGCCGTAGACGACGAGCACCTGCTTGTGCTCGGCACGCGCCTGGGCGAGCGCCTGGTTCACGTCGGCACGGGCGTCGGCCTGCTCGTTGTAGATCGCCACGGGCGCGTCGAGCGCGAGGGCGGGGACGGTGGTCGCGAACAGGCTGGCGGCCAGCAGCAGGGTGGAGGCTTTCATGCGCCTAGTCTGCCATGGACAATGTGCCCCCATGAAGATCCATACCATCGAAATCAACCGGATCAAGGCCGCGTCGAACACGGTCAACGGTCTGCTCGTGCTCAAGGTTGACGCGCTCGTCGCGCCGAAGGAGCCGCTCGAGGGCATCGAACCGAGCTCGCTGGTCACGCTGACCGAGGCGAACGCGCGCGTGCTGATGGCCCTGCTGAAGGCCCAGCTTGCCGAGTTCGATGCCAAGAAGCCCAAGAGCCGCCACGGAAGGCATGGCTGAGAACAAATGGAATACCCTCAATACAACCCTAGTTCTGACCATCGTCCCCTGTCGGACGACGAACTCGCCGCGCTCGACGAACTGCTCGCCGAGCTGCCCGGCGACGGCGTGATGACGATCGAGGCGCTCGACGGCTACCTGGCCGGCCTGCTGCTCACCCCGACGCCGCTCGAGCAGCGCCCGGGCGCCGACTGGCTGCCCGTCATCTGGGGCGGCGACGGCGACGGCACGGCGCCGTTCGCGAGCGGCAAGCAGAAGAAGCGCGCGCTGATGCTCGTGCTGCGCCATGTCCAGTCGATCGCGCTGCAGTGGCGCGAGCAGCCCGATCGCTGGGAGCCCATCCTCAGCGTCGCCGAGACCGAGGACGGCGAGGAGATCGCCGACGCCGAGGACTGGGCCGCGGGCTTTCTGTGCGCGGTCGACCTCGCCGCCGAGGCCTGGGACCCGCTGTTCAACGACCCGACCCTCGCCGCGCTGCTCGAACCGATCGTGCTGCTGGGCACCGACGCGGCCGAGCTCGACGACGCGGGCCGCGCACGCCTCGCCGACCCGGTCGAGCGCGACGCGCTGAGCCGCGCCGTGCCCGAGAGCGCGCTCGCGCTGTACGGGCTGCGGCGCTAAGCACGCGCCAAACGCAAGAAGCCCGCGTCACGCGGGCTTCTCTGCTTGGCAGCTTCAGTCGCTCAGGGCTTCGCGCCCTCGCCGAGGTGACTCAGCCAGAACGCCTCGAACTTGCGGTGCATGCCGACCGGCTTGACCGTGCCGCCGAGGCCGTGCACGCCGTCGGGGTCGAGGTAGAGCTCGACGAGCGCGTCCTTGCCGCTTGAGAGCAGCTCGCGGTAGACGTTCACGGTGTCCTGGAACAGCACGTTCGGGTCGACCATGCCGTGCACGAGCAGCAGCGGGTGCTCGAGATTGCGCGCGAGCGGCAGCAGCGAGTACTTGCGCAGCACCGGCTTGCCGCGCTCGAGCCGGTCGAGCGTGCGGCCGGTGTACCAGCTGTTGTAGTTCTCCCATTGCGTCGGGCCCGCGCCGGCGATGCCGGCCGCGAACAGCTCGGGCTTGGTGTACATCGTGTATTGCGTCTGGAAGCCGCCGAAGCTCCAGCCGGTCAGGCCGACGCGCGCGGTGTCGACGCCGAGGTGCGCGACCGCCCAGGCCTTCGCGTCCTCCAGGTCCTCGGCCTGCGGCTGGCCCGGGTGCTCCCAGTTCGCGTCGCTGAACTTGCGGCCGTAGTTCGAGTGGCCGCGCGGGTCGACGGCGATCATCACGTAGCCATGCCTGGCGGCCATGTACATGCCGAACAGGTAGGCGGTCTGCTGAAAGCTGTCGACCTCGACGATATGGCGGTCGCCGAGCGGGCCGCCGTAGACGTAGACGACGGCCGGCCGGCGGTCGCTCGCCTGCCAGCCCGGCGGCTTGAACACATAGCCCTCGATGCGGTCGCCGTGGCGGTTCGCGAAGCTGAAGCGCTCGGGGTGCAGCACGTCGACCTGGGCCCAGGCCTTGTCATTGCTGTCGGTCAGCGCGAGCTCGGCGCCGGGCTTGCGCGCGTCGATCAGCTTGAGCTCGGGACGCGCGGCCCAGTTGCCGCCCATCGCGGCGAGCCAGCGGCCATCAAAGGAGACCGCCGACGCGCGGTAGTACTCGCCGGCCGCGCCAAGCGCCGTCGCCTGGCCGCTCGCGAGGTCCACGCGCAGCAGGTTCATCGAGGCGAAGTCGTCCTTGTTGGCCGTGACGAACATCGCCTTGCTGTCGGGCGTGAAGCCGAGCACTTCGGGCGCCTCGAAGTCGCCGCTGACGAGGCGCGTGAGCGCGTGCGTGGCGACGTCGATCGCGTAGGGCTGGCGCCAGCCGGCCGCGTCGAGGCCGAGCACGACGCGCCGCCCGTCCGGCGTGAAGTGGGGCTGCATCACGCCGACGACCTCGTGGCCGACGTCGCCGCGGCGCTCGAGCACGACGGCGGGCGCCGCGTTTTCGTCGGCGTTGCCGAGGTAGACGCGCAGCAGCTGGCGCTCGCGCTCCCAGGTCGCGAACGCGTAATGGCTCGCGTCGCGCGCCCAGACCACGTCGCTCGTCTCGAACCAGACGTCGCCGCCCTTGTTCGTGAACACCGGCGCGGCCTGTTTCGCGGGCGCCTCGCCGGCGGCCGGCACGCGGCGGATGTACAGCGCCATCGGCTTGACGAGCTGCTTGTCGTCGCTGACCTCGCGGTCGACCTTCTTGGGCGTCGCGAAGCGCTGGGTCCAGTCCATGATCTCGACCTGGCGCGCCTTGGGCTCGGGGCCCGGCTTGCCGTCGTCGCCGGGCGGCGCGAGCGGCGCCTGCGCGACGATCGCGAGCCAGCGGCCGTCCTCGCTGAGCGTGGTCTGCTCGATCGCGTACTTGCGCTCGGCGTCGTCGGCGTTGATCAGCTCGCGGTTGATCAGGTCGACGCCGCCGCGGTCGAAGCGCGCGCGCAGCACGCGCTTGTCGTCGCGGAACACATAGCCCGCGTCGTCGCCGGTATAGGCGACGACGGCGAGCTTGCGCTGCGTCGCCTGCAGCGGCTCGATATGCGCGCCCTTGCTCGCCTGCCAGCGGAACAGCGCGCCGCGGTACGCGAACACGAGCTCGTCGGCGCGGTGCGCCCAGACGAACTCGCTCACGCCCGGGTAGAGGTCGGCCGGCTTGAGCTTGTTCTTCTCGCGCCATTTCTGCAGCTCGTCGCGCCATTCCCAGTCGGCCTTGGCCGGCATGCTCGCGGCGCTCGCGGGTGCCGCGGCGGCGACCGCGCTGGCCGACGCTGCGGCGGCAATGGCGCCGACCGGCGCCGAAGCGGCCGCGGCCGCCGGCGCGCCTTCGAGCCTGGCCATCGCGGCCTTCTCGACTTCGGCCGCGGCGGCGTCGGCCTTTTTCTCGGCCTCGTCGCGCGTCCATTTGGCCTCGACCTCGGGCTTGACCCTGGCGAGGTCGGCGCGGTCCCATTGCTCGAGGTCGACCTTCTCGCCGCGCAGATAGGCTTGCTGAGCCTCCTCGCGGGCCTGGCGCGCGGCGGTCTCGTCGACCTGCTGGCGGTACTTGGCCTCGAAGCGCGCGAGGTCCTCGGGCGCGTCGTAGGCGGCCATGATCTGCGGCGAGGTCAGGCGCAGGACCTGGCCGGTCTCGACGTTGCGCACGTAGAGGTCGCTGCCCGGCTCGCCGTAGGGGTTCCAGCGGTAGGCGAGCCAATGGCCGCTATGGCTGAAGCTCGGGTCCTGGGCGTCCTGGCCCTTGTAGGGCTTGGCGCGGTAGAGCTGTTCGAGCGTGAGCTGGGCCGGCGCTTCGGCCGCGCTCGCGACGGCGCCAAGCGCCGCGCTCAGAGCCAGCGCCAGGCAGGGCAGGCGCAGGGCTCGGTTCAATCCGGGCATCGGGGGGTCTCCTGTTAGGGGCCCAACAGGTGGGCGGCGGATTCTAGAAAACCGCGCGAACGCGGCCATTCGTCATGCGCGGGAAACCCGGGCGCCTCGCGCGGCGCGGGCCGGCGTGCGACACTTTTGGCCATGTTGTTGGAACGCCTGATCGCCGCCATCGGCCTCGCCGTCTGTATCGCCCTGGGGCTGCAGATGGTCATGCCCCTGCGCTGGCGCGCGCGCCTGGTCGCCTGGACGCGCGACCCCTTCGGCCTCAAGGCCCGCCGCCGCGCCCGCGCCGCGGCCGAGGACGCGATCCGTCGCGCCCAACGCCGCCAGCGCTGGAAGGGCAACGTCTACCGCCTCGGCGACGACGGCGGCGGCGGCGAGGACGAAGAGCCCCCGCGCACCTTGCACTGACGCGGCGCGTTAGCGCTTCAGCGCTGCGGCTGCAACGTGTAGTCGAGCTGCGACTCGCTCTTCTCGCCCGCGCCCGCGCCGCTGTCCAGGCGTTCGCGCGCGACCGCGATCAGGCGCTCGCCCTGGCGCGCGAAGACCAGGTGGTCGCTCGAGCTCGTCTCGAAGCTCACGACGAGGAACGCGCGTCCCGACAGCTTGAGCTGCGCGCGCGCCTCGAGCGGCGTGCCGTCGGCGGCGATCCAGACCTGCAGGCTGCCCTCGCTGTTCTTCACGTATTTCGCGTCCTGCTCGCGCAGCTTGCCGGGACCGAGGTCGAAGCTCAGCAGGCGCGCGGCCTGGCCGTTCAGGCTCGTCGCGCGCTCCTGCTTGAAGGTCGCGCGCGCGAGCAGGCGGCCGAGCGTGTCGGCGGCCGCCGTCAGCGCGCGCACGTCGCGCGTGCCGAGCGACTGCAGCGCGAGGCTGGTCGGCGTCGGCGCCTTAGCGTCCTGTTCGCGCGCGGCGTCCTCGGCGCGCAGCCGCGCGAGCAGGTCGGCGCCGAACTGCAGGCGCAGGCCCTGCGCGTCGTCCTCGACCTGCAGGCTCGCCGTGCCCTGGTCGAGCGTCGCTTCGCTGCCCTCGCCGCGGCGCGCCTGGACCTTCAGCGTGACCTGGGCCTTGAGCGGCGGCGGCGCGGCCGTCGAATACTTCTGCAGCGCGGCCTTGAGGTCGGCGAGCCCGTCGGCGTGGGCGGAGAGGCCGGACAGCAGCAGCAGCGCGGCGAGCAGGGAGCGATACGGCATGGCAGGTCGGGGAAGTCGGCGAAGCGCGGATCTTCGCCGATGCGCAGTCCTGCCCCGAGCGCCGCCCCTCAGCGCGGCGGCGCGGTGCGCTCGAGCACCGGCTTCAGCGCCACCCCCGTATGCGATCGCGCCGCGACGACGGCCTCGGGCGTGCCCGTGACGACGACGCGGCCGCCGGCCGTGCCGCCCTCGGGGCCGAGGTCGACGACCCAGTCGGCCTCGGCGACGACGTCGAGGTCGTGCTCGATCACGACGACAGAATGGCCGCCCGCGACGAGGCGGTGCAGCACGCGGATCAGGCGCTCGACGTCGGCCATGTGCAGGCCCACGGTCGGCTCGTCGAGCACGTAGAGCGTGTGCGGCGCCTTCTGGCCGCGCCTCGTCACGTCGTCGCGCACCTTGACGAGCTCGGACACGAGCTTGATGCGCTGCGCCTCGCCGCCCGACAGCGTCGGGCTCGGCTGGCCCAGCGTCAGGTAGCCGAGGCCGACGTCCTGGAGCAGCTTGAGCGGGTGCGCGATCGCGGGCATCGCGGCGAAGAACTCGACGGCCTCGTCGACCTCCATCGCGAGCACGTCGCCGATGCTCTTGCCGCGCCAGGTCGCGCCGAGCGTCTCGGGGTTGAAGCGCTGGCCATGGCATTGGTCGCAGGGCACCTTGACGTCGGGCAGGAAGCTCATCTCGATCGTGCGCATGCCCTGCCCCTCGCAGCCCGGGCAGCGGCCCGCGCCGGTGTTGAAGCTGAAGCGGCTCGCCGTGTAGCCGCGCGCCTTGGCCTCGAGCGTCTCGGCGAACAGCTTGCGGATCGCGTCCCAGAAGCCGATATAGGTTGCCGGGCAGGAGCGCGGCGTCTTGCCGATCGGGGTCTGGTCGACCTCGAGCACGCGGTCGACCTGCTCGTGGCCCTCGACGCCGGCGCAGCCGATCCAGGTCGACGGGGCGCGGCGCAGCGGCACGGCCGCGGCCATGTTCGTGAGCAGCACGTCGCGCGCGAAGGTGCTCTTGCCCGATCCCGACACGCCCGTCACGGCGACGAGGCGCTGCAGCGGCACGTCGACGGTGACCTCGGCGAGGTTGTGCAACACCGCTGAGATAACGCGCAACTTCGGCGTATCGGGGTCGACCGGGCGGCGCGGCTGGAGCGGGTGCACGAGCGGCGCGCGCAGGAAGCGGCCGGTGACCGAGTCGGCCTGGGCCGCGAGCTCGGCGGCCGAGCCCTCGGCGACGACGCGGCCGCCGCGCTTGCCGGCGCCCGGGCCCATGTCGATGATGTGGTCGGCGCGGCGGATCGTGTCCTCGTCGTGCTCGACGACAACGAGCGTGTTGCCCTTGTCGCCGAGCCGGCCGAGCGCCTTGAGCAGGATCTGGTTGTCGCGCGGGTGCAGGCCGATCGTCGGTTCGTCGAGCACGTAGCACACGCCCTGCAGATGGCTGCCGAGCTGCGCGGCGAGGCGGATGCGCTGGGCCTCGCCGCCCGACAGCGTCGGCGCCGCGCGGTCGAGCGTCAGGTAGCCGAGGCCGACCTCCTCGAGGAATTCGAGCCGGCTGCGGATCTCGGCGACCACGTCGCGCGCGATGTCGGCGTCGCGGCCGGTCAGCGCGAGGCCCTCGATCCAGGCCCGCGCGGCGCCGACGCTCCAGCCCGCGACGGCGCTGATCGCCTCGTCGGCGAACGTGACCGAGCGCGCGGCCGGGTTCAGGCGCGTGCCGTGGCAGTCGGGGCAAGGCGCGTCGCTGAGGCCCTCGATCTCGGCCTCCTCGGCCGGGAAGCTGTGCTCGCGGCCCTTGTCGTCCCGGCCCATCGTCGAGTCGTCGAGCTCGCGGCGCTGCTCGCGCGTGAGCGCGAGGCCCGTGCCGACGCAGCTCGTGCACCAGCCGTGGCGCGAGTTGTACGAGAACATGCGCGGATCGAGCTCGCCGTAGCTCGTGCCGCAGACCGGGCAGGCGCGCTTGGTCGAGAACACGGTGAGGCGGCCGAGGCCTGCCGTCGACTGGCCCTCGGCGACGGCCTCGTGCAGGCCGTCGAGCGGCGCGAGCACGTGCAGCACGCCCTTGCCGGCGTCGAGCGCTTGCGCGAGCAGCTCGCGCAGGCGCGGCTCGCCCTCGGGCGTGACGACCAGGTCGCCGACCGGCAGCTCGAGCGTGTGCTCCTTGAAGCGGTCGAGGCGCGGCCAGGGGCTCGTCGGCAGGAACTCGCCGTCGACGCGCAGATGCGTGTGGCCGCGCGCCTTCGCCCATTTCGCGAGGTCGGTGTACACGCCCTTGCGGTTCACGACGAGCGGCGCGAGCAGGCCGATATGCTGGCCGCGGTAGTCGCGCAGCAATTGCGCCGCGATCGACTCGACGCTTTGCGGCCGCACCGGCGCGCCGTCGTTCACGCAATGCTGGACGCCGAGCTTGACGTAGAGCAGACGCAGGAAATGCCAGACCTCGGTCGTCGTCGCGACGGTGCTCTTGCGCCCGCCGCGCGACAGGCGCTGTTCGATCGCGACGGTCGGCGGGATGCCCCAGACCGCGTCGACCTCGGGCCGGCCGGCCGGCTGGACGATCGAGCGCGCGTAGGCGTTGAGCGACTCGAGGTAGCGGCGCTGGCCTTCGTTGAACAGGATGTCGAACGCGAGCGTGCTCTTGCCCGAGCCCGACACGCCCGTGACGACGTTGAACTTGCCGCGCGGGATTGCGACGTCGACGGCCTTGAGGTTGTGCTCGCGCGCGTTCTTGATGCGGATCGCCTGCTCACCGGCCGAGCGGCGCGCGCGCCAGACCGACTGCAGCGGCCGGCCCTCGTGCACGGCGACGGCCGGGCGGTCCATCTGCGCCGCGTACTCGCGCAGGCTCGCGGCCGTGTGCGACGTCGGGTGGTCCTTGAGCTCCTCGGGCGGGCCACAAGCCACCAGCTTGCCGCCGCCGTCGCCGCCCTCGGGGCCGAGGTCGATCAGCCAGTCGGCCGCGCGGATCACGTCGAGGTTGTGCTCGATCAGGATCAGCGAATGGCCGGCCGCGAGCAGCTTGCGCAGCGCGCGCATGAGCTTGGCGATGTCGTCGAAGTGCAGGCCCGTCGTCGGCTCGTCGAACAGGAACAGCTGGCCCTTGGTCGCGACGCGCTGGGCCGGCCGGCTCGCGGCCTCGGCGAGAAAGCCCGCGAGCTTGAGGCGCTGCGCCTCGCCGCCCGACAGGGTGGGCACCGGCTGGCCGAGGCGCAGGTACTCGAGGCCGACGTCGGCGAGCGGCTGGAGCTTTTGCAGCACCTCGCGGCGCTCGCCGAACACCGCGAGCGCCTCGGCGACGGTCAACTCGAGCACGTCGGCGACCGACATCTCGCGGCCGCCCTCGAGCAGGCGCACGTCGAGGATCTCGGCGCGAAAGCGCCGGCCGTCGCAGTCCGGGCAGCGCAGGTAGACGTCCGAGAGGAACTGCATCTCGACATGCTCGAAGCCCGAGCCGCCGCAGGTCGGGCAGCGGCCGTCGCCGGCGTTGAACGAGAAGTAGCCGGGCGTGTAGCTGCGCTCGCGCGCGAGCGGCGCGTCGGCGAAGAGCTTGCGGATCTCGTCGAACGCGCCGACGTAGCTGACCGGGTTCGAGCGCGCGGTCTTGCCGATCGGCGACTGGTCGACGAACACGGCGTCGCTCAGGTGGTCGGCGCCGAGCAGCGCGTCGTGCGCGCCGGGCGCCTCGGTCGCGCGGCCGAACTGGCGCTCGAGCGCGGGCACGAGCACGTCCTGGATCAGCGTGCTCTTGCCCGAGCCCGACACGCCCGTGACGACGACGAGGCGCTGCAGCGGGAACTCGACGTCCACGTTCTTGAGGTTGTGCTCGCGCACGCCGGTCAGCAGCAGCTTGGGCGTGGCCGGCTCGACGAGGCGCTTGATCCCCATGCCGACGAACTTGCGCGCGCCGAGGTAGGCGCCGGTCAGCGTGTCGGCCGCGCGGACCTCGTCGGGCGTGCCGTCGAACACGATGCTGCCGCCACGCTCGCCGGGGCCCGGGCCCATGTCGATCAGGCGGTCGGCCGCGAGCATCACGGCCGGGTCGTGCTCGACGACGACGAGCGTGTTGCCCGCGTCGCGCAGGCGCAGCATGGCAAAGTTGATGCGCTGCATGTCGCGCGGGTGCAGGCCGATGCTCGGCTCGTCGAGCACGAACAGGGTGTTGACGAGCGAGGTGCCGAGCGCCGTCGTCAGGTTGATGCGCTGGACCTCGCCGCCCGACAGCGTGCGGCTCTGGCGGTCGAGCGTCAGGTAGCCGATGCCGACGTCGCACAGGTACCTCAAGCGCTGGCGGATCTCCTGCATCAGCAGCTTTAGCGCCTCGTCGATCACGCCGCCGGGCAGCTCGAGCGCGTCCATGAAGTCGCGCAGCCGCGCGATCGGCAGCAGCATCAGGTCGTGCAGCGACAGGCCCGGCAGCGCCTCGAGCTGGGCCCGCGTCCAGGCGGCGCCCTGCGGCAGGCTGCGCAATGCGGGTGCGAGCGCCGCGTCGGCGAGCGGCTTCGAGCCGACGCGCCACAGCAGCGACTCGAGCTTGAGCCGCGCGCCGCCGCACACGCCGCAGCTCGTGTAGCTGCGGTACTTGGACAAGAGCACGCGGATGTGCATCTTGTAGGCCTTGCTCTCGAGGTACTCGAAGAAGCGGTGCACGCCGTACCACTGGCGGTTCCAGTTGCCGGTCCAGTGCGGCGAGCCCTTGACGACCCATTCGCGCTGCGCGTCGGTCAGCTGCGACCAGGGCGTGTCGCGCGGGATGCCGGCCTCGCCCGCGTGCTTCATCAGGTCGGCCTGGCAAGACGCCCAGGCCGGCGTCTGCAGCGGCTTGATCGCGCCGCCGCGCAACGTCTTCTTGTGGTCGGGGATCACCAGGCCGAGGTCGACGCCGATCACGCGGCCGAAGCCGCGGCAGGTCTCGCAGGCGCCGAAGGCCGAGTTGAACGAGAACAGCGCGGGCTGCGGCTCGGCGTAGCGCAGGTCGGACTCGGGACAGTGCAGGCCGGTGCTGTAGCGCCAGAGTTCAGGCTCGCCCTCCTCCTTCAGCGCGTAGACGGTCAGGCGGCCGCCGCCGCGCTTCAGGCACAGCTCGATCGCCTCCATCGCGCGCTGGCGCTCGACGCCCTGCATGCGGAAGCGGTCGGCCACCACGTCCAACAGCTTCTTCTCGCCGACGGTGCGTTCGGCCTGCACGCGCGTGAAACCGCTCGCGGCCAGCCATTGCTCGAGTTGCTCGGGCGTCGTGTGCGCGGGCAGTTCGACCGGGAAGGTCAGCACCAGGCGCGGGTCGCTCTCCTTCGTGCGCGCGAGCAGCTCGTCGTGGATCGTCTGTGGCGTGTCGTGGCGCACCGGCAGCGCGGTCTCGCGGTCGAACAGCTGGGCCGCGCGGGCGAACAGCAGCTTCAGGTGGTCGTTGAGCTCGGTCATCGTGCCGACCGTCGAGCGCGAGGTCCGCACCGGGTTGGTCTGATCGATCGCGATCGCGGGCGGCACGCCGTCGACCTGGTCGACGGCCGGGCGGTCCATGCGGTCGAGGAACTGGCGCGCGTAGGCCGAGAAGGTCTCGACGTAGCGGCGCTGGCCCTCGGCGTAGAGCGTGTCGAACACGAGGCTCGACTTGCCCGAGCCGCTGGGCCCCGTGACCACGGTCAGCTCGCCCGTGCGGATGTCGAGGTCGAGGTTCTTGAGGTTGTGCTGGCGCGCGCCGCGGATGCGGATCAGACCTTCGTCGGACATGAGCAGGGGCTTTTGAGACCGGGGTCGGCCATTCTAGGAAGTCGGCGTGACGGGATTTGGCAGCAGCGTGACGCCCGAGTCACCCCTAGGGGTGGTTGCGCCCGCCCGGAGGAGCGGCAACAATTTGCGTCGCATGTGGGCCGAGCCCTTCTGGGTTTACCCCGGGCCGCGAAGCCGGCCACGCTTTGTACAGTGACGCCCTTTTGCCAGCCCCGCAAGAGGGCGCAATCAGGGAGCCCCATGGAATCGACCTGCGCGTCCGAGCACTCCGAACCGCCGCCCCGGCACTGGGCAGGCGCGGGCGGCAAAGCGGGCGCGGCCGGGGTCGCCGCCGACCCGGCGCGTCAGCGCGAGGCCGCCGAAGCCCCCTGGGTGCTGCTCGTCGAGGACAACCCGATCAACCAGGTCGTCGCGCTCGAGTTCCTCAACCTGATGGGCGTGCGTGCGCGCCTCGCCGCGAACGGCCTCGAGGCGCTCGCAGCCTGCGCCGAGCAGGCCCCCGACCTCGTGCTGATGGACATCCAGATGCCCGGCATGGACGGGCTCGAATGCGCGCGCCGCCTGCGCGAGCAGCAGGGCCGCGGCGAGTTGCCGCATTTCCCCATCCTGGCGCTGACCGCGCACGCGCTCGAGAGCGACGTCAGCGCGAGCAAGGCCGCCGGCATGGACGAGCACCTGACCAAGCCGCTCGACTTCGCCGCGCTGCGCCAGCGCCTGCAGCGCTGGCTCGACCTGCCCGGCGTGAACTGAACCCTGCGGCGGCGGCCGCGCAACTTCGCGCCAGGCGCGCCACAATCGCCGCCATGCGCAACGCCAACCTCTATCTCGCCCTGCGCGCCGGCTTCCCGGCCGAGCTCGACCGGATCGCCGTCGACTGCGCCGACGGCGCGGGCGGCCAGTACCGCTGGCGCGACCTCGAACGCGGCAGCGCGATGCTCGCGAACCTGCTCGATTCTCTCGACCTGCCGCGCGGCAGCCGCGTCGCCGTGCAGGTCGAGAAAAGCGTCGAGGCACTGATGCTCTACCTGGCCGTGCTGCGCGCCGGCCATGTCTACCTGCCGCTGAACCTGGCCTACCAACAGGCCGAGCTCGAACACTTCATCCGGGACGCCGAGCCGGCCGTCGTCGTCTGCGCGAGCCGCAACTTCGGCTGGGTCAGCAAGATCGCCTTCCTCGCCGGCGCGGCCAAGGTCTTCACGCTCGACGAGGACCGCGGCGGCAGCCTGCTCGAACGCGCGAGCGGCCTGCCCGACACGCAGGAGCCGGCCGTCGTCGGCGCCGCCGACCTCGCCGCGATCCTCTACACGAGCGGCACCACCGGGCTCAGCAAGGGCGCCATGCTCACCCACGCCAATCTGCGCTCGAACGCCGAGGTGCTGCGCGCCTACTGGGACTGGCGCGCCGACGACGTGCTGATCCACGCGCTGCCGATCTTCCACGTCCACGGCCTGTTCGTCGCGATCCACGGCGCGCTGCTGAACGGCAGCAAGATGATCTGGTTCGGCCGCTTCGACGCGCGCGCGAGCATCGCGCGCTTCGCCGAGGCCACGGTCTTCATGGGCGTGCCGACGCTGTACGTGCGCATGCTCGGCGAGGCCGCGCTCGACCGCGCGGCGGTCGCCCACATGCGTTTGTTCATCAGCGGCTCGGCGCCGCTGCTGACCGACACCTTCACGGCCTGGCAGCAGCGCACGGGCCAGACCATCCTCGAGCGCTACGGCATGAGCGAGACCCTGATGCTGACGTCCAACCCCTGCCGCGCGAGCGACGGCGCGCGCCGCGCGGGCACGGTCGGCCGCGCGCTGCCCGGCGTCGGCGTGCGCGTGATGGACGACGCGGGCGCGCCGGTCGCGGCCGGCGTCGTCGGCCAGGTCCAGGTGCGCGGCCCGAACGTGTTCGCCGGCTACTGGCGCCTGCCCGACAAGACCCGCGAGGAATTCACGGCCGACGGCTGGTTCCGCACCGGCGACGTCGGCGCGCTCGACGCCGACGGCGTGCTGACCCTGGTCGGGCGCAGCAAGGACCTGATCATCAGTGGCGGCTTCAACGTCTACCCGGCCGAGGTCGAGGGCTTCGTCAACGAGCTGCCCGGCGTCGCCGAGACGGCCGTGATCGGCGTGCCGCACGCCGACTTCGGCGAGGCCGTCGTCGCCGTCGTCGTCGCGCGCGCGAACGCGCAGCTGTCGCCCGAGGCGATCGGAGCCGAGCTCAAGGGCCGCATCGCCGGCTTCAAGGTGCCCAAGGCCGTGATCGTCGAGGCCGAACTGCCGCGCAACGCGATGGGCAAGGTGCAGAAGAAGCTGCTGCGCGAGCGCTTCGCCGGCCTGTTCGTGAAGTCCGAATGAGCGAGGCCGCGACCTGCCCGCGCTGCGGCGCGCCCTTCCTGTGCGGCGCGCGCGACGCGCGCTGCGACTGCTTCGACCTCGAGCTCGGCGCGGCGCTGCGCGAGCGCGTCGGGCGCGAGTTCGCCGGCTGCCTGTGCCTGGCCTGCCTGAAAGAACTCGGCGCGTGCCCGCGCATCGATGCGCGGGCCGGCGACGCGCTCAGCGCCGACCGGTCGCGGTAAGCCGGCGGATCTGCGCGGCGACCATCTCGGACATGGTCGCTGCGACCGCGCCCGCGTCGAGCTCGGGCTCGTCGAACAGCAGCTCGTGGGCCGCGTAGAGCACGTCGAAGCTCAGGCGCAGCGTGAGCCGTGCGCGGTCGCGGTCGACCTTGGGGTGGACCTGCATGAAGGGTTCGAGCACGAGGTCGGTGACCGCCTCGTGGGAGCTGTGGCGCACGCTTTGCAGCACGGGCACGGCGCGCAGCGCGCGCGTGACCCACACGCCGGCCGGGCTCTGCTCGGTCAGCGCGTGCATCTGCAGCAGCAGCGCGGCGATGCCGGCCGCGAACGCGGCCTCGGACTGGCGGAAGGTGTCGGGCACGGCCCAGGGCCGCAGCAGGTGGTTCTGCTGGGCCATCAGGCGCAGGCTCAGCTCGTGCAGGATCGCGTACTTGTTCGGGAAATACTGGTACAGCGCTGGCGGCGAGATGCCGGCGCGCTGGCACACCAGGTTCGTCGAGATGCGCTCGATGCCGACCTCGCCGAGCAGCTGCGCGCTCGCCGACAGGATGCGTTCGAAGGTCTCGACGGCGCGCGGCTGCAGCGGCGCGCGCTTGCGCTCGAGGTCGGGGCGGACGATGGCTTGGCTCATGCGGGGACCGGACGGGTTCAGTGACGGCGCAGACGTTGCAGGGCGAGCTGGAGCACGCGCGCGTCGCTGCTCGCGCGGTGCCGGCCGAGGTTCTGCTCGGCGCGCACCGACTCGGTCGTCGCGTGCCAGCGCCCGAGCTCGTCTTCCTTGAGCAGGCGGCGCAGGTCCTGGAGCTGGAAGCTCGGGTTCAGCTGCGCGCAATCGTACAGGCGCGCGAGCCAGGGGTAGTCGTGGCCCCAGCCGTCGCAGTAGACGGTCAGGCCGCGCAGCCGCGCGTTGAGCTCGGCCGCGACCCAGGCCGGCGCGCGGCCATGGCGCAGCAGGAGCTCGCGCGAGATGCCGTGCAGGGCCTCGGCCGTGTCGTCCCAATGGTTCCAGTCGGGCTCGGGCTGGATCAGGCTGCAGAAGGTGCGGCCCTGCGGCTCGACGAAGCCGACCTCGATCGGATAGCTGCCGCGGCCGAAGCCGGACGCTTCGACGTCGAGGATCGCGGGCAGGTCGGTCAGGGTCATGAAGGCGGCTCCCGGGGGCCGCGCCAGTGTAGGCCCAGTCCCCGCGCCCCGCATCCCCGCGATTGCCGGGAACTTTCCCCTGACTTGCTTACCTGGCTTCGATGTCGCCGCCGCCGAGCGCCTGGTACAGCTGCACGCCGCTGACGAGGCCGGCCAGGCGCGCCTGGACCAGGGCCTGCTCGGCCGCGAAGCTCGAGCGTTGCGCGTCGAGCAACTCGAGCGCGCTCGCCGCGCCGTTGTGCGCGCGCAGCTCGGTCAGCTGCAGGCGCTCGCGCTCGGCGTCGGTCTGGCGCTGCTGCGACTGCAGCTGTTCGCCCCAGGTCTGGCGCGCGACGAGCGCGTCGGAGACCTCGCGGAACGCGGTCTGCACGGCCTTCTCGTACTGGGCGACGGCCGCGCCCTGGGCCGCCTTCGCGGCCTCGAGGTTGGCGCGGTTGCGGCCCGCGTCGAAGATCGGCAGCAGCGCCTGGGCGCTCCAGGTCCAGACCGTGTTCTTGAACAGCTGGCGCAGCGCCGTGCTCGCCGTGCCGAGCTCCGAGGTCAGCGTGATCGACGGGAAGAAGTTCGCGCGCGCGGCGCCGACGTCGGCCTCGGCGGCCGAGAGCTGGCTCTCGGCCTGGATCACGTCGGGGCGGCGGATCAGCACCTCGGACGGCAGGCCGGCCGGCGCCTCGGGCAGCGCGGTCGCGGCGAGCGGCTGGCCCGCCGGCAGGTCGGCCGCGAGGGCCGGCTCGCCGGTCAGCAGCACGAGCGCGTTGCGGTCCTGCGCCTGCTGGCGCGTCGCCTGCGCAAGCGCGCTCGCCGCGGCGGCGGTCGCCGACTCGGCCGCGGCGCGGTCGAGCGCGCTCGCCGCGCCGTTGTCGAACATCAGTCGCGTGAGGCGCTCGCTGTCCTGGCGCGTCGCGAGCGTGCGCTGGGCCAGCTCGAGCATCTCGGTATCGGCCTGGTAGCTGTAATGCGCGCTCGCGACCGCCGCGATCAGGTTGATGCGCGCGGCGCGCACGCCGGCCGCCGACGCGAAGTAGCGCGCGGTCGCCGCGTCGCTCTGGTTGCGCAGCTGGCCGAACAGGTCGAGCTGGTAGGACGCGAGCGCGACGCCCGCCTCGTAGGTCGTCGTGTTCACGCCGAACGCGTTCGGCGCGCGCGCCGCGCTGCCGCCGATGCCGATCGTCGGCCAGCGGTTCGCGTCGCTGACGCGCGCGAGCTGGCGCGCCTGCTCGGCGTTCAGCGTGGCGACGCGCAGGTCGCGGTTGTTCGCGAGCGCGCTGCGGATCAGCGCGACGAGGCGCGGGTCGGCCGCGTAGAACTGCTCCCAGTCGAGCGCCTTCGCGTCGGCCGCGGCCGGCGCGGGCCAGCTCGCGGCGACCGGCGCGGCCGGGCGCTGGTGCTCGGGCGCGAGGTTGATGCAGCCGCCCAGGGCCAGCGCCGCGGCCAGCGGCACGAGCGCGCTGCGCAGCGTCGTTGCAGACTTCGAATTCATACGGGTTCCTCGGCGCCGGGCGCGGCAGGTTTGTCGAGTTCGTGGGCGGCGAGCTGGCGCTGGCGCTCGCTGCCCTTGAAGAGGCGGCGCACGACCAGGAAGAACACCGGCACGAACAGCACGGCGAGCAGGGTCGCGGTGATCATCCCGGAGAGCACGCCGGTGCCGATCGCCTGCTGGCTCGCGGCGCCCGCGCCCTTGGCGAAGTACAGCGGCGACACGCCGAGGATGAAGGCCAGGGAGGTCATGATGATCGGGCGGAAGCGCAGGTGGCAGGCCTCGAGGATGGCCTCGACGAGGCCCTTGCCGGACGCCTGCAGGTCCTTCGCGAACTCGATGATCAGGATCGCGTTCTTCGCCGACAGGCCGATGATCGTGATCAGGCCGACCTTGAAGTACACGTCGTTGGGCAGGTCGCGCAGCGTCGCGCCGGCGACCGCGCCGAGCAGGCCCAGCGGCACGACCAGCAGCACCGAGAACGGGATCGACCAGCTCTCGTACAGCGCGGCCAGGCACAGGAACACGGCGAGCAGCGAGAAGCCGAGCAGGACGGTCGCCTGCGAGCCCGAGATCTTCTCCTCGCGCGACAGGCCGGTCCATTCGCAGCTGATGCCCGCGGGCAGCGTCTTGCAGGCCCGCTCGACCGCAGCCATCGCCTCGCCGGTCGAATGGCCGGGCGCGGGCTCGCCGGCGACGCGCATCGCCGGGTAGCCGTTGTAGCGCACCGCCTGCATCTGGCCCGTGATCCAGCGCGTCGACGCGAACGCCGACATCGGCACCGGCGCGCCCTGCGCGTTCGGCACGTTCATCGCGAGCACCTGCTGCGGCTGCATGCGCGCGGCCTGGTCGGCCTGGACGATCACGCGCTGCATGCGGCCCTGGTTCGGGAAGTCGTTGATATAGGCCGAGCCGAGCTGGGTGCCGAGCACGGTCGCGACGCTGTCGAAGCTCACGCCCAGGGCGTTCGCCTTGTCGCGGTCGATGTCGATCTGCAGCTGCGGCGCGTCCTCGAGGCCATCGGGACGCACGGTCGTCGGGTTGATGACCGGGTCGTGCATGGCCATGCCGAGCATCTGGTTGCGCGCGGCGAGCAGCGTGTCGTGGCCGAGGCCCGTGCGGTCCTGCAGGCGCAGCGCGAAGCCGGTCGCGTTGCCGAGCTCGAGGATCGGCGGCGGCGACAGCGGGTAGATGAAAGCGTCGCGCACGCCCATCATCGCGCCGAACGCACGGCCCGCGAGCGCCGCGGCGCTGTGCTCCTTGCCCTTGCGCTGGTCCCAGGGCTTGAGCGGCACGAACACGAGCGCGGCGTTCTGGCCCTGGCCCGAGAAGCTGAAGCCGACCACGCCGACGGTCGCCTCGACCTCGGGCTGCTTGTGCATGAAGTCCTCGACGGCCTTGACGGCGGCCTCGGTGCGGTTCGCGGTCGCGCCCGGCGGCAGCTGGACGTTCACGATCAGATAGCCCTGGTCCTCGTTCGGCAGGAAGGAGGTCGGCAGCTTGACGTAGAACCAGCCGACCGCCGCGACGATGGCCGCGAAGATCACCAGCATGCGGCCCGAGCGCTTGAGCAGCGCGGCCACCCAGCCTTCGTAGCCCTTGGCCGTGCTCGCGAAGCCGCGGTTGAACCAGCCGAAGAAGCCGCGCTTCTCGTGATGGTGGCCGGCCTCGACGGGCTTGAGCAGGGTCGCGCACAGCGCCGGCGTGAGGCTCAGCGCCATGAACGCCGAGATCAGCATCGCCGAGACCATCGACAGCGAGAACTGGCGGTAGATATTGCCGACCGAGCCCGAGAAGAAGGCCATCGGCACGAACACCGACACGAGCACGACGGTGATGCCGACGATGGCGCCCTGGATCTGGCTCATCGCCTTCTTCGTCGCTTCGCGCGGCGACAGGCCCTCCTCGCTCATGATGCGCTCGACGTTCTCGACGACGACGATCGCGTCGTCGACGAGGATGCCGATCGCGAGCACCATGCCGAACAGCGTCAGCACGTTGATCGAGTAGCCCATCGCGAGCATCGAGCCGAAGGTGCCGAGCAGCGCGACCGGCACGACCAGGGTCGGGATCAGCGTGTAGCGCCAGTTCTGCAGGAACAGCAGCATCACGAGGAACACGAGGATGACGGCCTCGACCAGGGTCTCGACGACCTGCGAGATCGAGATCTTCACGAACTTCGACGAGTCGTAGGGGATCTCGTAGACCACGCCCTTCGGGAAGTACTGCTGGAGCTCTTCCATGCGCTGGTGGATCGCCGTCGCGGTCGCGAGCGCGTTGCCGGTCGGCGACAACTGCACGCCGATGCCGGTCGCGGGCGCGCCGTTCAGGCGCGCGTAGGGCACGTAGCCCTGGCCGCCGAGCTCGAGGCGCGCGACGTCCTTGAGGCGCACGGTCGAGCCGTCGGTGTTGGCGCGCAGCACGATATTGCCGAACTGCTCGACGTTCTCGAGCTGGCCGCGCACGACGACCGTGGCCGTCATGGTCTGGTCGGACAGGTTCGGCAGGTCGCCGATCGAGCCGGCCGGCACGAGCGCGTTCTGGCGCGCGATCGCGGCGTTGACGTCGGCGGCACTGAGCTTGTAGCCGATCAGCTTGGCCGGATCGAGCCAGATGCGCATCGCGCGCTCGGTGCCGAACAGCTGGGCCTGGCCGACGCCGTCGATGCGCTGGATCTCGGGCAGGATGTTGCGCGACGCATAGTCGCCGAGCGCGATCGGGCCGAGCCGGCCGTCCTTGCTCGACAGCATCGCGAACAGCAGGAAGTTCGGGTTCGCCTTGTCGATGCGAACGCCCTGCTGCGTGACGGCCGCGGGCAGGCGCGGCGTCGCGCGCGACAGGCGGTTCTGCAGGTCGACCTGGGCGAGGTCGATATTGGTGCCGGGTTCGAACGACACCGTGATCGTCGCCGTGCCGTTGGCCTGGCTGACCGACTCCATATAGGCGAGCCGCGGCGCGCCGTTGAGCTCCTGCTCGATGACCGAGATCACGGCCTCGTCCATGGTGTGCGCCGAAGCGCCCGGGTAGACGGTGCTGATGACGAGCGAGGGCGGCGCCACGCTCGGGTATTGCGCGACCGGCAGCAGCTTGATCGCGACCCCGCCGAACACGAGGATGAAGAGCGCGATCACCCACGCGAAGATCGGGCGATCAATAAAGAAACGTGCCATGTTGGACTGCCTTTCTTAGCGGCTCGCCGCGGCGGAAGCCGGGGCGGCGGCCGACGCGCTCCAGGGCACCGGCTTGACCGGGGCGCCGGGCACGAACATCTTCTGGAAGCCGTCGGCGATGACCTGCTCGCCGGGCTTGAGGCCGTCGAGCACGACCCACTGGTTGCCGGCCGCCTCGCCGACCTTGACCGGGCGCGGCGCGGGCTTGCTGTCGGCGCCGACGACGAGCACGGTGTCGCCGGTGCTGCCGCGCGTGACGGCCTGCTGCGGCAGCAGGATTGCCGACGGCAGCGTGGCCTGCTCGACGCGCACGCGCACGTACTCGCCGGGCAGCAGCGCCTCGCCGGCGTTCGGCACCTCGGCGCGCAGCGTGACCTGGCCCGACGTCGGGTCGACGGTCAGGTCGGTGAACAGCAGCTTGCCGGGCAGTTCGCGGCCGTTGTCGAGCACGACGCGCACGGCCGCCTGCTTGACGGCCTGGAGCTTGCCGCCGGCGAGCGCGTCGCGCATCGCCTGGACCTCGTTGGCCGAGCGCGTGAAGTTCACGTAGACCGTGCCGGTCTGCTGGACCAGCGCGAGCTGGGTCGCCTCGGCCGCGCTGACGAGCGCGCCCTCGGTCACGAGCGCGCGGCCGATGCGGCCCGAGATCGGCGCCGTCACGTGGGCGTAGTCGAGGTCGAGCCTGGCCGTCGCGACGGCGGCCTTGCCGGCCGCGACGTCGGCCTCGGCCTGCTTGGCCGCGGCGACGGCGAGCAGGTAGTCCTGGTCACTGATCGCCTTGGCGGCCGCGAGCGGCTTGTCGCGCTCGGCCTGGGCCGCGGCCTGGGCGAGGTTGGCCTGCGCCTTCGCGAGCTGGGCCAGGGCCGAGTCGAGCGCGGCCTGGTAGGGCGCCGGGTCGATCTGGAACAGCGCCTGGCCGGCCTTGACCTCGCTGCCTTCGGTGAACAGGCGCTTGAGCACGACGCCGTTGACGCGCGCGCGCACCTCGGCGACGCGCACGGCCTCGACGCGGCCCGGCAGCTCGGTCTGCAAGGTCACCGGCTGCAGCGCCGTCGTGACGACGCCGACCATCGGCGGCGGCATGCCGCCGCCCGGGGGGCCGCCGGCCGCGCCGCCTTCCTTCGCGCCGCAGGCGGCCAGCAGGCCGGCACCGACCAGGGCCGCCACGAGAGTGGCGAGCGGAACGGCACGTTGCAGGATGGAATTCTTGGCATCCATGGAGATCCTTCGTGGGCACCGGGGTGCCGGATTGCTAATGGGTCGGACAAAAAGCGAGCCGCGCTCGTCGCGGCGACGACGGGCAGCAAGCCTAGGGTAATTGGGGACTTCGGGGGGCGAGTATAAACATACATACGCGAACGTATGTAGACGTTTAGAATGCCCCCATGGCTCGTAAGACCAAACAGGAAGCGATGGAGACGCGCGAGAAGCTGCTCGACGCGGCCGAGCATCTGTTCCTGCGCCAGGGCGTGTCGAGCACCTCGCTGCAGCAGATCGCGGCCGAGGCCCAGCTCACGCGCGGCGCCGTGTACTGGCATTTCAAGGACAAGGCCGAGCTGTTCGACGCGATGATGCGGCGCGGCACCATGCCGCTCGAGCAGGGCGTGCGCCAGGAGTCGATCGAGGCCGTGCAGGCGCGCCCGCTCACGCTGCTCGAGCTGCGCTGGAACCTCGCGAACGTGTTCTGGAGCGCCGCGAACAACGCGCGCACGCGCCGCGTCTTCGAGATCGCGATGCAGAAGGTCGAATACGCGGGCGAGATGCTCGCGCTGCACGAGCGCAAGCGCGCGGTGCGGCGCGTCTGGCTCGAGGAGAACCGCGCGGCGTTCAAGCGCGCCATCAATGAGGGCCAGCTGCCGGCGAGCACCGACGTCGAGCGCGCCGCGCTGACGCTGATGAGCCTCGTCGACGGACTGCTGCACCAATGGATCTACGAGCCCGGCTCGTTCGACCTCGCCGGCATCGGCACCCAGGCCGTCGAAGACTACATGACCAGCCTCGCCTGCGACCTTGGGCCCCGCCTGCTGCCGCCGCTGACGGAGGCCGAGCGAGCGCGCCTCGGCCAGGCCGGCGCCTGCCCGGCCTGCGAGGCGTTCACGCACGATTAGGGTGGTCCGCGCAGGAATTCCTGGCCGTTACAAGCCGCTTCCTGGGACAATAGCGGGTTAGCCCTAGGAAACACCCCCCGTGTCGAGCCACGCCAGTCCCGCCCTGGGCGCGCCGCCCAAGGCCAAGCCCCTGACCAGCTACAAGCCCTTCTGGGCCAAGCGCTTCGGTCCCGCGCCGTTCCTGCCGATGAGCCGGGCCGAGATGGACCTGCTCGGCTGGGATTCCTGCGACATCGTGATCGTGACCGGCGACGCCTACGTCGACCACCCGAGCTTCGGCATGGCCGTGATCGGCCGCACGCTCGAGGCCCAGGGCTTTCGCGTCGGCATCATCGCCCAGCCCGACTGGCAGAGCGCCGACGCGTTCAAGGCGCTCGGCCGCCCGAACCTGTTCTTCGGCGTCGCCGCCGGCAACATGGATTCGATGATCAACCGCTACACGGCCGACCGCAAGATCCGCAGCGACGACGCGTACACACCGGGCGGCGAAGGCGGCAAGCGCCCCGACCGCGCGACGCTCGTGTACACGCAGCGCTGCAAGGAGGCGTGGAGCGACGTCCCCGTCGTGATCGGCGGCATCGAGGCGAGCCTGCGCCGTATCGCCCACTACGACTACTGGCAGGACAAGGTGCGCCGCTCGATCCTCGTCGACGCCAAGGCCGACCTGCTCGTCTACGGCAACGCCGAGCGCGCGATCGTCGAGGTCGCGCACCGGCTCGCGCGGCGCGAGGCCATCACCGCGATCACCGACGTGCGCGGCACGGCCTTCATGCGCCGCGACGAGCACGACGTTTCCGACTGGTTCCAGCTCGACTCGACCGAGGTCGACCGCCCAGGCCGCATCGACGCGCTGATCAGCCCCTACCAGGAGATCAAGCAGGAGACCTGCTCGACCTCCGACGACGCCGCTGGCGCCGACGCCGCGAAGCCGATCACGGTCCACCGCACGGGCCGCATCGCGCTGCCGCCGCGCGAGCGCACGGTCGTACGCCTGCCCGCCTACGAGCAGGTCAAGAGCGACCCGGTGCTCTACGCCCACGCGAACCGCGTGCTGCACCTCGAGACCAACCCCGGCAACGCGCGCGCGCTGGTCCAGGGCCACGGCGACCGCGACCTCTGGATCAACCCGCCGCCGATCCCGCTCGCGACGGCCGAGATGGACCATGTGTTCGACCTGCCCTACGCGCGCTCGCCGCACCCGGCCTACGCCGACGCGAGCGGCAGCCACGAGGGCGCGACCAAGATCCCCGCGTGGGAGATGATCCGCTTCAGCGTGAACATCATGCGCGGCTGCTTCGGCGGCTGCACCTTCTGCTCGATCACCGAGCACGAGGGCCGCATCATCCAGAGCCGCTCCGAGGACTCGGTGATCCGCGAGATCGAGGAGATGCGCGACAAGATCCCGGCGTTCACGGGCGTCGTCTCCGACCTCGGCGGCCCGACCGCGAACATGTACCGGATCGGCTGCAAGAGCCCCGAGATCGAGGCCGCCTGCCGCAAGCCGTCCTGCGTCTACCCGGGCATCTGCCCGAACCTCAATACCGACCATTCGGCGCTGATCCACATGTACCGGCGCGCGCGCGCGCTGCCGGGCGTCAAGAAGATCCTGATCGGCTCGGGCCTGCGCTACGACCTCGCGATCAAGAGCCCCGAGTACATCAGTGAGCTCGTGACCCACCATGTCGGCGGCTACTTGAAGATCGCGCCCGAGCACACCGAGAGCGGGCCGCTGTCGAAGATGATGAAGCCCGGCATCGGCACCTACGACCGCTTCAAGCAGCTGTTCGAAGAGGCGAGCGCGGCGGCCGGCAAGAAGCAGTTCCTGATCCCCTACTTCATCGCCGCCCACCCGGGCACGAGCGACGAGGACATGATGAACCTCGCGGTCTGGCTCAAGCGCAACGGCTTCCGCGCCGACCAGGTCCAGACCTTCTACCCGAGCCCGATGGCGACGGCCACGGCGATGTACCACAGCAACCTGAACCCGCTCAAGGGCATCAGCCGCGACGAACGCCGCGGCGAGCGCGTCGACATCGTGCGCGGCGAGCGCCGCCGCCGCCTGCACAAGGCCTTCCTGCGCTACCACGACCCGAACAACTGGCCGCTGCTGCGCGAGGCGCTCAAGGCGATGGGCCGCAGCGACCTGATCGGCAACGGCAAGCACCACCTGATCCCGACCTTCCAGCCGCTGACCGACGGCAGCTACGAGGGCGCGCGGCGCAAGAACTCGACGGCCGCGGGCGCGCGCACCTCGGTCGCGAAGCCGGCCGGCAAGGCGCAGCCGCAGCGCGGCCAGCTGCTGACCCAGCACACGGGCCTGCCGCCGCGCGTGACCGGCGCGGCCAAGCCCGGCGCGCGGCCGGCGCCGCACCCGGGCACCAAGCTCAAGAAGCGCTGATCAGGGCCCTGCGCCGCGGCCGAACCAGCGCCGTGCGACGCGCAGCACGCGCAGCGCCAGCTCCGTGAACACGAGGCCGCGCCCGGCGAGACCGGGCCGGCGCAGCGACAGGCCCATCGCGAGCGTGCCCGCGAGGCTCGCGAGCACGCCGGCCCAGCGCAGCGGCCGGCGCAGGTCGGCGAGGTCCGCGTCGAGTTCGGCGCGCAGCTCGGCGCTGCGCAGGCGCAATTCGAGCTGGCGCTGGCGC
The DNA here is from genome assembly GCA_019232985.1 of Roseateles sp. The sequence continues at coordinate 24,306 of JAFAMW010000059.1, read as the reverse complement.
AGCGCGGCCTCGGCGTCCTTGAACAGCGGCTTCACGGCAGCTCCTTCACAGCATGTCCCGGTCGCGGCCCAGCTCCGCCAGGGTTGCGGCGAACGGCCGCCAGCCGGCCAGGCGCCGGCGCGCGCGCCACAGCAGCCACGCGCCGCCGCCCCAGCAGCCGAGGCCGCAGGCGGCCGCGACGGCCCAGCGCCAGCCCTCGGGCGCGGCGAGCAGCAGCGCGGCGACGAGCAGGCCGAGCCCGGCCAGCGCGAGCGCGAGCGCGCCCAGCACGAGCACGGCGACGCCGAGCAGCTGCAGCGCGCCGAGCTCGAGGTCGACGGCGAACAGCTCGAAGCGCAACGCGGCGAGCTCGGCGAGCCGCGCGACGGCCGCGCCGACCCGCCCGCGCCTCGCGCCGGCCGTGCCTGGAGGTAAAGCGTTGGCGTTCCGGCCCGGATTGCGTTCGAATTCGTCGTTATCGGTCATGCCATCCTCAATTTACCGCGGCCGCGGCCCACCCCGGAGTTCGTGCTGCGGCGGTATTTCGACTATAAGAACGGGCAAGGCTGTGGCAAGCGTGCCATAGTGCGCAGCGCCAGCGTTACAGGACCCGGTGCGACGGTATACGCTTGCGCGCCGTTTGACCATTCTTGAGCCCCGCCCGCCCGGCTGCCATGCCCGACATCAAAAGCGTAGAAGACGACGACCTGCTCGAGTTCCTCGACGGACCCGAGCAAGAGCATGCCGACTCCGCGGGCGACAAGCTGCCGTGGCGCATCCTCGTCGTCGACGACGACGAGGACGTGCACCGTGCGACCGAGCTGGCCATGCAGGGCCTGCTCGTCGAAGGCATGCCGCTCGAGTTCCTGCACGCGTATTCGGCGCGCGAGGCGCGCGAGAAGCTCGCGGCCGAGAAGCGCCTCGCCGTGGCGCTGCTCGACGTCGTCATGGAGTCCGAGGACGCAGGCCTGCAGCTCGTGCGCCATATCCGCGAGGAGCTCGCCGAGCGCGCGCTGCGCATCGTGCTGCGCACCGGCCAGCCCGGCTACGCGCCCGAGATCGAGACGGTCCAGACCTACGACATCAACGACTACAAGACCAAGTCCGAGCTCACGCGCACGCGCATGTTCACGCTGCTGACATCGGCCGTGCGCTCGTACCGCCAGATCTGCGAGCTCGAGGCCGGCCGGCGCGGTCTCGAGATGATCGTCGACGCGGGCTCGGGCCTCGCCAAGGTGCGCGACCTCAAGGTCTACGCCGACGGCGTGCTGACCCAGGTCTGCGCGCTGCTCGGCAGCCTGCCGCAGGGCATCGTCTGCGCCGAGGTCGAGACCGACGGGGGCCCCGGCGCGCGCGCCGCGCGCGTCGTCGCCGCGGCCGGCCAGTACGCGGGCCTCGTCGACCACGCGCTCGACGCGCTGCCGCTCGAGGCCCAGCGCGCGCGCATCCGGCATTGCCTGGGCGCGCGCGAGCACGGCTTCGACGCGGGCGCCTGCCTGTTTTTCGCGCTGTCCGACGGCCGCGGCATCGCCGCGCTGATCGACACCGGCCACCCGCTGCGCGACATCGACCAGCAGCTGCTGCGCGCGTTCGCGACGAGCGTCGCGGTCGGCTTCGAGAACGTCGTGCTCTACGACCGCCTCGTCGACCAGGCCTTCAACGACCCGCTGCTGCAGCTGCCGAACCGCGCGCGCTTCGTCGAGCTGCTCGACCAGAACCTGCGCGACCCGGCCGGCATCACGCTCGCGCTGGTCGACATGGACGACTTCGCCGACATCAACGACGCGTTCGGCCACCGCTTCGCCGACGAGGTGCTGCAGGCCGTCACGCAGCGCCTCGTGCGCGCACTCGGCAGCGGCACCGCGATGGCGCGCGTCGGCCCCGACGTGTTCGGCCTGATCGGCCCGCAGGCGCGCGTCAACGACGCGACGATCGCCGCCTGCTTCGTCGAGCCCTTCGAGGTCGGCGGCGAGCGCCTCAAGCTCTCGGCGACGGCCGGCCTCGTGCGCCTCGGCGAGTCGAGCGCCTATGGCTCCGAGCTGCTGCTCGACGCGCAGATCGCGCTCAAGCGCGCGAAGCAGTCGCACCGCGGCGCGGCCCAGTACTTCTCGACCGCGATGGGCACCGGCGCGCGCGAGCGCTTCAAGCTGCTCAAGGGCCTGCGCGAGGCCTACGAGCACGAGCACCTGACGCTCGTCTACCAGCCGCAGGTCGACCTCGCGACGCGCCGGCCGATCGGCTGCGAGGCGCTGCTGCGCTGGCGCAAGGCCGACGGCACGTTCGTGCCGCCCGACCAGTTCATCCCGCTCGCCGAGCAGTCGGGCCTGATCGTGCCGATCGGCGAGTTCGTGCTGCGCACCGCCTGCCTGCAGCTCAAGCGCCTGACCGGACTCGGCCACGCGGGCTTCCGCATGTGCGTGAACGTCTCGCTCGCGCAGTTCCGCGACCCGGATTTCATCCCCTCGCTGCAGCGCGTGCTCGGCGAGACCGGCGTCGACGCGCGCCTGCTCGAGCTCGAGATCACCGAATCCATGGCGATGGAGGACACCGAGCTGATCCACCGCCTGCTCGCCGACATCCGGCGCTGCGGCGCCTCGGTCGCGATCGACGACTTCGGCACCGGCTTCTCGTCGCTGAGCCAGCTGCGCCAGCTGCAGGTCGAGCGGCTCAAGATCGACCGGGCCTTCGTCCAGGAAGCCGAGGCCTCGTCGGCCGGCGCGACGATCGCGAAGATGGTCGTCGACCTCGGCCGCGCGTTAGGCCTGACCGTGATCGCCGAGGGCATCGAAACCGAGACCCAGCGCGCGCACCTGCTCGCGCTCGGCTGCCACGAAGGCCAGGGCTGGCTGTTCGGCCGCCCGATGGCGTCCGACCCCTTCGAGACCTGGCTCGCCGAGCATTCGGCGGCGGCCTGAGCCGCCGCGCGGGCGCCTCGCCCGGCCTCGGCCGACCGCTCCCGGCCCGGCTCTAACGGCGCGAGATCAGCAGCCCGACGAGCACGCCGACGACGGCGGCCGCGCCGATCGCCTGCCAGGGCTTGTCGTGCACGTACTGGTCGGTCGCACGGCCGGCCGCACGCGCGCGCTCGAGCGCGGCGCCGCGCAGCTCGGCCAGATGCTTGCTCGCGCGGTCCAGGCTCGCCTGGACCTTGCTGCGCAACTCGCTCGTGCCCGCGCCGGTCGCGCCGGCCGTGGCCTTGAGCAGGGCCTCGGCCTCGCTGACGATGGCCTGCAGATCGCGCGCGAGCCGCTCGCGCTGGGCGTCGCGCTCGAAATCGACATCGGGGGCGGCGGTTTCGCTCATGGTGACCTCCTTGTTTGGAGGCCCAGCCTACGCCGGTGCGGCGCCGGGCTCAACAAAGCCCCCAAAGCGAGCGTCACTGTGCGACGGCCGGCTGCCCGAGCGGATGACCGTTGACGCGCGCGACGCCCTTCTCGAATGCGAACTCCGACGTCAGGAAGTCGCCATCGCGCTTGGCCATGCCGCCGGCGACGGCCTGGTCGGCGAAGCCCTCGGCCTGCGCGCCGGCGAACTGGCCGAGCCAGGCGACCGGCACGCGGCCGCTGGCCTGCGCCGAAACGGCCTGCATCAGCGCCGGCAGCAGCGCAGCGCCCTGGACCTGGGCCGCGTCGAGGCCGGCGAGCTTTGCGCTCGCGCTGAACTCGCCGCGCTTGCCGTTCATCTCGAAGCCGAGCTTGTCGAGCGTGAGCTCGGGACGGTGCAACAGCAGCTCGCGCGCGGTCACGCCGATGGGTGCGAACGCCTGGGTCACGGCCGCGGCGCGCGCCTGCGGGTCGACGCTCGCGGGGTCGGCCGTGAAGATCGCGCAGGACGCGCTGACGCCGTCGAGCACCTGGTCGACGAGCTTCTCGACCGTCGGCGCGTGCAGGTTCTTCAGCTTGACCTGGAGGTCGAGCTTCGTGACGTCGACCGGCTGGCCGGTCGGCAGGGCCAGGTGCATCTTGCCGATGTGGTAGCCAAAGTCGGAGTCGGCGAGTTCGTCGTGCAGCGCCACCGCGCTGTCCACGCTGATCTGGTCGAGGGTCTCGGCGACACCGCCCGTGCTCGTTTCGCCATGCGCGAAGGTCGAGGTCTGGTGACCCGTGCGCAGCCAGAAATGCCCGGGCGCGGCGACGCTCTCGCCTTGCAGCGCGACGCCTTCGTACTTGACCGTCTGCGCCGGCAGCGGACCGATCTGCTGGCTCATCGCGAAGCTCGCGAGCTTGCCGCTGTAGTCGAGCGCGCCGTCGAAACGGCCATGGCCTTCGAAGCGCGCCTCGCTCCACTGCGCGTCGAGCTTGCCGGTCGGCAGCTCGCCGACGTAATGGCCGGCCGGCAGGTGCACGCGCGTCGCGACCGTGCCGCCGTAGCCGTAGTCGGTTTCGAGGTCCTGCGGCTGGAGCTGGCCGACGAACGCGCGCAGCGCGGCCGGCGCCGCGTCGTCGAGCACGACGCGGGTCTGGGTGCGCGCCGCGCCGAAGCTGCGCCAGCCCGGGAACGGCCCGTACAGCACGGTCTGCTCGAGGCCCACCGAAACGCCCTGGACCTGGCCGTCGGCGCCCTTGCAGCCGAGGGCGACGCGGCCGCTGACCGTCCCGCTCGTCAGGCCATGCGCGAACTTCAGGTCATTGACCTGGACGAAGGGCAGCTTGTCGAGCTGGGCGATCTGGGCCCGGTACGTTTCCTCGAAATGCCGGCTGGTGTAGGCTGCGGCAGCCCACCAGGCGCCGGCCAGCACGACGACGGCGACGGCAATACCGGTCTTCTTGTTCATTGCAAAGCTCCCCCAGGAATCAAAGGCCTGGATGCTAGCGAGGAAGCGGGCCGGCCGGGCGCCGAAGTGCCGATTCACACGACAGGGAAACCCCATGCCCGACCAGAAGATCCTCGTCGCCCAGGGCGGCGGCCCGACCGCCGTGATCAACCAGAGCCTCGTCGGCGTCGTCGAGGAGGCGCGACGCTGCTGGCCCGACCGGCCCGTCTACGGCGCGCGCCACGGCGTGCGCGGCATCGTCGCCGAGGACTTCGTCGAACTCTCGCGCGAGACCCGCGCGACGCTCGAAGCCGTCGCCGCGACGCCGGCCGCGGCGCTCGGCTCGACGCGCGACAAGCCCGACGCGGCCTACTGCACCGGGATCTTCAAGGTCCTGCAGGCCCACGCGATCACGCAGTTCTTCTATATCGGCGGCAACGATTCGTCGGACACCGTTCGCATCGTCGCCGAGGAGGCCGCGCGCGCGGGCTATCCACTGCGCTGCATCCACATCCCCAAGACGATCGACAACGACCTGATGGAGAACGACCACACGCCCGGCTACGCGTCGGCCGCGCGCTTCGTCGCCCAGGCCTTCGCGGGCGCCGACCTCGACAACCGCGCGCTGCCCGGCGTCTACGTCGGCGTCGTGATGGGCCGCCACGCGGGCTTCCTGACGGCCGCCGCGGCCGGCTGCCGCACGCGCGCCGACGACGGCCCGCACCTGATCTACCTGCCCGAGCGCGTGTTCGACACCGAGCGCTTCCTCGCCGAGGTCAAGGCCACCCACGACCGCCTCGGCCGCTGCGTGGTCGCGGTGTCCGAGGGCATCCACGACGCGTCGGGCGAGCCGATCGCGGTGCAGCTCGCGAAGACCGTCGAGCGCGACGCCCACGGCAACGTCCAGCTGTCGGGCTCGGGCGCGCTCGCCGACGACCTGTGCGAGCTGATCAAGACGCGGCTCAAGATCAAGCGCGTGCGCGGCGACACCTTCGGCTACCTGCAGCGCAGCTTCCTCGGCTGCGTGTCGGCGGTCGACCAGCGCGAGGCGCGCGAGGTCGGCGAGGCGGCCGTGCAGTTCGCGCGCCACGCCGGCCGTGACGGCAGCGTCGCGATCCAGCGCCTCAGCGGCGCGGGCGGCTACGCGGTCGAGTTCAAGCTGCTGCCGCTGACGGCCGTCGCCGGGCGCACGCGCGTGATGGACGAGGCCCTGCTCGACGCCGCGCGCAGCGACGTGAGCCCGGCCTTCGTGCACTGGCTGCGCCCGCTGCTCGGCGCCGACCTGCCGCAGGCCGCGCGCCTCGCCGGCCACCCGGTCGCGCGCCTGCTCGACAAGTAAAGGGACGCGGCTTGCTGAGGCGCTATTTCGCGACGCTCGCGCCGGGCCGCATCGTGCTGTGGTGCTACCTGATCTGGTGGGCCTGCATCGTCTGGCGCTACTTCGATCCGACGCCGCGGCTGTGGTGCAACGCGCTGGGCCTCGCGGCCATCGTCGGCCTCGCGCTGCGCCTGAGCTTCGGCGCGCCGCCGCGGCCGGGCTGGCCGGCGCGCTGGCAGACCTTTCGCACCTTCTTCACGCCGTTCGCGGTGTCGAGCTTCGCGGCCCTGATCAAGGGCCAGGGCTTCGTGCTCGTCGTGCCGCCGCGGCTCGACGCGGCCCTCGTCCCGCTGGCCGCCTGCACGCTGTTCGTGGCCGCGGTCCTGCTACTCAAGCAACAGGAGAAATCGCATGGGACAGATGATCGAGTTCAAGCGCCCTGACGGACAGACCAGCGCCGGCTACGCGGCGCTCGCCGGCGCGGGCCGGCCGGCCGTCGTCGTGATCCAGGAATGGTGGGGCCTCAAGCCGCACATCCTCGACCTTTGCGAGCGCTTCGCCGCGGCCGGCTACCACGCGCTCGCGCCCGACCTCTACCGCGGCCGCATTGCGGCCGACGCCGACGAGGCCGCGCACATGATGAACGGCCTCGACTTCGTCGACGCCTGCGACCAGGACCTCGCGGGCGCCCTGGGCTGGCTGCGCGCCGGGGGCGCGGGCAAGACGGGCGTCGTCGGCTTCTGCATGGGCGGCGTGCTCGCGGTCGCGGCCGCCGTGCGCGTACCCGGCGTCGCGGCGGCCGTGAGCTTCTACGGCCTGCCGCCCACGGAGCTCGCCGACCCGGCCAAGCTCGCGATTCCCCTGCAAGGCCATTTCGCGTCGGAAGACGCGTGGTGGTCGCCGGCCGTCGTCGACGCGTTCGAGGCCCGGCTCACGCGCCCGGCCGAGCTCCACCGCTACACGGCCTCGCACGCGTTCTTCAACAGCAGCCGGCCCGAGGTCTACGACGCCGACTGTTCGAAGCTCGCGTGGCAGCGCACGCTCGATTTCCTCGGGCGCACGCTGTGAGCTTGGCCTAAGGCGGTCCGAAGCGAGCGGTCGAACGCGGCCTCGTCGGCCTTGGACGGCACGCTGAAGCGGCGTGGGCTCCTTTGCGCAATCCCGGTGGGCCGCGGTGGGGCTGATCAGGCTTGGCGGCGGCGGTTCGCGCCGATTCGGCAACGCCCGCACGGCCTCTGTTGACGTCTTGCGATTTATTCAACTACATTTGTCGTACTACATGTGTAGTTGATTGGACGCCATGGAAGCCGACGACGATGTCCACCTGAGCGAGCTGCAGCTCGCCGTGATGCGCCAGGTCTGGCAGCGCGGCGAGGCGAGCACGGCCGAGGTCGCCGAGGGTCTGCGCGACGAGCGCGGGCTCGCCCACACCACGATCGCGACGCTGCTGAGCCGGCTCGAGAAGCGCGGCCTGCTCGCGTCGCGCCGCGAGGGCCGCGGTCTCATGTACCGCGCGCTCGTGGCCGAGGAGCAGGTCCAGCGCGCGATGGTCTCGGGTCTCGTGACCCAGCTGTTCGAGGGCCGCGCGAGCGCGCTCGTCAGCCACCTGCTCGAGCGCGACGACGCGCTCGACGCCGGCGAGCTCGCGCGCCTGCGCGCGCTGCTCGCCAAGCACCGGGGAGGCGGCCATGCCTGACGCCATCGTCGACTGGCTCGCCGCCTACACGCTGCACAGCACGGCGCTGATCGCGCTGGTCTGGGCCGCCGAGCGCGCGGGCTCGCTGCGCCGCCTCGCCCACGCCGAGCTCGCGTGGCGCTGGGCCTTGTTCGGGCCGCTGCTCACGGCGAGCCTGCCGCTGCTGATCGCGTCGGGCGCAGCGCCCATGGCGACCGACGCCCCTGCGAGCGCCAGATCCGCGCAGCCCGCGGTGGCGGCGCAGCGGGCCCAGGTCGAAACCCGGCTCGCCGCGCCGCGCGACACCGCCGCAACGCCCCGGCCTATGGCGCCGCAGCCTGTCGCAACGCCGACCGCGGAGGCGGCGCCGGCCGCGACGGCCGCGCGCACGGGCGCAGCCGCGCCGGCCGACGACGCGCCGAGCTCCCTGCCCTGGCACGCGATCGCGAGCGCCGCGGCGCTGCTGTGGCTCGTCGGCGCCCTCGCCGGACTGGCGCTGCTCGCGGGCGGCGCGCTCTGGCTCGCGGCCGCGGTGCGGCGCCTGCCGCGCCGCTACGGCGCCGAGGTCGAAGCCCAGGCGCTGGCGCTGAGCCGGCGCGCCGGCCTGCGCGCGCCAGCGCTGCGCGGCGACGCGCGCTGGCAAAGCCCGCTGCTGACGCCGGGCGGCACGATCTGCCTGCCCGCGTGGACCGAGGCGCTCGCCCCCGCACAACGCGAGGCCGTGCTCGCGCACGAGCTCGCCCATCTGCGTCGGCGCGACCCGGCCTGGCGCGCCGCGGGCCAGGCCGTCGTGCGCCTGGCCTGGCTGCAGCCGCTGAACCGCGTCGCGCTCGCGCGCCTCGACACGCTCGCCGAACTCGCCTGCGACGCCTGGGCCGCGCGTCTGACCGGCGGCCCGCTGCCGCTCGCCGAATGCCTGCTGCGCGCGGCCGAGCAGGCCCAGGGCCGCCGGACGCCACGGCTCGCCGCGGCGATGAGCCGGCGCCGCTCGCCGCTCGCGCAGCGCCTCGAACGACTTCTGGAGGGAGATGCCATGAACGATGAAAAAGCCAAGCCGCTCGCGCGCAAGACGCGCTGGATCGTCGCCGCCTGCGTGCTGACGGCCGCCGTGGCCGTGCCCGCGGTGATCATCCGCGGCAGCGACGCGAACGCCGACGAGCTGTTCTCCGGCCTGATGGCGAACCTCGGCGGCGTCTCGACGACGATCTTCAAGAACGACGGGGTCACGCGCATCGAGACGCGCAACCCCGACGGTTCGCTGCGCATCGATGTCCACGGCAAGCTGCAGTTCAGCGACGCCGACGACCAGCTGACCGGCGTCGACGGCAAGCTCGAGGTCCGCGACACCCATGGCGGCCACAAGCGCCACCTCGTGATCAACGGCCAGCCGGGCGCGCCCTTGCAGCGCCAGTTCGAGCGCGACGGCGCCAAGGCCACGATGGACGCCGACGACGAGGCCTGGTTCAAGGGCATCGTCGACCTGCTCGTGCAGTCGGTCGTCAACCCCGACGAGCAGGTACGCCGCCTGCTCGCGCACGGCGGCGTGCCGGCCGTGCTCGCGCGCATCGACCATGTCGGCGCGGACTTCGCGCGCAGCGCGCTGATCCAGGCGCTCGTGCGCAGCGGCCCGCAGGACGCGGCCACGCTCGGCGCCCTGATCGAGCGCAGCACCAAGCTCGGCAGCGACTACGACCGTCGCATGTGCCTGCAGGCGATCGCGGGCCAGCCGCTCGACGCGGCGCTGCAGGCCGCGTGGCTGCAAAGCCTCGCCGGCGTGAATTCCGACTACGACCAGCGCACCGCGCTGGCGGCGCTCGCGCCGCAGCTCGCGACGAGCCCGGCCGTGATCGCGGCCTGGCAGGCTGCGGTCGCGCGCATCCACTCGGACTTCGACGCGCGCACGGCGATCGAGACCCAGCTCCAGGCGAGCAGGACCGACGCGGCCGGCAAGGCGCCGCCGGCACTCGTCACGGCCGCGCTCGAGGCGACGCAGGGCGTGCACAGCGACTTCGACCGCCGCACCGCGCTCGCGACGATCGCGACGCGCCTGGACCGCGGCGACGCCGCGCAGGTCCATGCCTACGCCGACACGGCCGCCGCGATCAACAGCGACTTCGACCGCCGCGAAGCGCTCGTCGCGCTCGTCAGCGGCGGCCCGCTCAAGCCCGAGGGCTACGGCGCCGTGCTCGGCGCGACCGCGAGCATCGGCAGCAGCTTCGACACGCTGAACGTGCTCAACGCGGTCGCCGAGCGCATGCCGGCCGACGCGGCGCTGATCGCGCAGTACCGCCGCGTCGCGCGGCGCCTGCCGGACTTCGAGCGCGGCCAGGCCGAGCGGGCGCTCGACCACCTCGACCAGACTTGAGAGACCGCGTCAGCCCGCGCGCTTGGCGAGCAGCGCGCGCGCGACGCGCGACACCGGCGGCCGGCCGAGGCGTTCGGAGATGAACGCGCCGGCGTCGACGAGGCGGTCCAGGTCGATGCCGGTCGCGACGCCGAGGCCGTCGAGCATGAACACGACGTCCTCGGTCGCGACATTGCCGGTCGCGCCCTTCGCGTAGGGGCAGCCGCCGAGACCCGCGACGCTCGCGTCGAAGCGCGCGACGCCGAGCTCGAGGCAGGCGTAGATGTTCGCGAGCGCCTGGCCGTAGGTGTCGTGGAAATGGCCGCTCACGGCGGCGAGCGCGTAATGCTTGAGCGCGCGCTCCATCACGGCCTGGACGCGGCGCGGCGTGCCGACGCCGATCGTGTCGGCGACGCCCATGTGCTCGACGCCGATGTCCTTCATCAGCTTGACGACGCGCTCGACCTCGTCGGCCGAGACCTCGCCCTGGTAGGGGCAGCCGAGCGCGCAGGACAGCGCGCCGCGCACCGCGATGCCGGCCGCGCGGGCCTGGGCGACGACCGGCGCGAAGCGCTCGATGCTCTCGGCGATCGAGCAGTTGATGTTCTTCTGGCTGAAGGCTTCGCTCGCCGCCGCGAACACGACGATCTCGTCGGGTCGCGTGGGCAGCGCGGCTTCGAGGCCCTTTAGGTTGGGCACGAGCACATGCCGGCGCAGGCCCGCGGGCCGCGCGACGGCGGCCATCACGTCGGCGCCGTCGGCCATCTGCGGCACCCACTTCGGGCTCACGAAGCTCGCGGCCTCGATCTCGCGCAGGCCGGCCGCGGCGAGGCGCGCGATCAGTTCGACCTTGTCGGCCGTCGCGATCGGCTGCTTCTCGTTCTGCAGGCCGTCGCGCGGACCGACGTCGACGAGGGTTACATGGCTGGGCAGGTTCATGGCTCAGTCTTCCAGGCAATCGAGATCGGCCAGATCCTTGTGGCGGCCGCTCGCACGCTTGTTGGCCTTGAAATCCTCAAGGCCGATGAAATTCAGGAGCACGCCGCTGACATCGACGACCTCGCGCCGGTCATAACAGGCGCGGAAGGAAACGCCGTCGACGCTCGTCAGAAGGTCAATACGCCGCGGCGGCTGCCCCAACTGGATCACCGCATCGGGGCCGAAATCCGCAACGCCCAGTTCCAGCGCGGCAAAGCCGAAGGCCTTCAACGCCTCGAGCAGCTTCGCGATATTGCCGGCTTCCGGACATAGCCAGAAATCGATGTCACCGGTGTAGCGTGGATGGCCGTGCACGGCCAGCGCGTAGCCGCCGACGACCAGGTACTCAACGCCGCGCGCGTTGAGCAACTCGGCAAACTCTTTGAAGTCTTGGTTGAGCATCTGGGGCCAGGCCTTCGTGCTGAAGCCGCAGGCTTTCGACCGCGGCGAGCCGCTCGACGGCCGGGCGCGCGCGCCAGAACGCCAGGTCCTCGGCGACCTGGCGGCGACGGTCGGTGACTCTGACGAGGTCGCGCTGCATGACCGGATTTTCGCCTCATGCCTCCAGGCGCAGCAACTCGGCGCCGTCGCCGACCTGGTCGCCGACCGCGAACAGCAGCTCGGCGACGACGCCGTCGCGCGGCGCGGCGATCGTGTGTTCCATCTTCATCGCCTCCATCACGGCGAGCGGCTGGCCCTTCGCGACCTGGTCGCCGGGCCGGGCGAGGAAGGCGACCATCTTGCCCGGCATCGGCGCGCTCAGGCGGCCGGCGCCGGCGTCGCCCGCGCCCGCGTGGCGGATCGCGTCGACCTCGGTCACCAGCGCCGAGCCCTGCGGGCCGAACACGGCGACCTGCTCGCCGACCTTGTAGGTCGTCACGCGCGTCGCCGCCGAGCCGTCGAGGTGCAGCGTGTGGCGCTCGCTGCCTTGGGATTCGACGGCGAACGCGACCTCGCGCGCGCCGACCGTCAGGCTCATGCCGCCCGCGTGGCGGCGCGCGAGCAGCACGCGGTGGTGGGTGCCGTCGACGTCGAGCTCGAAGCGACGCCGCGCGGCGCCGAACAAACGCCAGCCGTCGCGGCGGCTCCACGGGTCGGCGTCCTCGCTCAAGCCCTCTTCGGCGAGCGTGTGGGCGACGACGGCCGCGGCCACGGTCTCGAGCGGCAGGCCCGGCTGGCCGAACAGCGCGGCGCGCTCGCGCTCGATCAGCGCCGTGTCGAGGTCGGCGCCCGCGAAGGATGCGGTCGCCGCGCAGCGGCGCAAGAACGCGACGTTGGTGTGCAGGCCGACGATATGGGTGTCGCGCAGCGCGGCGTCGAGGCGCGCGAGCGCCTGGGCACGGTCCTCGCCCCAGACGATCAGCTTCGCGATCATCGAGTCGTAGAACGGCGAGATCGCGTCGCCCTCGCCGACGCCCGCGTCGACGCGGACATCGCCGCGGGTGAACGCGACATGGGCGGGCCAGCGCGCGACCTCGAGCCGGCCGGTCGCGGGCAGGAAGCCGCCCTCGGGGTTCTCGGCGCAGATGCGCGCCTCGATCGCGTGGCCCTTGAACTCGAGCTGGTCCTGCGCGAGCGGCAGCGGCTCGCCGGCCGCGACGCGCAGCTGCCATTCGACGAGGTCGAGGCCCGCGATCGCCTCGGTCACCGGGTGCTCGACCTGCAGCCGCGTGTTCATTTCCATGAAATAGAAGCGGCCGTCCTGCTCCGCGATGAACTCGACGGTGCCCGCCCCTTGGTAGCCGACAGCCTGAGCCGCGGCGACCGCGGCCTCGCCCATCTGCGCGCGGCGCTCGGCCGTCATGCCGGGCGCAGGCGCCTCCTCGAGCACCTTCTGGTGGCGGCGCTGGACCGAGCAGTCGCGCTCGAACAGGTAGACGCAGTTGCCGTGCGCGTCGCCGAAGACCTGGATCTCGATATGGCGCGGCTTCTGAACATAACGCTCGATCAGTACGGCGTCGTCGCCGAAGCTGTTGATCGCCTCGCGCTGGCACGAGGCGAGCGCGGCGTCGAATTCCTCGGCCGTGTAGACCGCGCGCATGCCCTTGCCGCCGCCGCCCGCGCTCGCCTTGATCAGCACCGGAAAGCCGATGCGCTCGGCCTCGCGCTTGAGCAGCGCGGGGTCCTGGCCGGCGCCGTGGTAGCCGGGCACGAGCGGCACCCGGGCCGCCTCCATCAGGCGCTTGGACTCGGCCTTCAGGCCCATCGCCTTGATCGCGCTCGGCGGCGGGCCGATGAAGACGAGGCCCGCGTCCGCGCAGGCCTGGGCGAAGTCCTCGTTCTCGCTCAGGAAGCCGTAGCCCGGGTGCACGGCCTCGGCGCCGGTCGCCTTCGCGGCATCCAGGATGCGCTGCCACTGCAGGTAGGAGTCCCTGGGCGCCGCGCCGCCGATGTGGACGGCCTCGTCGCAGGCGCGCACGTGGCGGGCTTGCGCGTCGGCGTCCGAGTAGACGGCGACGGTCTTCACGCCGAGCCGGCGCGCGGTCGCCGCGACGCGGCAGGCGATCTCGCCGCGGTTGGCGATGAGGATCTTCTTGAACATCTCTGTTGTCTCCTGCCGCGTCGCAGCGGTCTGTTCTATCCGTCAGTGGCAGTGGCCGCAGCCTTCGCCCTCGGCCTCGCCGGCGCCGAGCTCGGCCTCCGACGCGCAGCGCATGCCCAGGCGCTCGAGCAGCGCGCGGTCCTTCGCGGCCTGCGGGTTCGCCGTGGTCAGCAGCTTGTCGCCGTAGAACATCGAGTTCGCGCCGGCCATGAAGCACAGGGCCTGCATGGCCTCGGGCATGTCCTCGCGGCCGGCCGACAGGCGCACCATCGCGCGCGGCATGCAGATGCGCGCGACCGCGATCGTGCGCACGAACTCGAAGGGGTCGAGCGCCGCCGTGCCCGCGAGCGGCGTACCCTCGACCTGGACGAGGTTGTTGATCGGCACCGACTCCGGATAGGGATCGAGGTTGGCGAGCTGGACGATCAGGCCCGCGCGCTGGCGGCGCGTCTCGCCCATGCCGACGATGCCGCCCGAGCAGACCTTGAGGCCCTGCGCGCGCACGCGCTCGAGCGTGTCGAGGCGGTCCTGGTAGGTACGCGTCGTGATGATCTGGCCGTAGAACTCGGGCGCGGTATCGAGATTGTGGTTGTAGTAGTCGAGGCCCGCGCCCTTGAGCTGTTCGGCCTGGCCCTCGCCGAGCATGCCGGCGGTCAGGCAGGTCTCGAGGCCCAGGGCCTTGACGCCCGAGATCATCTCGCCGATCTGCTCGAGGTGGCGCTCCTTGGGCGAGCGCCAGGCCGCGCCCATGCAGAAGCGCGTCGCGCCGTTCGCCTTGGCCGCGCGCGCGGCCGCCATGACCTCCTCGAGCGGCAGCAGCTTCTCGGCCTTCAGGCCGGTGTCGAAATGGGCCGACTGCGGGCAGTACTTGCAGTCCTCCTCGCAGCCGCCGGTCTTGATCGACAGAAGCGTCGACAGCTGGACCGCGTTCGCGTCGAAATGCTCGCGGTGGACCTGCTGGGCGCGGAACACGAGGTCCATGAACGGCAGCTCGAACAGCGCGGCGACTTCGTCGACCGTCAGCGGCTTGGCAAGGCGGCGGTCGGCGTCGGTCGTGGGGGTCAGGGTCTGGATCTGGTTCATTCGGAAACCTTCAGGTGCGCGGCGACGGCCGCGGGGGACGGATCGGAAAGGCGCGGCACATGGCCCCAGCAGGGCGCCGCGAGGCCATCGGCCAAGGCGGCCAGATTGTCGGCCACATGGGGCATGGACGGGTCGGCGGTGTTCGCGACCCAGGCCGCGAGCCTGAGGCCGCGCGCGCGGATCGCCTCGGCCGTCAGCAGCGCGTGGTTGATGCAGCCGAGGCGCAGGCCGACGACGAGGACCACGGGCAGCGCGAGCTGCGTGGCGAGGTCGGCGGTGTCGAAGCCCGGCACCAGCGGCACGCGGAAGCCGCCGACGCCTTCGACGAGCGCCATGTCGCCGCGCGCGGCGGTCGCGCGGATCGCCGCGAGCAGCTGCGCCGCGTCGATGTCGCGGCCTTCGAGCCTGGCCGCGATATGCGGCGCGCAGGGCTCGCGCAGCACGAGCGGGCAGACCTGCGCGGGCGTCAGGCCCAGGGTCTGGGCGCCGTGCAGGCGCGCGACGTCCTCGTTGAGGCCGTCGGCTTCGGTGCCGGCCGCGAGCGACTTGATCGGCGCGACGCGCCGGCCGCGCGACTGGAACAGGTGGACGAGGCCGGCCGTGATCGTCGTCTTGCCGATCTCGGTGTCGGTGCCGGTGATGAAGTAGCCGGTCAAGCCGTTCGACGGGCCGCTCCCGAGAACGGCTTCGCCCCCGCGGGGGGCAGGACGCGCCTGCGCGGACGTGGGGGCCCCATTCATGCGAGTTGCTCCAGGCCCGCGAGCAGCGCGTCGACGTCGGCCGCCGTATGCGTGGCGCTCAGCGTGATGCGCAGCCGCGCCTCGCCCTTGGGCACGGTCGGCGGGCGGATGCCGGGCACGCGCAGGCCGCGCGCCTCGAGCGCCGCGGCGAGCGCCATGACCTCGGCGTTGCCGCCGACGATCAGCGGCTGGATCGGCGTGTCCGACGCGGCGAGGCGCCAATGCGGGTGGCGCGGCAGCAGCGCCTCGACGCCGCGGCGCAGGCGCGCCTGCAGCTCGACGAGCGCGGCGCGGCGCGCGCGGCCGGTCTCGCCCTCGATCAGGTCGAAGGCCGCGAGCAGCGCGTGCGCGACGGCCGGCAGCGCGGCCGTCGTGAAGATATAGGGCCGCGCGGCCTGCAGCAGGTATTCGGTGATCGTTTCGTGGGCGACGACGAAGGCGCCCGCGAGGCCGGCCGACTTGCCGAGCGTGCCGACGAGCACGAGGCGCTCGCTGCGCAGGCCGAAATGCTCGAGCGCGCCATGACCCTGCGCGCCGAGGACGCCGAAGCCGTGGGCGTCGTCGACGATCAGCCAGGCGTCGAATTCCTCGGCCAGCGCGAGCAGCGCGGGCAGCGGCGCGACGTCGCCGTCCATGCTGAACACCGCGTCGCTGACGATCAGCTTGAGCCTGGCCTCGCTCGCCGCGAGCAAGGTGCGCAGCTCGGCGAGATTGACGTGGCCGTAGCGCTTGACGGCCGCACGCGCGAGCCGGCAGCCGTCGATCAGCGACGCGTGGTTCAGCTCGTCCGAGAAGATCTCGGCCTCGGCGTCGCCGAGCGCCGTGACGACGGCGAGATTGGCCATATAGCCGGTCGAGAAGCTCAGCGCGCGCGCCTGCGGGATATGCGCGGCGAACATCGCGGCGAGGCGCGCGTCGAGCGCCTCGTGCGCGGCGCTGTGGCCGCTGATCAGGTGCGAGGCGCCCGAGCCCGCGCCGTAGCGGCGCGCGCCGTCGATCAGCGCGTCGCGCAGCGCCGGCTCGGCCGCGAGGCCCAGGTAGTCGTTCGAGCAAAAGAGCAGCAGCTCGCGCGCGACGCCGTCGCGGCCGCGCACGGTCTGGCGCGGCGCGGTGGGCGTTTCGGCCGCGCGCAGGAAGCGCGTCAGGCTTTGCGCCTCGATCGCGGCGAGTTTTTGTTGGAGGTGGTCAAGCAACATCGTCGAGGGTGGCGGCGACCGCGGCGGCAAGCCATGGCGCGGTGTCCGCCGTGATCAGGTAGGGAGGCATGACATACACGCTCGCGCCGATCGGGCGGATCAGCAGCTCGTGGCGGCGCGCCGCGAGGTGAAAGCGTTCGGAAAAGCGTTCGCCGGGGTTCGCCACGTCGAAGGACAGCACCATGCCGCGCTGGCGCAGGTGTTGCACGCGATTATCCCGCGCGAGCGGCGCGAAGGCCTTGCCCAGCAGCGCCGCCTGCTCGCCAATCGACGCCAGCAGGCCCGCGTCGAAGCGGTCGAGCACGGCGTTCGCGGCCGCGCAGGCGAGCGGGTTGCCCGTGTAGCTGTGCGAGTGCAGGAAGCCGCGCGCGACGTCCTCGCTCCAGAAGGCCTCGAACACCGCGTCGGTCGTCAGCACGATCGACAGCGGCAGCGTGCCGCCCGTGATGCCCTTGGACAGCAGGATGAAGTCGGGCCAGTCCTCGGATTGCGCCTGCTCGTACGCGAAGAAGGTCCCGGTGCGCCCGCAGCCCATCGCGATCTCGTCGACGATCAGGTGGACGCCGAACTCGCGCGTGAGTTCGCGCAGGCCTTTCAGGTAGGCCGGGCCGTACATGACCATGCCGGCCGCGCCCTGTACGAGCGGCTCGACGATCACGGCCGCGATACGGTCGCCGCGCGCCTCGAGCAGCGCGCGCATCGCCGCGAGCGCCGGCGCCTCGTTGCCGAGCCGCGCGTCGGGCGCCGCGACGATATGGGCGCGCATCAGCAGCGGGTCGTAGGCGTCGCGGAAGATCTGGACGTCGGTCACGGCGAGCGCGCCGATGGTCTCGCCGTGGTAGCCGTTCTTCAGGCAAACGAACTCGCGGCGCGCGTCGGCGCCGCGGTTGCGCCAGCTGTGGAAGCTCATCTTCAGCGCGATCTCGACGGCGCTCGCGCCGTCGCTGCCGAAGAAGCAATGGCCGAGCCGGCCGCCGGTGCGCGCCGAGAGACGCTCGGCGAGGCGCACGGCCGGCTCGTGCGTGCAGCCCGCGAGCATCACGTGCGGCAGGGTGTCGAGCTGGCGCTTGATCGCGTCGAGGAGCGGCGCGTCGGAATGGCCGAGCAGGTTGACCCACCAGGAGCTGTTCGCGTCGAAGTAACGGCGCCCCTCGACGTCGTGGAGCCAGGCCCCCTCGCCGCGCGCGATCGCGAGCGGCGGCAGCTGCGCGGCGCGCGCCATCTGCGTGCACGGGTGCCAGACCGCGGCGAGGCTGCGGCGGGCGAGGTCTTGCAGTTCTTGGGTCATGCGGTGCGTTGCGGCCGCAGCTTGCGCAGCAGGCCGGCGAGGAAGCGGAAGGTCAGGCGGATCAGCACGAGCGCAAGCGCGAGCATCAGCACGATCAGGAGCCCGCCCGCGAGCGGGTGGACCCAGGCGAGCCACAGAAGAAAGGGCACGAACGCGTCGCCCGCGAGCGAGAGCGCGAGGTTCGAGAAGGGCTCGGGCGAGGTGTTGGCGGCCGCGCGCGTGCCGGCCTTGGCCGCATGGGCCGTGGCCGCGAGCGTCGCGCCGAACAGCGCGGCGATCACGGCCCAGGCCTGGCCGCCGTCGCCCTGGACGCCGAGCGCTGCGGCCGCCAGGGCCGCGCCGGCCGGCACGCGGATCACGGTCTGGACGAGGTCCCATAGCGAGTCGACGCCCGGGATCTTGTCGGCGAGGAACTCGACGAGCATCAGCCCGCCCGCGACGATCAGCACCGGCAGATGCTCGAGCACGAGCAGCCCCGCCGGCAGCGGCAGCCAGCCGAGCCGGCCCGCGAGGCCGACGAGGAACACCGTCGCGTAAAGCCGCATGCCGCTGGCCCAGCCGAGCGCCGCGGCGAGCGCGAGCAGGTGCGGCAGGCCGAGGTCGGCGAGCGGGGGCTGCGGCTGGGCGTCCATGGCGGCTAAAAAAACACGCTCAGTCGGCCAGCCAGGGCGCCGGCGTCTTGTTCAGGAAGCTCTGCACGCCGGCGCGGCCCTCGGCGCTCGCGCGGATGTCGGCGATGCGGCGCGCGGTGTCGTCGCGCAGCGGCGGCGTGATCGCGGCGTGGGCGACGTCCTGGACCAGGCGCTTGCACGCGCGCACGGCGGCCGGGCCGTTCGCGACGAGCGCGGCGAGCAGCTCGTCGATCTTGGCGTCGAGCGCCTCGGCCGCGACGCGCTCGTGGACGAGGCCGAGGCGCTGGGCCTCGGCCGCGCCGAAGCGCTCGGCCGTCACGAAGTAGCGCCGCGACGCCTGCTCGCCGAGCGCGCGCACGACATAGGGCGCGATCGTCGCGGGCAGCAGGCCGAGCTTGGCCTCGGACAGGCAGAAGGCCGCACCCTCGGCCGCGACGACGATGTCGCAGGCCGCGACGAGGCCGACGCCGCCCGCGTAGGCGTCGCCGTGCACGCGCGCGATCACGGGCACCGGGCAGCGGTAGATCGTCCACAGCATCTGGGCGAGGCGGCCCGCGTCGGCGTGGTTTTCGTCCCAGCTGTAGCCGGCCATCGCCTTCATCCAGTTCAGGTCGGCGCCCGCGCAGAAGGCCTTGCCCTCGCCCGCGAGCACGACGGCGCGCAGGCTCGCGTCCTGCGCGAGTGCGGCGAAGGCCGCCGTGAGTTCCGCGATCAGGGCCTCGTTGAACGCGTTGCGGACCTCGGGGCGGTTGAGCGTGACGCGCGCGACATGGCCGGCGCGGTCGATGCGAAGGTGTTGGTACATGGCTTTCCTCACTGGGCCGCACCCGACCAGAGCCGGAGCCCGAAATGCTCGGCGTAGGGGTGGAAGTCGCGGTCGCGCTGCAGCAGCAGATGGTCGTTGGCGATGCACCAGCTCGCGAGCAGCATGTCGATGTCGCTGCGCACCGTGTGGCCGAGCCGGCGCAGCTGGCGGTAATGGTCGGCCGCGCGCTCGAGGTTGTCGCGCCCGCCGAGCTCGACCAGCGGCAGCTGCTCGAAGGCCGCGACCGCGCGGCGCATCTCGCTCTCGTAGCGGAAGCCGCGCAGCAGCTCGAACAGCACGAGGTCGGGCATCAGCAGCGCGACCTCGCCGTCGACGAGCGCGCGCGCGAGCGCGCGCCGCGCCGGGTTGTCGACGCCCTTGAAATGGTCGATCCAGACGCTGCTGTCAGCGACGAGCACGGGACTTCGCTCCGGACTGGGGCTTCTTCGCCACACCGTAGGCCGCGGCCGGCTCGGCCGCCTGAGCCGCGGCGCGGATCACCGGGGCCGGCTCCGCAACGCCCCAGTTCGGCCGACCGTCGAGCCGTTGCTCGTCGCCCCAGCCCCAGGCCACCGAGCCGCCCATGCGCGCGAGCTCGCGCATCGCGGCCTGGCGCTTGAGCAGCACGAGGCCGGCCTCGACGGCCTCCTTCTTGGTCTTGAACGGGCCCGCGGCGAGCGCCTCGGCCATCAAGCGATCGTCGATTTCGATATTCGTGCGCACGATGTGTACCGAGTCAAATAAAAGTACACATCTTACATGCGGAACACGCCGAAACGCGTCTCGGGAATCTCGGCGTTCAGCGCGGCCGAGAGGCCCAAAGCGAGGACACGGCGCGTGTCGGCCGGGTCGATCACGCCGTCGTCCCACAGCCGCGCGCTCGCGTAATACGGGTGGCCCTGGTCCTCGTACTGCTGGCGGATCGGCGCCTTGAAAGCCTCTTCCTCGTCCGCGCTCCAGGCCCCGCCCCTGGCCTCGATGCCGTCGCGCTTGACGGTTGCAAGCACCGACGCGGCCTGCTCGCCACCCATCACGCTGATGCGCGCGTTGGGCCACATCCAGAGCATGCGCGGCGAATAGGCGCGGCCGCACATGCCGTAGTTGCCGGCGCCGAAGGAGCCGCCGATGATCACCGTGAACTTCGGCACCTGGGCGCAGGCGACGGCCGTGACCATCTTCGCGCCCGCGCGCGCGATGCCCTCGTTCTCGTACTTGCGCCCGACCATGAAGCCCGTGATGTTCTGCAGGAACACCAGCGGCACCTTGCGCTGGCAGCACAGCTCGATGAAATGCGCGCCCTTGTTCGCGCTCTCGGCGAACAGGATGCCGTTGTTCGCGACGATTCCGACCGGCATGCCCTCGATATGCGCGAAGCCGCAGACCAGGGTCGCGCCGTAGCGCGCCTTGAACTCGTCGAAGTCGGAGCCATCGACGACGCGCGCGATGACCTCGCGCACGTCGAAGGGCTTGCGCGTGTCGGTCGGGATCACGCCGTGCAGCTCGGCCGGGTCGAAGGCCGGCGCGCGCACGGGCTGCAATGCGAGTTGGCCTTGCTTGTGCCAGTTGATGCGGCCCACGGCCTGGCGCGCGAGCGCGAGCGCGTGGGTGTCGTCGTCGGCGAGGTGGTCGGCCACGCCCGACAGGCGCGTGTGCACGTCGCCGCCGCCGAGGTCCTCGGCCGTCACGACCTCGCCGGTCGCGGCCTTCACGAGCGGCGGGCCGCCGAGGAAGATCGTGCCCTGCTGCTTGACGATGATGGTCTCGTCGCTCATCGCCGGCACGTAGGCGCCGCCGGCCGTGCACGAGCCCATCACGACGGCGATCTGCGGGATGCCCGCGGCGCTCAGGTTGGCCTGGTTGAAGAAGATCCGCCCGAAATGGTCGCGGTCGGGGAAGACCTCGTCCTGGTTCGGCAGGTTCGCGCCGCCCGAGTCGACCAGGTAGACGCAGGGCAGGCGGTTCTGCGCGGCGATCTCCTGCGCGCGCAGGTGCTTCTTGACCGTCAGCGGGTAGTAGGTGCCGCCCTTGACCGTCGCGTCGTTGCACACGACCACGCATTCGACGCCGGCGATGCGGCCGATGCCCGCGATCACGCCGGCGCCCGGCGCCGCGTTGTCGTAGACGTCGAGCGCGGCGAGCGGCGCGATCTCGAGGAACGGCGTGCCCGGGTCGAGCAGCAGCTCGACGCGCTCGCGCGGCAGCAGCTTGCCGCGCCCGACATGCTTGGCGCGCGCGGCCTCGCCGCCGCCCTCGGCAATGCGGTCGAGCCGGGCGTTGAGGTCGTCGACGAGCGCGCGCATCGCCTCGGCGTGGGCCTTGAACTCGGCGCTGCGCGGGTTGAGCTTGCTGTGCAACTGGGCCATGGGGGTCTCCTGGGAGCGCACCCTGAGTGCAGCTCAAAATTCTTTTTGACGCCTTGCGGCGCGACTGGAACGGCGAGGATAGCGCAAGGACCGGGTCGACCTCAAGTTTGTACTTGAGTATTACTCAGGAATTGGCACAATCGCGGCCATGCCTCGCGTCGCTCCGCCCGAAACCCGCACCGCCGCGCCGAAGGCGCCGCAGCGCCGTGCGCCCGCGCGCGCCAAGGGCGAGCAGCGCGTGCGCGACATCCTGCGCGTCGGCCGCGAGCTGTTCGCGGCGGGCGGCTACGAGCACACGACGACGACCGAGATCGCGCGCCGCCTCGGCATCTCCGAGGCGACCGTATTCACCTACTTCAGCGGCAAGCGCGAGCTCTGCGTCCGCGTAATCGGCGACTGGTACGCCGAGATCACGGCCGCGATCGAGCAGGGCCTGCCGCGCGAGCGGCCGGTGTTCGAGCAGTTCCGCTGGTTCATGCACACCCACCTCGAGCTGTTCCTCGTCGACGGCACGGGCCTGTGCGCGTTCGTGCTCAGCGAGGGTCGGGTGAAGTCGCACGGCGGCCAGGGCGAGCTCGGCGAGGCGCTGATCGAACTCCAGCGCCGCTACACGGCGCCGCTGATGGACCTGCTCGCACGCGGCCGCGCGGCCGGCGTGCTGCGCGACGACGTGCCGCTGAGCCTGCTGCGCAGCCTCGTGCTCGGCCCCGTCGAGCACCTGCTCTGGGAGCATGTGGGCACGGGCAAGAAGGTGCCGGTCGCGCAGACCGCCGAGGACCTCGTCGCGCTGGTCTGGCCGACGCTCGCGCGCCAGGAGCACGAGCTCGCGCGCCTGCGCGCGCTGCGCGAGCAGCTGCAGCAGGCGCTCGCGGCGGTCTGAGCGCGCGGGCTTACTGCGGCGCGTAGCCGGCCTCGGCGAGCGCGGCGGCGAGCCGCTCGCGCGGCTGCGCGCTGTCGACCTTCACCTCGTGCGCCGCGAGGTCCACCTCGACCCGGGCCGCCGCGTCGAGCGCGGCGACGGTCTTGCGCACGACGCCCTCGCAGTGGCCGCATGTCATGTCGGGAAGCTTGAATTCATGCATGATGCGCCGCATCCTCATCGACCTCGAAAATCATGACCCGCATTCTCGCCCTCTCCGGTAGCCTGCGCCGCGACTCGCTGAACACCCGACTGCTGCGTGCGGCCAGGGAACTCGCGCCCGCCGGCGTCGAGCTCGACGTCCGCACGCTGCACGGCATCCCGGTCTACGACGGCGACGTCGAGGCCCAGGGCCTGCCCGAGGCGGTCAAGGAACTCGGCGCGGCGATCACGGCGGCCGACGCGCTCCTGATCAGCACGCCCGAGTACAACCATTCGATCCCCGGCGTGCTCAAGAACGGCCTCGACTGGATCTCGCGCCCCTCGGGCTCGGGCGCGCGCATCTTCGGCGGCAAACCCACCGCCGTGATCGGCGCGACGCCCGGCGGTGCCGGCACGCTGCGCGCCCAGGACGCGCTGCTGCACGTGCTGCGTGCGTTCGGCTCGGCGGTCTGGTTCGGCCCCTGGTTCACGCTGTCGCACGCCGACCGGCTGTTCGACGCCGACGGCCGCTTGAGCGACGCGGCGACGCGCGAGCAGCTCGGCAAGCACCTCGCGGGCTTCGCGGCCTTCGTCAAGCACCAGCAACGGCCGTGAGGCCAAGGAGGCAGGCATGGAGCTGATCACGAGCCACGCGAGCGACGTCGGCGGCCTGCCGATCCGGCGCGCGCTGCCGACGCGCCAGCGCCGCACCGTCGGCCCCTGGTGCTTTCTCGACCATGCGGGCCCGGCCGACCTGCACGGCCGCGGCATGAACGTCGCGCCGCATCCGCACACGGGGCTCGCGACCTTCAGCTGGATGATCGAGGGCGAGATCCTGCATCGCGACAGCCTCGGCAGCGAGCAGGTGCTGCGCCCGGGGCAGGTCAACCTGATGACGGCCGGCCGCGCGATCGCGCATTCCGAGGAATCGCTGAGCCCGCGCCTGCACCTCGCCCAGCTGTGGCTCGCGCTGCCCGACGCCGAGCGTTTTTGCGCGCCGCGCTTCGAGCATTTCGCCGAGCTGCGGCAGTTCGCCGCCGGCGGCTTCGCGCTGACCCTGCTCGCCGGCGAGACCCATGGCCTGCGCTCGCCGGTGCCCTGGCCCGAGGCGCTGCTGGGCCTCGACCTCGCGTGCCCGGGCGCGGCTGCGCTCGAGCAGGGCCTGCGCCCCGACTTCGAGCATGGCCTGATGGTGCTCGAGGGCGCGCTCGAGGTCGACGGCCAGTTGCTCGAGCCGGGTTCGCTCGCCTACCTCGCGCCCGGCCGCGCGAGCCTGAGCCTGGTCGCCCGCGGCGCGGCACGCGCGCTGCTGCTCGGCGGCGCGCCCTGGGCCACGCCGCCGCTGCTGTGGTGGAACTTCGTCGGCCGCACGCGCGAAGAGATCGCCGCATTCACCGACGAATGGAACGGCCTGCACGGCCGCTTCGCGGGCGTCGAGGTGCGCGGCTACGCGGGCGAGCGCCTGCTCGCGCCGGCGGTGCCGGCGATCCGCTGAGGCCGCAATGGCCAGGGCCTGCCGACACCAGGCAGACCCGTGCGCAGGCCCTAGG
>JAFAMW010000048.1 GCA_019232985.1 Roseateles sp. | reverse complement strand
GGATGGCTCACGCCATCATTGGGGCTCCCAGGCTCTCTACCCAGGGGCTCCTGGCGCGCAGAGACTGCGCCAGAGAGGTTACCTTCAGTAAGGTGCTACAAACATAGAGCATGGGGCGCGGGCTTTCAAGCGGGACTTTAGAGGGATTACCCTTGGCGCCCTTTCGATTCCGCTTTGTTCAGCGAGTTTGTGGAAACAGGCTTGAAAACAGCGACTCGGCCTTGGCCTGGACCGCGTCAGGCATGGTGATCACGCGACCCCATTCGCGTGCCGTTTCACCCGGCCATTTGTTGGTGGCATCCAGCCCCATCTTGCCGCCCAGGCCGCTGACGGGAGACGCGAAATCCAGATAGTCGATCGGCGTCTGGTCGACCAGGGTCGTGTCGCGAACGGGGTCCATGCGGGTGGTGACGGCCCAGATCACTTCCTTCCAGTCGCGCACGTTGACGTCCTCGTCCACCACCACGATGAACTTGGTGTACATGAACTGCCTCAAGAAGCTCCACAAGCCGAACATCAGGCGCTTGGCGTGGCCGGGATAGCTCTTGCGGATCGAGATCACCGCCATGCGGTAGCTGCAGCCCTCCGGCGGCAAGTAGAAATCGACGATTTCAGGGAACTGCTTTTGCAGGATGGGCACGAACACTTCGTTCAGAGCTACGCCCAGGATCGCCGGCTCGTCCGGCGGCTTGCCAGTGTAGGTGCTGTGGTAGATCGCATCCTTGCGACGGGTCAGGCGGCGCACCTCGAACACGGGAAACCAGTCCTGCTCGTTGTAGTAGCCGGTGTGGTCGCCAAAAGGGCCTTCCAGCGCATGCAGGTAACCGCCCTTTTCTTTCATGGGAACGCCCTTGCTGCTGACTCCAACGTACCCCGGCGCCGCGACCGGAATGCATCCTTCCAGCGCGATCTCCGCGCTCGCCGGCACCTGCAACCAACTCCCGGCCTCGCCGACGCCGGTGTTGACCAGTTCAGTTCGGGAGCCTCGCAGCAGGCCGGCAAACTGGTATTCGGAGAGGCTGTCCGGCACCGGCGTCACGGCGCCCAGGATGGTCGCCGGATCGGCACCGAGCGCCACCGCGATCGGGAAATCCTGACCCGGGTTGGCCAGCGCAAACTCCCTGAAATCCAGCGCCCCGCCCCGATGCGCGAGCCAGCGCATGATGACCTGGTGCCGGTCAATCACTTGCTGCCGATAAATGCCGAGGTTTTGCCGAAGTCTCGGCTTGGCGACAGACTGCGGTCCGCGAGTGACCACCAGGCCCCAGGTGACCAAGGGGCCGGCGTCGCCGGGCCAGCAGGTCTGCACCGGCAGTTGGCCCAGATCGACCTCATCGGCTTCGACAATCACCTCATGGCAAGGTGCGTCGCGACTCACGCTGGGTTTCATGTCCCACATGGCCTTGGCCATCTGGAGCAGCCGCCCTGTGTCTTTCAGGCCCCGCGGCGGCTCGGGTTCCTTGAGGCTGGCCAGCATCTGCCCAACCTCGCGCAGCTCGGCCAAATCCTTGGCGCCCATGCCCATGGCCACGCGCTCAGGCGTGCCAAACAGGTTGGTCAAGACCGGCATCTGATAACCGGGCACCTGCTCGAACAGCAGCGCGGGACCTGCGGCGCGCAAGACCTGGTCGCTCAGGGCCGTCATTTCCAGATCGACGGACACGGCATCCGGCACCCGCTTGAGTTGGCCAAGAGCCTCCAACTGGTGAATGAAGTCACGCAAATCTCTGTATTTCATATTTTTTAGTTATTTAGACAAGACCTTATTCGCTTGACTGGTTATTTTTCGTCTTTAAAATTGCGCCCACCTTACCGCTGCAAGGGTTAACCCGCGCCTTGGTCTTTGGGACGATCAAAGCGCCTCGCTGCCGATGGACGCCTGCGATCCCCAGGAGCAGGCCCATTATCACTGTCGGACCGTTGAGCCACGGAGCCTTGCTCCCGGCCCCGGGGACGGACAGAGAAGAAAGGAGTCGCATGACAGCGCGTCAGAACTTGAAATCCCTCATTCAGGCCACCACCAACGCTGTGTCCGTGTTCGCGTCGGACATCGGGCGTGGATTGTGGGTGGTCAGCCACAACACCCTGGCCTTGGTCGGACTGGCCTCGGTCGCCCTGATCGCCATCCTCGCCAGCCAGGCGGAATTGCGCCAGCAGCTCGAAACGCAGGCCCTGGGCCTGTTGACGGCGCGCCATGAGGCGCAGGCCCAGGCCGCCGGAGACATCCTCTCCGGCCTGGTCGACCAGGACGCCATCCAGCGCGCCACGGCCATCGACCCCAAGGACCTATCGCGCCAGCAGGCGGCCGTCGCCATGTGGCTGTCGCATCGCTACAAGGTCGCGCCGGAGCCGGTCAGCCGTCTGGTTCAGGAAGCCTGGAGCGTGGGCCAGCGCGCCCGTGTCGAGCCCACCCTGATCCTGGCCATCATGGCCGTGGAGTCGGGATTCAATCCCTTCGCGCAAAGCGCAGTCGGTGCCCAGGGCCTGATGCAGGTGATGACCCACGTGCACGACGACAAGTACGAGGCCTTTGGCGGCACGCGCGCCGCGTTCGACCCGGTCACCAATCTGCGAGTCGGCGTGCAGGTCTTGAAAGACTGCATCCAGCGCGCAGGCAATATCGAGGACGGCCTCAAGTTCTATGTCGGCGCCGGCAACCTCAGCGACGACGCTGGCTACGCCGCCAGGGTCTTGTCGGAGGATGAGCAGCTCCGGGCCGTGGCCAGCGGCAAGCCGGCGCCGGTTCGCGCCGCTGCGGCGCCCTACACCGCCGCCAGCGCGCAACACGTCGCATTGCTGAACTGAGGCTGGGGCGGCGCGAGCCGCCGCTCCTCCGCCGTCCTCCGTTACACTGCAAATTCGCGCGACTGGCGATCAGGGTTGCATCTTGCAGCCCGAGGTGGTGGACCACCGGGAAGCGCGAACGACGTGGGCCGCAGGGTCCGCGGCGTTTCAGCCGTTCGCCTGGGCAGCCCGACAACATCGCAACTCCGTGTGTGGTGTCCGCTCGCGGTCCTTACCCTCTGAAATTTCGCCACCATCCATCATGTTTGATCACAAGACCTCGACCCTTGCCTTCGTCGACCCCGATCTCTGGGCCGCTGTTCAGAACGAGACCCGCCGACAGGAAGATCACATCGAGCTGATCGCCTCGGAAAACTACACCTCGCCGGCCGTGATGCAGGCGCAAGGCAGCCAGCTGACCAACAAGTACGCCGAAGGTTATCCGGGCAAGCGCTACTACGGCGGCTGCGAATATGTCGACGTGGTCGAGCAACTGGCCATTGACCGCGTCAAGCAGCTGTTCGGCGCTGAAAACGCCAACGTGCAGCCCAACTCCGGCTCGCAAGCCAACCAGGGCGTGTTTTTCGCCTTGCTGCAGCCGGGCGACACCATCATGGGCATGAGCCTGTCCGAAGGCGGCCACCTGACCCATGGCATGCCGCTGAACATGAGCGGCAAGTGGTTCAAGGTGGTCAGCTATGGCCTGAACAGCAAGGAAGAAATCGATTACGACGCGATGGAGGCGCTGGCTCGCGAGCACAAGCCCAAGCTGATCATCGCGGGCGCATCGGCCTACAGCCTGCACATTGATTTCGAGCGCTTCGCCAAGATCGCCAAGGAGATCGGCGCGTATTTCATGGTCGACATGGCGCATTACGCAGGCCTGATCGCCGCGGGCGTGTACCCCAACCCGGTGCCGCATGCCGACGTGGTCACGTCCACCACCCACAAGAGCCTGCGCGGCCCGCGCGGCGGCATCATCCTGATGAAGGACCATGTGGCCAAGCAGATCAACAGCGCCATCTTCCCTGGCATTCAGGGCGGCCCGCTGATGCATGTGATCGCCGGCAAGGCCGTGGCCTTCAAGGAAGCGCTGACGCCTGAATTCAAGGCCTACCAGGAGCAGGTGGTCAAGAACGCCGAGGCACTGGCGGACGAACTGACCAAGCGCGGCCTGCGCATCGTGTCTGGCGGCACGCAAAGCCATGTCATGCTGGTGGACCTGCGTCCCAAGAACATGACCGGCAAGGAAGCCGAAGCCGTGCTGGGCCTGGCCCACATGACCTGCAACAAGAACGGCATCCCCAACGACCCGCAAAAGCCCATGGTCACCAGCGGCATCCGCCTCGGTACGCCGGCCATGACGACGCGCGGTTTCAAGGAAGCCGAAGCACGCCTGACCGCCAACCTGATTGCCGACGTGCTCGACAACCCGCACGACGAGGCCAATCTGGCCACGGTGCGCGAGAAGGTCGCCGCGCTGACGCGCCAGTTCCCGGTCTACGGCTGATGCATCCGCAGCCTTGTCGGCGAATCTAAAGAATGCGTTGCCCGTTCTGCAGCCACCACGAAACCCAGGTCGTCGAGACGCGCGAGTCTGACGAAGGCGACGTGGTGCGCCGGCGGCGGCGCTGCCAATCGTGCGAAAAACGCTTCACCACCTACGAGCGGGCGGAAATCGCCATGCCCGTGGTGGCCAAGAAAGACGGCACCCGTGCCGATTTCGACGTCAACAAGCTGCGCGCCTCCATGCAGCTCGCGCTGCGCAAGCGCCCCGTGAGCATCGAGCAGATCGACGCCGCCATGGCGCGCATCCAAGAAACCCTGATGAGCAGCGGCGCCCGCGAGCTGCCCTCGACACGCCTGGGCGAATTGGTGATGCGCGAACTCAAACGCATCGACAAGGTGGCCTATGTGCGATTCGCCTCGGTCTACCGCAGCTTTGAAGACGTGGACGAATTCCGTCAACTGATCCGCGATATCTGAACCGCCGATATTTGAGGCCGAGCCCATACCCATCACATTGTCTGGTTATTCATCGCCCCGACCTGAAGTATCCGAGTCCTGAGTCACTCGAAAACTCGCCCCTGACCGACTAGATTTGTGCCCTCGTGCCACGCACGTCAAAGAGGGGGCGGACATGACGCAGGGAGGTGGGCAGTTCAAGTCCAGAGGCTTTGGATTGATCGAGGTGCTGCTGTCCGGCGCCTTGGCGGCCATCTTGTTGGCTACCGCCCTACCCGCCTGGCACGACATGCTGAGTCGCCAGCGTCTCAAGCAGCTGGCGCAGGAGGTCAAGGACGACCTGATGCTGGCGCGCTCGGAAAGCCGACGACTGAATTCGGTCGTGAGAGTGGGCTTCTCATCAAATGAGTTGGGCACTTGTTATGTGCTGTACCGAGGTCCGCAAGGCGATTGCTAATGCCAGGCGCTGCAAGAGCCCAAATGCGGCGGCACCTCCCAATGGATCAAGCAGGCCACGGTGGCAGCCGAGAGCAACCGCCTCGTGCAAAGCAATGTCGCCAGTTTGAACTTCGATCCGCGGCAAGGACTGGTCAGCAGCACCGGCACGGTCTCGGTGCTGGCGGCAGCCACGCGAACCGGCTTGCACCACGTGGTCGGCATCACCGGACGCATCCGCAGTTGCAGCACCGATCCCGCCATCGCGGGCTACGCATCGTGCTGACGCAAGCATCCTCCATGCGGCGGCCTGGCGCGCCCATAGGCCAAATAAGCAGAGGGTTTGGTTATTCGCTGATCGAGCTGCTGATCGCCGTGGCCATCACAGCGGTCCTTCTGGCCATCGCAGTTCCCGGCTATCACCAATTTATCTTGAAGGCGCGCCGAACCGATGCCATACAGGCACTGACCGCGGTATTGCACGCCCAGGAGCGCTACCGGCTTCAGCATGCGGTCTACAGCGACTCGCTGGCCAAGCTGTCGCTGCCTGCGGAAATCAGCCGTCATTACGCACTGTCGCTGAGTCCGGATGTTGGCGGCAAATTCATGACGGGCTACACCGTTGCCGCCCACGTGCGCCCTGACAGTCCGCAGGTCCATGACTTGCAGTGCCTGGCGATGAGCATCGTCGTGACTGGCTCCGCGTACGTTCACAAAAGCAGCCACCCGAGCTGCTGGCCCTCGTGAAGCCCTTGCCGCAAACCGTCCAAGCCGGTTTTTCCTTGCCGGAGACTTTGGTTGGGCTGGCGCTGGGGCTGCTGGTGGCCGGTTGCTCCATGGCCTTGGCCTTGCAGCAACTGCAGGCACGGGCGCGCCTGGCGATGGACCTGCAGATACAGCAGGACTTGCTTGCATTGACCGACATGATCCAGCGCGAAATCGCCAGGATCGGCCTGCGTGAACTCGCCGAGCAGGGCGCCTGGCTTCCCGACCAACTGGCGCCCATTCCCAACGTCTATGGCGACCCCCAGGTCTTCCAGGATCTCGAGTTGCAACCCCCTGGCGAAGCGGGCAATGTGCTGCGCTACAGCTACGCACGCCACAATGACCGCCGGCCATGGGACAAGCCATATGCGCCGGAAGACAACCTTGTCACCCCCAATGAGCGCTTCGGATTCCGGCTCAAGGATGGGCGCATGGATTTCCTGCTCGGCGGAGCATGGCAGCCTTTGTCAGATCCAGGACTGTACAAAATCGACAGCTTCAAGGTCCGCCTGGAAAGGCGCCCTCTGGGCATCAATCCCGATTGTCCAGGCAACTGTTCCTCATGCGCTCCCGTTCTGCAGGGTCTCATCGCGCATTTTGAAGTGCGCGCGCTGGCCAGCAAGGACGCAAGCTTGGTGTACCGGTTCGCCGGCTCCAGTGCCGTGCGGAATTTAGGTGTTCAACCTGCCGCGAG
Organism: Roseateles sp.; assembly: GCA_019232985.1. The sequence goes on along the minus strand of JAFAMW010000048.1, from coordinate 126,660 downwards.
TTGTGCAACATGAGGTCAGCATGAAGCCAGTTCGGTGCATGCGTGGCGCGGCGGCACTTGCCGCCACCATGGTCATGCTGCTCCTGGCGGCCATGCTGGCGGCCCAAACGACCCGCCAGATCTGGTTTGACGCCAAGGAAATCCAGCGCCGCGAATTCTCCTTGCAGGCCGCAGCCGCCGCAGATGCCGGTGCGGCGTGGGTCCTTGCCATGCTCAATGCGAATGTCTGGCCGCAGACCTGCGAGCCGGACACCCAAGGGTCTCGAGGCGCAAAACTCTATAGAGACCTCGTCTTGCAGTTCGACGCCGCCGGCCGCATTCAACTGCCTTCCTCCGCAGCTGGAGTTCAAGGGGTGTGCCGCATGCGTGATAGCGCCTGGACCTGTCAATGCCGCCCGCCCGTTCTGCCCAAGCCAGAGGGGATCGAGGGCGGGCCTCCGAGCCCTTCGTTTCAGGTTAGGCTCCAAGGCTTGAGTCGACCGGGGACCGTGCGCGTCACCGTGTCGGCGTGTTCTCATGCCCCGGGGATCTGCAACTCACCGCACAACGACGCCGCGCAAGCCAGCGTTGAACAGGATCTCGCCTTGTACAGCGCTTTGCGCAACCCGCCCCGGGCGGCATTGCTTTCGGTGGGAATCGTGCATCTCGACAACGCCGCCAATGCGATGGCGGCGTTACCGGCGATCACCAACACCGCTGAGCCGCAAGCGCCCCTCATCGTCCAGACCGGCGCGGACATCGTGGGCAACACGAGCGGCCTGCACGCTGGGTCTGGCACCAATTCCGCCCCCATGATTCGAAGCTTTCAGCCGCATTTGCAATACAAGCTGCGCGACACGCTCTTCCTGCAGCAATTTGGCGTGCCTCGCGCCGCTTATATGCATCAGGCGGCCATGCGTCATATTGACTGCAACAGTGGGCAGGACTGCAGCAATGCCCTGAACCAGGCCCAACTGGGCGGCGCAAGGCTTCTGGGCATTCCAGGCCCTGCGCAAATTGACGGTGCGCTGAACTTGGGCGATGCATTGCATCCGGTTGTGCTGTTTGTCGACGGCGATTTGCGCATCGACGGGCCGGCGCATCTGCATGGCCTGTTGATTGTCGGCGGAGATCTCGACTGGCAAGCCCTTGCCGGCCAAACGTCCCGCATCGAGGGCGCGGTGATCTGTCTGGGGCAAACCCATTTGCGCGGCCCGGTATGGCTCGATCACGCCCCAGCCTTGCTGGAGCGCCTGCGCCTTCAGCAAGGCAGCTTTGTTCCATTGCCAGGAAGTTGGACCTCGTCATGAACGGCGACCAGCGCGGCAGCAGCATGATGGAGGCGCTGGTGGCCCTGCTGATTTTGAGTTTGGGACTGCTGGCATACGCCGAATTGCAATCGCGGGCACACGTGGAATTGCTGTTGCATCGATTGCGGCAAACCGCGTGGCAAATGGCGCTTCAATCGTCGGAGCAAACCCGTCACGCTCTGCGCGACGCTGCGCCCGCCGCCAACGAGTCCACCGTCCTGTCAAGCGAAAGAACCGGACCGACCCAGTTCCGCATCCTGCGTTCCTCGCAGGCCTTGGGCGGACTTTCTGCATGGGACATACGGGTCAATGTCAGCTGGGAAGATCCCGACGGGCAAACCGAATCCATAGAGCTTTCCACCATGGCAGCCGACAGCGAGGCCGAACTCACGCGTGCCCTTTTTGTTGAACCTCCGCCATTGGGACCCTGAGGTCGTAGACTTTCGTCATGACTGCAGACACCATCCAGCCTCCCTCTCCCGGTCAATTTCTGAGCGATGCCCAGGCCATGGTCCTGGCCTTGAGCCATGCTCGCCTGGCCATCGGCGTCAGCGACCCCAATCCGCGCGTGGGCTGCGTCCTGCTGGACGCTGCAGGACGCTTCATCGCCATCGGACATACGCAGGCGGCCGGCCAGGCCCACGCCGAAATCATGGCCATCCGCCAGGCGCAGGCGCTCGGCGTGTCCTTGCGGGGTGCGACGGCGCTGGTCACCCTGGAACCTTGCTCGCACCATGGCCGCACCCCGCCTTGCTGCGACGCACTGATCGAGGCGGGCGTGGCGCGCGTGGTGGCCGCGGTCAAAGATCCCAATCCCCTGGTGGCAGGCCAGGGCCTGGCGCGTTTGCAGGCCGCAGGCATCCAAACTGAGTCGGGCCTGATGGCGAACGAGGCACAGGAGCTCAACATTGGGTTCTTTTCCCGCATGCAGCGGCAACGCCCCTTTGTCCGCATGAAGATCGCCGCCACGCTGGATGGGCGCACCGCCCTGCCGGAGGGTCAAAGCCAATGGATCACCGGCCCCGATGCGCGTCGCGACGGGCATCTCTGGCGCAAGCGGGCAGGCGCGGTGTTGACCGGCATCGGCACGGTACGCGACGACAACCCCCGGCTGGACGTGCGCCTCGTCGAGACTGAACGCCAGCCCCTGCGCGTGGTGGTCGACTCCCGGCTCGAAATCAGCGCCCAGGCACGCATCCTGGCCCCGCCCGGCGAGGTGCTGGTAGCCCACGCGCTGGGAACCGAAGCCGCGGCGGCCTGGGCTGCAAGCGCCAGGCAGGCCGACACGCCCGGTCCGGACCTGGTCAGCCTGCCCGACCACAAGAACAAGGTGGATCTGCCGGCGCTGCTGCTGCACCTGGGCCAGCGAGGCATCAACGAAGTGCATGTGGAGGCCGGCGCCAAGCTGAATGCTTCGCTGCTGCAAGCGGGTTGCGTTGACGAGTTGCTGCTCTATATGGCCCCAAAATTGCTCGGTGACGGCCGCGCCCTGGCCGATCTGGGTGCGCTGCCGTCTCTGGACATGGCGCTCGAATTTCAATGGCATGAGGTGCATTCCATTGGCGGGGATCTTCGATTGAGGCTCCGCCCCGCCTACAATCACGCCCATGCCAATATCACCCGTACATGAGCTGGTCGCCGAGCTCGCCGCTGGCCGCATGGTCATTCTGGTCGACGAAGAAGACCGCGAAAATGAGGGCGACCTCGTCATTGCCGCCGACCACATCACCCCCGAGGCCATCAATTTCATGGCCCGTTTCGGTCGCGGCCTGATCTGCCTGACCCTGACCCGCGAGCGCTGCGAGCGCCTGCAGCTACCGCCCATGGCCACGCGCAACGGCACCAAGCACGGCACCGCCTTCACGGTCTCGATCGAGGCCACCACGGGCGTGACGACCGGCATCTCCGCCGCCGACCGTGCCCGCACGGTGCAGGCCGCCGTGGCGCGCAATGCCCAGGCGGCCGACTTGGTGCAGCCCGGCCACATCTTTCCGCTGCAGGCACAAGACGGCGGCGTGCTGATGCGCGCCGGCCACACCGAAGCCGGCTGCGACCTCGCGCACATGGCCGGACTCACGCCAGCCTCCGTGATCTGCGAGATCATGAAGGACGACGGCACCATGGCCCGCCTGCCCGACTTGGAAGTGTTCGCCGCCGAGCACGGACTCAAGATCGGCACCATCGCCGACCTGATCGAGTACCGCAGCCGCAACGAATCGCTGGTGGAACGCGTGGGCCAGCGCCAACTGGTCACGCACCAGGGCGCATTTGACTGCAGCATCTTCAAGGACCGTACCGGCGGCGTCCATCTGGCGCTCGCCAAGGGGCAATGGCTGCCGCAGGACGAAGTGTTGGTGCGGGTCCATGAGCCCTTCACCGCGCTGGATCTGCTCGATGCAGGCAACTGCGAGCACTCTTGGCCCCTGCCCCAGGCCTTGGCTGAACTCCAAAAGACCCAGGCCGGCGTGGCCGTCCTGCTCAACTGCGGCGGCGACACCGAAAACCTGCTGGCCCACATGCAACACGGGACGGCTGCGGCGCCCAAGGCCACCATGGATTTGCGCACCTACGGCGTGGGTGCCCAGATCCTGCGTGAGCTCGGCGTGCAACGCATGAAGCTGCTGGGCAGCCCCCGCCGCATGCCCAGCATGACCGGCTACGGGCTGGAGGTCACGGGCTTCCAATCCAGCAGCCAGGCTTAATCTTTTTCCAGCGAGGACGCACATGCAAGGTTCCGACAAGGGCCAGGCCATCAACCTGAATGGCCACAATTTGCGCATCGGTCTGGTTCAGGCCCGATTCAATGACGCCATCACCGGCCGATTGGCCGAATGCTGCACGCAACAGCTGCTCGCCATGGGGGTGTCCGAGGCGCAGATCCGTCACGTGACGGTGCCCGGCGCGCTGGAAGTGCCTTTGGCCTTGCAGGGCATGGCGGAATCCGAGCGGTTCGACGCCCTGGTGGCGCTGGGCTGCATCATCCGCGGGGAAACCTACCACTTCGAGCTGGTGGCCAATGAAAGCGGCGCGGGTGTGACGCGACTGGGCCTGGACTACCAGATCCCCATCGCCAATGCCATTCTCACGGTCGAGAACGAAGCCCAGGCCTGGGCACGCGTCGAAGAAAAAGGCGCAGACGCTGCCCGCGTGGCGGTTGAAATGGCCCATCTCCTGAAAGCACTGCAGTGAGCACCGCAAAAACTTCACCGTCTGTGGACAAGGCCGCAGCAAACACCGGAGCCAAACCCGCCGCCAAGCGTGCCCCTCCCAAGTCTGCGCGCCGCCGCGCCCGCGAGGCCGCGATGCAAGGGCTCTACCAATGGTTGATCACGGGCGACGAAGCCGCCGTGGTGGACGCGCACATGCGCGAACAGGACGGATTCGACAAATGCGACCGTGCTCATTTTGATGCGCTCTTGAACGGCTGCATTCTGGAAGCACCCGATCTTGACGCCGTGCTGAGCCGCCATGTCGACCGCAAGACCACTGAGCTGTCGCCCATCGAGCATGCCGTTCTGATGATAGGCGCCTACGAGCTCAAGCATTGCATCGACATTCCCTACAAGGTGGCGATCAACGAGGCTGTCGAACTGGCCAAGGCCTTTGGCGGCACGGACGGCCACAAATATGTCAACGGCGTGCTTGATCGCGCTGCCGTCGACCTGCGTCCGCAGGAAGTCCAGGCCCAGCGCAACGAGCGCTGACCGCCAGCTGTTTCGCCTGGATGCCGTGCCCATGAAACTTGCGAGTCGGCTGGATCGCATTGAGCCTTTCTATGTGATGGAGTGCGCCAAGGCAGCTGCCGAACTGGCCCACACACCATTGTGCGACCCCGCCCAAGGCGGACGGCGCATGATCTATCTGAACATTGGCGAACCCGACTTCGCCGCCACGGACTCGGTTCAAGCCGCGGCCGCCTGCTGCGTGGCCGCCGGCCACACGCAGTACACCCCGGCCACCGGACTGCCCGCCTTGCGCCAGGCCCTGAGCGCTTGGTACGCCAGCCACTTTGGCCTGGACATCGATCCGGCGCGCATCGTCATCACGGCCGGCGCGTCCGGCGCCCTGCAACTCGCCTGCTTGGCGCTGTTCCAGCGCGGCGACGAGGTGCTGATGCCCGACCCCAGCTACCCGTGCAACCGCCATTTCGTGGCGGCCGCGGATGCAAGCGCCGTGCTGCTGCCCACCACGGCCGAACAACGGTTCCAGCCCACGGCCGCGCAAGTTGCAGCCGCCTGGACATCGCAGACTCGCGGCGTGCTGCTGGCTTCGCCCAGCAACCCCACCGGCACCTCGATCGCGCCCGAGGAAATGGCCGCCATCGTCAACACCGTTCGGGCCCGCGGCGGCGTCAGCATCGTCGACGAAATCTACCTGGGACTGTCCTACGACAAGCGCTTTGGCTCCAGTGCCTTGGCACTCGGTGACGACATCATTTCGGTCAACAGCTTTTCCAAGTATTTCGGCATGACGGGATGGCGTCTGGGCTGGCTGGTCGTGCCGCCCGACCTGGTAGCGCCGATCGAGAAGCTGGCCCAGAACCTGTTCATCTGCGCGTCCAGCGTGGCCCAGCATGCGGCACTGGGCTGCTTCGCGCCGGAGGCCCTGGCCGAGTACGAGTGGCGCCGGCAGAGTTTCCAGGCCCGGCGCGACCTCGTCGTCCCGGCATTAAATGCCATGGGCCTGCGAGTGCCCGTGGAGCCCGACGGCGCATTCTTCGTCTGGGCCGACTGCTCTGCGTTCTGCAATGACAGCTGGGATCTGAGCTTCGAGCTGATGCGACGCGCCCAGGTCGCCCTGACGCCGGGGCGCGATTTCGGGCCGGCCCAGGCCTCGCGCTTCCTGCGCCTGAGTTTCGCCACCGACACGGCGCTGCTGCAGGAGGCCCTGGGACGCCTTCGCGAAGTCCTGCCGGAGCTGCGGCGATGACGCAGTTCGTCCAAGGCATGCGCGTCTACTGGGAAGACACCGATGCCGGCGGCGTGGTGTTCTACGCCAACTACCTGAAGTTCTTTGAGCGTGCGCGCACCGAGTGGCTGCGTCACCTGGGGTTTTCGCAGGAAGCGATGCGCGTCGAGCAAGGCCTGATGTTCGTCGTCAGCGCCACCTCGCTGAAATACCTGGCGCCGGCCAAGCTCGACGATTGGCTGGACGTCAGTGTCAACTTGCAGGGCACGGGCCGCAGCACCATGGTGCTGTTCCAGCAGGTCCATGCGGGCGGCCGGCTGCTTTGCGAAGGCGAAATCAGAATTGCCTGTGTCGACGCCCAATCCTTCAAGCCCACGCGCATTGCGGCGCCGATTGCACAAAAACTGGCCCAAAAACTGGCGCCGCTGGTCCACGCTGCCGCTTCCCCGCATTCCGATTCACATTGATCGTTTCAAGCAATGAATCAAGATCTTTCCATTTTTTCGCTCATTGCCCACGCCAGCTTCGTGGTGCAGATCGTGATCAGCCTGTTGCTGCTGGTCTCCTTGATCAGCTGGAGTGTCATCTTCAGCAAGCTGTTCTCGCTGGCACGGATCAAGACCCACAACGAGTCCTTCGAGCAGGAGTTCTGGTCCGGCACCAACCTGAACGACTTGTTCAGCTCGGTGGCCAACAAGACCGACGGCGCGCCGCTGGAGCGCATCTTCGCGTCGGGCATGCGTGAATTCATGAAGCTGCGCGAGCGCCGCGTCAACGAGGCCAGCGTGTTGCTGGACGGCGCCCGCCGCGCCATGCGGGCCAGCTTCCAGCGCGAACTCGACGCGATGGAAAGCAATTTGTCCTTTTTGGCGTCCGTGGGCTCCGTGTCGCCCTACATCGGGCTGTTTGGCACCATCTGGGGCATCATGCACGCCTTCGTGGGTCTGTCCAACCTGACCCAGGTGACGCTGGCAACCGTTGCGCCCGGCATTGCCGAAGCGCTGGTGGCCACCGCCATCGGCCTGTTCGCTGCCATCCCGGCCGTGCTGGCCTACAACCGGTTTGCCCGCCAGATCGACCGCAGCGCCATCACGCTGGAAACCTTCATCGAGGAGTTTTCCAACATCCTGCAACGCAACGTCGGCACGCCGGTCGCTCAATCGGCCGTGCGCTGAAGCCCAGGAGCGCGCATGGCAGCCCTTGCTTCCCGCGGCCGCAGCCGCCGCCGCACCATCAATGAAATCAATATGGTGCCCTTCATCGACGTGATGCTGGTGCTGCTCATCATCTTCATGGTGAGCGCGCCCTTGATCACGACCGGTTTGGTGGACCTGCCCAGCGTCGGCAAGAGCCGCCAGCAGCCTGAGCACGTCATCCATGTGATCGTCGGCAGCGACGAATCGCTGAAGCTCAAGGTCGACAAGGACGACCCGAAGGCGCTGGCCTTCAAGCTATTGGCCAGCCAGGTCCGCGATGCGCAGGCCGGCCATGCCGACACACCGGTGGTCATCTCGGCTGACCGCAGCGTCAAGTACGAGGCCGTGGTGAAGGTGATGGACATCCTGCAGACCAATGGCGTGCAGCGCGTGGGCCTGGCCGTGAAGAACGGCGCCGCGGAATCCACGCCTTGAACCGCCGCTTGAGCGCATGAGCCTGAGCCGACTGAACGCCCACGACGCGCTGCGTCCGCCGCCCGCGCCCGGGCTGGGGCGCGGATTCGCCCTGGCGGTCCTGGCGCATGCCCTGCTGGTGCTGGCGCTGAGCGCCGGCCTGCAATGGCGCAGCCAGCCGGAGCAGGCCTTTGAAGCCGAGCTGTGGTCGGCAGTGCCCCAGGCCGCCGCGCCGCGCGCCGCGCTTCCCGAGGAAGAGGAAAAACCGCCCGAACCCGATGCCGCCGCCGCACAGAAGCAGGCCCAGGAAGAGGCGCGGGAAGAGGCACAACAACGCGCGCAGGAGCAAGCGCAACGCGATGCTGACATCGCCATTGCCAAGGCACGCAAGGAAAAAGAGCGCGAAGACGAGGCCCGCGAGCAGGCCCTGCGCGACGCCGAGCGCAAGAAGCAGGAGCGCCTGAAACGCGAAGCCGAGGCCTTGGCCGAAAAAGACAAGGCAGAGAAGGCTCGAAAGGAGGTCGAAAAGGCCAAGGCGCTCGCCAAGGAACAGGCGCTCAAACAAGAGCAGGCCAAGAAATCCGATGCCGACACCAAGAAGGCCGATGCCAAGCGTGAAGCCTTGCGGCAGGAAAACCTGCGCCGCATCCAAGGCATGGCGGGCGGCGTGACAGGAGGCAACGCGAGCAGCAGCGGCACAGGGCCCGCGGGCAGCACGGGCGCGGCGGCGCGCAGCAGCGGCCCTTCGGCCAGCTATGCGGGCCGCGTCAAGGCACGGATCAAGCCCAACATCATCTACACAGACTCCGGCGCCGGGAATCCGGTGGCAGAGGTGGAGGTGCAGTGCGCGCCCGACGGCACCATCCTGTCGCGCAAACTGGTCACACCCAGCGGCGACGAGGAATGGAATCGCGCCGTGCTGCGCGCCATCGACAAGACCGAGGTACTGCCGCGGGACACTGATGGCCGAGCGCCCTGCCCTTTCAGCATCATGTTCAAACCCAGGGACTGAGGCTGGGTGCCAAACTGCTCCTGGGAGCCCCTACACTCGCGCCATCGACGACTCCGGCAAGGACTCATGGCCTCAGAACATCAAGCGCCGCAATCCAGGGCCGCAACGGCAGCTGATCCAGCATCAGACCTGGCGAAGCAGCTCGAAGCGCTCCGCCCGCAGTTGCTGAAATATGCACGTCTACAGTTGCGCAACAGCGCCTGGGCCGAAGACGCCGTCTCCGAAACCCTTCTGGCCGCCTGGGAGCGCCCCCAGAGCTTCACGGCGGCCTCGCAGCTCAAGACCTGGCTGATCGGCATCCTCAAGCACAAGCTGATCGACCAAATTCGCCGCAATTGCAAGGAGATGTCGACAACAGCTGACGACGATGCCGATGTGCTGGACGAATTGTTCGACCAAACCGGCCATTGGATCGATGCGCCCCAGGATTGGAGCGATCCCGAAGGCGTTCTCAACCGGATCGAATTCATGCGCGTACTGGAGGCCTGCGTGGAGCACTTGCCCGGTCAGCAAGGGCGCTTGTTCATGATGCGCGAATGGCTGGAACTGGATACAGACGAAATCTGTAAGGAATTGGGCATCAGTTCGACCAATCTCTGGGTCATGCTGCACCGGGCACGCATGCGGCTGCGCGATTGCCTGCAACTGAACTGGTTTGCAAGTCCTGCCCCTGAACAGCGACGCCTACGTTGAACGAGCCCGAATCATGTTTTTGAAACGCAATTGCAAGCAGGTCACGCGCTTGGTGTTGGAAGCTGAAGACCGCCATTTGCCCTGGGTCGAACGCCTGGCCGTGCGCATTCACATGCACATCTGCGCCACCTGCCCCAGGTTTCAGCAGCAGGTACGCCTGATGCGCGAGGCCACGCAGGCTTGGCGCCATTACAGCCAGGAGTCTTGAGCCAGGCCAAACCTTCGGCGTCCAGCGGCGATTCGACAAGAGATTTCAATGGTTCAAGCGCTTTCCCCGGGGAAAATTACACCGGGAAGCGCTAGCATGCGAAATGCGAACAAATGAATGCTTGCGCCGTACGATTGCCCTGAAGGAATGACTGAATGCCAGATATTTCCATGCCTCTTGAACGCCCACCCGCCAAGCCCGTGCCGGGCAAGGGGACCGGTGAGGCGGCAGAAGACGGATTCGTCTGGCCCACGCCGGCATTTGCGGCCTACCCCGTGGCTCAGCCTCAACGCGGGCCCGAGGCCTGCGAAATACTCGGGCAGAACAACACGCGCAGCTCCGGGCAGTTGATCAAAATCGACATGCAGGAGCACGTGGCGCTCATCATGGTGCCGCCGGCGCGCAACGCCATTCCGATCAAATTCAGCCAATTCCGCGCGCTCAAGATGATGCGCGTCATTCCAGCGGCGCCGCGCATGGCCGAGGACCCCGGCGTCACGCTTTCGCTGGACAACCGGCCGCGTACGCCGTTTCACATCACGTTCCAGTCGGGCGGCGAACTCAAGGGCATCACGATCGGGCACCACGAGGATGAACATGGCATGTTCCTGTTCATACCCGTCAGCGAGCAAAACGATTCGGTGCGCTGCGTCTTCATTCCCAAGGACTCGATCGACCACGCTGAATTGGGCGAGCGCATCGGCGAGGTCCTGTTGCGCGAGCACGTGGCGACGCCCGACGATATCGAGTCCGCCGCGCAGGAGCAGAACAACATCCGCTCGCGGCGCGTGGGAGATATCCTGCTGTCCAAGCAGATCGTCAGCGCCGATCAATTGCTGCAGGCCATCGACCAGCAGGCCAAGATGCCCATGGTGCGCATCGGCGAGGCGCTGCTGGCCCTGGAACTGATCACGCAAAAACAGCTCGACGAAGCGCTCGAGCAGCAACGGCTGGACCGTTCAATTCCGCTCGGTGAATTGCTGGTGCGGCGCGGCGTGGTGACGCGCCAGCAACTGCAGTCCGCGCTGGCCCGCAAGATGGGCTACCCGCTGGTCGATATCGATCAGTTTCCGGTCGAGCAGGACGCCGTGCGCAAGCTGCCCTTCTCGGTGGCCGCGCGCCTGGAAGTCCTGCCCCTGGTGATCCGCGACGGCCGCCTGATCGTGGTGATGGAAGATCCGACCCGCCGCGACGCGCTGGACGAGATCGAGTTCATCACCCAGCTCAAGGTCGTGCCGGCGCTGACCAAGGTTGGCACGATCCAGCTGATACTGCCGGGCACCTACGAGCGCTTTGGCATCGACATGCTCGGCCCGAGGGACTTGGCCTTGCCGGGCCTGGCGAGCAGTGCGGAGCCCGACAATGCCGATTCGCTGATCCAGACGCTGGAGCGCGAGCAGACCGAGCGCGACGACGACAAGCCGATCGAGCAGTCCGACAACTCGCTGGTCCGGCTGATCAACACCATGATCATCGAGGCCTACAACCAGGGTGTGTCCGACATCCATATCGAGACCCTGCCGGGCCGGGAAAAGCTCAAGATCCGCTTCCGCCGCGACGGCGTGATGCACCCCTACCTGGAGCTGCCGCACACCTACCGTAGCGCCCTGATCGCGCGCATCAAGATCATGTGCGACCTCGACATTTCCGAGCGCCGCAAGCCGCAGGACGGCAAGATCAATTTCTCGCGCTTCTCTGCTCAGCACAAACTCGAACTGCGGGTCGCCACCATCCCGACCAACAACGGCCTGGAAGACGTGGTGATGCGCCTGCTGGCCTCGGCCAAGCCCATCGCCATGGAAAAGCTGGGCCTGTCGCCCGAAAACAAGGAGCGGCTGGAGCTTGCGATCAACAGGCCCTACGGCATGGTGCTTTGCGTCGGCCCCACCGGTTCCGGCAAGACCACCACCCTGCACTCGGTGCTGGGCAAGATCAACACCCCGGACCGCAAGATCTGGACCGCCGAGGATCCGGTTGAAATCACCCAGGCGGGCCTGCGCCAGGTGCAGGTCAACCCCAAGATCGACTGGACCTTTGCCAAGGCCCTGCGCGCCTTCCTGCGCGCCGATCCGGACGTGATCATGGTCGGCGAAATCCGCGACCAGGAAACCGCGCAGATCGCTGTCGAAGCCTCGCTCACGGGCCACTTGGTGCTCTCCACCCTGCACACCAACAGCGCGCCGGAAACCGTGACCCGCCTGCTCGACATGGGCATGGACCCCTTCAACTTCGCCGATTCGCTGTTGGCCGTGCTGGCGCAGCGGCTGGTGCGCCGCCTGTGCCCGAGCTGCCGGACCAACGCGCCGGCCGGCGACGCGCAGATCCAGGAATGGCTGGACGACTACCTGCATGTGTTCGGCCATGAACATCGTCCCGACCGCGCGGACCTGCTCAAGCGCTGGATCAAGGACTACGGCGTGGATGGCCGTTTGCAGCAGTACCACAGCCCCGGCTGCGGCAAGTGTGAAAACACCGGCTACAAAGGCCGCGCGGGCCTGCACGAGCTGCTGACCGTCAGCAAGGATGTGCGGCGCCTGATTCAGTCCGGCTCGCGCGCCGAGGAAATCCAGCAATGCGCGCTGCACGAAGGCATGCGCACGCTGCGCCAGGATGGCATCGAGAAAATCCTGCAAGGCATCACCAACACGGCCGAAGTGCGTGCCACCAGCAATGCCTGATCCCGCGACCGACGCTTCCACCACGCCCGCCCCGCGCCTGACCTCGCTCTCGCACGGCGGCGGTTGCGGCTGCAAGATCGCACCGGCCGTGCTGGCCGACATCCTGCGCCACGCGGGCCAATCCGGCATCGTGCCGCCCCAACTGCTGGTGGGTCTGGAGACCTCGGACGATGCGGCGGTCTACCAGCTCAACGACGAGCAGGCCCTGGTGGCCACGACCGATTTCTTCATGCCCATCGTCGACGATCCCTTCGATTTCGGCCGGATCGCCGCCACCAACGCCATCAGCGATGTCTACGCCATGGGCGGGCGCCCCATCATGGCCCTGGCCCTGGTGGGCATGCCGGTCAAGGTGCTGCCGTCAGAGACCATTGGCCAGATCCTGGCGGGCGGGCAATCGGTCTGCACAGCCGCGGGCATTCCCATTGCCGGCGGCCACACCATCGATTCGGTCGAGCCCATCTACGGCCTGGTGGTGCTGGGCCTGGTGCACCCCAGGCGCGTGAAGCGCAATGCCGACGCGCGAGCCGGCGACCTGCTGATCCTGGGCAAGCCCCTGGGGGTCGGCATCTTTTCGGCCGCGCTGAAGAAGGAAAAACTCGATGCCCAGGGCTACGCCCTCATGGTCGAGACCGCCACGCGCTTGAACACCCCAGGCCCTGAGCTGGCCGCGCTGGACGGCGTGCACGCCCTCACCGACGTGACCGGATTCGGCCTGGCCGGCCATGCGCTTGAGCTGGCACGCGGCTCCCATTGCGACGTGCAGTTGGACTGGTCGGCGACACCCGTCCTGCCCGGCGCTCGCGAATTCGCGGCGCAAGGCTGCGTCACCGGTGCTTCGGCGCGGAACTGGGACAGCTACGGGCACGATGTGATCCTGCCCGAACGCTTTGGCGTTTTCGAACAAGCCCTACTGACCGATCCGCAAACCAGCGGCGGCCTGCTGCTCTCCTGCTCGCCTGACACCGCGGACGCCGCACTGGCCGTACTGGCCCGCCATGGCTTTGGCAGCGCGGCCGTCGTCGGCCGGGTGCTGGCGCGCCAGGATGATCAGGACCCCAGCAGACTTCGCGTGACGGCCTGAATCAGCCCCGCGCCAGCAGCACCCCTTGGATGGCCCGCGCCATGCGCTCGCCCGCGCCGCGGTGGGCGGCGGCAAAGGCCTCGGCGTGTTGCCGTGCCAGGGCCAAGGTGACCGGATCATCCAGCAAGGCCCGGGCGCGTTGCAAGGCCTCGGCTAGATCGGCAACGCGCTGCGCCGCACCGCTCTGCTCGGCCAGCCGCGCCGCCTCGGCGAAATTGAAGGTGTGCGGGCCCATCAACACCGGGCAGGCGCAGGCCGCCGCCTCGATTAGGTTCTGGCCGCCCAGGGGCGCGAAGCTGCCGCCCAGCAAGGCCAGGTCCGCCATGGCGTAGTACAGCGGCATCTCGCGCATGCTGTCGCCCAGCCAGACCTCGGCAGCGCAGGCAGACTGGGACGGCGCGTCGCCCTCCACCGTCTTCCAACTGCTGCGACGCGCAAGGCTCAACCCACGCGCCTCGACCAGGGCCGCAACTTCGTCGAAACGCTGCGGATGGCGCGGCACGACCACCAGCAAGGGCGCGTGGTTCTGCGAAGCAAACTGCTCGCGCAGCGCCGTCCATGCGTCCAGCAGCAGGGTTTCTTCGCCTTCGCGCGTCACCGCGGCCAGGATGACGCTGCGCAGGCCTTGAGCCCGGTTCAGGCGCAAACGCCAGGCCTGCCCTTGGGCCAGCAGGTTCGCGGCAGGTTGCAGGTCGAATTTGAGATTGCCGCAGACCTCCACCCGCGCCAAGCCGGTGTCACGCAAGCGCTCCGCGTCGGCCCGGGTTTGCGCCAGCGCCAGGGCGATGCGCTCAACCGCAGGCCCCAGCAAGGCGGCGAGCCGGTGCCCCCTGCGAGCGCTTCGTTCCGACAAGCGTGCATTGGCCAACACCATGGGCACGCCCGCGCGCTCGGCAGCCCACAGCAGATTGGGCCAGATCTCGGTTTCCATCAGGACGCCGATCGCAGGCCGATGACGGCGCAGGAAACGTCGCACCGCCCCCGGCGTGTCGAAAGGCAGCCAGGCCTGCCGGTCGCCCGCCCGCAGCAAGGCCTTGCCGGCTTCGCGTCCCGTCGCGGTGGAATGCGTCAGTAGCAAGCGCATCGCAGGATTCAGGCGGCGCAGCTCCCGCACCAGGGCTTCGGCGGCTCGCGTTTCACCCAGCGAGACCGCATGAACCCAGACGGCACCGAGCGCGTCGGGCTCGGCTGCCGCGGACAAGGCCAGCCGTTCGGCCCAAAACTGCCGGTACAGGGGCTCCGCCCGCCCTCGTCGCCACAGCTTGACGAAATACAGCGGCGTGACGAGCCGGATCAGCAGGCTGAAGAACTGCCGCGCCAGCCACTCTCTCGGCGACTCGGGCCTGAGGACCCGACCTGGGCGACCTGGCTTGGGATGCATCTGCGGTTCAGACCTCAAACCGGCTCTGGATGGACTCAGTGACCGGCGGCAAAGGTGGCATCCGGCTTGACGCGCTTGAGCTGTGCCAGCACTTCACTCTGGATGCGCTCCAGCGCCTGCGGCGTATGGCCTTCGAAGCGCAGCACCAGCACTGGCGTGGTGTTGGACGCGCGCACCAGGCCGAAACCGTCGTCGTACTCGACGCGCAGGCCGTCGATGGTCACCAACTCCTTGGCAGTCGGGAACTCGGCCACTTCCAGCAGCTTCTTGACCACGGCATGGTGCTCGCCTTCGGCGCAGGGCACGTTCAGCTCGGGCGTGTTGAAGCTGGTGGGCAGGCTCTTGAGCAAGGTGCTCGGGTCGGCCACGCGCGAGAGAATCTCGAGCATGCGCGCGGCCGTGTACATGGCGTCGTCGAAGCCGTACCAGCGCTCCGCAAAGAAGATGTGGCCCGACAGTTCGCCAGCCAGCGGCGCACCGGTCTCCTTGAGCTTGGCCTTGGCCAGCGAATGGCCGGTCATCCACATCAGCGGCTTGCCGCCGTGTTCGCGGATCCAGGGCGCCAGGCGCTGCGTGCACTTGACGTCGAAGATGATCTGGGCGCCGGGCTGGCGCGCCAGGATGTCCTTGGCGATCAGCATGATCTGGCGGTCCGGCATGATCATCTCGCCGTCCTTGGTGACAATGCCCAGCCGGTCGCCGTCGCCGTCGAAGGCCAGGCCCAGCTCGGCGTCGCAGGCGTGCACGATGCGCTTGAGGTCTTCCAGGTTCTCTGGCCGCGAAGGATCGGGATGGTGGTTGGGGAAATCGCCGTCGACCTTGGAGTAGATGTCGACCACCTCGCAACCCAGTGCGCGCAGGATGGCTGGCGCCGTCGCCCCCGGAATGCCGTTGCCGGAGTCGACCACGATCTTCATGGGCCGGGCTAATCTGCAGTCCGACACGATGCGGTGCGTGTACTCGGCCACGATGTCCATGTGGCCCACGCGGCCCTTGCGGCTCACGTAGTCTTCGGCCTCGATGCGGCGGCGCAGGCCCTGGATCTGCTCGCCGTAGACGGCGGCGCCCTTGAGCACCATCTTGAAGCCGTTGTAGTCCTTGGGATTGTGGCTGCCCGTGACCTGGATGCCAGAGTTGCAGCCGTGCCGCCCGCGCGTCGCCGCCACGTAATACAGCATGGGCGTGGTCACCGCGCCGATGTCCACGACGTCCAGTCCGGTCGATTGCAGTCCGCGGATCAGGGCTGCCACCAGGCCCGGACCCGAAAGCCGTCCGTCGCGCCCGACCGCCACGGCCTTTTCGCCGAGTTTCACGGCCTCGGTGCCGAACGCGCGGCCCAGGTGCTCGGCCAACTCTTCGTTCAAGGTCTGTCCGACCACGCCACGGATGTCATAGGCCTTGAAAATGGATGCGTGAACTTGCATGGTTTCCCTGAGAGCGTTAATGCAGCGGCATGCTGCGACGAATTGAGATCGTGTTGCCGGGGGCGATTGTAGGCATCTCGGACGCCCCTGTAGCCCTAGCCTTGGCGCATCGCTTCCCAGCGCCTGCACCGTGCGCAAGTACCTGAGCCAATCGATGACATCGGGCGGATAGTCCCGATAACCGTTATCCAGCCTGCGGGACACCAGCAGTCCGCGCTTCTCGTAGAAGCGCAAGGTGTCCCCCGGCTGATGCCGGTGGCGGCGCATAGCTGTCCGATTCGCATGGCGTCGAGGTCCTCGTGGCTACCGGATTTGAAACAGGCTTGACATTGGAGCGCACTTCAAGCTTGAAGATGCTGTTCGTCGTGCCAGAGCTCTCCTGGGGGATCGCTCAATACCTGCCGGTCAGCTCCCGCCCCCGAACTAGCTGTAGCTTGACATCCATGATCAGGGATATGTCCGAATCCGGCCAGCCGGCTTGGGCTGCCAACCTATGATTCAGGCATGCCTTCCGCCCACGCCCTCGTCACCCCGCTCGACGCCGACCATTGCTACCCCGCCTTGCGCGCACGCGACTCGCGCTTCGACGGGCACTGGTTCGTGGGCGTCAGCTCGACGGGCATCTACTGCCGCCCCATCTGCCGCGTGCGCACGCCCAAACGCGAGAACTGCTCGTTCTTTCTCAACGCCAGCCAGGCTGAAAACGCGGGCTACAGGCCCTGCATGAAATGCCGGCCCGAACTGGCGCCGCGCGCCACCCAGCCGGTCTGGAGCACCATGGATGCGTCCGGCCAGCTCGCGCACCAGGCCGCCTGCGCGCTGACGGCCCATATAGCGGAATCCGACGACGCGTCAAGGCCCGAGTGCGCCGTGACGGAGTCCGTGGCGGCCCGCCTGGGCATCAGCAGCCGCCATTTGCGCCGCATCTTCGCCGCCACGTTCGGCGTGTCGCCGCTGCACTATCTGCAGACCCAGCGCCTCCTGCTGGCCAAGGCCCTGCTGACTGACACCACGCGGCCGGTGCTGGACATTGCCCTGGCGTCGGGTTTCAAGAGCCTGCGGCGCTTCAACGACGCGTTCCTGCACCAGTACCGAATGCCCCCCACCCGCCTCAGGGCCATGAAGGAAACCCACCCCACTGCCTCTTCAGCCAAGCAGCCTGAGCAACAGACCTTGCGCCTCGATTACCGCCCGCCGCTGAACGCGCAAGCCTTGCTGGAGTTCTTTGCCGCCCGCGCCATCCCGGGCGTGGAGGCGGTGGATCTGCAGACGCTCACAGTGTCGCGCAGCCTGGCCGTGGCGACAGGCCCGCAAGTGCGCCAGGGTTGGATCCGCGCGCACTTTCCGCTGGGCAAGGCGCAGATGCACCTGACGCTGTCGGACAGCCTCTGGCCCGCGATCGCGCAAGTCCTGCCCTTGGTACGCCGCTGGCTGGACCTGGACGCTGAGCCCGAGGCCATTGCCCTGAGCCTGGCGTCTTTGGCCGCACCGACCGTGGGCTTGCGCCTGCCGGGTTGCACCGACCGCTTCGAGCTCGCGGTCCGTGCCGTGCTGGGCCAGCAGGTCACCGTGGCGGCAGCGCGGACGCTGTCGACCCGTTTCGTCTGCCGCTTTGGCGAACCGCTGGAGACCCGGGAAATCAGGCCCGAAGGCGTGGCGCTCCTGTTCCCCAGTCCGGCACGCGTGGCTGACGCAAGGGTGGAAGACATTGCCGAACTCGGCATCATCCGCCAGCGGGCCGAATGCCTGCGCGCCATTGCCCGTCGCTGGCCCACCTTGCAGTACGCCCAGCTTGAGCCGCAAGGCCAGGGCAAGGTTGACGAGGCGCTGGCAGAATTGCAGTCCCTGCCGGGGCTGGGGCCCTGGACGGCGCAGTACATGCTGATGCGGGGCTGGAGCTGGCCCGATCTGTTCCCGCCTGGCGACGTGGTGCTGCAAAAGCAGCTCAGTCCGCCCGGCCAGAAGAGTCCGCCCGGACAGGTGGCCCGGATGGCCGAGTCTTTTCGCCCTTATCGCAGCTACGCGGTGCTGCAGCTCTGGCGCCAGGCCCTGGCGCAAACATCATGAACATGCCTCACACCCCTATGAACGACGCAATTTGCCAAGCGCATGTCCACACGCCCCTGGGGCCCATGATGATGGCCCGGAACGCGCAAGGCCTTTGCGGCTTATGGTTCGATGACCAACGCCACCATCCGGGCACGCTCGCGGCGCCCGTCCATGAGGATGACGAACTTTTCGACCAAACCCGCGCCGCGCTGGGCGCTTACTTCAAAGGCCAGGGCCTGCCGCGCGACCTGCCCATGGCGCCGCAGGGCACGGAATTCCAGCGCGCCGTCTGGCAGGCGCTGCGCAGCATTCCCGATGGCGGCCATTGCAGCTACGGACAGATCGCGAATCACCTGGGCCGTCCCAACGCCCAGCGCGCCGTCGGCGTCGCCGTGGGCCGCAATCCGATTTCCATCCTGATTCCCTGCCATCGCGTGCTGGGCCAGACGCTGGCACTGACCGGTTACGACGGCGGCCTGCCCCGCAAGCGCTTTCTGCTGCAACTCGAAGGTGTCCGCTACAAGGACACTCCCTGACCCCTCCAACGACCTGTACCCATGAAACCCAAGGACCTGCTGGAACTCCTCGTGCTCGCCGCCATCTGGGGCGCTTCCTTCCTCTTCATGCGCCTGTCGGTGCATGCATTCGGCCCGCTGGCCATGGCGACCCTGCGGGTGGCCGGCGCCAGCATCTTCCTGATGCCCATCCTGTGGCACAGGCAGGGCCTGCAGGTGCTGAGGCAGGAATGGCGGCCGCTGGCCGTCGTGGGCCTGCTCAACAGCGCCCTGCCCTTTGCCTTGTTCGCCTACGCTGCCATGTCGATCACGGCCGGCATGTCCAGCATCCTCAACGCCACCACGCCCTTGTGGGGTGCGCTGGTGGCCTGGGTGTGGCTGTCGCAGGCGCTGAGTGCGAGCCGGATCGTGGGCATGGTGCTGGCGTTTTCAGGCGTGGTGTTCCTGGCCTGGGACCATGCGAGCTTCAAGCCGGGCGGCAGCGGCTGGGCCATCGTGGCCTGCCTGGGCGCGGCGCTGTGCTATGGCATTGCCGGCAACTACAGCCGCAAGCACCTGAACCGGGCCAGCCCCCTGAGCGTTGCCACCGGCAGCCAGGTGGCCGCAGCCTTGATGCTGGGCATACCGGCCGGCATCAACTGGCCCGACACGCCGCCGCCTGCCCTGGCCTGGTTCTGCGTGGCCATGCTGGCCATTTTGTGCTCGGGCGTGGCCTACCTGCTCTATTTCCGGCTGATCCAGCGAGTGGGCGCCAGCAATGCCATGGCCGTGACCTTCCTGATCCCGGTCTTTGCGCACCTCTGGGGCTTCATGTTCCTGGCGGAATCGCTGGACCTACACGCCTTGATCGGTTGCCTTGTGGTGCTGGCAGGCACGGCCCTGGCCGTGGGTCTGGTCACGCCGCGCCTGCTGTTCAGGACTGCGTCCTGACCAAGACCGGACTCAGCGCGATTTGATGATCCGGTAGACGCCTGCGCCGAGTACAGCGCCCAGGATCGGTGCAACCCAGAAGGCCCAGAGCTGCTCGACGGCCCAGCCGCCGGCGAACAAGGCCACGCCCGTGCTGCGCGCCGGATTGACGGAGGTGTTGGTGACCGGGATGCTGATCAGGTGGATCAGCGTCAGGCCCAGGCCGATCGCAATCGGGGCAAAGCCGGCCGGCGCGTCGGCATCGGTCGCGCCCAGGATGATGACCAGGAACATCGCCGTCATCACCAACTCGCAGGTCAGGGCTGCCGTCATCGAGTAGCCGCCGGGAGAATGCGCCCCGAAGCCGTTCGACGCAAAACCCGCGCTGGCGTCGAAGCCAGCCTTGCCGCTGGCAATCAGGTACAGGATGCCCGCGCCGGCGATGCCGCCCAACACCTGCGCCGCGATGTAGGGCAGCAAGTCCTTGCTGGGAAAGCGTCCTGCGCTCCACAAGCCGACGGATACCGCCGGATTGAGGTGGCAGCCGCTGATGTGACCAATGGCGAACGCCATGGTCAGCACGGTCAGGCCAAAGGCCAGCGACACGCCAAGCAGGCCGATGCCCACGCCAGGAAAAGCGGCAGCCAGCACGGCGCTGCCGCATCCGCCCAAGACCAACCAGAAGGTGCCTACAAATTCAGCTGCATATCGGTTCATGAATCGATGCTCCTTGTGAACGAGCCTTTTCGTCGAAAAGGTGCGCGTATGCTAAGGGGCAATGCACCGGCCAACAGTGAGGACAAACCGCGACACGCTTCAGTTCGCGAGACCTTGCGAACACTTCAAGGGGGAGATCGCACAGGGATCGCCTGCGAACCCGTCGCAAGGGTCACAAAGTGCTGAATCACGGCAATGAATGGCCCTCATCGGCCGCCAGCAAGGCCATCAGACCCGCTTCATCCAGCACGGTCAGGCCCAGTTCACGCGCCTTGTCGAGTTTGGAGCCCGCCTCCTCGCCCGCCACGACATAGTGCGTCTTTTTGGACACCGAACCGCTGACCTTGCCGCCGGCGGCTTCGATCAGTTCCTTGGCCTGGTCGCGGCTGAGCATGGGCAGGCTGCCCGTCAGCACCAGGGTCTTGCCGGCCAGCGGCTTGGGACCTTGCTCGGCCGCCGCGCCCTCTGATTCATCCCAGTGGACGCCGGCGGCGCGCAGTTGCTCCACGACTTCACGGTTGTGGGCCTGGTCGAAAAAAGTGCGGATGCTCTGCGCCACGATGGGCCCCACGTCGCGTACTTCCAGCAACTGTTCGACGCTGGCGTCCATGATGCGGTCCAGCGAGCCGAAATGACGCGCCAGGTCCTTCGCCGTGGTTTCGCCGATCTGCCGTATGCCCAGTCCGAACAAAAAACGCGGCAAGGTGGTGTGCTTGCTTTTCTCCAGGGCATCGACGATGTTCTGCGCGCTTTTCTCGGCCATGCGTTCCATCGAGGCCAGCTTGGCGATGCCGAGCTTGTACAGGCCCGGCAGGCTGAGCACGGTGCCGGAATCGACCAACTGGTCCACCAATTTGTCGCCCAGGCCCTCGATGTCGACGGCCCGCCGGCCGGCAAAATGCAGAATGGCCTGCTTGCGCTGCGCGGGACAGAACAGTCCGCCGGTGCAGCGCCAGTCGGCCTCGCCCTCTTCCCGTGCGATGGCGCTGCCGCAGACCGGGCACACGCCCTTCAGCTGCTTGTACAGGTCGAAGGGTCCGCCCACGTCGGCGGGGCGGTGTTCCAGCACCACGCCCACCACTTCGGGGATCACATCGCCAGCGCGGCGCACGATCACGGTGTCGCCGACGCGCACGTCCTTGCGCCGCGCCTCGTCCTCGTTGTGCAGGGTGGCATTGCTGACCGTCGTCCCGCCCACGAACACGGGCTGCAGCTTGGCCACCGGCGTGAGCTTGCCTGTGCGGCCGACCTGGATGTCGATGTCCTGCAGCAGCGTCATCTGCTCCTGGGCCGGGTACTTGTGCGCGACGGCCCAGCGCGGCTCGCGGCTCACGAAGCCCAGGCGGCGCTGCAGGTCCAGGCTGTTGACCTTGTAGACCACGCCGTCGATGTCGAAGGGCAGGCTGTCGCGCCGCACGCCCATGGCCTGATGGAACGTCACCAGGCCGTCCGACCCATGCGCCACGACGCGATCGGCGCACACGGGCAAACCCATGGCCTGCAAGGCGTCGAGCGTGCCGCTGTGGGTGTCGGGTTGCTGCCAGCCTTGAATCTCCCCTACGCCATAGGCATAGAAGCTCAGGGGCCGCCTGGCCGCGATGGAGGGGTCAAGTTGCCGCACGGCGCCGGCCGCGGCATTGCGCGGGTTCACGAAGGTCTTGTCGCCGGCCTGCCGCTGGCGTTCGTTCATGGCCTCGAAGTCGTCGCGGCGCATATAGACCTCGCCGCGGACTTCCAGCACCTCGGGAGCCGTTTCGCCAGGCGCCAGATGCAGGCGCAGCGGTATCTGGCCGATGGTACGGATGTTCTGCGTCACGTCCTCGCCGGTCTCGCCGTCGCCTCGCGTCGCCGCCTGCACCAGCACGCCGCGCTCGTAGCGCAGGTTCATGGCCAGGCCGTCGAACTTCAGTTCGGCGTTGTATTCGAGCGCGGGCGCGTCATCCGTCAGTTCGAGCTCGCGGCGCACGCGGGCGTCGAAGCTCGTCGCGCCGCTCGCCTCGGTGTCGGTCTCTGTGCGGATCGACAGCATGGGCACGGCATGGCGAACCGGCGTGAAGCCGTCCAGCACCCGTCCCAGCACGCGCTGCGTCGGCGAGTCGGCCGTCAGCAAATCGGGATGCGCCGCCTCGATGGCCTGCAGGGCCTGGAACAGGCGGTCGTACTCGGCGTCGGGAATGCTGGGCGCGTCGAGCACGTAATAGCGATGGGCATGCAGATGCAGTTCGGCGCGCAGTTGTGCGGCCTGTTGCGCGGCCCGCTGCGCCGGGTCGGTGGATTCATTCAGATCAGCTTGGCTCATGGGCACGATTGTGCCAACGAGCGCAGGCTCAGGCCGATATTTGTGCGGGCGGCTGGGCCGGCGCCTGGCGCGTGATCATCACCTGGTCGACGCGGTGGCTGTCCACGTCCATCACCTCGAAGCGCCAGCCTTCCCAATAGACATGATCGGTGCGGCGCGGGATGCGACGCAGCATCACCATCAGGAAGCCGGCCAGGGTGTCGTACTGCCCGGCATTCGGCCAGGCCTCCAATTCCAGCGCGCGCTGCAGATCCGGAATGGGCGTGATGCCGTCGGCCAGGTAGGAGCCATCCTCCCGGCGCACGATGCTTTCTTCGTCGTGCGGCGCCACCAGGCTGCCCATCACCGTGCTCATCACGTCGTTGAGCGTGATGACGCCAACCACCAGACTGTACTCGTTGACGATCACGGCGAAGTCCTCGTGCGCCTGCCTGAATTGCGTCAGCACCTCGGCCAGCGTGATGCGGTCCGGAACGATCAGCACCTTCTTGATCAGGTGGCCCTCCTGCGCATGGCAGGCCCGCAGGTCGAGCTTTTCATCGCGCAGCACGCGCTGGAACAGATCGGTCGTATCGACATAACCCAGCACCTGGTCGACCTCGCCGTCACAGACCAGGTAGGTGGAGTGCGGTTCCTCGGCAATGCGGGTGCGCACGATGCGGTCGTCGTCGTCGAGCAGGAAAAACACGATGCGGTCGCGCGGCGTCATGGCGCTTTCGACCGTGCGCGTGTCCAGTTCGAACACGTTCTCGATCACCTGCTGTTCGGCATTGCCCACCACCCCGGCCTGGTTGCCGGCCTCGGCCAGCGCCAGGATGTCGGCATGGGTGATGCGGTTGTCGCGTATGGTGGGCCGGCCCAGCAGGCGGATCAGGCCTTCGGTCACCGTCGTGAACACCCAGGCGAGCGGCTTGAGCAGCGTGGTGAGCGCGATCATCGGCCCCACCAGCACCATGGCGATGCCTTCGGGCTCGTTCATGGCCAAACGCTTGGGCAGCAGATCGGCCATGATGATGAACAGCACGGTGATGCTGGCGAACGAGCAGATGAATCCCAGGGCGTGTGCCTGCGCAGGCGAAAGTAGATAGCTCAACGCGGCTTCGAAAGGCGGGGTCAGCAGGCCCTCGCCGACGATGCCGCCCAGGATCGCCACGGTGTTCAAGCCGATCTGCACCACTGTGAAGAAGGCGCCGGGCTGCTCTTGCACGCGCAGCACGCGGTCGGCGCGCGCGTCGCCGTCTTCGGCCAATTGCTGGAGTTTCAAGCGGCGCGACGCGGCGAGAGACAACTCAGCCATGGCGAAAAATGCGCTGGCGGCAATCAGGAGGGCGATCAGGGTGAAGCTGGTCATTGGGCAATTCCCACAGGAAGCGATGATATTAACGTGCGCCGCTCGGTTCTAATATCGGCATGGACGCCCAACACCCGCCTGAAACAAGGCTTGAACAACGCATCACCGAGCTGGAAATCAAGGCCAGCTTCAGCGAGGACCTGCTGGACCACCTGAACCAGATCATCGCCCGGCAGCAACAGCAGATCGACGCCCTGATCCGCGAATTGAGCCAGTTGCGCGAACGCAGCGAGGATGGCGGCGCGGCCCCGTTCAAGAGCTTGCGGGACGAGCTGCCGCCGCACTATTGAACCACCCCGGAAGCGCGGAGCGCTTCCCCCTCAAGGGGGCGACGACGGCGGACCGGCAGAGCCGGATCCGCGGCGTCTGCTGGGGTGTCGGCCCGGCGGGCCTCCCTGGAGGCGCGTCCGATTTAACTGAACAGGCGGCGTGCTGCCAGGCTGCCGGCGGCGAGATCGCGGGAGGCCAGGGCCTTGTAGAGGGTGGAGAGTTCCTGGCCGATGGAGGTGAAGGCGTGCAGATTCAAGACCTGGCCCCGGTCGTCGCAGACGTCGGCCTCCAAGTCGCGCGCCAGGCCGCGTGCGGATTCCTGCCAGGTGCCGAAGGGTTCCAGGGCCTCGGCCGTTTGCGGTACGTCGAGCGAGAGCGTGATCTCGCGCAGCGACGAGGCCTGCGGGTCTTCGGCCAGGGCGGCCTGGGCGTCGAAGCTGAGCAAAAGGATGGGCGGCGCGCCCTCCTCGTCGGCGGCCATCACCAGGCGGCCGGGCACGGCGCCCGGCACGAAGCCGTGCCGCAAGGCCATCTGCTGCACGAAGCCCAGGGTCCAGGAGGCATTGCGGGCGCGCAGCAGGACCGCCAGTTGCGCGTCGTGGTCGCCGGCGAACTGGTCCAGTTCACGCGCGTGCGCCACCACTTCCAGCATGTCGGGGAACTGCACGAAGCCGCCCACGCCGTCGCTGAAGGCCTGCACCTTCTGGACGAATTCGGAATACTCGATCTCGTTCATCGCGCCGCTGCGGTTGGCCATCTGCACGCCGGCCTGGAATTCGCTGTAGCGCCGGGCCTTCAGGGGCAATTCCCACTCGCCGCTCTCGGCGTTCAGGCCCTCGATGTGAAAGGGCTTGGAGCCGGCCCGGCGGCTGCCGGGCAAGTGCGAGATGGCCATCTCGCCGCTGACCGGTGCGTCGACGGAAATGACTGCGATGGCGTCGATCAAGGCGTCGACCCGGTTCGAGGGCTTGCGCGCCTGCGGCCGCGCCGACGGTTTCAAGGGGTCTGCCGCGTCGTCTTCCTGAAAGTCCTGCGAGACCGCATCCTTGGCCTCGCCCATGTCGGGCTCGTGCCCGCTCATCTGCGGTTCAAGCTGGGGGTCGGCGCGGCGCGGGCCGGCCTTGCGCGCGGTCCAGGCGCCATGCGCGATCACACCTGCCAACACCAGGCCACCGAGGATGGCCAACATCGCCGTCAAGGTCATACCGAAGCCTCCGCCATGCCCAGTGCGGCTTCCATATCGACGGCCACGATGCGCGAAACACCTTGCTCTTGCATGGTCACACCAATCAGTTGTTCAGCCATTTCCATGGCGATCTTATTGTGGGAGATGAACAGGAACTGCGTTCCGCGGCTCATCTCGGTCACCAGCTTGGCATAACGCCCGGTATTGGCGTCGTCCAAGGGCGCATCCACCTCGTCCAGCAGGCAGAACGGCGCCGGATTGAGCTGGAAGATCGCAAATACCAGCGCAATCGCGGTCAGGGCCTTCTCGCCGCCCGACAGCAGGTGGATGGTGCTGTTCTTCTTGCCCGGCGGCTGCGCCATGACCTGCACGCCGGCATCGAGAATCTCGTCGCCCGTCATCACGAGGCGCGCATTGCCACCGCCGAACAGGCTGGGGAACATGCGGCCGAAATGCTCGTTGACCTGGTTGAAGGTCGCCGACAGAAGGTCGCGGGTTTCCAGGTCGATCTTGTGGATCGCGTCTTCCAGCGTCGTGATGGCTGCCATCAGGTCGCTCACCTGCGCATCGAGAAACTGCTTGCGCTCGCGCGCGACCGTCAGCTCGTCGAGCGCCGCCAGGTTGACGGCGCCCAGGGCGGCGATGTCGCGGTTGATGCGATCAATCTCGCCCTGCAGGCCGTAAAGCTTCACCTCACCTTCGGCAATCGTGCGTGCGAGCTGCTCCAGGTCCACCTGCGCCGCCGTGAGCTGCTCCATGTATTGCGCGCCGCCCAGTTGCGCGGCCTGCTCTTCCAACTGCAGCTTGGTGATGCGTTCGCGCAAGGGCTCCAGGCTGCGCTCGAATTCAAGGCGCTGCTCGTCGGCCTTGCGCAAGCGCAGGCTCAAGTCGTCGTAAGAGGCCCGCACGCCCGCCAGCTCTTTCTCGCGCTCGAGCTTGAGGGCCAGCGCCTCCTGCAAACCGGCTTGCGCAGCGGTGTCGTTGAGCGCGTCGAGCTCGCCTTGCAAGCCTTGGGCCGACTGCGTGTTGACCTGGACCTGGCTTTGCGCGGTTTCGATCGAACGCTGCAGCTCGCCGCGCCGTGCCGCCAGCCCCCGAGCGCTGAACTGCGCCTCCTGGGCGCGGCGCTCCAGGGCGCGCAACTGGTCGCGCGACTCGCCCAGACGCCGCTCGGCCTGGATCACCGCGTCTTCCAGCTCGGCGTGGCGCTCCTGCGCCGTCGCCAGTTGCAGGTCGAGCTCCTCGAAGCGAGCCTCGCCGACCATGCGGCGCTCCTGGATGTCTTCCGCCTGGGCGTCGATCTCGGCCAGTTCCTCGGCCAACTGCTCGCGCCGAGCGCCGGTGGCCTGCGCCTGCTGCGACAGCCGCAGCCATTCGACGTGCAGCTGGTGCGCCCGCGTCTGCGCCTCGCCAGCCTGGCGCCGCAGATGGGCCAGGCGCTGCGAGGCCTCGCTGCTGGCGGCTTCGGCGCGCACCAGCCGGCTCTTGGCCTCGTCGGCGATCAGTTGCTGGGCGCGCAGCTCCAGGCCCAGGTTCTCGATCTCCTGCGCGCGCGCCAACAGGCCTGCGGACTCGGAATCCGGCGCATAAAAGCTGACCGCGAACTGGCTGACGGCGTGGCCCTCGCGCGTCATGATCAGCTCGCCATGGGTGAGCTTGCTGCGATGGGCCAGCGCCTCGTCGAGCGTGAACGCGGTGTAGACGCCTTCCAGCCAGTCGTTGAGCAAGGCCTTCAGGCCGGCATCTTCCAAGCGCAGTAAATCGCTCAGACGCGACAGGGTATTGTGGCTGTTGGCGATGCCGGGCTGCGGTAGCGAATAGAAGGCCAGCCTGGCAGGCGGCGCGTCCTGTGCAAAGGCGCGCACGGTTTCCAGCCGGCCGACCTCAAGCGCACCCATGCGCTCGCGCAAGGCCGCTTCGAGCGCATTTTCCCAACCGGTCTCGATGTGCAGCCGGGTCCACAAGCCGCTCATGCCGTCCATGCCATGCTTGGCCAGCCAGGGCTTGAGCTTGCCTTCGGTCTGCACTTTCTCCTGCAAGGCCTTCAAGGCCTCCTGGCGGGCCGACAAGTCGGACTGGCGCGACAGTTGCGCGTTCGCGTCCAGCTGGGCGGCGCGGCGGGTCTCGTCCAGCGCGGGCGCCTGCTCGCTCAGCTCGTGCAATTGGGCGTCGAGCAGGTCACGGGCCTCGTCGGCCGCATCGCTGTTGAACTTGAGCTCGGCCAGCTTCGCCTCGTCGGGCGCGGCCAGGCTCTGGCGCTCGGCGGCCAGTCGTTCGCGGCGGTTGCGCAACTGGCGCGACTGTTCATCCAGATTGCGGCTTTCGGCCGCCAGGACCTGGATCTGCTGCTGCACCTGATTGACCTGCGTGCGCTGCTCATTGGCCTTGGCCTGCGCCTGTCGCAGGGCCTCTTCCACGCCCGGCAGCAGCGTCGCCTGCTCCTCGGCCTGCGCGGCCAGCACCTCGCTCTGCTCTTCGGCCTGCGCCATCTGGACGGCGACGTCTTCCAGGTCCGCCAGGGCTTGCGCGGCACGGTCTTGCCATTGCCGGCTTTGCGCCTGCAACTCGATCAGGCGCTGCTCGACGCGCTGACGACCTTCGACCACGTAGCGGATGCGCTCCTCCAGCCGGCTGACCTCCAATTGGGCTTCGGCCATGCGACCCTGCGAGGCATGCAACTCGTCTCCCGCCGCATAGTGGGCCTGGCGCACGGTTTCCAGCTCGGCCTCGACATGGCGCAGCTCGGCCATGCGGGCCTCCAGGGCATTGACTGCCTGCGCGTGCTCGGCCTGCACGCGAGCTTGCTCGCCGGTGGCGTCGCGGTGCTTGAGGAACCAGAGCTGGTGCAGCTTGAGTGTGCCGCTGTCCTGCAGGGCGCGGTAGGTGGCCGCCACCTCGGCCTGGCGCTCCAGGCGCTCCAGGTTGCTGTTGAGCTCGCGCAGGATGTCGTCGACGCGGGTGAGGTTCTCGCGCGTGTCCTTGAGGCGGTTCTCGGTCTCGCGGCGGCGCTCCTTGTACTTGGAAACGCCGGCGGCCTCCTCCAGGAACATGCGCAGGTCTTCCGGCTTGCTCTCCAGGATGCGGTTGATGGTGCCCTGGCCGATGATGGCGTAGGCGCGCGGCCCCAAGCCCGTTCCCAGGAACACATCCTGCACATCGCGGCGCCGCACCGGCTGGTTGTTGATGAAGTAGCTGGAGCCGCCGTCGCGCGTCAGCACGCGCTTGACCGCGATCTCGCTGAACTGGTTCCACTGCCCGCCGGCACGCGCGTCCTCGTTGGAAAACACCAGCTCCACGCTGGCCCGGCTGGCCGGCTTGCGGTTGCCGGAGCCGTTGAAGATGACATCCTGCATGGACTCGCCGCGCAACTCGGAGGCCTTGCTTTCGCCCAGCACCCAGCGCACGGCGTCCATGATGTTGGACTTGCCGCAGCCGTTGGGGCCGACCACGCCCACCAATTGACCCGGCAGTTGGAAATGCGTGTGTTCGGCGAAGGACTTGAAGCCCGAAAGCTTGATCGAGTTCAGACGCATGCGCGTATGGGAATAATCTCTAAACCATTGATTTATTTACGGAAAAGCCCCTTTTCAAGGGGCTGTCTCGGGGCTGGATGATACCATTCGACCTACGTTCAAAATCAGTCCAGATTTCCATCTGCAAACTCCGCACCGAGCATGACCATGGCCAAGAAATCCGCGCCCGCAGCCGCCCCCACCGAAAAATCCAAAACCGGCAAGGCCGCACCCAAGATGCGCGAGATGCCGCCCAACCCGCCGTCGGCACCGTCCAAGGAACTGCATGTGTTCCCCAACCCGGCGCCCGAGCGCGACTATGTGATCCAGTTCCAGGTGCCCGAATTCACCTGCCACTGCCCGCTGACCGGCCAACCCGACTTCGCGCATTTCACGATCGACATGATCGCCGACCAGTATTGCGTCGAGCTCAAGAGCCTGAAGATGTACTTCTGGAGTTACCGCGACGAAGGCGCGTTCCACGAAAAAGTGACCAACACCATCCTGGAAGACATCGTCAAGGTCACCGATCCGCGCTTCATCCGCATCACCGCCAAGTGGTATGTGCGCGGCGGTATTTACACGAACGTGGTGGTCGAGCACCGTAAAAAGGACTGGAAGCCGGCACCGCGCGTCGACCTGCCCACACACGCCGCTGAAACCGGCCTGCTCTGAGCCTGGGCGGGCCCTCAACGCACCATTTGCGGGCTGTGCTGCCAGAGGTCATAACTGGCTTCAACCAGGCGCATGCTGTTGATGGAGGCCAGATAGCGGCGCAAGCCGGCATTGAATTCGTCCAGGCGCGCCAGGCAGGCGCTCTTGCGCGACCACCCGACGTAGTTCATGGCCTGGGCCACGAAGGGCTTGAGCGCCTGGAATTGATCGGCCCTGCCGCTGGCAATCAGGTAGCTCAGCGCCGGGTAGTGCGGCGACAGGAAATAGTCGATGCGTCCCGCGGCCAACTTGGCAAAGTTTTCCTTGATGCCCGGCGCCACTTCGACGCTCAAGTGAGCGTCGATGTATTCGTCCATGCCGTCGCCGAACTTGGTGCCGTGCGTCACGCCGCCCCGCAGCCCGACCAGCGCTTCACGGCTGTTCACGGTCCTGCTGACGTCGCTGCGAACGAAGACCGAACTCGGATTGCTGAAGATGGGCGACTCGGAAAACACCAGAAACTGCTCGCGCTCCGGGTTGCGCTTGAGTTCGGTGACGATGTCGACCTCGCCGAACCGCGCGCTGCGCAACACGCGCACGAAGGGGCCGACATAGCGCAGTTCATAGGGCAGATGCATGCTGTCCAGCACTGACGTGACCACATCCACGCTGGCCCCGCGCAATTGCTTGCCGTCGTACCAGGCGTAGGGTGGAAATTCGGGGTCGGCTGTGACGACGACTTTCGTGCATTCGGCAGCTTGTGCAATGGCGTGCGAGCCCGCAGCCAGGCCGAGGGCCGCGATAGCCAGCAGCCACCCTCTTTGGCCTATGCGCGCAATGCACCACCGAATACACAATCGATTGGGTCGCCAGGAATTCGTCACCACGCTGGAATACAAGCCTCGTCTGGAGTTCATGCGCGCATCCACGGAATGCTGGCGCCATCGATGGTCAACCCATCGATGGCCAAAAGCGTACCACCTCCACAGGGCCGCTCCTGTGTAAAGTCGGTAAAGCCTATGATGTCGACATGAACGCGCGCGTGAACCCCCTGCTGAACCGGCTCCAGCCCTATCCCTTCGAACGTCTTCGTCAACTCACCCGTGACATTCGGCCCAATCCGGCTCTGCGGCCCATCAGCCTGGGCATTGGCGAACCCAAGCACGCGGCGCCGCAACTGGTGGAACGCGCCATCGTGGGTGCCATGGCCGGCTTGTCAAACTACCCTGCCACCGTAGGAGAAAACCGGCTCCGCGAAGCCTGCGCCGCATGGCTGCAACGCCGCTACGGGGTCCAGATTGATCCGTCGACCCAGGTGCTGCCCGTCAATGGCTCGCGCGAGGCGCTGTTCTCCCTGGCCCAGACCGTCATCGACGCCAGCGCGCCCTCGCCCACCGTGGTCTGCCCCAACCCCTTCTATCAAATCTACGAAGGGGCTGCCCTGCTGGCCGGCGCCCAGCCTGTATTCGCCAATTCAGACCCGGCGCGCAACTTCGCCATCGACTGGGAACAGATCGACGCGGCCACCTGGGCGCGCACGCAGCTGCTGTATGTGTGCTCGCCAGGCAACCCGACGGGCGCCGTCATGCCGCTGTCCGAATGGCAGCGCCTGTTCGACCTGAGCGACCGCCACGGCTTCGTCATCGCCTCCGACGAGTGCTACTCGGAAATCTACTTCCGCGACGAGGCGCCGCTGGGTGGCCTGGAAGCAGCCCTCAAGCTGGGCCGCAGCGACTTTCGCAACCTGATCGCGCTGACCAGCCTGTCCAAGCGCTCCAACGTGCCAGGTCTGCGTGCCGGCTTCGTGGCCGGCGATGCCAGCCTGATCAAGGCTTTCCTGCTCTACCGCACCTACCACGGCAGCGCCATGAATCCGCTGGTGCAGGCGGCCAGCGTAGACGCCTGGCACGATGAATCGCATGTGGTGGCCAACCGCGCCGAATACCGGGCCAAGTTCGAGCGCATCACGCCGCTGCTGGCCGAGGTGCTGGACGTGCGCCTGCCTGACGCCGGCTTTTACCTCTGGGCCGGCGTGCCCCCGCATATTGCGGCCGGCGACGACATCCGTTTCGCCCTGGAGTTGCTGGCTCAATACAATGTGACCGTGCTGCCGGGCAGCCTGCTGGCGCGAACCGCCCATGGCGTCAACCCGGGCGTCGGGCGTATCCGCCTGGCCCTGGTGGCCGAGCAGTCCGAATGCCAGGAAGCGGCTGAACGCATCCGCGCCTTCGTCAAGGGCTATCCATCCCGCTGAATTGACCGCCGAATCGCCTGTTTTCCATACGTCGGCCCGCCGCCTTGCGGGCGCATCTTCAGTCCTAGAACACCGCATCACCTCATGAGCCAACAACTGCAAGCCCTGATCGATCAAGCCTGGGAAGATCGAGCCTCCCTCAGCCCCGGCAACGCGCCGGCGCAGGTCCGCGAAGCGGTGAACCACGTGCTCGACGAACTCGACGCAGGACGCCTGCGCGTGGCCGAACGGCAGGCCGTGGGCCAGTGGACCGTGCACCAATGGCTGAAAAAGGCCGTGCTGCTGTCGTTCCGCCTGAACGACAACCAGATGATGGGCGATGGCCCCCTGACCTTCTTCGACAAGGTGCCCAGCAAGTACGGCAGCATGGACGAGACCGCGCTGCGCGCCAGCGGCGTGCGCGTGGTGCCGCCCGCCGTGGCGCGCCGCGGCAGCTTCCAGGCCAAGAACGTGGTGCTGATGCCGTCCTACGTCAACATCGGCGCCTACGTCGACGAAGGCACCATGGTCGACACCTGGGCCACCGTCGGCTCCTGCGCGCAGATCGGCAAGCACGTGCACCTGTCGGGCGGCGTGGGCATCGGCGGCGTGCTGGAACCGCTGCAGGCCAACCCGACCATCATCGAGGACAACTGCTTCATCGGCGCGCGCTCCGAGGTGGTCGAGGGCGTGATCGTCGAGGAAAACTCGGTCATCTCCATGGGCGTGTACCTGGGCCAGAGCACGCCCATCTTTGATCGCGCCACCGGCGAGATCAGCTATGGCCGCGTGCCGGCCGGCTCGGTCGTGATCAGCGGCAGCCTGCCCAAGGACGAGGGCCGCTACAGCCTGTATGCCGCCATCATCGTCAAGCGGGTGGATGCGCAGACCCGCGCCAAGACCTCCATCAACGATCTTTTGCGTTCTTGATCGCGCCTGGTTTCGAGCCCCCTGTCCTGCGGCCCGCAGCATCAGCCCATCCCCTGCCGAACATGAGGAAAGCATTGCAATGAGCGGAAACATGGAACGCATCCTGCGGCTGATGGCCGACAAAGGCGCCTCCGACGTCTACTTGTCGGCCAATATGCCAGTGCTCATCCGCATCAACGGGCAGATGCTGCAGCTGTCCGACCAGTTGCTGACCCCCAGCCAGCCCCGGCAGCTGATTGCCGAGGTGATCGACGAAAAGCAGATGGAGGAGCTGGACCGGACCTGCGAACTCAACATGGCGGTGGCCGTGTCGCAGGTCGGCAGCTTTCGCCTGTCCGGCTTCAAGCAGCGGGGCTCCGTGGCGGCCGTGTTCCGCCACATCCCGCATGTAATTCCCACGCTTGAAACCCTCAACCTGCCCCCCGTGCTGGGCAAGCTGGTGCTTGAAAAGCGCGGGCTGATCCTGATGGTGGGCGCCACCGGCACCGGCAAGAGCACGACGCTGGCGGCCATGCTGGAGCACCGCAACCTCAACATGGCCGGGCACATCCTGACCATCGAAGACCCCGTCGAATACCTGTTCACGAACAAGCGGTCTGTCGTGAACCAGCGCGAAGTGGGCCGGGACACCAGCAACTTGCAGATCGCGCTGAAGAATGCGCTGCGTCAGTCGCCGGATTGCATCCTGATCGGGGAAATCCGCGACCGCGACACCATGACAGCCGCCATCTCGTACGCGCTGTCGGGCCATCTGGTGGTGGCCACCATGCACGCCAACAACAGCTACCAGGCGTTGAACCGCATCCTGTCGTTCTACACGCCGGATTCGCGGCCGGCCTTGCTGAACGACCTCTCGGCCGGCCTGAAGGCCATTGTTTCGCAGCGCCTGGTGCGCGCCACGGCGGGCGGGCGCCTCCCCGTGATCGAGATCCTGCTCAACACCAAGCTGGTGGCCGAGTTCATCGAGCAAGGCAACTTCACCGCGGTCAAGGAGGCCATGGAAAAATCCATCGCCGAGGGTTCGCAGACCTACGAGGAACACTTCGCCCGCCTGATCAAGGACGGCAGCATCAGCCGCGAGGAGGGCCTGGCCTTTGCGGACTCGCCCACCAACCTGCTCTGGCGCCTGCAGAACGACAACTCGGCCATATCGCGCGCTCCGGCCAAGGAGGAAGACGCTCCGGCCGACACCGCCAGCTTCACCGAAATCACCCTGGACGTGCGAGGCGACTGAATGTCCGACACCTTTACCCTGTTGGAGCAGCTGATTTCGCGCCCCTCGGTCACACCCGCCGATGCTGGCTGCCTGGAACTGATCGAGCAACGCCTGGCCGCGATCGGATTCGAGTCTGAACGCATGGACAGCGGACCCGAGGATGGCCGCGTCAGCAATCTCTGGAGCCTCAAACGCGGGACCCATCCCGACGGCCCGGTGCTGATGTTCGCCGGACACACCGACGTGGTGCCCCCCGGCAATCTCAAGGACTGGGACAGCGACCCCTTCGTGCCGAGCTACCGCGAGGGCAAGCTCTACGGCCGCGGCGCCGCCGACATGAAAACCTCGCTGGCCGCCATGGTCGTGGCCTGCGAACAATTCGTCACCGCCCACCCCGACCACCGCGGCAGCATCGCTTTCCTGCTGACCAGCGACGAAGAAGGTCCGGCGGTCGACGGCACCGTGGTGTGTTGCCAGCGGCTCAAGGAGCGTGGCCAGCGCCTCGACTACTGCATCGTCGGCGAGCCCACCTCGGTCGAGAAACTCGGCGACATGGTCAAGAACGGCCGCCGCGGCTCGCTCAGCGGCAAGCTGCGGATCAAGGGCGTGCAAGGCCACGTGGCCTACCCCCAGCTGGCGCGCAATCCCATCCATCAGTCCGCCGCGGCGCTGGCCGAACTCACTGCCATCGAATGGGACCAGGGCAACGCCTATTTCCCGCCCACCACCTTCCAGATTTCCAACATCAAGGCTGGCACCGGCGCCACCAACGTGATTCCGGGCGACATGGAACTCGATTTCAATTTCCGCTTCTCGACCGAATCGACCCCGGCCAGCCTCAAGGCCAAGGTCCACGCCCTGCTTGACCGGCATGGCCTCGAATACGCCCTCAACTGGGTGCTGGGCGGCGAGCCCTTCCTCACGCCCGCGGGCGAACTCTCTGAGGCCTTGAGCCAGGCCATTGCCGCCGAATGCGGCATCAAGACCGAACTCTCCACCACCGGCGGCACCTCCGACGGCCGCTTCATCGCCGCCATCTGCCCGCAAGTGATCGAATTCGGCCCGCTGAATGCGAGCATTCACAAGATCAATGAATATGTACCGGTTGATCAGGTGGAGCCACTGGCCTCCATCTATCGACGCACGCTGGAGCCCCTGTTGCTGTGAAATTGATGGCCTGTATTGAAGCCCAAGCCGCCCGCCTGACCGAAGCGGGCGTTTCTTTTGGGCATGGCACCACCAATGCCTTTGATGAAGCCGCCTGGCTGGTGCTGTGGCGACTGGGATTGCCGCTGGACGCGCTTGACGAACACGCCGAGCAGGACCTGACACCCGAGCAGTTGGCGCAAATTGAAACCCTGGTTGGCGAGCGCATCGCCACTCGCAAGCCTGCCGCCTACCTGACCCGCGAAGCCTGGTTGCAGGGCGTGCCCTTCTATGTGGACGAGCGCGCCATCGTGCCGCGCAGCTTCATCGCCGAGTTGATTGCCGATGCCAGCATCGACCCCTGGCTGAACCCTCAATCGACCCGGGCGCTGGACCTGTGCACCGGCAACGGCAGCCTGGCCGTGCTGGCGGCCATGGCCTGGCCGGACTTGCAGATCGACGCCATCGACCTGAGCGTCGATGCGCTGGCGGTGGCGCACATCAATGTCGCCAAGCACGGCCTGGCCGATCGCATCACGCTGCTGCAAGGCGACGGCCTGGCCCCTGCCCGCGGCGCGGCGCAAGGCGGCGGCTACGACCTGATCCTGTGCAACCCACCCTACGTCAATAGCCGTTCCATGGCCGCCCTGCCGGCTGAATACCGTGCCGAGCCCGAGCTCGCGCTGGCCGGCGGCGCCGACGGCATGGACTTCGTGCGCCAGTTGCTGGCCCAGGCACCGGACTGCCTGAACGAACACGGCGTGCTGGTGCTGGAGATCGGCAACGAGCGTGCATTTTTTGAAACGGCATTCCCGCAATTGGAAGTGGCCTGGATGGAAACATCGGCCGGAGAGGATCAAGTGTTGTTGGTGACCCGTGAAGCGCTGCAAGCCCTGAGGGCGTCAGCATGATCACGCTGCGCAATATCACGCTGCGCCGCGGCACCAAGGTCATACTGGACGACGCCAGCGTCACGCTGCAGCCGGGCGAGAAGATCGGCCTGGTGGGCCGCAACGGCGCCGGCAAGTCCAGCCTGTTTGCGATGCTGACCCATCGCTTGCACAGCGACAAGGGTGAGGTCGACATCCCACGCCAATGGCGCATGGCCGAGGTCGCGCAGAACATGCCGGAAACGGAGCTGCCGGCCACAGATTTCGTGCTCGAAGGCGACACCCGCCTGATGGAGGCCCAGCGCGCGCTGGACGCAGCCGAAGCGGCCGAAGACGGCCACGCGATGGCTGAAGCGCACGGCATGCTGATGGATGCCGGCAGCCTGGATGCCCGGTCGCGCGCGCAGGCGCTGCTGATGGGCCTGGGCTTCACGCTCGTCCAACTCGATGCGCCGGTCAACAGCTTCTCCGGCGGCTGGCGCATGCGATTGCAACTGGCGCGCGCGCTGATGTGCCCGGCCGACCTGATGCTGCTCGACGAGCCCACCAACCACCTGGACCTCGACGCCCTGGTGTGGCTGGAAGCCTGGCTGAAGCGCTACGAGGGCACCCTGCTCGTCATCAGCCACGACCGCGAATTCCTGGACGCCATCACGCGCGTCACCCTGCACCTGGACGAGGCCAAGCTGGTGCGCTATGGCGGCAACTACACGGCGTTCGAAGCCATGCGCGCCGAGCGCATGGTGCTGCAGCAGGCCGCCTTCGAGAAGCAGCAGGACCGCATCGCGCATCTGCAGAAGTTCATCACGCGCTTCAAGGCCAAGGCCAGCAAGGCCAAGCAGGCGCAAAGCCGCGTGAAGGCGCTGGAGCGCATGGAGCGCCTGGCGCCGGTGCTGGCTTCCGCCGATTTCGCGTTCGAATTCCGCGAGCCCGTCAGCCTGCCCAACCCCATGCTGATGTTCGACGAGGTCGCCTGCGGTTACCGGGTGCCCGTCGAAACCGATCACTTCGAAGACAAGATCATCGTGCACGGCATCAACCGCTCGGTGCTGGCCGGCCAGCGCATCGGTATCCTGGGCGCCAACGGCCAGGGCAAGTCGACCCTGGTCAAGACCGTCGCCCGCATGATGCCGGCCCTGGGCGGCAAGATCACCGAGGGAAAGGGCCTGTCGATCGGTTATTTCGCGCAGCAGGAACTCGACGTGCTGCGGCTCGACGAAGGTCCGCTCAGCCATATGGTGCGGCTGGCCAAGGAGGTCAGCCCCAGCGCCCGCGAGCAGGAGCTGCGGGACTTCCTGGGCCAGTTCCGCTTCGTCGGCGAGATGGTCAACCAGCAGGTTGGCAGCCTCTCGGGCGGCGAAAAGGCGCGCCTGGTCCTGGCCATGCTGGTATGGCAGCGCCCCAACCTGCTGCTGCTCGACGAACCGACCAACCACCTGGACCTGAACACGCGCGAGGCGCTGTCGATGGCGCTCAATGAGTTCGAGGGCACGGTGATGCTGGTCAGCCACGACCGCGCGCTGCTGCGCGAGGTCTGCGACGAATTCTGGCTGGTCGCCAAGGGCCAGGTCGGCCCCTTCGATGGCGACTTGGACGACTACCAGCAATGGCTGCTCGACACCGCCAAGGAAGCTGCCAAAGCGGCCAAGGACGCCGCAAAGGACGCGATCAAGGCCGCTGCCGTAGCGCCTGCGCCCGTCGCAGCACCGGTGCTCCCCCCGCCGTCGACGCCCGCGAACTCCCGCGAGGACCGCAAGGCCAGCGGCCAGGCCCGCCAGCGTCTGGCCGAGCAGACCCGGCCCTTGCGCAAGGAAATGGACGCCATCGACGTCAAGCTCAACAAGCTGGCGGACGAACGCACGGCCGTGGAAAACGCCTTGGCCAACCCATCAACCACGCCAGCCCAATTTGCCGAACTGGGCAAGCGCCTGAAGGCCATTGGCGAAGAACTGGAAGCGGCGGAACTACGCTGGCTGGAACTGAGCGCCGAGGTCGACGCCCTGACCGCAGCGGCCTGAAGGATTCTTCCGGGCTCAGGCCAGCAGCTGCAGGATCATCTCGACCCGGGCCTTGACCGGCGACAGCGATCCAGCACTGGCCAGGCCTGTGCCGTTGTCCAACACCGGCCCAGCCTGGCACCGCGTGCTGCGCAGCACCTTCACGCCTTGGGCCTGCGCATCCAGCAGGGCCTGCTCCAGGCCTTGAGACAGGGTGCCATTGCCGGTACCGGCCACGACGATGCCTGCCGTCCCCACGGCCTGCATGGCCTGCACCAGGCTGCCGTCGGCGCTGGCATGGTTGAGCAGGATCTGCACCTTGGGCCAGGCCCCGGCGGCACGCGCAATGCGGTTCAAGCCCAGTGCTTCGCCACTGTGGGGCCACGCGCCGACCGTGCGCACCCGCCCCTCCTCCACCCAGGCCACGACGGCCTCGTCGCGCGAGCAAAAGCCGTCGATGCGATAACTGTGTGCCTTCTGGACCTGGTCCGCGCCGTGCACCTGCCCGGCCAGCACCACGGACACCCCTGTCGCCTCCGGGCACGCGGCCACGGCCACAGCGTCCAGCAGGTTCTGAGGCCCGTCCGCCTGCAAGGCCGTGGCCGGCCGCATCGCCGCGGTCATGACGACCGGCTTGCGCGGTGCCAGCACGCGCTGCAGGAAATAGGCGGTCTCCTCCAGCGTGTCCGTGCCGTGCGTGATGATCACCGCGCCCACCTCAGGGCGGGCCAGATGCCGGTCCACCGCCGCCGCGAGGCGCTGCCAGGTGGCGAAATCCATGTCCTTGCTGTCCAGCTGCGCGACCTGCTCGGTCTCCAAGGGCAGGCCGGCCAGCGCGGGAATGGCGGCCACCAGGCTCGCGACCGACAACTGCCCCGCCTTGTAGCCGACATTGTCCGTGGCGCTCGCCGCCTGGCCGGCAATGGTGCCGCCGGTGCCGAGAATCACGATCACATTCGAAGCCATGCTTTGCATTTTTTGCACACCTGGATGAAAATACAGTATTCGGAAAACTCTCAAGGCGACCGTGAACGATCAACCCAAACTCACCGCACGACAGCAGCAGATTTTCGACCTGGTTCGCACCAGCATTGAAAACACCGGCTCCCCACCCACTCGCGCCGAAATTGCGCACGAATTGGGTTTCCGTTCGGCCAATGCAGCTGAGGAACATCTGCAGGCGCTGGCCCGCAAGGGCGTGATCGAACTGCTGGGCGGCACTTCGCGCGGCATCCGGCTGCGTTCGGAGGCTTTACGTGCACTGAACGAATCGCGCGAATCCAGGTCCCAACAATTCTCCTTGCCCATTCCCGGCCTGGCGCAGCTCAGTCTGCCCTTGGTGGGCCGTGTGGCGGCCGGCTCGCCCATCCTCGCGCAGGAGCACATCGAGCAAAACTATAACGTCGAGGCGAGCATGTTTTCACACCGCCCGGACTTTTTGCTGCGCGTCCGCGGCATGAGCATGAAAGATATCGGCATCATGGACGGCGACCTCTTGGCCGTGCAAAAGACCTGCGATGCCAGGAACGGTCAAATCGTCGTCGCAAGGCTGGGCGATGAAGTCACGGTCAAGCGTTTTCGGCGCAACAGGCAGGGCATTGAATTGCTGCCCGAAAACCCGGATTTCGAACCCATCCAAGTGCAGGAAGGCGACGAAAGCTTTGCAGTCGAAGGCCTGGCCGTGGGCTTGATCCGAGGTCAGATGTTTTCCTGAGATGTTTCCCTGACAAATTCAATTGACCAAAAGGCACCATGAAGAAGGCGTCCCATTGTCAGGAATGCGAGCAGCTTGAACAGATTCCAAACGTGGGAAAAGCCTGTGCTGAAGATCTTCGGCTTCTTGGCATTCACAAGCCACAAGACTTGCGCGGGCGCGACGCGTTTTCGCTCTACCAGCAACTCTGCACGGCGACCGGGCAACGCCACGACCCTTGCGTGCTTGATACTTTGATGGCTGTCGTCGATTTCATGTCAGGCGGGCCACCCAGGCCTTGGTGGCACTTCACGCCCGAGCGCAAGGCGCTCTACAAACTGTAGCCATTCAATTCAGCGAATTTGCAGGACCTTCACGAGCAGGAGCCGGGTACATGAATCGAATAAGAAGATGCTGCCGAGGCTGTCGAATTGCCGTCGGTCTGGCGTCCGTGGGAGCGGTTCTTGCCGGCTTTCCAATGCAAGCGCTCTGCGCTGATCTGACGGTGCAAGTCCACGACGCCAAGGGTGCGCCGGTCGAAGACGCAGTCGTTTTCGCGGAACCTTTGGCCGGCGCGACCTCGCAAAAAACGGCTCATACGGCGGAAATCGCGCAATTGAAGCGCACGTTCATTCCCCTGGTCACCGTGGTTCGGGTCGGCACTGAAATCAGCTTTCCCAACAACGATCCGTTCAAGCACCACGTCTATTCCTTCTCACCGGCCAAAACCTTCGACTTGCCGCTGTATTCGGGCAAGTCGGCGCCGCCGCAGTTGTTCGACAAGGTGGGGACGGTTGTATTGGGCTGCAATATCCACGACAAAATGATTGCCTACGTCCAGGTCGTCGATACCCCGTATTTCGGGAAGACCGACGCGCAGGGCACGGTCAGATTGGAAGGCCTCCCCAACGGCAAGTACGAATTGAAAACCTGGTACTACGGATTACCGTCCCGCAAGCAGACGCTCAGCCAACCCCTGGTGATGCAGGACGCCGAGTCGACGGCCAGTTTTTCATTGGACGTGGTCCGGACCCTACCCCCGCCCTTGCCAGGACACTAGACAAGCATTTTGACCATGCCCTCTTTCGGAACCCTGGAAAGCCGAATCGTCACCCTGTTCCTAGCCCTGATCCTGGCGGGACAGGGCGTGGCATTCTTTGTGATCCGCAACGGCATCACGACCAACGAGCAGGCGGCCGTGCGCGACCAATTGGAATTGGGTGTCCCACTGTTCCGTCGACTGTTGGAGGAAAAAACCCAGAGCTATACCGGCAACGCGCGCACTGTTGCCAAGGACTATGGATTTCGGCAAGCCATTGCCTCCCATGATCGCGAAACGATTGAAGCGGTTCTGGTCAACACGCAGGAACGAATTGGCGCGTCGCTGGCCCTGTATATCGCGCTGGACGGCCAGATCGTGGCGAGCACCACCAAACAAGCCCCCGGCAGCCTGGAGCAGTCCATCCTGAACTTGCAGGACGCTGCGGAGCGCGATGACGGCACGGCCGGCGTGACGCTGTTCTCCGGCCACCCCTATCAAATCGTCGTCGTGCCGGTGCGCGCGCCCATCACGATCGGCTATGTGGCAATGGCTTTTGCGCTCGACAAGCAACTGGCTGCCGAGATGCGCGAACTGTCGATGCTGGACGTGTCGTTTCTGGTCAGCATGGAGGGAAATCGCTGGGCTGTCGATGGGTCGACACTGGACGCAGAAGACGCGCAAAAGCTCGCGGATCAGCTGACGATGGGCGGCGAGAAAATCAACGGGAAGGCTGAAGATGCCCGGCCGCTTGAGTTGCAATCGCTCCAATTGAGTCGCGGCGAGTACAGCACGCGCGTCCTGGCGCTGGCGGACGGTGGTGACAGCCAGCGGGCGATCGTTGTACTACAGCGCTCCATCGACGAGGCCATCGCCCCCTACAGGCAGTTGCAGCTGCGGCTGATCGTGATCACCGCTGTCGTCACCGTCATCGCATCGATGTTCAGCTTTTTCGCTGCCCGGCGCATCGCCAGCCCCTTGCGCGACTTGACCGCAGTGGCCAAACGGCTCGGCGATGGCGATTTTCAAAGCCCGGTCGAAATCAAAGGCCACGACGAGATCCGCAAGCTGTCCGTGGCCTTTGAATCCATGCGCGGCGGCATTGCCAGGCATGAGCAGGAAATCCGACACCTGGCCTACTCGGACCCCCTGACCGACCTGCCCAATCGCGCCCGGTTTGCGCAACTGCTTCAAAATGCAATTCAGCAAAGTGCGGGCAAGACCAGAACCTGTTTCATCCTGATGATGGATTTGAACCGGTTCAAGAATGTCAACGACATACTCGGCCACAGTTTCGGCGATCATTTGCTGCGCCTGGTTGCGCAAAGACTGGTGGATACGGTAATTCATCAATTTGTCGTGGCCCGCCTGGGCGGCGACGAATTTGCAGTCTTGATGCTCGACACGAGCGAGGACGAGGCGCTCGAAATGGCCAGGCGGATATTGATGGCACTCGAAGTGCCGATGACGCTTGAAGAACAAAGTGTCGACATCGGCGCTGGCATCGGGATTGCCGGCTACCCATTTCATGGCACCGATGCACGGTCCTTGATGAGCCATGCGGAGGAGGCCATGTACGTGGCCAAGCGGGGTGGCAATGAAGCGGTCGTGTATGACCCGGCCCAGGACAAAGGCAGCGAGCAGAATTTGTCGCTGCTGAGCGAAATGCGGCGCGGCCTGGAACGCGGCGAATTCAAGATGTATGCGCAGCCCAAGCTGTCGCTCAAGACCGGTGAATTCGTCGGATTCGAGGCGCTGGTTCGTTGGCAGCATCCAACCCGGGGTTTGGTATTTCCAGACCAGTTCATTCCCTTTTCAGAGAAGACCGGCTTCATTCGTCCGCTGACCCGATGGGTATTGGAGCAATCTACAAAGGTCAGCAAGGCGTTGAGCGACAAAGGCATCTCCGCAAAGATCTCCGTCAATCTGTCGACACGCGATTTGTTGGACCAGCATTTGCCCGACCTGTTTCTCGCCCTGATGGAGAAGCACGGCGTCAGCGCAGGGTCGTTTTGTCTTGAGATCAC
This sequence comes from Roseateles sp., assembly GCA_019232985.1. The sequence continues at coordinate 83,740 of JAFAMW010000048.1, read as the reverse complement.
GGAGAGTTCCATCATGGACGATCCTGTCCGCGCGCTGGCGACCTTGGAACGGCTCCACGCGACGGGCGTTGAGTTGTCGATCGATGACTTCGGTACCGGCTATTCCTCACTGGCCTATTTGAAGAGCCTGCCCGTTGACGAACTCAAGATCGACAAGTCCTTCGTACTCAAGATGGAAAGCGACGCCAGCGATGCCAAGATTGTTCGGTCAACCATTGATCTTGCACACAATCTCGGGCTGCGCGTCGTTGCCGAAGGCGTCGAGACGGAAAAGGCTTGGGCGTTGCTAGCTCGAATGGGCTGCGACCAGGGGCAAGGCTATTTCATGAGCCGCCCGATACCGGTGCCGCAACTGGAGCCATGGCTGGCCGCTTGGAACCCGCCCGTCTTGACCGCCTGAAAACATGCGTGCTAGAAACTCAGGACCGCCTGAAATTTGAAGGTGGTTGCATGCACGCCCGTGAAGGCATCGAACAGAACAGCGGCGTTATAGCTGAGCACATTCTTTTCGCCCACGTCGAATTTTCCGAAAACGGCCGGACCCAGGCGATGTGACTGCTGATTGAGCGGCGCGAATTTATCCCATTGACCGAACTGGCCGAATCCCTGCAAGCCCAGATCGACCGGTCCCGGAATATGCCGACGGACCTGCCACTGGTATCCCAACTGCATCGGATTGGAAAAGTCCGCCAGATAATTTCGCGAGAACAGAAAGTTCAAATTGACCTTGGTCAGACCCGCCTCGAACTCCATCAGCGGACCAAACATAAGCAGGTCACCTTGCGAGCGGTCCCGTTCGTACTCCACCTCGGTATAAAGACCCAGCTCCAGCGGCGAGTTCTCGCCGGTGATCAGGAATGTATTGGCAATGGCGGCCGAATCGAAGTTGACGGCGTCGCCGCCGGACTTGGAGTAGCCAAGATAAAACTCGGAGAACCACGAGTCACTGATGCCGTATCCCAAGCCAAGAATCAAGGCATCCTGGCTGGGCTGGCCGTTTTGGTGATACGAACCCAAGCGGAAATCGACCTGACGCAGCCCGTTTTCAGTGTAGTTGGTCAATACGATATCGTTCGGATCGGCCCAGGCCTGTGGACTCAAGCACATGCTTGCCATGATTCCCACATGAATGGCGATCTTCGGTTTGAACATGTCGCTGACCTCCGGGCACGGCATTGGAACTGTACCGAGTTGATTAGATTTGCAGCGGGACCTTCTGTCAATTCACGAAGGAATGGAAATGACACGCGGACAGAAAAAAACCCTGCTTGCTTGCGCAAACAGGGTTTCGAGAAGTTGGCGGAGTGGACGGGACTCGAACCCGCGACCCCCGGCGTGACAGGCCGGTATTCTAACCAACTGAACTACCACTCCAAATATCGAGATATGGTTACTTTCGATATCAATCAAGTTTTTTAAAACTTGGCGTCCCCTAGGGGATTCGAACCCCTGTTACAACCGTGAAAGGGTCGTGTCCTAGGCCTCTAGACGAAGGGGACTGAACCTTCTTCCTTGAACAATGCACCCCAAAACACAAGCAAACCTGTTATTTTGGTGGAGGTAAGCGGGATCGAACCGCTGACCTCTTGCATGCCATGCAAGCGCTCTCCCAGCTGAGCTATACCCCCGAAATGCCTGCGCATTGCGAGAACAGCACTGTTCAAAGCAATTACAAATTGTTGGCGGAGTGGACGGGACTCGAACCCGCGACCCCCGGCGTGACAGGCCGGTATTCTAACCAACTGAACTACCACTCCTAATACTGAATTAGTATTCTACTTCAGTATTTAACAAGATTTTTGATTCGCTTGAATTTTTATCAAGTGAATCATCAAGCCTTGTCAAACTTGGCGTCCCCTAGGGGATTCGAACCCCTGTTACAACCGTGAAAGGGTCGTGTCCTAGGCCTCTAGACGAAGGGGACTAAACCTTCTTCCTTGAACTGCGCGCCACAAAAAATGAATATCTACCGCAGTATCTACCCAATTTTGGTGGAGGTAAGCGGGATCGAACCGCTGACCTCTTGCATGCCATGCAAGCGCTCTCCCAGCTGAGCTATACCCCCATTCAAATGCAACCCCACCAACTTCTGGGAAAGCTACACCTCATTTGAGTCGCGCTGTTCAAGCGAGAAAAAGATTATAGACTGAATTTCAAGCGCTCCGCAAGCGTTTGATGACAATTTCTTTATCGAACAACTCCAACACCGCGTCGACCGACGGTGTCTGCGCACGGCCGCACACCAGCACGCGCGCGGGAATGGCCAATTGCGGCATCTTCAGTCCATGCGCGGCGATGGTTTCCTTGATGGCCGCCTGGATCGCGGTCTTGTTCCAGTCGATGCCAGCGAACTTGTCGGCCAAGGCAGCAAGGGCTGGCTTGACGGCCTCCGTCACATGGGTGGTGAGATCTTCCGCCAATGGCGCGACATCAGCCACGAAAATGGCGAGCCAATCGGCCAGCACCACGGTGGTCGCGCAACGGTCCTTGAACAGAGCGCACATGGCTTGCAGCTTGTCTCGCGAAGACACACTCAAGCCGCGCTTCCCCAACTGTGCGGCCACCAGGCCAGCCAGTCTGGCGTCGTCGGCCTGCTTCATGTATTGACCGTTGACCCATTCGAGCTTGGCGGCATCCCATTGCGCCGGGCTCTTGGACAGGTGCGTGCCGTCGAACCACGACACCAGTTGCTCGCGCGTGAACAGCTCCTCGTCGCCATGGCTCCAGCCCAGGCGTGCCAGGTAGTTCAGCATGGCCTCGGGCAGGTAGCCGCCGTCTTCATAGGCCGTGACGCTGACTGCACCGCGGCGCTTGGACAACTTGAGGCCGTCGTCGCCCAGGATCACCGGCACATGGCCGAACTGCGGCAGCGGCGCGCCCAGCGCGTTGAAGATATTGATCTGCCAGGGCGTGTTGTTGACATGCTCGTCGCCACGGAACACGTGGGAGATGCGCATGTCCCAGTCATCGACCACCACGGCGAAGTTGTAGGTCGGCACGCCGTCGGTCCGCATGATGATGAGGTCGTCGATCTCGCGGTTGTTGATGGTGATCGGTCCCTTGACCAGATCGTTCCAGGTCACCTCCCCGTCGAGCGGATTCCTGAAGCGCACCACCGGCTTGACGCCTTCTGGCACCGCCGGCAACACCTTGCCGGGCTCGGGGCGCCAGCGTCCGTCATAGCCGGTCTTCTCGCCGCGCGCACGTTGCGCCTCGCGCATGGCATCGAGCTCTTCGGGCGTGGCATAGCAGTGGTAGGCCTTGCCCTCGCGGATCAGTTGCGCAACGACGACTTGGTAACGCTCCAGGCGCTCCATCTGGTAGATCGGGCCCTCGTCGGCATCCAGCCCCAGCCAGCGCATCGATTGCAGGATCTGTTCGACCGAATCTTGCGTCGAACGTGCGACGTCGGTGTCTTCGATGCGCAGTACGAATTCGCCGCCGAAGTGGCGTGCATAGGCCCATGAATACAGCGCCGTGCGAGCAGTGCCCAGATGCAGGAAGCCGGTCGGAGAAGGCGCAATGCGGGTGCGCACGGGGGTCGAGATGGAGCTCATTTCAAAGTATTCAAAGTGGAAAGGCCGCGCAACAGATCGTCGGTGATGTCATCCACATGCTCCAGGCCGACGGCCAGCCGGACCAGGCCCTGGCTGATGCCGGCGGCCTGTCGCTGCGCTTCGCTCAGACGTCCGTGCGAGGTGGTCGCGGGATGGGTGATGATGGACTTGGTGTCGCCCAGGTTCGTCGCCACGCTCAGCACGCGCGTGCTATCGATCACGTGGAAGGCCGCGGCGCGCGCAGCTTCGGGACTGGTGTCGCCATGCTGGCCGTGCAGTTCGAACGCCACCACCGCACCGCCCTGCCCGCCGAGTTGCTGGCGCATGGCCAACTCATGCTGCGGATGCGAAGCAAGACCCGGATAGTAGACCCGCGCCACCTCGGACCGGGCCTCCAGCCAGCGCGCCACCGCCAACGCGTTCTCGCTGTGGGCTTTCATGCGCAGTCCCAGCGTCTCCAGGCCCTTGAGTACGACCCAGGCATTGAAGGGCGACAGGGTCATGCCGGCAGTGCGGATCACCGGCGCAAAGACGTCCTTGATCAGGCTGTTGGGGCCGCACAGGGCGCCGGCCATCACACGGCCCTGCCCGTCCAGGTATTTGGTGCCGGAGTGCATGACCAGGTCGGCGCCCAGGCTCGCCGGTTGTTGCAGGGCGGGCGAGCAAAAGCTGTTGTCGACCACCAGCAAGGCGCCGGCCGCGTGCGCCAGATCGGCCAGCGCGCGGATGTCGCAAATCTCGGTGAGCGGGTTGGTCGGCGTTTCGGCAAACAGCAGCCTGGTCGCGGGCTTGACCGCAGCACGCCATTCATCCAGGTCGGTCTGCGAGACAAACGTGGTCTCGACGCCGAATTTGCCGAACTCCTTGGCGAAGAGGTTGATCGTCGACCCGAACACCGAGCGCGAGCAGATCACATGGTCGCCGGCCTTGAGCACGCCCATGATGAGCAGCAGGATCGCGCCCATGCCAGTGCTGGTGGCGATGCAGCCTTCCGTGCCCTCCATGGCCGCCAGGCGCGCCTCCAGGCTGCGCACCGTGGGATTGCTGGTGCGCGAATAGGTGAAGTCTTCAGAGGCCGCAAAGCGGCGCGCCGAGGTTTCCGAGTCCGGCTGTACGTAGCCGCTGGTCAGGAACAGGGCCTCTGAATTCTCGCCATACTGGCTGGGCGGCAGCGCCGTGCGTATCGCCAGCGTCTCGGGGCGCAGACCCTCGGGCAATGAATCTCTGGAGCCACTCAATTCATTGCTCCTGTCCACCTTGCAAGGCCAGGCGCGTGCGCGCGGGGCCGTCTTCCTCGTCGCCTTGGGCACTGCGCTGCGCTTTTATGCTGGCGAAATCTTCCACGCTGACGTCGCCGGTGATGTAGTGGCCGTCGAAACACGAGGCTTCGAAGCCGGCCAGGCCGGGACGCAAGGCCGCGACCACGCGCTTCATCGCGTCGACGTCCTGGTAGATCAGCGCGTCGGCGCCGATGAACTGGCGAATCTCCTCGATGCTGCGGTTGTGCGCGACCAGCTCTTCCTTGGTCGGCATGTCGATGCCGTAGACATTGGGGAAGCGCACCGGCGGCGCGGCCGACGCCATGTAGACCTTGCGCGCCCCGGCTTCGCGCGCCATCTGCACGATTTCCTTGGACGTGGTGCCGCGCACGATGGAATCGTCCACCAGCAGCACGTTGCGGTTCTTGAACTCCAGGCCGATGGCATTGAGCTTTTGGCGCACCGACTTCTTGCGCACGCCCTGCCCCGGCATGATGAAAGTCCGGCCCACATAGCGGTTCTTCACGAAGCCTTCGCGGTAAGGCTTGCCAATCTTGTGGGCCAGTTGCATGGCCGAGGGACGGCTGGACTCGGGAATCGGGATCACCACGTCGATGTCGCTGGGCGGCATGGTGGAGATGAGCCGCTGCGCCAGGGTCTCGCCCATGTTCAGGCGCGCCTGGTAGACCGAGATGCCGTCCAGCACCGAATCGGGTCGGGCCAGGTAGACGAACTCGAACATGCAGGGATGGAGCTGCGGGTTCTCGGCGCATTGCAGCGTGTGCAGCCGGCCCTGGGTGTCGACGAACACGGCCTCGCCGGGCGCCACGTCGCGCACGAACTGGTAGCCAGTACCCTCCAGCGCCACGCTTTCGCTGGCGACCATGTACTCGCCCTCGCCATTTCGGCCGAAGCACAGCGGCCGGATGCCATAGGGGTCGCGGAAGGCCAGCAGCCCGTGGCCCGCAATCAGCGAGATCACCGCATAGGACCCCTTGATGCGCCTGTGGACGTTGCGCACGGCGCTGAACACAGCCTCAGGCGTCAAGGGCAGGTTGCGCACCTGCTGTTCAAGTTCATGTGCCAGCACGTTGAGCAGGACCTCGGAGTCGCTCTCGGTGTTGATATGGCGTCGGTCGATCTCGAACAGCTCGTGCTTGAGGGCGATCGCATTCGTCAGGTTGCCGTTGTGCACCAGCACGATGCCGAACGGCGCATTGACGTAGAAGGGCTGCGCCTCCTCCTCGCTGTAGGCATTGCCCGCCGTGGGATAGCGCACCTGGCCCAGGCCCACATTGCCCGGCAAGGCCCGCATGTTGCGGGTGCGGAACACGTCGCGTACCATGCCGCGCGCCTTGTGCATGAAGCACTTGTTGCCTTGCATGGTCACGATGCCGGCCGCATCCTGGCCGCGATGTTGCAGCAGCAGCAAGGCGTCATAAATGAGCTGATTGACCGGCGCCTGGGAAATCACTCCAACGATGCCACACATGCCTGAATCCTTGTCTTGACGAGACGATTTTTACAACGAAGGCTTGACCGCTTGTGACGATCAGGCCGGAATGAATTTCACCACTTCCGCAGGCATCCAAGGCCTCAGGCCCTGCAAGACCCATTGCAGATCGGGCACCAACGCGGACTGCGTCCAGGCCGAAGACTCGGCGAGCGGCGTCATGCCAAGCACCAGCACCAAAAGCAGGCCCAGCAACACGCCGCGCAGCGCGCCGAACACGATCCCACCCACCCGGTCCAGCACGCTCAAGGGAGAGACACGCAGCAGCGCCCGCAAAAGCTTGGCAGAGATGCCCCACAGCAGCAAGATCAACAAGAATGAAAGCACCAGCGCCAGGGCATGCAGCAGCGCAGGCCCTAGCTTGTCGGCCGGCAGCCAGGTCTGCACGTAAGGCGCGACAAAACGCGCCCCCAGCCAGGCCACCAGCCAGCCCGCCAGCGAGAGCAACTCGTACAACAGGCCACGCCACAGCCCCAGCAACAAGGACAGCAGCAAGATCAACAGCAGGGAGAGATCGACCCAAGCCATTACGCCCAGCGCTTCAAAGCGTCAGAACAGCCGCCGTCAGGCCGGCCGCGCGCAGCTTGGTGGCCGCCTTGTCGGCTTCATCACGGCTGGCGAAGGGTCCGACCCGCACGCGTATGCGCCGCCCGTCCGCGGTCTCGACGGCCTGGGTATAGGTCTTGAGGCCCAGATGTTCAATCTTGACCCGCACCTCCTGCGCCGACTTGTTCTCGGCAAAAGCGCCCACCTGCACGATGACGCGTCCATTCGCTGCAGCCGACTGGGCTGCCGGCTTGCCTTCGAGCATGGCCTGCACGCGAGCGGACTCGGCCGCGTTGGGACTGGCCTTGGCGGTGGATTTTTCTGAGGCCTTGTCTGTTGCCTTGTCCGATACCTTTTGCGCGAGCTTGGACGCGGCGGGCGCCGGCTTGCTCGCGGCGACAACCGTATCAGCCTTCTTGCGCGGGGCATTCGTGGCATTGGCGTCGGCCGCGGTCCGTGCAGGCGAAGCCGGCACAGGATTGCCATCGCGGTCTTCGGTGATGATGCCTTGGCCTTGCGTGGACTTGGGTTCGGCGCCGGCGCTCTGTGATGCGGCAACAACCGAAGCAGCGACCGGCGCGACCGTTGGTGCAACAACAGCCGCCGGCGTTTCCGGGGCCGTAGGAACCGTCAAAGGCGCCGCGCCTTCCTTGCGAGGGATCTCGACCGGCAGATCGACCGGAATCGGACGCGGCTGGGTTTCAAACACCAGCGGAAAGCCGATCACGCCGAGAATCACCAGCACCGCAGCACCCATCAGGCGGCGCCGGGCTCTCAAGCGAAGCTGCTGTACATCATCCACCCCTGCCGAAACCGGCTTGGCCGCTGATGTTTCGGTACCCCGCTTGAAAAAGGACAGCAAACCCATGTCGCGATACGCCCCGCAGTGCCTGTGTTGATGCAGTCGAAATTGAAAGATTGGTTCGTGAAACAGCGAGCGAAGAAGCTGCTCAATGTCCCCGCTCAGGCGACAGAATCCCCGGCCCAGAGCCCTGCGTCGTGCCCTGCGCCGAAGCCTCCCTGCCCGCCACCAGGCGCGGCACGCCCTTGCGGATAACGCCACTCACGGTATAGAAGGAACCAAAGACCACGATTCTATCAGCCGCCTCGGCCTGCGCAGCCGCTGCGGTCAGCGCATCCAGCGGGTCGGCATGCTGCGCGACGAGCACCTGGGCCGGACATTTCAGGCGGCCCTGGGCGCGCATGGCCTCAAACTGCTGCGCCAAAGCGACCGCCGTGGACGCCCGCGCGACCGGCAAGTCCGTGAAATGCCAGGCGTCGACCAGCGGTGCCATGCGTTCCAGGATCTGGGCCACGTCCTTGTCGGCCATGGCACCGAACACGGCATGCGTGCGCGGGAAAAATCCCATCTGGTCCAAGTTTTGCGCCAAGGCCGCCACCGCATGCGGATTGTGTGCCACGTCCAGCACCAGCGCCGGCTGGCCCGGCACCACCTGGAAGCGGCCCGGCAACTCCACCAGGGCCAGGCCCGTACGCACGGCCTGCGCGCTGATGGGCAGACGTTCATACAGGGCCTCGAACACGGCCAGCACGCCTGCGGCATTGAGCAACTGGTTGACGCCGCGCAGCGCCGGATAGGCCAGCCCGCTGAAACGGCGCGCGCGGCCCACCCACTGCCACTGCTGGCGGTCGCCGTTGTAGCTGAAGTCGCGGCCCAGTTGGCGCAGGTCGGCGCCAATCTCGGCCGCATAAACGGCGATCGACGTCGGCGGCACCGGGTCGCTGACGACCACCGGCCGGCCGGCACGCATGATGTGGGCCTTCTCGCGCCCGACCGATTCGCGGTCCGGCCCCAGGTACTCCGTGTGATCGAGGTCAACGCTGGTGATGACGCTGCAATCGGCATCGATGGCATTGACGGCATCCAGGCGGCCGCCCAAACCGACTTCCAGGATCACCAGATCCAGCGGCTCGGCCGCCAAGCGGCTCAGGATCGCCAGTGTGGTGAATTCGAAATAGGTCAGCGCGATGTCGCCGCGCGCCGCTTCCACGGCTTCGAAATGCGATAGCAGCGAGGCCGCCTCCACGGGTTCGCCGCCGACGCGGCAGCGTTCCTGGAAATGCAGCAGATGCGGCTTGATGTACAGACCGACGCGATACCCCGCCTGCAGCGCAATTGCTTCCAGCATCGCGCAGGTCGAGCCCTTGCCGTTGGTGCCCGCGACCATGATCACGGGCGCCTCGAACGCGAGGCCCAGACGTTCGCGCAGCGCGTTCACGCGCGCGAGCGTCATGTCGATTTCCTTGGGGTGGAGGCGCTCGCAATGGGCGAGCCAGTCGGTCAAGGTGTTCATCAAGTGAAAACGGCCAGGCGCATCGCCCGGCCGTCGTGTTCAAGCATTGGCGGATTCAGGCCACCGCGTCGGCGCTCTGGCGCTGCAGCATGGCGAGCTGGCGCGCGATCGTCTCGCGCAGCTGGCGGCGGTCGACGATCATGTCGACGGCGCCCTTCTCGACGAGGAACTCGGCACGCTGGAAGCCCGGCGGGAGCTTTTCGCGCACGGTGTTCTCGATCACGCGCGGGCCCGCGAAGCCGATCAGCGCCTTGGGCTCGGCGATCACGATGTCGCCGACGAAGGCGAAGCTCGCCGACACGCCGCCCATCGTCGGGTCGGTCAGCACGCTGATATAGGGCAGGCGCGCCTTCGCGAGCTTGGTCAGCGCCGCGTTGGTCTTGGCCATCTGCATCAGCGACAGCAGGCCTTCCTGCATGCGCGCGCCGCCGGTCGCCGTGAAGCAGATGAACGGCGTCTTCTGCTCGAGCGCGGTCTCGACGCCGCGCACGAAGCGCTCGCCGACGACCGAGCCCATCGAGCCGCCCATGAAGTCGAACTCGAAGCAGGCGACGACGACGGGCACGCTCATGACGGCGCCGCCGAGCACGACGAGCGCGTCGGTCTCGCCGGTGCTCTCGAGCGCTTCCTTCAGGCGGTCCGGGTACTTCTTGCTGTCCTTGAACTTCAGCGCGTCGACCGGCAGCACCTCCTGGCCGACCTCGTAGCGGCCTTCGCCGTCGAGGAAGGCGTCGAGGCGTGCGCGCGCGCCGATGCGGTGGTGGTGGCTGCACTTCGGGCAGACGTTGACGTTGCTCTCGAGATCGGTCTTGTAGAGCACGGTCTCGCAGGCCGGGCACTTGATCCACAGGCCCTCGGGGACCGTGCGGCGTTCGCCGGCCTCGGGGGTCTGGATCTTCGGCGGCAGCAGTTTTTCAAGCCAGCTCATGGAGGCTCCTCTATATTCGTATCAGGCGTCCAGCTCCGCGCGGATCTCGCGGATGAACTGGGCGCCGGTCAGGGCGACATTATCGCCGGCCTGGCGGGACAGCAGTTCGACGAGCCTGGAACCGATCACGACGGCGTCCGCGTGCTCGGCCACGGCGCGCGCCGTCGCGCCGTCGCGGATGCCGAAGCCGACGCCCACCGGCACGCTCACATGGGCGCGGATGCGCGGCAGCATCGCGGCGACGGCGGCCGTGTCGAGGTGGCCGGCGCCGGTCACGCCCTTCAGCGACACGTAGTAGACGTAGCCGCGGGCCAGTTTGCCGACCTCGGCCATGCGCGCCTCGGTGCTCGTCGGCGCGAGCAGGAAGATCGGCGCGAGCCCCGCGGCGTCGAGCGCGCCGGCGAACGCCGCGCATTCCTCGGGCGGGTAGTCGACGATCAGCACGCCGTCGACGCCAGCCTTGGTGGCGTCGGCAACGAAGCGCGTCGCGCCGTGGCGCTCGACCGGGTTCGCGTAGCCCATCAGCACGACCGGCGTCGTCTGGTTGCGCTCGCGGAACGCGGCGACGAACGCGAGCACCTGGGCCAGCGTCACGCCCTTCGCGAGCGCGCGCTCCGAGGCCTGCTGGATCACCGGGCCGTCGGCCATCGGGTCCGAGAACGGCATGCCGAGCTCGATCACGTCGGCGCCCGCGTCGGCGAGGGCGTGCATCAGCGCGACCGTGGTCTCGGGGAACGGGTCGCCGGCCGTCACGTAGGGAATCAGGGCCTTGCGGCCCTGCTGCTTCAAGGCGGCGAAGGTGGCCTCGATGCGGCTCATTGCGCACCTCCCTTCACGACCAGGCCCTTGACCTCGTGGCCGGCCTGCGAGGGCTGGTCGTAGACCTTCGCGCCCGACAGGTCGGCGACGGTGCCGATGTCCTTGTCGCCGCGGCCCGAGAGGTTCACGAGCAGGATCTGGTCCTTGGGCAGCGTGGGTGCGAGCTTCATCGCGTGGGCGACCGCGTGGCTCGACTCGAGCGCCGGGATGATGCCTTCGGTGCGGCACAGGCGGTGGAAGGCCGCGAGCGCCTCGGCGTCGGTGACGCCCACGTATTCGGCGCGGCCGATGTCCTTCAGGTAGGCGTGCTCGGGGCCGACGCCCGGGTAGTCGAGGCCCGCCGAGATCGAGTGCGTCTCGATGATCTGGCCGTCGGCGTCCTGCAGCAGATAGGTGCGGTTGCCGTGCAGGACGCCGGGCGTGCCGGCCGTCAGCGTCGCCGCGTGCTTGCCGCTCGCGACGCCCTGCCCGGCCGCCTCGACGCCGATCAGGCGCACGTCGCGGTGCCCGATATACGGGTAGAAGATGCCGATGGCGTTCGAGCCGCCGCCGACGCAGGCGATCACGGCGTCGGGCTGGCGGCCCGCGAGCGGCGGCATCTGGGCGATGCATTCGTCGCCGATCACGCGCTGGAAGTCGCGCACCATGCGCGGGTAAGGCGACGGGCCGGCGACGGTGCCGATGATGTAGAAGGTCGACTCGATGTTCGTGACCCAGTCGCGCATCGCCTCGTTGAGCGCGTCCTTGAGGGTCTTGCTGCCGCTCTCGACCGGCACGACGCGCGCGCCGAGCAGGTTCATGCGGTAGACGTTGGGCGACTGGCGCTTGACGTCCTCGCTGCCCATATAGACCACGCATTCCAGACCAAAGCGCGCGCAGATCGTCGCCGTGGCGACGCCATGCTGGCCCGCGCCGGTCTCGGCGATCACGCGCTTCTTGCCCATGCGTTTCGCGAGCAGGGCCTGGCCGATCGTGTTGTTGACCTTGTGCGCGCCGGTGTGGTTGAGGTCCTCGCGCTTGAGGTAGATCTGCGCGCCGCCGAGCTCCTGCGACAGGCGCGCGGCGTGGTAGATGGGGCTTGGCCGGCCGACGAAATGGGCGAGCTCGCGCTCGAATTCCTTGATGAACTCGGGGTCGCGGCGGCAATGCTCGTAGGTGGCCTCGAGCTCGTCGAGCGCGTGGACCAGGGTTTCGGCGACGAAGCGGCCGCCGTAGATGCCGAAATGCCCGCGGGCGTCCGGCTGGTCGTAGGGATTCATGGGGTGGTGCTTTCGCATGCAGCGTCGGCGGCGCGTACCGCCGCGCAGAAGGCTTCGATCAGGCGTGGGTCCTTGAGGCCTTTGGCCTCTCCCTCCACGCCGCTGCTGACGTCAACGGCCGAGGGCCGTACCCGCGCGATCGCCCCGGCCACATTTGCGGCATGCAACCCACCAGACAAAACGACCGGACGGGGCACGTTTTGCGGAATGAGCGACCAATCGAAGACCTTTCCACCGCCGCCATACCCCTCGACATGGGCGTCGAGCAGGATGGCCTGGGCCTGAGAAAACTGATGGGCGAAGTCTAGCAAATCGAAGCCCGGCGCCATCCGCGCCGCGCGCACATAGGGCCGGCCGAACCAGTTGCAAGCGGCCGGACGCTCGTCGCCGTGGAACTGCAGCAGCAGGTTGGGCAGGGCTTGTAGCGCCTGGCCGACCTCGTGCGCCGACGCGTTGACGAACAGGCCCACCGGCGTCACGAAGGGCGGCAGTCGGCGCGCAAGCTCGACCGCGCGCTCGACCGGAACGAAGCGCGGGCTCTTCGCGTAGAACACGAAGCCGACCGCGTCGGCCCCGGCCGCGACGGCGGCGTCGACGTCGGCCTCGCGCGTGAGGCCGCAGATCTTGATGCGGGTACGGGTCACTTGATTCATCCCACCGTGGTATTCCAGGCCGAGCGCCGGGCCGCCCCAAGCCGGCCCGCCGGCGATGGCGGGCGGCTCGCGGCCGCCCGCCATCGCGTCCCCGCGGGGGACCGACCGGACTTGCCCGCGTCCAGCGCGGCAGGACCGGGCGAGGGGCACCATTATCCAGGCAGCCAGTCGAAGGCGGGCGTGCGCTCGGGCAGGTTCAGCTCGGCATCGTAATAGGGGCCGAGAAAGTGCAGGCCGTCGGGGGCGAAGGTCGGCGCCGCGGCATCGCGGCTGCGCGCGGCGATCACCTCGGCGATCCAGCCGGGCGGCCTTGCGCCGGTGCCGACCGCGATCAAACAACCCATCAGGTTGCGCACCATATGGTGGAGAAACGCCGACGCGTCGAACTCGAAGCGCCAGTACGCGCCGTGGCGCGAGATCCGGATCGCGCGCAGCTGCTTGAGCGGCGACAGCGCCTGGCATTCGCTCGAGCGGAACGAGGAGAAGTCGTGCTCGCCGACGAGCAGCGCGGCGCCCGCCTCCATCGCACCCCGGTCGAGCGGGCGGAACACCCAGCCCGCCGAGCCGGTCTCGATCGCCGGGCGCACCGGCGACTCGAGCAGCAGGTAGGCGTAACGGCGGCCGCGCGCGGCGTTGCGCGCGTGAAAAGCCTCGCCCGGGAACGCGCACCATTGCACGGCGATGTCGGACGGCAGGTAGCGATTCGTGCCGCGGATCCACGAGAACGGCTCGCGCTCGACCGCGGCGTCGAAGTGCACGACCTGGTTCAGCGCGTGCACGCCGGTGTCGGTGCGGCCCGCGCAGATCGTGCGGATCGGGGTGGCAGCGAACTGCGCGAGGGCGGCCTCGAGCCGGTCCTGCACGGTGCCGCCGCCGGGCTGGCTCTGCCAGCCCTTGTAGGCCTGGCCCTTGTAGGCGATGCCGAGCGCGACGCGCATGTCGATCCTGTTCCCCAGAAAAGAAAAAGCGCCCGGGAACACCGGGCGCTTCGATTATCGGGGACGCGGCAGGCGCTGGCTTCAGCTCAGCTCTTTGAGCATCTGCTGAGCGCGCGTCTTGAGCTCGCCCGACGCCTTCTCGATGACCTCGTTGAGCACCTCGCGGGCGCCCTCGGTGTCGCCGATCTGGCGGAACTCGTCGGCGAGCTCGAGCTGGCGGTGCAGCGGCTCGGCCTCTTCAGCGCTGAGCTCGGGGCCGGCGGCCGCGCCCGTCGCGCCCGTCGCGGGCAGGTCGAGGTCGATCGACGAGAGGTCGAAGTCGAGCGCGTTCTCGGCCCCGGCCGCCGGCGCATGGGCCGGCGCCGTGGCGTGAACCGGCGCGGCAGCCGGCGCGCCGGGCGCGTCGAGGTCGAGGTGCAGGTCGGGTAGTTCGCCGCCGGCGTGCTGCGGCGCGGGCGCCGCATGGGCCGGCGCCGACACGTCGAAGTCCATGCCCATGGGCGCACGCTCGGCCGACGGCGTCATCGCCTGGGTCGCGGCCATCGCGTTCGCTGCGGTGTCGGTGTCGAGGTCGAGGTCGAGGCCGAAGCCGCTGACCGGCGGCAGGCCCATCGCCTCGGTCGGCGCCTGCGACTGGGTCGGCTGGGCGACGACGGTCGCGGGCAGCGTGCTCGCGTCCATCGGCTCGGCATGGACCTCGTGCCCCGCCTCGTCCGCCGCGGGCGCGCCGCCGGGCTGGTAGAGCGGGTTCTCGGGGTCGATCTGGCGGCCGAGCTCCTGGGCCTTCGCCCAGTCCTCGCCCGTGCCGTGGGTCTCGGCGTAGAGCTGCACCGCGAGCTGCTCGAAGCCCTTGGTGTCGCGGCGCTTGGCGTAGACCTCGAGCAGCTTGAGGCGGATCGCGAGCCGGGTCGGGTTCGCGCGCAGCGCTTCCTTGAGGATTTCCTCGGCCTGCAGGTCGCGGCCGTAGGCGAGGTAGACGTCGGCCTCGGCGACCGGGTCGACGTCGCCGATCGCGTCGAGCTGGCTCAGCGAATAGCTCATCGACGAGGCCGCGCCGGTCGCGTCGCGCGTATCGACGCGCTGGCCGCCCGACTGGCCGAAGAAGGAGTCGGGCTGCAGGCGGCTTTCGTGGAAGCCGGTGTCGGCCTTGGCCTTGTCCTTGCCGCCGCGCAGGCGCATGAACGCGAGGCCGCCGAGCGCGAGCAGCACCGCGGCGCCGCCGCCGAGCACGGCCGGGCTCGCGAGCAGGCTGTCGACCAGGCCGGGCTCGGGGCGCGCGGGCGGCGCCGGCGGCAGCTGCGGCTTGGGCGTCGCCGGCGCCATGCTCGCGGCGGGCTTGGGCGCCGGCGCGACGCTCGCCGGCGTCAGCGCGGCCGGGGCCTGGGCGAGCACGGTCGGGGTCGAAGCCGGCGCGGGGGCGACCGGCGCCGGCGCGGCGGCCGGCGGCTGGGCCGCGGCCGACAGGCGCTTGAGCTCCTCGACGTTGCGCGTGAGCTCGGCGACGCGGTTCGCGGCGTCCTTCTTCTCGGTGGCCTTCGAGGCCTTGGCCTCGGCGGTCGCGCTCGCGGCCTTCGACAGCGTGAGCTTGTCGGGCGACGCCGCGGCGGCGGACTTGTGCTCGTCGACGGCAGCCTCGACCTTGCCGCGCGCCTGGCGCTCGTTGCCCTCGGTCTTGAGCGTCGGCGCGGCGCCCGCGAGGCGCTCGCGGTAGGCGTTGAAGTCGGCGCTCTGCGCCTGGATGACCTGGCGCGCCTCGCCGGCCGACAGCGCGCCCAGGCTGTCGGACGAGGGAACCTGCAGGACCGAGCCGGCCTTGAGCAGGTTCATGTTGTTGTCGATGAACGCGTCCGGGTTGCTGCGGTACAGCCCGACGAGCATCTGGTCGAGCGACACGCCGGCCGGCTGCACGCGCGAGGCGATGCGCGACAGCGAATCGCCGGGGCGCACCGTGACCTCGCTGGCCGGGGTCGGCGCGGCGGCGGGCTTGAGCGCGGGCGTCGGTGCGACCGGCGCAGGCGCGGCGGCCGCGACCTTCGGCGCGGGCGCCGAAGCCTCGGGCCTGGGCGCTTCGGGTTTCGCCCGCACGGGCGCGGGCGGCGCGATCGGCGCGGCCGCCACGGCGACCGGCGGCGGCGGGGCGACCGCCGGGGCCGGCGATGGCGCCGAGATCACGGGCGTCGCGGCGACGGCGGGCGGCGCGACCTGCTGCGGGTGCGGCACGGTCGGCGGATCGAACAGCAGCGTGTACTCGCGCACCAGACGGCCGCTCGCCCAGGAGAGCTCGAGGATCACGTCGACGAAGGGCTCCTGCACCGCGCGGTCGCTGCTCATGTGCAGATAGGTGCGGCCTTCGCGCTGGACGACCTGGATGTCGGTGCCGGTCAGCAGCGCGTTGTACTCGACGCCGCTCGCACGGTAGGACTCGGGCGGCGCAACGCGGACCTTGAGCGAACCGGCTTCGTCGGGCGACAGGCTCGTGACCTCGATCTCGGCCCTTAGCGTTTCGCCGAGCGCCGACTGCACCGACAGCTTGCCGAGCCCGAGCGCGTGGGCCGCGTTGCCGACCAAGCCCAGCGCGAGCACGGCCGCGGCCGCAACACGCGAACGCGGGAACCAGACGCGGCGGCCCGCGGTGCGATTTTCATTTCTCAAGGCGACCCCCAAGGTCCAGGTCACTGCCGTGCCTGCTGTCTACGCCGATCATGCGGTCCTGTTCGTGCGCACTGGCGCACAAAAACGCAACAGCATCAAGCATATACGCTCAACCCCTCATCCAAAGGGTCAAAAGTGCGCACGCTTGACGCCATTCACGACCGGTTACGCCTGCCTGTCGCTCGAAGGCAACGCCCCTAGGGGATAGCCCGGGAGGGGGCGAAGCCGCCCTCCCCCGCGCCCTCGCCCGGCCGCGCTTACTGCTCGAGCAGGATGCGCAGCATGCGGCGCAGCGGTTCGGCCGCGCCCCACAGCAGCTGGTCGCCGATCGTGAACGCGCCGAGGTACTCGGGCCCCATCGCGAGCTTGCGCAGGCGGCCGACCGGGATGGCCATCGTGCCCGTCACGGCCACCGGCGTGAGTTCGCGAATCGTGGCCTCGCGCGTATTCGGGACGACCTTCACCCAGGCGTTGTCGGCCGCGATCATGGCCTCGATATCGGCCAGCGGCACGTCTTTCTTGAGCTTGAAGGTCAGCGCCTGGCTGTGGCAGCGCATCGCGCCGACGCGCACGCAGAAGCCGTCGACCGGGATATTGCCGGAGCCGAGAATCTTGTTGGTCTCGGCCATGCCCTTCCACTCTTCCTTGGACTGGCCATAGCCGGGCTCGTCCCGGCCCTTGCCGATCCCGAGGTCCTTGTCGATCCACGGGATCAGCGAGCCGCCGAGCGGCACGCCGAAGTTCGCCGTCTCGGCCTCGGTCAGCGCGCGCTGCTTGGCGATGACCTTGCGGTCGATCTCGAGGATCGCGCTCTTCGGGTCGTCGAGCAGGGCCTTGACCTCGGCATTCAGCGTGCCGTACTGCGTGAGCAGCTCGCGCATGTGCTGGGCGCCGCCGCCCGACGCGGCCTGGTAGGTCTGCGTGCTCATCCACTCGACGAGGCCGGCCTTGTAAAGCGCACCGACGCCCATCAGCATGCACGACACCGTGCAGTTGCCGCCGATCCAGTCGCGGCCGCCCTGGGCGAGCGAGCGCTTGATCACGGGCATATTGACCGGGTCGAGCACGATCACGGCGTCGTCGTGCATGCGCAGCGACGAGGCCGCGTCGATCCAGTGGCCGTTCCAGCCGGCCGCGCGCAGCTTTGGGTAGACCTCGTTCGTGTAGTCGCCGCCTTGGGCAGTGATGATGATCTCGCAGCGCTTGAGCTGGGCGAGGTCGTGCGCGTCCTGCAGCGCGGTTTCGTTCTTGGCCTGCGCGGGGGCCCGGCCGCCCGCATTGCTCGTGCTGAAGAACAGCGGCTCGATCAGGTCGAAGTCGCGCTCCGCGCTCATCCGGTCCATCAGCACCGAGCCGACCATGCCGCGCCAGCCCACCAGTCCTACCAATGTCGTCATCGTCAATTCCTTCAAGTCGCCTTGCACCACAAACCCCTGGGTGACTGCCCCGGCTCGCTTCGCCGGGTTTGCAGAGGGCGAGACGAACCGGGAGCCTTAGCCCTTGATGGTTTTGGTCGTGATGGCGGCGACGACGGCGTCGCCCATCTCGCGGGTGCTCACTTTTTGGGTGCCCTCGGACCAGATGTCCGCGGTACGCAGACCCTGGGCCAGCACGGACTGGACGGCCGCTTCGATTCGCGCGGCAGCCTCGGGCTGGTTGAGGGAGAACTTGAGCATCATGG
Organism: Roseateles sp.; assembly: GCA_019232985.1. The sequence goes on along the minus strand of JAFAMW010000048.1, from coordinate 65,620 downwards.
CAGCGGAGAGGATTGTAGCCAGAGGATTGGCGATGCCCTTGCCCGCGATATCGGGCGCGCTGCCGTGGCTGGGCTCGTACAGGCCCTTGTTGTGCTTGTCGAGCGAGGCCGAGGGCAGCATGCCGATCGAGCCCGTGAGCATCGCCGCCTCGTCGCTGAGGATGTCGCCGAACATATTGCCGGTCACGACGACGTCGAATTTCTTCGGCGCCTTGACGAGCTGCATCGCCGCGTTGTCCACGTACATATGGTCGAGCGCGACGTCGGGGTACTGGGCGTGGACCTCGGTCACGACGTCCTTCCACAGCTGCGAGGTCTCGAGCACGTTGGCCTTGTCGACGCTGGTCAGGCGCTTGTTGCGCTTTTGCGCGGCCTGGAACGCGACATGGGCGATGCGCTCGATCTCGGGGCGCGCATAGCGCATCGTGTCGAAGCCTTCCTCGCTGCCGGGGAACAGGCCGTCGACGGCCGTGCGGCGGCCGCGCGGCTGGCCAAAGTAGATGTCGCCGGTCAGCTCGCGGATGATCAGGATGTCGAGGCCCGCGACGAGCTCGGGCTTGAGGCTCGACGCGTGGGTCAGCTGCTCGTAGCAGATCGCCGGGCGCAGGTTCGCGAACAGGCCCAGGTGCTTGCGCAGTCCGAGGATGGCCTGCTCGGGGCGCAGGTGGCGCTCGAGCTTGTCGTACTTCCAGTCGCCGACCGCGCCGAACAGCACGGCGTCGGCGGCCTTGGCGAGGTTCAGCGTCGCCTCGGGCAGCGGGTGGCCCGCGGCCTCGTAGGCGGCGCCGCCGACCGGCGCGGTTTCCATTTCGAGCGGCAGCTCGAGCGTGCGCAGCACCTTGACGGCCTCGGCCATGATCTCGGTGCCGATGCCGTCGCCGGGGAGGATTGCAATCTTCGTCATGGGAATTCCGGGGTTTAGAGACGGTTCGCGAGCCAGGGCTTGGCCGCGATGCGCTGGGCCTCGAAGGCCTTGATCTTGTCGGCGTGACGCAGCGTCAGGCCGATGTCGTCGAAGCCGCCGAGCAGGCAGTACTTGCGGAAGGGCTGGACCTCGAAGGGCAGGCCCGCGCCGTCGGGCTTGACGACGAGCTGGCGCTCGAGGTCAATGGTCAGCTGGTAGCCGGGGAACGCGAACACCTCGTCGAACAGCTGCGCGACCTGCGGCTCGGGCAGCACGATCGGCAGCACGCCGTTCTTGAAGCAGTTGTTGAAGAAGATGTCGGCGTAGCTCGGCGCGATCAGCGCGCGGAAGCCGTATTGCTGGAGCGCCCACGGCGCGTGCTCGCGGCTCGAGCCGCAGCCGAAGTTGCGGCGCGCGAGCAGGATGCTCGCGCCCCGGTAGCGCGGCTGGTTCAGCACGAAGTCGGGGTTCGGCCGGCGCGACGCCGGGTCCTGGCCCGGCTCGCCATGGTCGAGGTAGCGCCATTCGTCGAACAGGTTCGGGCCGAAGCCGCTGCGCCGGATCGACTTGAGGAACTGCTTGGGGATGATCGCGTCGGTGTCGACGTTGTCGCGATCCATCGGGGCGACGAGGCCCTGGTGCACGGTGAACTTGTCCATGGATGTTCCTGTCAGTGATTCATGCCGCGTTCGCGGCCGCCTCGAGGTGTAAACCCGCGGAGGTATTTCGGGCCGGCGCCGGGCCGCTCCCAAGCCGGCCCGCCTGCGGCGGCCCGCGGCTCGCAGCCGCAGGCCGCGGCATCCCCTCGGGGGAGCGAGCCCGCACCGGTCGAGCGCCTGCGCGCTCGATCGCGGCTGGCGAACGCCGATCGGCATGCTTGCCGGTCGGCCGACTGGGCGCGCCCGCGTTCAGCGCGGCGAGACCGGGCGAGGGGCGCCATTTCAGGCGATCCGACGCACGTCGACGAAATGGCCCTGCATCGCGGCGGCCGCGGCCATCGCCGGGCTGACCAGGTGGGTGCGCCCGCCCTGCCCCTGGCGGCCCTCGAAGTTGCGGTTGCTCGTCGACGCGCAGCGCTCGCCGGGCTCGAGGCGGTCGGCGTTCATCGCGAGGCACATCGAGCAGCCGGGCTCGCGCCACTCGAAGCCCGCGGCCTTGAAGACCTGGTCGAGGCCCTCGGCCTCGGCCTGCGCCTTGACGAGGCCCGAGCCGGGCACGACCAGGGCGAGCTTGACGTTGGCCGCGATGCGCCCGCCCGTGCTCCCGGCGAGGCGGCGCACGACGGCCGCGGCCTCGCGCATGTCCTCGATGCGGCTATTGGTGCACGAGCCGATGAAGACCTTGTCGATGCGGATGTCGGCGATCGCCTTGTTCGGCTCGAGGCCCATATAGGTCAGCGCGCGCTCGATCGCGCCGCGCCTGCTCGCGTCCTTTTCCTTGTCCGGGTCGGGCACCCGGTCCTCGATCGACAGCACCATCTCGGGCGAGGTGCCCCAGGTGACCTGCGGGCGGATCTGCGCGGCGTCGAGCTCGACGACGGCGTCGAAATGCGCGCCCGCGTCGCTGTGCAGCGTGCGCCAGTAGGCGACGGCCTGGTCCCATTCCACGCCGGTCGGGCTGAACGGGCGGCCCTTCACGTAGTTGAGCGTCGTGTCGTCGACCGCGATCAGGCCCGCGCGCGCGCCGGCCTCGATCGCCATATTGCAGACCGTCATGCGGCCTTCCATCGACAGCGCGCGGATCGCGCTGCCCGCGAACTCGATCGTGTAGCCGGTGCCGCCGGCCGTGCCGATGCGGCCGATGACGGCGAGCACGATGTCCTTGGCGCCGCAGCCGCGCGGCAGCTGGCCCTCGACCTTGACGAGCAGGTTCCTGGCCTTCTTGGCCTGCAGGGTCTGGGTCGCGAGCACATGCTCGACCTCGCTCGTGCCGATGCCGTGGGCGAGCGCGCCGAACGCGCCGTGGGTGCTCGTGTGGCTGTCGCCGCAGACCACGGTCATGCCCGGCAGCGTCGCGCCCTGCTCGGGGCCGATCACGTGGACGATGCCCTGGCGCTTGCTCAGGAAGGGGAAGAACGCCGCCGCGCCGAACTCCTTGATGTTCGCGTCGAGCGTCGTGATCTGCTCCTTGCTGATCGGGTCTTTGATGCCGTCGTAGCCTTGCTCCCAGCCGGTCGTCGGCGTGTTGTGGTCGGCCGTCGCGACGATCGAGCTCACGCGCCAGACCTTGCGGCCGGCCTCGCGCAGGCCCTCGAAGGCCTGCGGGCTCGTCACCTCGTGGACCAGATGGCGGTCGATGTAGAGGATGGCCGTGCCGTCGTCCTCGGTGTGGACGACATGCTCGTCCCAGAGCTTGTCGTAGAGAGTCCTGGCGCTCATGGCTGAGCCTCCTGTTTGTCCTGTTTAACAACCGAATCGACGAAGCGCTGCACGACGGTGGGCAGGCGCTCCTGCCGCTGCACGCCGAGCAGATAGTCGCGCTGCGCCCAGGGCTCGGCAAGGGTCAGCAGTTCGACGGCGAAAACCTGGGTAAAGCGGCGCGCCGGCCCCTCGGGCAGCACGGCGACGCCGAGGCGCTGCTCGACGAGCTGGGCGATCGCGTCGAAGCCGCGCACCTGCAGCCGCGCCTTGATCGTGCGGCCGCGCGCGAGCGCCTGCTCGTGCATGAGTTCCTGCGCGGCCGCGCCGACATGCAGGCCGATCAGGTCGTGGTCGAGCAGGTCGTCGAAGCTGACCGCGCCGCGCCCGGCGAGCGGGTGGCCGCGCGGCACGAGCACGCCGAGCCGGCCCTGCGCGTAGACGCGCACGTCGAGGCGGTTGTCGAGCAGCGGCGCCGTGAACACGCCGATGTCGGCGCGCCCTTCGGCGACGGCAGCCTGGACCTCGCTGCTCGTCATGTCCTCGAGGCTGATGCGGATCTGCGGGTGCTTCTCGCTGAACGCGGCGAGGTCGGCCGGCAGGCATTCGGCGATCGCGCCGGCGTTCGCGGCAATGCGCAGATGGCCCTTGATGCCGCGCGCGAACTCGACGACCTCGCTCTCGAGCGCGTGCAGCGAGGCGTTGAGCGAGCGGATATGGCGCACCAGCGCGCGGCAGGCCTCGGTCGGCTCGACGCCGCGCGCGCGGCGCTCGAACAGCTGCACGCCGAGGCGCGACTCGAGGTCGGACAGGCGCTTGCTCGCGGCCGCGAGCGCGAGGTGCTCGCGCTCGGCCCCGCGCGTGATCGAACGCGTCTGTTCGATCGCGAGGACGAGGTTCAGGGTGGTCAGGTCGAGGCGCACGGACGAAGCATAAGGCTTCGCAAAGGCTGGTTGAATAACGTCCTTATCAATCCAGGCTTCGCGGCGAACGAAACATTCGCCAGGCCTGCGCCGCAGCGTGGCGCGCCGGCACCAGTCCCGCGCATCCGCGTGCAAGCCCGCTTGACAGGGCCCGCCGGTTTGCCTGATGCTGCGATGTAAACGGTTTCAGGAACCGATTACATGACAGAGACGACAGCTTTGAAGGCGGCTGAGAAGCCTTCGACACCCGCCGGCTTCCCGCCCGGTTTCCTCTGGGGTTGCGCGACCTCGGCCTACCAGGTCGAGGGCTCGCCGCTCGCCGACGGCGCCGGGCCCAGCCACTGGCACCGCTTCGTGCGCACGCCGGGCCGGGTGGTCGGCGGCGACACCGGCGACCTCGCCTGCGACCACTACCGGCGCATGAAGGACGACGTCGCGCTGATGCGCGAGCTCGGCCTGACGTCCTACCGCTTCTCGATCGCCTGGGGCCGCGTGATGCCCGAGGGCCGCGGCCGCGTGAACCCGGCCGGCCTGGGCTTCTACGAGCGCCTCGTCGATACCCTGCTCGAGGCCGGCATCACGCCGATGGCGACGCTCTACCACTGGGACCTGCCGGCCGCGCTCGACGACCGCGGCGGCTGGCTCAACCCCGACATCGCCGACTGGTTCGCCGACTACACGAGCGTGTGCGTGCGCGCGCTCGACGACCGCGTGAAGCTCTGGGCCACGCTCAACGAGCCCTGGGTCGTCGCCGACGGCGGCTATATGAGCGGCGCGCTCGCGCCCGGCCACCGCAGCGCGTTTGAGGCCGCGATCGCCGCGCACCGGCTCATGCAGGCCCACGCGGCCGGCGTCGCGGCCTACCGCGCGACGGGGCGGCACCAGATCGGCCTGGTCGTCAATATCGAGCCCAAGCACCTGGCCGCCGACGCGACGCCCGCCGACCGCCACGCGGCCGCGCTCGCCGACGCCTACATGAACCGGCAGTACCTCGACCCGGCTCTGCTCGGCACCTACCCGGCCGAGCTGAGAGAGGTCTTCGGCGAGGCCTGGCCCGACTGGCCCGAGGCCGAGGTCGCGGCGCTGAAGACGCCCATCGACTTCATCGGCCTCAACTACTACACGCGCGCGGTCGTACGCGCCGACGCGGCCGGCTGGCCCGTCAAGGCGCGCCCCGAGCGCCAGCCCCACGCGACGCATACCGAGATGGGCTGGGAGGTCTACCCGAGCGCGCTGACCGAGACCCTGCTGTGGCTGCACGAGCGCTACGGCGGCCTGCCGCTGTACGTGACCGAGAACGGCGCGGCCTTCTACGACCCGCCCAAGGCGCTCGCGGGCCCGGACGGCCCCGTCGTCGACGACCCGCTGCGCGTCGACTACCTGCGCCGCCACATCAAAGCCGTGGGCGCGGCGATCGCCGGCGGCGCCGACGTGCGCGGCTATTACGCGTGGTCGCTGTTCGACAACCTCGAGTGGTCGCTCGGCTTCTCGAAGCGCTTCGGCCTCTTCCACGTCGACTTCGAGACGCTCGCGCGCACGCCCAAGGCGAGCGCCAAGGTCTACCGCAACATCATCGCCGGCCACGGCGTGGAGAACCGCTGATGCCGGCCACGATCCGTGACGTCGCCCGCGCGGCCGGAGTTTCGGTCGCGACCGTCTCGCGCGCGCTCAACGACCCCGAGAAGGTCCAGCGCGAGACGCGCGAGCGCATCCGCCAGGTCGCGGCCGAGCTGCGCTTCGTGCCCTCGGGCGCCGCGCGCAGCCTGTCGCTGCGCAGCACCCAGACGATCGGCGCGATGCTGCCCGACCTGCACGGCGAGTATTTCTCGGAGCTGATCCGCGGCATCGACCTCGCGGCGCGCGCGCGCGGCCTGCACCTGCTGCTGTCGAGCTCGCATGGCGACGCCGACGAGGCCGCCGCCGCGCTGCGCGCGATGAACGGCCGCGTCGACGGGCTGCTGCTGATGTCGCCGCATGTCGACGACGACTTCCTGCGCGGCAACGTGCCCGAGCACATCCCGCTCGTGCTCGTGAACACGCGCCTGGCCGGGCGCAGCCACCCGACCTTCCGCATCGACAACTACGGCGGCGCGCAGACCATGGTCGCGCACCTGCTCGGCGGCGGGCGCCGCCGCATCGCGATGGTCGGCGGCCCGGCGAGCAACCCCGAGGCCGTCGCGCGCCAGCAGGGCTATTGCGACGCCGTGCTCGCCGCCGGCCAGACGCCGATCGTCGTGCCCGGCGACTTCACCGAGGCGGCAGGCTGGCGCGCCGGCATCGAGCTGCTCGCGCGCAGCGAACGCCCCGACGCGGTGTTCGCGTGCAACGACATGAGCGCGATCGGCCTGCTCGCGGCGCTGCGCGACGGCGGCGTCCAGGTGCCGCGCGACATCGCGGTCGCGGGCTTCGACGACATCCCGATCGCGCGCTACCTGAGCCCCGCGCTGACGACCATGCGCGTGCCCGTCGTCGGCCTCGGCACGCTCGCCGTCGAGGCCCTCGCGACCCATATCACGGCGGCCGGCGCGACGCCGGTGCTCGACCAGCTGCTGCAGGTCGAGCTGATCCAGCGCGACTCGACGACGCCGGCGCGGCCGCCCGGCGCCGAGCGCGGCAAGACCCAGCACTGAAGCCGGCGCAGACCGGCGTTCCACACCCCGCACAGACGCAGTACGAACCACGACGACAACAAAGGAGACACCGATGAAACAACGCACTCCCCTCAGCACGCTGAGTCGCCACCTGCTCGCCGCCGGCCTGCTCGGCTCCGCCGCGCTGCTCGCGAGCCTGCCGGCCCAAGCCCAGATGGGCGGCGCGACCGTGCGCGGCACGATCACGACGGCCGGCGCCAGGGTCGCGGCCGGCACCGAGGTCCGCGCGATCAACAAGGCCAACGGCAACACCTACCGCACGCGCACGCTCGCCGACGGCAGCTACGCGCTCGTCGGCCTGAGCCCCGGCGCCTACGAAATCCGCATCGGCGAGGCGACCCAGGGCCAGAACATCGTCGTCTCGGTCGGCGAAACCGCCGAGCTCGACCTCGCGAGCGGCGCGACCGACCTCGGCACCGTCGTCGTGACCGGCACGGCGCAGCGCCAGGGCGTGATGGACTCGCAGATCGGCACGTCGATCTCGAACAAGATGATCGAGGCGATCCCGCAGGCGACGCGCAACTTCCTGTCGGCCGCGGACTTCGCGCCGGGCGTCGACTTCACGACCGACGCGTCGGGCAACACGCGCCTGCGCAGCCTGTCGGCCAACGAGGACGCCGTGAACATCTTCATCGACGGCGTCGGCCAGAAGAACAACATCCTGCGCGGCGGCGTCGTCGGCCAGGACACGAGCCAGGGCAACCCGTTCCCGCAGGGCGCCGTGGCCGAGTACAAGGTCATTACGCAGAACTACAAGGCCGAGTACGACCAGGTCGCGAGCGCCGCGATCGACGCGGTCACGAAGTCGGGCGGCAACGAGACCCATGGCGAGGTCTACGTGAACCGCACGGGCGCGAACTGGACCGCGCTGAGCCCGATCCAGAAGCAGAACCAGGCCAACGGCATCGCCGTGCCCGACTACTCGCAGGTCGAGGACGGCTTCAGCATCGGCGGCGCGATCAAGAAGGACGTGCTCCACTACTTCGTCGCCTACGACGGCAAGAACATCGAGAACCCGGCGCAGATCGCCGCGGGCTCGGGCACCCTCGGCCATTACACCTCGGTCGGCCTCGTCCCGCAGCTGGTCGCCGACCAGCTCGCGTTCAAGCAGCAGTTCCGCGAGCACCTGCTGTTCGGCAAGCTCTCGGCCGAGATCGACGAAGAACAGCGCTTCGACATCTCGACGACGCTGCGTCGCGAGACCAGCTATTCGATCGCCGGGCCGCAGGACACGGTGAGCACGGCGATCAACAACCGCAACACCCAGTCGCGCGTCGACGCGACCTACGAAATCTCGCACGGCCCCTGGCTCAACGAGGCCCACGCGGGCTGGGAGACGGCCGACTGGAATCCGCAGTCCGATTCGAGCGCGCCGCAGGTCACCTACGAGTACTCGTCGACCAACAACATCAACAACATCCAGGAAATCCTGCAGGACGGCGGCTCGCCGAACGCGCAGAACCGCCGCCAGACCGACACCTACCTCAAGGACGACCTCAGCTACACGGGCCTCGCCGGCCACGTGTTCAAGGGCGGCGTGCAGCTGAAGTCCTTCGAGTACGCGCTCGGCGGCACGGCGTTCCGCGTGCCCGCGATCACGACCGTGCTCGACACGACGACCGGCCAGCCCTATTTCACCGGCACGACCTGTACCGGCACGAACGTCTCGAACACGGGCCTGTCGAGCGACCAGTGCCGGATCACCCTCGCCATCCCGTCCGTGGACGTGAACTTCCACAACAACCAGTTCGGCGCCTACTTCCAGGACGACTGGCGCGCGAACAAGCAGCTCGAGCTCAACCTCGGCATGCGCTGGGACTACGAGACGAACATGCTGAACAATGGCTACGTCACCCCGGCCGACCGCGTGAGCGCGCTGCTGGGCCCGGACGGCCGCACCATCAACGGCATCGTCGCGCCGGCCGGCCAGACCTACGCGCAGTCGCTCGCGCTGGGCGGCGTCAACATCGCCAGCTACATCGCCGACGGCCATTCGCGCAAGCCCTACAAGAACGCGTTCGCGCCGCGCCTGGGCTTCTCGTACGACGTCCTCGGTGACAGGGCCACGGTCTTCTACGGCGGCTGGGGCCGCTCCTACGACCGCCGCATGGCCAACAACGCGCTCGACGAGCTGCAGAAGAACGCCCAGCCGAACGGCGAGATCTGGTTGATCAACAACCACTTCAAGATGCCCTACGCCGACCAGTTCAGCGTCGGCATCAGGCAGGCGCTTGCCGACTGGAACCTCGACGTCGCAGTGAGCAATATTCGCGCGCACAACCAGTTCATCTGGTTCGGCGGCAACCGGGACCCGCGCGGCGGCTGGGGCACGCAGAGCGTGACCGACCCGCTGTGGGGCGGCCCGAACGGCTACGGCACGCTGGTGCTCGGCGACTTCGTCGGCGCGAACCGCAGCTCGAGCCTGCTCGTGAAGCTCGAGAAGCCCTACACCCAGGCGAGCGGCTGGGCCGTGTCGGCGGCGTTCACCTACACCGACGCGCAGACCACCGAGAACGGCTGGAACGACGACATCTTCGACTGGACCTACGGCAAGACCACGCATGGCTGGAACCCGACCCTGTACACCGAGAAGGCCCGCCTGGTGCTCGGCGGGATGACCGACCGCCTGCCCTGGGACCTGCAGCTGTCGGGCAAGTTCACCTACGGCAGCGGCCTGCCGCGCCAGATCACCGACTGCCACCTCGGCTTTGCGACCAACACGACGCCGGGGCAGTGCGTCTACGTCGAGCGCATCGGCGACGCGTTCAAGCAGATGGACGTGGCCCTGGCCAAGAGCTTCAAGTTCGGCGCGACGAACGCCCTGACGGTGCGCGCCGACGTGCTGAACCTGTTCAATACGGCGAACTGGGGTTACTACGACGACTGGGTCGGCGGCCCGACGGCGACGCCGGCCAACGCCTTCGGCGGCGACAATGGCCACTTCAACACGCGCACCGGCTTGCGCGGATCGATGCGTACCTTCAAGCTCGGCGCGTCCTACTCCTTCTAAGGCCATGTTGAAGAGCCCCGTGCGCCGCCGGCTGCTCGCCGGCGGTGCGGCCCTGCTCGCCCGCCCGGCCTGGCCGGGCGCGGTGGCGACGTCCTCGCCCGACGCCGCCGCCGCGCCCTTCCTCGCCGAGCTCGAGCGCCGCACCTTCGAGTACTTCTGGGACACGACGCCGGCCAGCGGCCTCGCGCCCGACCGCTGGCCGAGCCCGAGCTTCTGTTCGATCGCGGCCGTCGGCTTCGCGCTGACCGCCTATCTCGTCGGCGTCGAGCGCGGCTTCGTCACGCGCGCCGCGGCGCGCGAGCGCGTGCTGACGACGCTGCAGTTTTTCCGCGATGCCCCCCAAGGCCCGGAACCCGCCGGTCGGGCCGGTCATCGCGGCTTCTTCTACCATTTCCTCGACCCGGCCACGGGCACGCGCTATCGCGACAGCGAGCTGTCGACCGTCGACACGGCGCTGCTGATCGCGGGCATGCTCGCGTGCCAGAGCTATTTCGACGCCGCGGCGCCCGAGGAGACGCGGCTGCGCGACCTCGTCGACGAGATCCAGGGCCGCGTCGACTGGGCCTGGGCGATGCCGCGCGCGCCGCGCATCAGCCACGGCTGGCACCCCGAGAGCGGCTTCATCGCCTGGGACTGGCGCGCCTACGACGAGTCGCTGATCGTCTACCTCGTCGCGCTCGCGTCGCCGACGCGCGCGCCGGGCGCCGCGGCCTACGCGGCCTGGGCCGCTGGCCTGCCCGCGGCCTGGGGCGAGGCCTGGGGCCAGACCTACGCGCGCTTCGGCCCGCTGTTCGGCCACCAGTTCACGCAATGCTGGCTCGACCTGCGCGGCCTGCCCGACGCGTTCATGCGCGGCCAGGGCGTCGACTACTTCGAGAACTCGCGGCGCGCGACGCTCGCGCAGCGCGCCTACGCGATCGCGAACCCGCAACGCTGGCGCGGCTACGGCGCCGACTGCTGGGGCATCACGGCGAGCGACGGCCCGGCCGACGTGCGCCGCGAGGTCGACGGCCGCCTGCGCGAGTTCCACTCCTACGCGGGCCGCGGCGTCGGCGGCGGCACCTGGGACGACGGCACGCTCGCGCCCTACGGCGCCGGTGCGTCGATCGCGTTCACGCCGGCCGAATCGACGGCCGTGCTCGTGAACCTGCGCGAGCGCTACGGCGAGCACCTGTACGGCCGCTACGGCTTCTTCGATTCGTTCAACGCCTCGTTCGACTTCACCGACGTGCGGCTCGACAAGGGCCGCGTCGTGCCGGGCCTCGGCTGGTTCGACACCGACCATATCGGCATCGACCAGGGCCCGCTGCTCGCGATGCTCGCGAACCACCGCGACGAGACGGTCTGGCGCGCGACGCGGCGCAACCCGCACCTCAGGCGCGCGCTGCTGACGGCGGGCTTCCGCGGGGGCTGGCTGTGACGGTTCGCACGAGCCGCCGCGGCGTGCTCGCCACGCTGCTCGGCGCGGCGGCCGCCCTGCCCCTGGCGTCGAGCGGCTGCAGCGGCGCGGGCGCGCCGCTGCGCTTCTGGGGCATGGGCCGCGAGGGCGAGGTCGTCGCCGAACTGCTCGACGGCTTCCGCCGCGAGAACCCCGGCATCGAGGTCCAGGTCGAGCAGCTGCCGTGGACGGCCGCGCACGAAAAACTGCTGACGGCCTTTGCCGGCGACGCCACGCCCGACATTGCCCAGCTCGGCAACACCTGGGTCGCCGAGCTCGCCGCGCTCGACGCGCTCGCGCCGCTCGACGCCCTCGCCGCCGCCGCGCCCTCCGTGCAAAAAGACGATTACTTCGACGGCATCTGGCGCACCAACATCATCGGCGGCCGCCTCCTCGGACTGCCCTGGTACGTCGACACGCGCCTGCTGTTCTACCGCCGCGACCTGCTCGCGCGCGCGGGCTTCGACCACCCGCCGCGCGACTGGGACGAATGGCGCCGCCAGCTGCGCGCGCTCCAGCGCATTGGCGTCGAGCAGCCGCTGATCCTGCCGAACAACGAGTTCGAGCCGCTGCTCGCGCTCGCGCTGCAGCAGGGCGAGCCGCTTTTGCGCGACGCGAACACGCGCGGCAACTTCGCGAGCCCCGGCTTCGAGCGCGCGCTCGCGTTCTACCTGAGCCTGATCCGCGACGGCTTCGCGCCGGTCGAGTCCGACCAGCAGATCTCCAACGTCTGGCAGGAGTTCGGCCGTGGCCGCTTCGCGTTCTACCTGTCGGGACCCTGGAATATCGGCGAGTTCCGCCGCCGCATGCCGGCCGCGCTCAAGGACGCGTGGAGCACGGCGCCGCTGCCGGGGCCGAGCGGGCCCGGCGCGTCGACGGCGGGCGGCTCGAGCCTCGTGATCTTCGAGCGCTCGCGGCGCAAGCCCGAGGCCTTCAAGCTGCTCGAGTACTTCGCGCGGCCCGAGGTCCAGGGCCGCTTCTACGACCTCACCGGCGACCTGCCGCCGCGCAAGTCGAGCTGGGCCTGGCCCGCGCTCGCGGCCGACGCGCGCGCCCGCGCGTTCGCCGCGCAGCTCGAGCGCGTGCGGCCCGCGCCGCCCGTGCCCGAATGGGAGCGCATCGTCAACGACATGCAGCTGCACGCCGCGAAAGCCGCGGCCGAGGGCACCGACGTCGCCGCGACCGCGCAGGCGATCGACGCGAGCGTCGACGCGATCCTCGCGAAGCGGCGCTGGCTCCACGCGAGGGGCCGGGCATGACGCGCAAGGCCTGGGCCGGGCTCGCGTTCGTGCTGCCGGCGCTCGCCGTGATCGGCCTGTTCTTCGTCGTGCCCGTGGCGATCGGCCTCGTGCTGAGCCTGACCGACTTCGACCTCTACGCGCTCGTGTCGCTGAGGAACCTGCGCTGGGTATGGTTCGACAACTACCTGACCCTGCTCCGCGAGCCGCTGTTCTGGAAGGCGCTCGGCAACACCGTGTACTTCGTCGTGCTCGGCGTGCCGCTCTCGATCGGCCTGTCGCTCGGCGCGGCCGTGCTGCTGCAGTCGCCGCTCGTGCGCTTCAAGCCGGTGCTGCGCACGGCGCTGTTCGCGCCGGTCGTGACGACGCTCGTCGCCGTCGCCGTGATCTGGCGCTACCTGTTCCACACGCGCTACGGCCTCGTCAACGAAGCCTTGCAGACGCTGGGCCTGAACCCGGTCGACTGGCTCGGCGACCCGCGCTGGTCGATGCCGACGATCATCCTGTTCGCGGCCTGGAAGAACTTCGGCGGCAACATGATCATCTTCATGGCCGCGCTGCAGGCCGTGCCCTCCGACCTCTACGAGGCCGCGCGCATCGACGGCGCGAACGCCTGGGCGCAGTTCCGGCACATCACCCTGCCCGCGCTCGCGCCGACGACGCTGATGGTCGGCATCCTGACGACGGCCGGCTACTTCCAGCTGTTCGCCGAGCCCTACGTGATGACCCAGGGCGGCCCGCTGCAGAGCACGGTGTCGGTGCTCTACCTGATGTACGACCAGGGCTTCAAATGGTGGAACCTCGGCGTCGCGTCGAGCGTCGCGTTCCTGCTCTTCGGGCTGATCGTGCTCGTCACGCGCGCGCTGCTCAAGCTCGCGCAGCGCGGGGGCGTCGCATGAAGCGCGGGCTCTTGAACTGGCGCGCCTGGCTCGTCAACGGCCTGCTGTGGGCCGCGGCGCTGCTCGCGATCGCGCCGCTGCTGTGGATGCTCGCGGTCTCGCTCATGCACACGGGCGAGGCGAGCAACTACCCGCCGCCGCTGCTGCCCGCGAGCCCCTCGCTCGCGCGCTACGGCGAGCTGTTCCGCAACGGCGGCTTCGGCCGCGCGTTTCTCGTGAGCCTCGGCCTCGCGACGACGAGCACGCTCGCCTCGACCCTGCTCAACGCGCTCGCCGGCTACGGCTTCGCGAAGCTGCAGTTCGGCGGCCGCGACCGCCTGTTCGCGCTGCTGCTCGGCGCGCTCGTGATCCCGGGTCAGGTCGGCATGCTGCCGCTGTTCCTGATGCTCAAGCAGGCCGGCCTCGTCAACACCTGGGCCGGCGTGCTCGTGCCCTCGCTCGCGAGCATCTTCGGCGTGTTCCTGGTGCGCCAGTACGCGAGCGGCCTGCCCGGCGAGCTGATCGAGGCCGCGCGAATCGACGGCGCCGGCGAATGGCGGATCTTCCGGGTCATCGTGCTGCCGCTGCTCACGCCGGTGCTGGTGACGCTGGCCGTGCTGTCCTTCCTCGGCAGCTGGAACGACTTCATGTGGCCGCTGATCGTGCTGACCGACGGGCGCCTGTACACGCTGCCGGTCGCGCTCGCGGCGCTGTCTCGCGAGCATGTGCAGGACGTCGAGCTGATGATGGCCGGCGCCGTGGTCACGGTGCTGCCGGTGCTCGTGCTGTTCGTCGCGCTGCAGCGCTACTACCTGCAGGGCCTGCTGATGGGGGGCGTCAAGCAATGAGGCCGGGCCCGCTCCTCACGGTGCTGCTGCTCGCGCTCGGCGTCGCGCCGGGCGCGCGGCTCGCCCTCGCGGCACAGGCGCCGACGGCGGCCCTCGACCTGCGCGAGCCCTGGCAGGCGAGCGCGTCGGACCAGGTCCGCGCCGAGCTCGCAGCCGAGACCGTCGACGGCCGCGCCGCGCAATGCCTGCGCTACGATTTCGGCGGCGTCGCCGGCTACGCGGTCATGCGCCGCGCCTGGCCCGCGAGCTGGCCGCGCGACTGGCCCGAGGACTTCGTGCTCGCCGCGACGCTGCAGGGCGACGGCGCGCCGAACGCGCTGCAGATCAAGTTCGTCGACGCGAGCGGACAGAACGTCTGGTGGGTCGACCAGCCCGGCTTCGCGCCGTCGGCCGCGCCGCAGCAGCTGCGCATCAAGCGCCGCCAGATCAGTTTCGCCTGGGGCCCCGACGCCGACCGACGGCTGCGCCGCAGCGCCGCGATCGAGTTCGTCGTCGCGACGACCGGCGCGGCGGCGCGCGGCGGCCACGGCCGCCTGTGCCTGACCGGCCTGAGCCTGAGCCCGCGTGCGCCGCAGACCGACGCGCCGCCGCTGCCGCGCGTCACCGGCGGCGGCGCGCGCCTGAGCGTCGACCTCGGCCGCGAGCGCGACTTCGACGGCCTGCTGCTGCGCTGGGCCCGCCCGCCGCGGACGCTGCGCGTGAGCGCCTCGCTCGACGGCCGGCATTGGCAGACCATCGCCACGCGGTCCGGCGACACGCCGACCGCGCGTTCGCCCAACCCGCTGACGGCGCTGTGGCTCCCCGAGCACAGCGCGCGCTGGCTGCGCCTCGACGGCGACGCCGGCATGAACCTGAGCGCGCTCGCGCTGCCGAGCCCCGAGCCCGGCGGCGACGCCGACTGGCCTGACCGCAACGCGATGCTCGCCGCGCTCGCGCGCGAGCTGCCGCGCGGCACGCTGCCGCGTGCGTTCAGCGGCGCGCAGAACTACTGGACCCTCGTCGGCGTCGACGGCGGCGGCGCCCACACGGCCCTGCTCGACGAGGCCGGCGCGGTCGAGCTCGGCCGCGGCGGCGCGAGCGTCGAGCCGCGCCTGCGCCGCGCCGACGGCGAATGGCTCGACGCGTCGAACGCGGCCGTCGGCCAGTCGCTCGCCGACGGCGACCTGCCGCTGCCGAGCGCGCACCTGGCCTGGCCCGGCCTGCAGCTCGACGTCGACGCGGCCGCCGACGGCCCGGCCGCCGCGCCGCGCCTGCTGATGCGCTACGTGCTGCGCAACACCGGCGCGCAGGCGCAAACGCTGGACTTCGCGCTCGCGCTGCGGCCCTGGCAGGTCAACCCGCCGCAGCAGTTCCTGAACACGCCGGGTGGCGCGAGCGAGGTGCGCCGGCTCGACTGGGCCGACGGGGTGCTCGCGCTGAACGGCGCCGCGATCGCGCGCCCGCTGTTCGCGCCCGACGCGGTCACGGCGCTGCCGTTCGCGGCCGGGCTCGGCCTCGACCCGCTCGCCGCCGCGCCGGCGCTCACGCGGCTCGACGACCCGGACAGCCTCGCGTCGGCGCTGCTGCGCCGCCGCGTGACGCTCGCGCCGGGTGCCAGCCTCACGCTCGGCAGCGCGTTCGCGCTCGCGCCCACACCCGACAAGGCGCCGGCCGCCCCCGCCGACCTCGACGCCGCGTTCGCGGCGGTCGCCGCGCAATGGCGCGAGCGCCTCGGCGGCGTCAGCGTGCAGCTGCCGCCCGGCGCGCCGGCCGCGCTCGCGCCGACCCTGCACCTGGCGCTCGCCCAGATCCTGCTGTCGCGCGACGGCGCGGCGCTGCGCCCGGGCACGCGCGCCTATGCGCGCAGCTGGATCCGCGACGGCGCGATGATGGTCGAGGCTCTCGCGCGCCTGGGCCGCGCCGACGTCGCGCGCGACTACGTCGACTGGTTCGCGCCGCAGCTGTTCGCCGACGGCAAGGTGCCCTGCTGCATCGACGCCCACGGCGCCGACCCGGTCGTCGAGAACGACGCCGACGGCGAGTTCGTCGCCGCCGTCGCGACGGTCTGGCGCGCGACCCGCGACGACGCCTGGTTGCGCGGCCATTGGCCGCAGGTCCAGGCCGTCGTCGCGCACCTCGAGCGCCTGCGCGCGCAAAGCCGCGCCGACGCGGCGACGCCGCCGAACGCGCGCGGCCTGCTGCCGCCGTCGATCAGCCACGAGGGCTACGCCGACAAGCCGGCCTGGTCGTTCTGGGACGACGACTGGGGCCTGCGCGGCTACAAGGACGCGGTGCAGCTCGCCGCGGCGCTCGGCGACGCCGCAAGCGTCACGCGCTACGCGGCGGCGCGCGACGCGTTCGCGGCCGACCTCGCCGCGGCCGTGCGCGCGACGGCTGCGCGCTTCGGCCTCGCGACGCTCAGCGGCGCGGCCGACCGCGGCGACGTCGACCCGACCTCGAGCACCCTGGTCTTCGACCCGGTCCAGGCCGAGGACCTGCTGCCGCACGAGCTGATCGCGAACACCTTCGCGCGCTACGCCGCCGACGCGGCCGCGCGCGCCGCCGGCACGCGCCCGCAGGGCGACTACACGCCCTACGAGCTGCGCAACGTCGGCGCGCTCGTGCGCCTCGGCGACGCCGACGCGGCGCAGGCGCTGCTCGCCTTCTTCCTCGCCGACCAGCGGCCGCAGGCCTGGCACCAATGGGCCGAGGTCGTCGGCCGCGAGCCGCGCGCGCCCCGCTTCATCGGCGACATGCCGCACGCCTGGGTCGCGTCGGACTTCCTGCGCTCGGCGCTCGACCTGTTCGCGTTCGAGCGCGACGCCGACGCGAGCCTCGTGCTCGGCGCCGGCGTGACCGCGCGCTGGCGGGAGTCCGGCGACGTCGGCATCGCCGGACTGCGCACGAGCTGCGGCCGGCTCGACTGGCGCCTGCTGCGCCGCGGCGCCGGCTGGGTCGCGCTGATCGACCACCGCCCCGAACGCCTCGCCGCCTGCGGCCGCCGCCTCGTGCTGCGCTGGCCCGGCACGGCGGCGCCGCCGCGCGCGCGCGACGGCGCCGGGCGCGAACTATCCTGGCAGGGCCGCGAGCTCGCCCTGCCGCCCGACGCCACGCGCGTCGACCTCGAACCGATGGGAGAAGAACCCCGATGAAACGCCCCCGATCCGCTGCCGGATCCCCGCCCCGGCGCCTCGAACCGCGGCGACCCGCGGCATGAGCGCGGAGTCCGTGCACCTGCTGCACAACGCCGCAGGCCTCGCGTTCGAGCTGTTCGAGCATGGCGCCGCGCGCCGGCTCCAGGCCGACGGCCTGCTGCTGAACCTGTTCCCCGGCAACACGCTCGAAGGCAGCGCCGCAAATCTCTGGCTGCGCCTGCGCAAGCCGGGCGGCGCCTGGCTCGCCGCGCCGCTGCTCGGGCCGCGCTCGCCGCTGCGGCGCCGCCGCGACGCGCGCGCCGATGCGTTCACGCTCGAGGGCCGCTGGCAGGGCTGCGCGCTGCGCGTCGAGTGGCGGCTCGCGGCCGAACGCGCCTGCTGGTTCTGGCAGCTCGACGCGCGCAACGCCGCGCTCGAGCCGGTCGAGCTGAGCCTGGTGCTCGCCCAGGACGTCGCGCTCGCGAGCCCGCAGGCTGTGACGATCAACGAGTTCTACGTGAGCCAGTACATCGACTGGCAGCCGCTCGCGCACGCCGCGGCCGGCACGCTGCTCGCGGCGCGCCAGAACCAGGCCCAGGGCGGCCGCCATCCATGGCTGCTGTTCGGCTCGCTGCGCCGCGCCGCGGCCTGGGGCACCGACGCGCTGCAGCTGCACGGCCTCGCCGCGCGCGCCGACGCGCCGCCGCCGGCGCTGGTGGCCGGCCTGCCCGGCGCGCGCCTGCAGCACGAGCACGCGATGGCGCTGCTCGAGGACGCGCCGCTCGCGCTCGCGCCCGGCGCGAGCGGTCGGACGGGCTTCTTCGCGAGCTTCGTCGCCGACCACCCGGCCGCGAGCGGCGCGGCCGACCTCGGCCACGCCGACGCGGCGCTCGCGCTCGCCGCGCAGCTGCCGCCGGAGCCGCTCGAACCCGCTGCGCCCGGTGACGCCGACGCGGCGGGCCCGAGCCTGTTCGCGAGCGCGCCGATGTTCGCCGCCGAAGCGCTCGACGCGGCCGCGCTCGACGCGCGCTTCGGCCCCGAGCGGCGCCACGCCGAGCTCGCCGAGGACGGCCGCCTGCTGTCGTTCTTCCAGGGGGCCGAGCGCCACGTCGTGCTGCGCGATAAGGAGCTGCGCGCGACGCGCCCGCACGGCCACCTGCTGCGCGCGGGCCGCCACCTGACCCCCGACGAGCGCGCGCTGACCTCGACCTGCTGGATGGGCGG
Source organism: Roseateles sp. (assembly GCA_019232985.1). The sequence goes on along the minus strand of JAFAMW010000048.1, from coordinate 47,036 downwards.
CGTGTTCCATTCGATGCTGACCCAGGGCCATGTGAAGTTCGGCCGCATGCTCGCGACGCAGCGCGGCTACCTGGGGCTCGCGCGCTCGCAGGGCCTGCGCGCGTTCGTGCGGCGGCCCGGCGCCGACTGGATGCTGCTGGGCCTGCCCTCGGCGTTCGCGATCGAGCCGCAGCGCTGCCGCTGGGTCTACGCCGACGCGCACAGCCGGCTCGAGGTCGTCGCCGCGGCCGGCGCGGCGCCGCAGCGCGTCGACTGGTCGCTCGAAGTGCTCGACGGCGCGCCGCTCGAGCTGCTCTTGAGCCTCGACACCGCGATCGACGACGACGACGCGGGCGGCGGCCTCGCGCTCGAGCCGCACCCCGACGACGGCGCCTGGCGGCTCGCCGCGCCGGCCGCGAGCACGCTCGCGCGGCGCCTGCCCGGTGCGGCGCTGCGCGTCGCCGCGCGCGCCGACGCGTTCGTCGCCGCCGGCGACGACGCGCTGCTCTACGCCGACGGCCGCTCGCGCGGCAGCCCGCGCTTCTGCCTGCGCTTCGCGGCGGCGACGCGCGTCGAGCTCGCGCTCGAAGGCCTCAACGCGGCCGCCGACCTCGACGCCGCGCCGCTCGAGGGCGCGCTCGCGCTGCCGCGCTTCGAGAGCCCGGCGGCCGACACGCGCGGCGCCGCGAGCGCGCTCGCGACCCTGCTGCCGTGGCTCGCGCACAACGCGCTCGTCCATTACCTGGCGCCGCGCGGCCTCGAGCAGTACAGCGGCGGCGGCTGGGGCGTGCGCGACGTCTGCCAGGGCCCGCTCGAGCTGCTGCTCGCGCAGGGCCGCACGGCCCCGGTGCGCGACCTGCTCCAGCGCGTGTTCAGCGCCCAGGCCGCCGACGGCGACTGGCCGCAGTGGTTCATGTTCTTCGCGCGCGACGCCGCCGTGCGCGCCGGCGACTCGCACGGCGACGTCGTGTTCTGGCCGCTGCTGGGCCTCGCGCGCTACCTGCTCGCGAGCGGCGACGCGGCCCTGCTCGACGCGCCACTGCCCTTCCACGACGCGCCGGCCGCGCCGCTGCGCGAGCATGTCGCGCGCGCGCTCGCGTTGGTCGCGCGGCGCATGATCCCGGGCCGCGCGCTCGTCGCCTACGGCCATGGCGACTGGAACGACGCGCTCCAGCCGGCCGACCCGGCGCTGCGCGAATCGCTGTGCAGCGCGTGGACCGTGACGCTGCACTACCAGACGGTGACGGCGCTCGCCGAAGCCTACGAACGGCTCGGTGCGGACGCGGGGGATGCGGCTGCGCTGCGCGAGGATGCCGCCGCCGTGCACGCGGCGTTCCAGCACGAGCTCGTGCGCGACGGCATCGTCGCCGGCTACGCCCACTTCGAGGCCGACGCGGGCGGCGCCGCGGCGGCGCCGGAGCTTTGGATCCACCCGGGCGCGCCGACCGCGGGCCTGCGCTACAGCCTGCTGCCGATGATGCACGCGGTGCTCGAGAACCTGCTCACGCCGGCCCAGGCCGCGGCGCAGGCCGACGCGATCGACCGCCACCTGCGCGGCCCCGACGGCGCGCGCCTGTTCGACGCGCCGCTGCCCTACCACGGCGGCCTGACGACGCGCTTCCAGCGCGCCGAGTCGAGCAGCTTCTTCGGCCGCGAGATCGGCATCATGTACATGCACGCGCACCTGCGCTGGGCGCAGATGCTCGCCCACCTCGGGCGCGCCGACGCCTTCCTCGACGCGCTGTCGCTCGCCCATCCGATCCTGTTGCACGAGCGCGTCGCCGCCGCGACGCCGCGCCAGGCGAACTGCTACTACTCGAGCTCGGACGCGGCCTACGCCGACCGCTACGCGGCCCACGCCGAGTACGGCCGCGTCGGCGCAGGGACGGTCGCGCTCGACGGCGGCTGGCGCGTCTACTCGAGCGGCCCCGGCATCATGCTCGCGCTCGTGACGAGCCATCTGCTCGGCCTGCGCCTCGAGCACGACGCGCTGCTCGTCGACCCGGTCGCGCCCGCGCGGCTCGCGGGCCTGCGCGCGACCGTGCCGCTCGCCGACTTCGTCGTCGAACTCGAGCTGCGCCCCGGTCCGCAGGGCGCGGGCGTCACCGCGATCGCCGACGCGGCCGGCCGGCCGCTCGCGTTCGACCGGCGCGCCCACCCCTACCGCCTCGGCGCGGCCGTGCTGCCGCGGCCCGCGCCCGGCACGACGCTGCGCCTGACGGTCACGCTCTCTTAGGGGCCGCGCCGAATACCTGCGGCCGGGCGAGGGTCGTGCTATGCCCCTGACGCCAACCAGGCTATAAAGCGCGACGGCCTTCGAGGGGGAGTGGCGTGATGCGACGGTACGGTTCGACGGGCGCAGGCGGCGCCCTGCTTGCGATGTGCCTGGCCTTGGCGGCCTGCCAGACGGCGCCGCCGCCTGCGCCCGTGCCGCCCGCGGCCGCGAGCGCGCCGGCGCCCGCCGTCGAAGCGCCGCCGCCTGCCCCGCCGGCGCCGCTACCGGCCCCGTCCGCGCCGCCGCCCCCACCGCCGCCGCCGACCCAGCCGCACGCCGAGGCCGTGCTCGGCGCGGCGAACGCGCTGTTCTCCAAGGCGCAGTTCGGCGCGGCCGAGGCGCGCCAGCGCCATGTCGTGCTCGTCGACCCGCTCGTCGACGGCGTCACGCGCATGCAGACCAGGGCGACACAGGCGATGGAGACGCGCATCGTCGAGCTCGCGCGCGCGCATTACCCGCTGTTCGAGGTCCAGCCCTTCAACGCCGCGAACCTCGCGCAGTCGCCGCTGCTGATCGTCGGCACCTTCACGCCGATCGACCAGGAGGGCAAGACCGAGGGCGAGCGCGCGGCGTACCGCTTCTGCCTGGTCATGGTCGACCTCAAGTCGGGCAAGCTCGTGTCCAAGGCCGTCGCGCGCTCGAGCATGGAGCACGTCGACGCGAGCCCGCCGCCGTTCTTCGCCGACGCGCCCGCCTGGACGCGCGACCCGGTCACCGAGGGCTATGTGAAGACCTGCCAGGCGTCCAGGCCCGGCGACGCGATCCAGCCGAGCTACGTCGAGGGCCTCGTCGCCGCCAGCATCGTCAACGAGGCGATCCGCGCCTACAACAACCGCCAGTACGCGGTCGCGCTGACGCTGTTCACGAAGGCCGGCGAGATGGGCGCCGAGCCGCAGCTGCGCGTGCTGACCGGCGCCTACCTGAGCAACTGGAAGCTCGGCCGGCGCGACGCCACGGCGCAGAGCTTCGCGAAGCTCGTCGACTTCGGCATCGCGCAGCACCAGCTCGCGATGCAGTTCACCTTCGCGACCGGCGCGACGGCGCTGCCGGCCGACGGCGCGCGCGGCATGCCCAACCAGCTGTGGCTCAAGCTGATCGCGCAGCGCCTCGCGGCGACGCAGTCCTGCGTCGAGGTCGGCGGCCACGCGAGCCGCGGCGGCCCCGAAGCCGTCAACGAGCGCCTGTCGGCCGCGCGCGCCGAGTACGTGCGCCAGCGCCTCGTCGACGCGGCGCCGGACCTCGCGCAGCGCACGCTCGCGGTCGGCTACGGCACGCGCGCGAACCTCGTCGGCACGGGCCGCGATGACGCGTCGGACCAGCTCGACCGCCGCGTCGAGCTCAAGCTGCTGGCCTGCGGCGGCTAGGGTCGCGATGAAGCGCTCGCGCGCCCGCCGGCTCGGCGTCTGCATCGTGCTGGCGGTGGCGGCATGGGCCGCCTCGGCGGCACCCGCGGGCACGGCGGCAGCCGCCGCGGCGCCCGCGCCCGCTGCCCTCACGGCCGACGCCGACCCGGCCGACGCGCCGCTGCTGCGCGTCGAGGCAGGGACGCATATCGCGGCGATCCGCGCGCTCGCGAGCGACGCGCAGGGCCGGGTCTTGCTGACGGCGTCCGAGGACAAGACCGCGCGGCTGTGGCGCATCGCCGACCAGCAGCTGCTGCGCGTGCTGCGCCCGCCGATTGGCGCCGACAACGAGGGCAAGCTCTACGCGGCCGCGCTGAGCCCCGACGCGGGCGTCGCGGCCGTCGCCGGCTGGTCGGCCGACAACGAGGTCTATCTGTTCGACGCCGGCGACGCGACGCTGCGCGGCCGCATCGCGGGCCTGCCCAACGTGATCGACGCGCTGGCCTTCTCGCCCGACGGCCACCTGCTCGCCGTGCTGCTGTGGGGCGGCCAGGGCCTGCGCCTGTACGCGAGCAGCGATGGCTGGCGTAGCGCGCGCGAGGTCGGCGCCGACGCGGCCTACGGCGGCGCGCCGGCCTACGGCCTCGCGTTCGCGCCCGACGGCACGCGCCTGCTCACGAGCGCCTACGACGGCCGGCTGCGCGTCTACGCGCTGCGCGGCGCGAGCCTGTGGCGGATCGCGCAGCTCGTGGTCGGCGGCAAACCCCATGGCCTCGCATTCGCGCCCGACGGCGCGAGCCTCGCGGTCGGCTTCGCCGACGCCGCGCGGGTCGGCGTGCTTGGCGTACGAGGGGGCGACGCGCTGACGCCGCAGTGGGACGCGAGCGCGCCGGCCGGTGGCGCGCTGCCCTGCGTCGCCTGGTCGCACGACGGCGCCGCGCTCTACGCCGGCGGCAGCTGGCGCAGCGCGCCGGGCCGGCACCCGGTGCTGCGCTGGGACGGCGCCGCGCACCAGCTCAGCCAGGTCCCCGCGGCGAGCGACTCGATCACGGCGCTGCTGGCGGCGGCGGGGCCGGCGCCCCTGTACGCGTCGGGCGACGCGAGCTGGGGCGTCGTCGGCGGGCCGGCGCGGGCGTCGGCGCGCGCCGACTTCCGCCTGCCGTCCGCGCTCGGGCCCAGCAGCCTGCGCGTGTCGGCCGATGCTCGCGAGCTGCGCTTCGCGACGCGCTTCGGCGGCGCCGCGCTGCGCGACTTCGACCTCGGCGGCCCGACCTGGCGCGCGGCCGCGCCGCTCGCGCCCGAGCCGGCCGCCGCCGCCGCGATCGACGTGCGCGACTGGCAGGACAGCGCGCAGCCGCGGCTCGCGGGCCGGCCGCTGCCGCTCGGCCCCGGCGAGGTCTCGCTCGCGCTCGGCCGCGACCCGGCGGGTCGCGCGTTCGCGCTCGGCACCAATCACCGGCTGCGCCTGTACGCGGCCGACGGCCGGCCGCTGTGGGACGTCGCGGTGCCCGCGCCCTGCTTCGCCGTGCAGCTGAGCGCCGACGGCCGCTGGGTCGTCGCGGGCTTCGGCGACGGCACGCTGCGCTGGTTCCGGCGCGACGACGGCGCCGAGACGCTCGCGTTCTATGCGGCAGCGGACGACGCCGGCTGGGCCCTGTGGACGCCCGACGGCCGCTACGCGGCCGGCGGCGGCGGCGAGCAGCGTGTCGGCTGGCAGCTCGACCGCGGCGCCGACGTGGCTGCCGAGTTCCTGCCGCTCGCGCGCTTCGCCGAACGCTATTTCGACCCGCTCGGCGCGATCAGCGCGATCGGCGACGCGCCGCAGCGCCGCCCGCTGCCCGACCTGCGCGCGGGCCTCGCGCTGCCGCCGAGCGTGCAGTTCCTGAGCCCGCACAGCGGCGGCCGCGTCGACGCCGACAGCGTCGCCGTCGCGCTCGACGTGGTCGACCGCGGCGGCGGCATTGCCGAGGTGCGCCTGCTGCGCAACGGCAAGGTCGTGCAGACCGCGATGCCCGAGGTCGCGAAAGGCTCGGCGCTGCTGCGCTTCGACCTGCCGCTCGAGGGCGGGACCAACGCCATCGAGGCGGTGGCGCTCGCGCGCGACCGCACCGCGTCGGCGCCGGTCGCGCTCGAGCTGCAGGCGCCGGCGCGCCCGGGCCGGCCGCGCCTGCACGTGCTCGCGGTCGGCCTCAACGAGTACCGCAACAGCCAGTTCAACCTGCGCTTCTCGGTGCCCGACGCGCGCAGCGTCGCGGCGATCTTCCGCGCGCTCGGCGGCAAGCTGTTCGCCGACGTCGAAGTCGACGAGCTCTACGACGCGGCGGCGACGCGCGCCGGCATCCTCGCGAAGCTGCACGACTTCGGCGCGACGCGGCCCGACGACGTCGTGGTCGTCTATCTCGCCGGCCACGGCGAAACGATCGGCGACGACTGGTTCTTCGTGCCCTGGGAAGTGACCGAGCCCGAGGTCGACGCGCAGCTGCGCCGCGAGGGCCTGTCCTCGCGCGAGCTCGCCGCGGCGATCAAGGCGATGCCCGCGCGCAAGGTCGTCGTGCTGATCGACGCGTGCAAGTCGGGCGCCGCGCTCGCGAGCTTCCGCGGCCTCGAGGAGCGCCGCCTGCTCGCCCAGCTGTCGCGCGCGACCGGCACGCACCTGATCGCCGCGACCGACAAGGACCAGGAGGCGAGCGAGCTGCAGACGCTCGGCCACGGCGTGTTCACGTACACGCTGCTCGAAGGCCTCGGCGGCAAGGCCGCGACGGCCGGCGCCGGCGACGTCACGGCGCTCAAGCTGATGGCCTACGTCGAGGCCGCGCTGCCCGAGCTGTCGAAGCGCTATCACACGGTCGAACAGTTCCCGGTCGTGAGCTCGACCGGCATGGACTTCCCGCTCGTGCTGCCCTGAGCGGCGCGGCTCAATAGCCGAGCGCGAGCCCGGTGCCGCGGCGCGGGTCGTTTGCGCCGTAGTACAGGGCCTTGCCGACCGGCTTCGCGCCGAGCGCCGGCGCGCCGACGAGGATCGCCGCGACATGGTTGCGCGGCTCGGCCTCGACGAACTGCTGGCCCCAGCCCTCGAGCATGCGGCGCGTGTCGGCGCTCAGCGCGAAGGGCTCGAGCTCGGTCGCCTCGGGCCGCCACTGCTGGTGGAAGCGCGGCGCGTCGACGGCGGCCTGGACGTCCATGCCGTAGTCGACGACGTTGATCAGCGTGAGCAGCGTCGCCGTGATGATGCGGCTGCCGCCGGGCGTGCCGAGCACGAGCAGCGGCCGGCCCGCGCGCGTGACGATGGTCGGGCTCATCGAGCTCAGCGGCCGCTTGCCCGGCGCGATCGCGTTGGCCTCGCCCTGGACGAGGCCGAACAGGTTCGGCGCGCCGAGCTTGGTCGTGAAGTCGTCCATCTCGTCGTTGAGCAGCACGCCGGTGCCTGCCGCCATCACGCCCGCGCCGAACCATTGGTTGAGCGTATAGGTCACGGCGACCGCGTTGCCCCAGCGGTCGACGATCGAGTAATGCGTGGTGTTCGTGCCCTCGTGCTGCGGCGCGCCCGGGCGCAGCTCCTCGGCGGTGGCCGCGCGGTCGGGGCGGATCGTCGCGCGGACCTTCGCCGCGTAGCCCTTGTCGAGCAGGCGCTGCAGCGGGTTCGTGACGAAGTCGGGGTCGCCGAGGTAGTTGTTGCGGTCGGCGTAGGCGTGGCGCATCGCCTCGATCTGGACCTGCATCGCCGCGGCCGAATGCCAGCCCATCCTGCCGAGCGGGTAGCCCTCGAGGATGTTGAGCATCTCGCACAGCACGATGCCGCCCGAGCTCGGCGGCGGCGCCGACACGATGTGCAGGCCGCGGTAGTCGCACTCGATCGGCGCGCGCTCGACGGCGCGGTACTGGTCGAGGTCGGCCTGGGTGATGATGCCGCCGCCGGCGTGGCTCGACGCGGCGATGGCGGCGCCGACCGGCCCCTTGTAGAAGCCGTCGGCGCCCTGCGCGGCGATGCGCTCGAGCGTGCGCGCGAGGTCCTTCTGGACGAGGCGCTCGCCGGCCTCGAAGGGCCGGCCGTGGTTCAGGAAGATCGGCGCGAGCACCGGGTCGCGGCGGAACACCGCGGTCGCCGCGTGCAGCATGGCGACGTCGCCGGGGTCGAGCACGAAGCCCGCGTCGGCGAGCTGGATCGCCGGCGCGACGAGCGCCGCGCGCGGCTGGCTGCCGTAGCGCTCGCGCGCGAGCTCGAGCCCGGCCACCGTGCCCGGCACGCCGGCCGCGAGCTGGCCGCTCGTGCTCGCGTGCGGCCGCAGCGCGCCGCTCGCGTCGAGGTACATGTCGGCCTTGGCCGCGAGCGGCGCCTTCTCGCGGAAGTCGATGAAGGTCTTGCGCCCGTCGGCCATCTGCACGGTCATGAAGCCGCCACCGCCGAGGTTGCCGGCGGCCGGGTAGACGACGGCGAGCGCGTAGGCCACGGCGACGGCCGCGTCGACCGCGTTGCCGCCGCGGCGCAGCACGTCGACGCCGACCTCGCTCGCGAGGTGCTGGGCCGTGACGACCATGCCGTGCTCGCCGGGCACCGGCGGCGGCGAGGCGGCTTGCGCCGCGGGGTTCGAGACGACGACCGCGCAGGCGACGGTCAGGGACAGGACACGGAGGCGGTACGACGGCTTCACTACATCGGGACTCGGCAAGGCGGACCCCCGACCTTACGCGATGGCGGGCGTTCGCCCAAGCCCCCTGCGCAAACCCGCATCAGCCGAGCGCCGCGATCACCTCGGGCGGCGCCTGCACGAGCTCGATCAGCACGCCTTCGCCGCCGATCGGAAACTCGTCATTGCTCTTCGGGTGGATGAAGCAGATGTCGTGGCCGGCCGCCCCCTTGCGGATCCCGCCCGGCGCGAAGCGCACGCCGTGCGCGCTCATCCACGCGACGGCCTTGGGCAGATCGTCGACCCACAGGCCCACATGGTTGAGCGGCGTCGCGTGCACGGCCGGCTTCTTGTCCGGGTCGAGCGGCTGCATCAGGTCGACCTCGACCCTGTGCGCGCCCGCGCCGATCGCGCAGATGTCCTCGTCGACGTTCTCGCGCTCGGACACGAAGTTGCCGGTCACCGCCAGGCCGAGCACGTCGACCCAGAGCCGGCGCAGCGCGGCCTTGTCGGGGCCGCCGATCGCGATCTGCTGGATGCCGAGGATGCGGTAGGGCTTGGCGCTGCTCATGCGAACCTCAGGATCGGCTGGTCGACGGCGAGGCTCTCGCCGACACCCGCGTCGATCGCGGCGACGACGCCGTCGCGCTCGGCGACGAGGATGTTCTCCATCTTCATCGCCTCGATCACGGCGAGGCGCTCGCCGGCCGTGACGGCCTGGCCGACGCTGACCACGACCTGGGCGAGCAGGCCCGGCATCGGCGACAGCAGCATCTTGCTCGTGTCGGGCGGCGCCTTGTAGGGCATCAGCGCGAGCAGCTCGGACGCGCGCGGACTCAGCACGTTCGCGACGACCGTGCGGCCCGCGTGCTGGATCCGGTAGGCGAGCGGGTTCTTCGGCGTGCCGCGGTCGGCCTGGGCGGTGAACGGGCAGCCGTTGACGGTGCCGGTCAGCACGATGTCGCTGAGCCGCGAGCGGCTCGCGATCTGGTAGCTCTTGGTCCCGACCTGGACCGTCGCCTCGCCGAGGTGGCCCGCGTACTCGACGATGCGAATCGGGTGGCGGCTGGCTTTGCCGCCGCCTTCGTTGACGACGGCGACGTAGTCGCTGTCGATCTTGACCTCGTGGCCCGGCAGCTGGCCGCTGATGCCAGCCTCGCGCTCGCGCGCCTTGCGGCGGATGAAGCCCGCGAGCGCGATCAGGAAGTCGGGGTCGTCGTGCGGCACGTCCTCGGCCTTGAAGCCGCCGCCGTAGTGCTGGGCGATGAAGCCGGTATTGAAGTCGCCGGCCTGGAAGCCCGGGTGGGCGAGCAGCGCCGACTGGAACGGGATGTTGCTGCTGACGCCGCGGATCACGAAGCCGTTGAGCGCCTCGCGCATCTTCGCGATCGCGTCGGCACGGTCGCGGCCGTGCACGATCAGCTTGGCGATCATCGAGTCGTAGAACATCGGGATCTCGCCGCCTTCGTAGACGCCCGTGTCGACGCGCACGCCGAAGCGACCCGAATCGGCCGCGACCATGCTCGCGGCCGGCGGCTGGTATTTGACGAGGCGACCGGTCGACGGCAGGAAGTTGCGCTGCGGGTCCTCGGCGTTGATCCGGCACTCGATCGCCCAGCCCTCGCGCCGGATGTCGGCCTGTTCGAAGCCGAGCGGTTCGCCCGCGGCGACGCGGATCATCTGCTCGACGAGGTCGAGGCCGGTGATGCACTCGGTGACCGGGTGCTCGACCTGCAGCCGCGTGTTCATCTCGAGGAAGTAGAAGCCCTGGTCCTTGCCGACGACGAACTCGACCGTGCCCGCGCTCTGGTACTTGACGGCCTTCGCGAGGGCGACGGCCTGCTCGCCCATCGCGCGGCGCGTCGCCTCGCTGATGAAGGGCGACGGCGCTTCCTCGATGACCTTCTGGTGGCGGCGCTGGATCGAGCACTCGCGCTCCCACAGGTAGACGACCTTGCCGTGGGCGTCGCCGAGCACCTGGATCTCGATATGGCGCGGCTCCTCGACGAACTTTTCCATGAACACGCGGTCGTCGCCGAAGCTGTTGCGCGCCTCGTTGCGGCAGGAGGTGAAGCCCTCGAAGCAGTCCTTGTCGTTGAACGCGACGCGCAGGCCCTTGCCGCCGCCGCCCGCGCTCGCCTTGATCATGACCGGGTAGCCGATGCCGCGCGCGATCTCGACGGCCGCCTCGGACGTCAGGATCGGCTCGTTGTGGCCCGGGATGGTGTTGACGCGCGCTTCGTTCGCGAGCTTCTTCGACGCGATCTTGTCGCCCATCGCGGCGATCGAGTGATGCTTGGGGCCGATGAAGACCAGGCCCTGCTCCTCGACGCGGCGCGCGAAGTCCTCGTTCTCGGACAGAAAGCCGTAGCCCGGGTGGATCGCCTCGGCGCCGGTCTGCTTGGCGGCCGCGATGATCTTGTCGGCGACGAGGTAGGACTCGCGCGACGGCGCGGGGCCGAGCGGCACGGCCTCGTCGGCGAGCTCGACGTGGCGCGCGTCCTTGTCCGCTTCGGAATAGACGGCGACCGTCGCGATGCCCATCCTGCGGGCCGTCGCGATGACGCGGCAGGCGATTTCACCCCGGTTCGCGATAAGAATTTTTTTAAACACGATTGACTCCCGGGGTGAACTCGCCTGCCTGTCCGGCTGCGCCGGCCACCCGGCAATTTGTCGCTCGCGCGACCGCGCCTCCGGCGCGAACGCCGCGATTCGCGATCAGGATCTTCTTGAACATGTTTTTCTCTCCTAACACCTGATCACAGCGGAATGTTGCCGTGCTTGCGCCACGGGTTCTCGAGCTTCTTGTCCTTGAGCATCACGAGCGAGCGGCAGATGCGCTTGCGCGTCTCGTGCGGCTGGATCACGTCGTCGATGAAGCCGCGCGCGCCCGCGACGAAGGGGTTCGCGAAGCGCGCCTTGTACTCGGCCTCGCGCGCGGCGAGCTTGGCCGGGTCGCCCTTGTCCTCGCGGAAGATGATCTCGACGGCGCCCTTCGCGCCCATCACGGCGATCTCGGCGTTGGGCCAGGCGAAGTTGACGTCGCCGCGCAGGTGCTTGGACGCCATCACGTCGTAGGCGCCGCCGTAGGCCTTGCGCGTGATCACGGTGACCTTGGGCACCGTGCACTCGGCGTAGGCGTAGAGCAGCTTCGCGCCATGCTTGATGATGCCGCCGTACTCCTGGGCCGTGCCGGGCATGAAGCCGGGCACGTCGACGAAGGTGATCACGGGGATGTTGAACGCGTCGCAGAAACGCACGAAGCGCGCCGCCTTGATCGAGCTCTTGATGTCGAGGCAGCCGGCCAGCACGAGCGGCTGGTTCGCGACGATGCCGACGGTCTGGCCGTCCATGCGCGCGAAGCCCGTGATGATGTTCTTCGCGTAGTCGGGCTGGAGCTCGAAGAAGTCGCCGTCGTCGACCGTCTTGAGGATCAGCTCCTTCATGTCGTAGGGCTTGTTCGGGTTGTCGGGCACGAGCGTGTCGAGCGACAGGTCGAGGCGCGCGGCCGGGTCGCCGCTCGGGCGCGCGGGCGGCTTCTCGCGGTTGTTCAGCGGCAGGTAGTTGAAGAAACGGCGCAGCATCAGGATCGCCTCGACGTCGTTGTCGAACGCGAGGTCGGCGACGCCGCTCTTGCTGCTGTGCGTGCCCGCGCCGCCGAGCTCCTCGGCCGAGACCTCCTCGTGCGTCACGGTCTTCACGACCTCGGGGCCCGTGACGAACATGTAGGAGCTGTCCTTGACCATGAAGATGAAGTCGGTCATCGCCGGCGAGTAGACGGCGCCGCCCGCGCAGGGGCCCATGATCATGCTGATCTGCGGGATCACGCCCGACGCGAGCACGTTCTTCTGGAACACGTCGGCGTAGCCGCCGAGCGAGGCCACGCCCTCCTGGATGCGCGCGCCGCCCGAATCGTTGAGGCCGATCACCGGGGCGCCGACCTTCATCGCCTGGTCCATGATCTTGCAGATCTTCTCGGCGTGCGACTCCGACAGCGCGCCGCCGAAGACCGAGAAGTCCTGGCTGAAGCAGAACGCGAGGCGGCCGTTGATCATGCCGTAGCCGGTCACGACGCCGTCGCCGGGGATCTTGTTGTCGGCCATGCCGAAGTCGACGCAGCGGTGCTCGACGAACATGTCCCATTCCTCGAAGGTGCCCTCGTCGAACAGCAGCTCGATGCGCTCGCGCGCCGTCAGCTTGCCCTTGGCGTGCTGGGCGGCGATGCGCTTGTCGCCGCCGCCCAGGCGCGCACGCGCGCGCTTTTCTTCGAGTTGGTTCTGGATGTCATGCATGGTGGTCTGCTCCGGAAAATCGCTTCAGCAATTGGCGCGCGGCGGTCGAGGCCGGCAGCCGGCCGGCGAGCACCGCGCGTGTCGTCTCGTCGAGCGCCGCGCGCACGGCCGGCGAACTCGCAAAAAGCTGCTTGAGGCCGGCCTGGATGCGCTCCCACATCCACGCCAGCGATTGTTGTTCGCGCCGCGCCGCAAAGCCAGCCGCGCGCTTACGCTCGATCGCGGCCCAGAAAGTGTCGAGGCCCGAGCCCTTGAGCGCGGACAGCTGCAGCACCTCGACGCCGTGGCGCTGCAGGCGCAGGCTCGACACGATCGTGGCCTGCGCGCGCGTCGCGGCGGCCGGGTCGATGTCGGCCTTGTTGATCACGACGAGGTCGGCGAGCTCCATCACGCCCTTCTTGATCGCCTGCAGGTCGTCGCCGGCGTTGGGCAGCTGGAGCAGCACGTAGAGGTCGGTCATCCCCGCGACGGCGGTCTCGCTCTGGCCGACGCCGACGGTCTCGACGATCACGACGTCGAAGCCCGCGGCCTCGCACACGAGCATGGCCTCGCGCGTCTTCTCGGCGACGCCGCCGAGCGTGCCGCTGCTCGGGCTCGGGCGGATGAACGCGCGCGCGTCGACGGAAAGCCGCTCCATGCGCGTCTTGTCGCCGAGGATGGAGCCGCCCGACACGCTGCTGCTCGGGTCGACGGCGAGCACGGCGACGCGGTGGCCGCGCGCGATCAGGAACAGGCCCAGCGCCTCGATGAAGGTGCTCTTGCCCACGCCCGGAACGCCCGAGATGCCGAGGCGCAGCGAGCCGCCCGCGTGCGGCAGCAGCTCGGTCAGCAGCGCGTCGGCCTGCTCGCGGTGGTCGGCGCGCGTCGACTCGAGCAGCGTGATCGCCTTGGCGATCGCGCGGCGCTGGCCGGCCCGCACGTCGGCGGCAAGGCCTGTCATCGCGGCGCGCTCCAGCGGTACTGGAGGTCGTACTCGTCCTCGCCGACTTGCTTGAATCCGTGGCGCAGGTAGAAACGGTTCGCAGCGCTGAGCTTGAGCGCCGACAGCGTGATGTCGCGGCCCTGCGCCTGCGCCTGTTCTATGACCCAGCTGCCTGCGCCCGCGCCCTGCGCGTCGGCGCGCAGGAACAGGTGGTCGATGTGCAGATGGTCGTCGACCGGCTGGAGCTTGGTGAAGCCGATGCGCTCACTCGCGCCCGCGTCGTTCGTGCGCACGATCCAGCGCATGAACGCGGGCTCGAACTGGCCCTGGAAGCGCGCGCGGCTGCGCTCGACGTCGCCGAGCCCCAGGCGCGCGAGGCTCTCGCGCATCGCGCCCATGCGCAGCGCGAACAACGCGTCGAAGTCGTCGGCCTGGACCGGCGCAAGGCTCAGGCTCATCAGACCGCCACCGCCTTGCGGATCTGCTCGAGCACGTCCTTCGCGCTCGCCGGGATCGGCGTGCCAGGGCCGTAGATGCCCTTGACGCCAGCGTCGTACAGAAAGCCGTAGTCCTGCTGCGGGATCACGCCGCCGACGAACACGATGATGTCGTCGGCGCCCTGGTCCTTGAGCGCCTGGATGATCGCGGGCACGAGCGTCTTGTGGCCGGCCGCGAGCGTCGACACGCCGACCGCGTGCACGTCGTTCTCGATCGCCTGGCGCGCGCATTCCTCGGGGGTCTGGAACAGCGGGCCCATGTCGACGTCGAAGCCGAGGTCGGCGTAGGCCGTCGCGACGACCTTCGCGCCGCGGTCGTGGCCGTCCTGGCCGAGCTTGGCGATCATCACGCGCGGGCGCCGGCCCTGCGCGTCGGCGAACGCGGCGATCTCGCCCTGCAGCTTGGCCCAGCCCTCGGCCGAGTCGTAGGCCGCCGCGTAGACGCCGGTGACCTTCTGGGTGTCGGCGCGGTGGCGGCCGAACGCGGCTTCGAGCGCGTCGGAGACCTCGCCGACCGTGGCGCGCAGGCGCACGGCCTGGATGCTCAGGTCGAGCAGGTTGCCGCTGCCGTTCCCGGCCGCTTCGGTCAGCGCGGCGAGCGCCGCCGCGACGGCCGCGGCGTCGCGCTTGGCCTTGATCGCGGCGAGCCGCGCGATCTGCTGCTCGCGCACCGCGTGGTTGTCGACCTCGAGGATCTCGATCGGGTCTTCCTTGGCGAGCTTGTACTTGTTGACGCCGACGATCACGTCCTTGCCCGCGTCGATGCGCGCCTGCTTCTCGGCCGCCGCGGCCTCGATCTTGAGCTTGGCCCAGCCGCTGTCGACGGCGGCCGTCATGCCGCCCATCGCGTCGACCTCCTCGATGATCTGCCAGGCCGCCTCGGCCATGTCCTGGGTCAGCTTCTCCATCAGGTAGCTGCCGGCCCAGGGGTCGATCACGTTCGTGATGTGGGTCTCTTCCTGGATGATCAGCTGCGTGTTGCGCGCGATGCGCGCGCTGAACTCGGTCGGCAGCGCGATCGCCTCGTCGAGCGAATTCGTGTGCAGGCTCTGCGTGCCGCCGAACACGGCCGCCATCGCCTCGATCGTCGTGCGCACGACGTTGTTGTACGGGTCCTGCTCGGTCAGCGACCAGCCCGAGGTCTGGCTGTGCGTGCGCAGCATCAGGCTCTTGGGGTTCTTCGCGCCGAAGCCCTTCATGATCCGGCACCACAGCAGGCGCGCCGCGCGCATCTTCGCGATCTCGAGATAGAAGTTCATGCCGACCGCCCAGAAGAAGGACAGGCGCGGCGCGAACGCGTCGACGTCGAGGCCCTTGGCCAGCGCGGTCTTCACGTACTCCCTGCCGTTGGCGAGCGTGAACGCGAGCTCGAGCGCCTGGGTCGCGCCGGCTTCCTGCATGTGGTAGCCGCTGATCGAGATCGAGTTGAACTTGGGCATCCTGGCCGCCGTGTACTCGATGATGTCGCCGATGATGCGCATCGACGGCTCGGGCGGGTAGATATAGGTGTTGCGGACCATGAACTCCTTGAGGATGTCGTTCTGGATGGTCCCAGACAGCTGGTCCTGCGCGACGCCCTGCTCCTCGGCCGCGACGACGTAGCCGGCGAGCACCGGCAGCACCGCGCCGTTCATCGTCATCGACACCGAGACGCGGTCGAGCGGAATGCCGTCGAACAGGATCTTCATGTCCTCGACCGAGTCGATCGCGACCCCGGCCTTGCCGACGTCGCCGGTCACGCGCGGGTGGTCGCTGTCGTAGCCGCGGTGCGTCGCGAGGTCGAACGCGACCGACACGCCCTGCCCGCCGGCCGCGAGCGCCTTGCGGTAGAACGCGTTGCTCGCCTCGGCCGTCGAGAAGCCCGCGTACTGGCGGATCGTCCAGGGCCGTACCGCGTACATGGTCGCCTGCGGGCCGCGCACGAAGGGCTCGAAGCCCGGCAGCGTGTCGGCGTGCGGCAGGCCGGCGACGTCGGCGGCCGTGTACAGCGGCTTCACCGTGAGCCCCTCGGGCGTGACCCAGTCGAGCGCGGCGAGATCGCCGCCCGGCGCGGACCTGGCCGCGGCTTTCGCCCACTGCGCGAGCGTGGCCGGCGCAAACTCGGGACCGGCGGCGGCCGGCGCCGCGGCGCCGGCCTTCTTGGCTTCTTCAGACATCGATCACTCCGTGGTTGCCGTGATTCTAACCACATCATTCATAATTATGGATAAATTACGCATTCCACAGCTACACTCCGACGCGTGACGCCCCACCAGCCCACCCCGCTCGCCCCGCGCGCCGCCCTCTATCAGGAGGTCGCCGAACTGCTGCGCCAGCGCATCATGGCGCGCGAGCTCGAGCCCGGCGCGTGGATCGACGAGCTCAAGCTCTGCGCCGAGCTCGGCATCAGCCGCACGCCGCTGCGCGAGGCGCTCAAGGTGCTCGCGGTCGAAGGCCTCGTGACGATGAAGGTCCGGCGCGGCGCCTACGTGACGGAGATGAGCGAGCGCGACGTGCGCGAAGCCTACGCCCTGCTCGCGCTGCTGGAAAGCGACGCGGCCGAGCGCGTCGCCGCGCAGGCCAGCGACGCCGAGCTCGCCGAGCTGCAGGCGCTGCACGACGAGCTCGAGGCCCAGGTGCGCCGGCGCGACGCGTTCTTCGCCGCGAACGAGCGCTTCCACCTGCGCCTGCTCGAGATCGAGGCGAACCGCTGGCGCCAGCACATGGTCACCGACCTGCGCCGGCTCATGAAGCTCAACCGCCACCACTCGCTGTTCAAGGAAGGCCGGCTCGCCGACTCGCTCGCCGAGCACCACGCGATCATGGCTGCGCTCGCCCGGCGCGACGGTGCGACCGCCGCGCGCCTGATGCGCGGGCATTTCGAGAACGGGCTCAAGGCGGCGGCGGCCTGAGCGGCCAGCATCCGGCGACCGGCGCGCGAATGGACGCCGTCCCGAGATTCAGCTGCAAGACCACCTCGCCAGGAGCGTCCATGCGATGTTTCGCGCGTGCCTTCGAAAGTCAAAGCCCTGCTGGCGATGCTGGCAGCTGACGGCTGGTTCCTGGTCCGGCAGCGCGGCAGCCACCGGCAGTATCATCATCCGCACAGGAGCTGGACTGTTTCCGTGGCCGGCCAGCCGAGCGTCGGGATCCCGCCCCGGACGCCCTCGAGCACCCTCAAAAAAAGCCGGCTTGAAGAAGTGAGTCGCCCATGCAATACCCTGTCGTCATCGAGGAAGGTCCGTCGAGCTTTGGCGCCTACGTCCCCGATCTGCCCGGATGCATCGCCGTCGGGCAGAGCCGAGCCGAGGTCAGGCAGTTGATCCACGAAGCGATTCAGCTCCACCTCGACGGATTGAAGGAGGATGGCCTTGCGATTCCGAAGCCGCATTCTTTCGGCGAGTTCGTCGAGGCCAGCGTCTGAGCAGTTGAACCCGGCGGGCATCCGAACCGCCCTCTGCAACGAGTCCAACCCCTCTCTGGAGACCCTGATGCGCCCCTTCGACGAGACCCGACGTGACTTTCTTTTGAGCAGTGCGGCCGCGGCTACCGCATCTCTGTGGCTGACACCATCGCGCGCTGCCGCCACCGCGCCGCTGACGCTGCCGCCCCTGCCCTACGCCGAGAACGCGCTCGACCCGGTGATCTCGGCGACGACGGTCGGTTTCCACTACGGCAAGCACCACCGCGCCTATTTCGACAACCTGAACAAGCTGGTCGCCGGCACGCCGCTGGCCGAGCAAAGCCTCGAGCAGATCGTGCGCGCGAGCGCCGGCCAGCCCGACAAGACGGCCGTCTTCAACAACGCCGCGCAGGCCTGGAACCATACGTTCTACTGGAACAGCCTGCGCGCCGGCGGCGGCGGCAAGCCCGGCCAGGCGCTCGCCGAACGCATCGACCGCGACTTCGGCGGCCTCGACGCGCTGCGCAAGGAACTCGCGAGCGCGGCGACGACGCAGTTCGGCAGCGGCTGGGCCTGGCTCGTGCTCGCCGACGACAAGCTCAAGGTGGTCAGGACCGGCAACGCCGACACGCCGCTGACCCAGGGCATGAAGCCGCTGCTGACGATCGACGTGTGGGAGCACGCCTACTACCTCGACTACCAGAACCGCCGCGCCGACTACGTGAACGCGGTGCTCGACAAGCTGGTGAACTGGGAGTTCGCGGCGAGCCAGCTGGCCGTCTGAGGCCGCGGGCGCCGTCTTCAGGCGCCCGCGCGGCGCGCCCGAACGATGAACTCCACCGCCTGCGCGTCCTTGGCCGCGCCCTCGGGGTCGCGGCCCATCGCGAGCGCGACCTGGCGGATGCCCTGCAGGACCGGGGCGGCCTTGGGGTCGGCGTCGAGCCGCGGCGCGCCCGCGTCGGGCGCGAAGCCGGCCGACTGCAGCAGCTCGAACATCGTCACGCGGGTGAACGCGCGCAGCTGCGCGCGCTCGAGCGCGGCCGTGCCGTAGCGGTACTCGCCGATCGCCAGCAGGCCCTGCTGGCGCCAATGCTGGGCGTTGGCGACGCGCGCGACCACGCAGCCGCCGGGCGCGAGCCGCTCGCGCAGGCGCTCGAGCAGCTTCCAGGGGTCGGCCACGCGGGCCAGCGCGCCGTCGAGCACCCAGGCGTCGAGCGGGCCGGCCGGCAGCTCGGCCGCATCGGGCGCGACGACCAGGACCTCGCGGCCCGGCATCAGCTTGACCAGCTCGGCCGGCTGCAGGCTCAGCACGCCGACGCGCCGCGCCTCGGCCGGCAGGTAGCGCGCGAGCTCGGCGAGCGCGGCCGCGTCCTCGCGCGCCTGGTTCATCCATTCGTCGAGGTGATAGCCGCCCGTGCGCTTGACCGTGCCCTGCCACAGATGGTCGAAGTAGACCTTCTCGGTCGTCTCGCGCGAGAAGTCGTTGAGCACCCAGTCGAGATGCACGAGCAGGTCCGAACGGCCCGCGTCGTGCAGCGCGACCATCGCCTCGATCATCGGCGCGCCATGCTTGACCGGCATCGGCCAGCGCAGCAGCACCTCGCGGTTGCACAGCATCATGGCCGGGTGCAGATAGGGAATCGCGCCCGCCCCGGCCGGAACGTTGAAGCCGCCGCGGTTCACCGCCTGGACCGCGCCGACGCCGTAGGCCTCGGCCGGCAGCGCCGCGTCGAGCGCCTCGATCAGCCCCGCGCGCAGGAACACGACGTCGCTGTCGACGACGAGCACGCGCGGCCCGAGCGCGAGCTCGCGCAGGCCCCAGCTCATGCCCGGCCCATGGTGGATGTTGTAGCCCTTGGCGTGAAGCTCGACGCCCGCGAAACGGGCAGCGACCGCGCGGATCGCCTCGGCGTGCTCGGCGTCCGAGCCGTCGACGACGTGGATCGTATTGGCGTAGAAGCGTCGCACCGACTCGAGCAGGTCGTGCAGCAGCTGCGGCGTGTTGTAAGAGACGGTCAGGAGGGGGATGTCGGCGACGCTCATCGCTGCGATTGGAACCGATCGCGGCCGCGCCGCAAGGACGGAACAGCCCGGACTTGGCCGCCCACTCGATCGTTTCCGAGCGGTGAAGCCCATGTATCGTACTGGGACAACCCACCGTCTTTGCACCAGTCTGGGGCGATGCAATTTGAAACGTTTCGAGATTCCGTGAACTGCGTCCGCGCCGGGGCCACGAACCCCGCCTGAAAGCGGTGCGCAAGCCCTAGCATGCCCCTGGGGCCGTGTACGCCGCTGAAATTTGTAGTTACTTGCTAGACACTTGCGCACGAGCAGCGACAGGAAGTGCTCAAGTTCAGCGAAACGTAACCGAAAACCGAACCAAGGCAGTCGGGTGTCCGCTGCCTTGACGTACGTTTTGCACCCCGCGAGCCCGTGCCTCGCCCCTGACGTCAGGGCAAGGCCGGATTCGCAGGGCTTTTGAAATCATCGCCCGACGGGCGCCGTTGCCTGTAAGCGAGGGAGTTGAAGATGTCTTCTCTGATCACGAACCTGACCACTGACCAGATCTCGCAGCTCTCCACCTACACGCTGTCGATCCTGACGAGCGACGACTGGGCGGCCTTCTCGACCGAACAGTTCCAGGCCCTGACGACCGAGCAGTTCGGGTCGCTGACGACCAAGGCCGCCAGCTTCCTGAGCACCGAGGACCTCGGCGCCGTCCGGACGGACGACCTGCGCGCCCTGAGCACGGCGGGCATCCACACGCTCACGTCGAGCCAGCTCAATGCCCTGGGCAGCGACCAGTTCGGGGCGGTCACGACCGCGCAGATCACGGCCCTGTCGACCGGGCAGATCCAGGCGCTCCACACCACCTCCATCAACGCGCTGTCGACCGACAAGGTCGGCGCCCTGACGACCGGACAGGTCGTCGCGCTGACGACGGACGAGATCACCAACCTCAAGACGGACAGCCTCAACGCCCTCGTCAGCACGCAGGTTCGCGCCCTGACGTCGACGGAGATTGCGGCGCTGGCCACGGACCAGCTCAAGAACCTGCACACCGACACGCTGCAGGCGCTGAGCTCGACGCAGATCCTGGCGCTGGGCTCGGACCAGATCCACGCGCTGTCGACCGATGCGGTCCACGCGTTGACGACCGGCCAGCTCGGCGCGCTGACCAGCAAGCAATTGCTCGGCCTGAGCTCCGAGCAGGTGGCCGCGCTGAGCACGGACGACGTGCGGGCCTTCAGCACATCCGCGTTCGGCTCGCTGTCGACCGACCAGCTCAACGCCCTGGGCAGCGACCAGGTTCGCGCCGTGGCGACCGCCGACCTGGCCGCCTTGACGACGGACCAGATCAGCCACTTCAAGACCGACGACCTCAACGCCCTGACGAGCGCCCAGATCCGGGCCGTCACGACCGCCGACGTCGCCGCGCTTTCGACCGACCAGCTCAAGAGCCTGCATACCGACGAGGTCCAGGCGCTGACCTCGAACCAGGTCGTGGCGCTGAGCTCCGACCAGATTCACGGCTTGAGCACCGACGCGGTCCACGCGTTGACGACGGTGCAATTCGGCGCGCTCACGAGCAAGCAGCTCGTCGGCCTGACGACCGACCAGGTCGGCGCGCTCACGACCGACGACGTCAAGGCGATGTCGAGCGCCGTGCTGACGGCCCTGTCGACCGACCAGGTCAATGCGCTGGGCACCGACCAGGTCCGCGCCCTGAGCAGCGGCGACATGGCCGCGCTGACGACCGACCAGGTCGGCCACCTCAAGACCGACGACCTCAACGCCCTCACGAGCACCCAGGTCCGCGCGATCACGACGGCCGACGTCGCCGCGCTCTCGACCGACCAGCTCAAGGGCCTGCACACGGATCAGGTCCAGGCGCTGAGCTCGAGCCAGGTCGCGGCCTTCGGCTCGGACCAGATCCACGCGCTGAGCACCGACGCGGTCCACGCGCTGACCACGGTGCAGTTCGGCGCGCTCACGAGCAAGCAGCTCGTCGGCCTGACGACCGACCAGGTCGGCGCGCTCACGACCGACGACGTCAAGGCCCTGACCAGCACGGCGCTGTCCGCCCTGTCGACCGACCAGGTCAACGCCCTGGGTACCGACCAGGTCCGCGCGCTCAGCAGCGGCGACGTCGCCGCGCTGACGACCGATCAGATCAGCCACTTCAAGACCGACGACCTCAACGCCCTCACGAGCGCCCAGATGGGCGCCGTCACGAGCAAGGACATCGCCGCGCTGACGACCGACCAGGTCAAGTCGCTGCATACCGACGAAGTCCAGGCCCTGAACTCGACCCAGATCGCGGCGCTGGGCTCCGACCAGGTCCACGCGCTCTCGACCGACGCCGTCCACGCGCTGACCACGGTGCAGTTCGGCGCGCTCACGAGCAAGCAGCTCGTCGGCCTGACGACCGACCAGGTCGGCGCGCTCACGACCGACGACGTCAAGGCCCTGACCAGTACGGCCCTGACCGCCCTGTCGACGGAGCAGGTCAACGCCCTGGGCACCGACCAGGTCCGCGCCCTCAGCAGCGGCGACATGGCCGCGCTGACGACCGACCAGCTCAGCCACCTCAAGACCGACGACCTCAACGCGCTCACGAGCGCGCAGGTCCGCGCGATCACGAGCACGGACATCGCCGCGCTGACGACCGACCAGGTCAAGAGCCTGCACACCGATCAGGTCCAGGCGCTGGGCTCCACGCAGGTCGCGGCGCTGGGCTCGGACCAGATCCACGCGCTCTCGACGGACGCCGTCCACGCGCTGACGACGGTCCAGTTCGCGGCGCTCACGAGCAAGCAGCTCGTCGGCCTGACGACCGACCAGGTCGGCGCGCTCACGACCGACGATGTCAAGGCGCTGTCCAGCGCGGTGCTGACCGCCCTGTCGACCGACCAGCTCGGCGCGCTCGGCACCGACCAGGTCCGCGCGCTGAGCAGCGGCGACATGGCCGCGCTGACGACCGATCAGATCAGCCACTTCAAGACCGACGACCTCAACGCGCTCACGAGCACCCAGGTCCGTGCGATCACGAGCGGCGACATCGCGGCGCTGACGACCGACCAGGTCAAGTCGCTGCATACCGACGAGGTCCAGGCGCTGAGCTCGGTCCAGGTCACGGCGCTGAGCTCCGACCAGATCCACGCCCTGAGCACCGACGCGGTCCACGCGCTGAGCACGGTGCAGTTCGCCGCGCTCACGAGCAAGCAGCTCCTGGGCCTGACGACCGACCAGGTCGGCGCGCTCACGACCGACGACGTCAGGGCGATGTCGACCACGGCGTTCGGCTCGCTGTCGACCGATCAGCTCAAGGCCCTGCATACCGACGAGATCCAGGCGCTGACGTCGTCCCAGGTGGCGGTGCTGAGTTCCGACCAGATCCACGCGCTCTCGACCGACGACGTCCATGCGCTGAGCACGCTGCAGTTCGCGGCGCTCACGAGCAAGCAGCTCGTCGGCCTGACGACCGACCAGGTCGGCGCGCTCACGACCGACGACGTCAAGGCCCTGTCCAGCACGGCCCTGACGGCCCTCTCGACCGAGCAGCTCAACGCCCTCGGCAGCGATCAGGTCCGCGCCCTGTCCACGGTCGACATGGCCGCGCTGACGACCGACCACATCGGCCACCTCAAGACCGACGACATCGACGCCCTGACGAGCGCCCAGGTCCGCGCGATCACGAGCGCCGACATCGCGGCGCTGACGACCGACCAGGTCAAGTCGCTGCATACCGACGAGGTCCAGGCGCTGAGCTCGGCGCAGATGACGGCCCTGGGCTCCGACCAGATCCATGCGCTGTCCACGGACAACGTCCATGCGCTGAGCACGCTCCAGTTCGCCGCGCTGAACAGCAAGCAGCTGATGGGTCTGACGACCGACCAGGTCGGCGCGCTCACGACCGACGACGTCAAGGCCCTCGCCAGCACGGCGCTGATCGGACTGTCGACCGACCAGCTGGGCGCCCTGAGCACGGACCAGGCCCGCGCGCTGAGCAGCAGCGACATGGCCGCGCTGACGACCGACCAGATCAGCCACTTCAAGACCGACGACCTCAACGCGCTCACGAGCACGCAGGTCGGCGCGATCTCGACGGCCGGCGTCGCGGCGCTCACGACCGATCAGCTCAAGAGCCTGCACACCGACGAGGTTCAAGCACTGACCTCGTCCCAGGTCGCGGCCCTGAGTTCCGACCAGGTCCACGCGCTCTCGACCGACGCGGTCCACGCGTTGACGACGGGCCAGTTCGCGGCGCTGACGAGCAAGCAGCTCGTCGGCCTGACGACCGACCAGGTCGGCGCCCTCACGACCGACGACGTCAAGGCCCTGGCCAGCGCGGCGCTGACGGCCCTGACGACCGAACAGGTCAACGCGCTGGGCACCGACCAGATCCGCGCCCTGTCGACCGCCGACATGGCCGTGCTGACGACCGACCAGCTCAGCCACCTCAAGACCGACGACCTCAACGCCCTGACCAGCACGCAGGTCCGCGCGATCACGAGTGCCGACATCGCGGCGCTCACGACCGACCAGCTCAAGAGCCTGCACACCGATCAGGCCCAGGCGCTGAGCTCGTTGCAGGTGGCCGCGCTGAGCTCCGACCAGATCCATGCGCTCTCGACCGATGCCGTCCATGCGCTGAACACGGTCCAGTTCTCGGCGCTCACGAGCAAGCAGCTCGTCGGCCTGACGACCGACCAGGTCGGTGCGCTCACGACCGACGACGTCCGGGCCCTGTCGAGCACGGCGCTGACGGCGCTGTCGACCGAACAGGTCAATGCGCTGGGAACCGACCAGGTCCGGGCCCTGTCCACCGTCGACATGGGCGCGCTGACGACCGACCAGATCAGCCACCTCAAGACCGACGACCTCAACGCGCTGACCAGTGCCCAGATCCACGCGATCACGAGCACGGACATCGCGGCGCTCGCGACCGACCAGCTCAAGAGCCTGCACACCGACGAGGTCCAGGCGCTGAGCTCGACGCAGATCGCGGCCTTCGGCTCGGATCAGATCCACGCCCTGTCGACCGACGCGATCCATGCGCTGAGCACCGTGCAGTTCGCGGCGCTGACGAGCAAGGAAGTCCTCGGCCTGTCCACGGATCAGATCGGGGCGCTGACGACGGACGACGCGAAGGCCTTCTCGTCGATGCAGCTTCAGGCCTTCACGAGCGACCAGGTCGCGGCCCTGCACACCGACGAGATCTCGGCCCTGACCACGACCGGCCTGGCCGGGCTCGCGTCGGCGGACTTCCACGCCCTGGGCACGGACGACGTGCATGCGCTGACCTCGTCGCAGTGGGCGAGCCTGTCGAGCGGGCAGTTCATCGGCCTGACGACCGACGGCATCCACGCGATGACGACGGACGGGGTCCATGCGCTGAGCACGCTGACCTTCTCGGACATGACGACGGATCAGCTGCACGCGTTCACGACCGATGCGATCCACGCGTTCACGACGCTGCAGATCCAGTCGCTCGACACGACGCATATCGCCGCCTTCGCGACCGACAGCATCCACGCGCTGACGACGACGCAGATGACGGCGCTGGCCTCGACGCAGCTGCACGCGTTCACGTCGGAGGAGATCCGGGCCATCGCGACGGACGACATCCACGCGTTGAGCAGCCTGCAGCTGACCGGCTTCACGACGGACCACATCGTCGCGTTCTCGACCGACCAGATCGCGGGCTTCAGCACCTACGAGCTCAGCCACATGAGCATGGCGCAGGTCAGCGCGTTCACGTCCGACCAGACTCACGCGATGACGAGCGACCAGATCGACTCGATGTTCCTGTCGACGCCGCTCGTGCTCGACCTCTCGGGCGCCGGCATCCACACGGTGGCGGCGGCCCACGGCGTGAACTTCGACCTGAACGCGACGGGCCAGAAGTCGCAGTACGGCTGGATCACCGGCAACGAAGGCTTCCTCGCGGTCGAAGGCCCGAACGGCCAGATCACGAGCGGCGCCCAGCTGTTCGGCACCGGCACGACGCTCGCGGACGGCGGCAAGGGCGCAAACGGCTTCGCGGCGCTCGCGCAGTACGACGTGAACCACGATGGCGTGATCAACGCGCTGGATCCGGAGTACGCGAAGCTCGGCGTCTGGGTCCCCACCGAGGTCAACGGGGTGGTCGGCCAGGGCCACTTCTACACGCTCGCCGAGCTCGGCATCGTTTCGCTGAACCTCAACGCGACGAAGTCGAACCAGGTCGACAACGGCAACCTGATCGGCCTGATCTCGAGCTACACGACCTCGGACGGCAAGACGCACGAGCTCGCCGATGTCTGGTTCGCCAAGGCGGGCACGACGACGACGGCGGCGGCCAGCACGCCGAGCCTCGGCGAGCTGCTCGCGGCGCCGAACAGCGGCGTGCTCGAGGGCAGCGCGACGACGGGCAGCACGGCGACGGCAGCGGCGGCGGTCACGCATTCGACGGTCCACGCGGCGGACGCCGCGACGCACGACCCGAGCCTGCAGCACGCCCTGCTGACCCATCTGCACAAGCGACCGGAGGACGAGTACGGGCTCGGCGGCACGACACCGCTGATCTGACGGCGGCAGCAAACCCCGGGGCCCCGCCCCGGGGTTTGCGCTTCTGAAGTACCCCGTCCGGGCCCCGCTCCACCATGGCGATCGACATCACGACCCTGACGACCGACCAGGTCGCCCAGCTCACCTCGACGGAGCTGGCGGGTCTGAGCGCGGCGCAGTGGCTGCAGTTCTCGGCCACCCAGGTCGAGGCGTTCACGACCGCGCAGGTCTCGACGCTCTCGGCCCGCTCGATCGGCTACCTCGCGGCCGGCAACATCCAGGCGCTGACGACGCCCGACGTCCAGGCGATCAGCCTGAACACGGTGCGCACGATCAGCACGACGGCCCTGAACGCGCTGAGCACGGCCCAGCTCGGCACGCTGACGACGACGCAGATCGGGGCGCTCTCGCCGAACAGCGTCAACAAGCTCACGAGCGATTCGCTCGCCGGCCTCACGAGCACCCAGTTCGCGGTGTTCACGCAGTCCCAGGTACGCGCGCTCAGCAGCGTCCAGCTGCCGCGGCTGTCGACCGACGACATCACGGGCTTCAGCACCACGGCGGTCAACTCGCTGCTTGCCGCGCAGCTGCACGTGCTGACGACCGACCAGCTCGACGCGATGTCGTCCGACCAGCTCGGCGCGATCGCACAGAACCAGGCGTTCGCGATCACGACCGACCAGCTCGTCGCGATGGAGTCGTCGGCGCTGCAGGGCTTCGGCAGCAGCGTGATCGCGTCGCTGTCGACGGCGGCGCTCGCGGCCCTGCCCTCGGACACCTTGCACGAGCTCAGCACCCGGCAGATCGGGCTGCTGACGAACCTTCAGCTGCACACGCTCGGCACGACGACGCTCGCGAACCTGAGCCCGGCGCAGATCGCCGCGCTCACGACCGCGCAATTGCGCCAGCTCAGCAGCGTGCAGCTGACGGCGCTGTCGAGCGACGACCTCGTCGCGCTCGGCACCCATGGCGTCGCGGCGCTTGCCTCGTCGCAGCTGACCGGCCTGTCGACCGACCAGCTCGGCGCGCTGACGACGGCCGAGTTCGGCGCGCTGCAGTCGAACCAGCTGTCCGGGCTCACGGCCGCGCAGGTCGGCGCGCTGACGACCGACGACCTCGTCGCGCTGCCGCCGAGCGCCGTGCTCGGACTGCGCGCGTCGGCGATCGCGGCGCTGACGACCGATCAGATCGCGACCTTCACGACCGACCAGCTGCGCCACCTGTCGGCGAGCCAGCTCGGCGCGCTCTCGAGCCTCGACCTCGCGGCGCTGAACAGCGCCCAGATCGGGGCGTTGAGCACGCTGCAGCTGCAGTCGCTGAGCTCGAACACGCTGTCGGCGATGAGCTCGGACCAGATCGCAGGCCTGTCGACGGCGTTCATCCGCAGTCTCAGCGGCGCCCAGCTCGAGGCGCTGACGACCGACCAGTTCGGCGCGCTGACGAGCGCCCAGGCTGGCGTGCTGACGAGCCTGCAGCTGCGCGGCCTCGACGCCGAACATATCGCGGTGCTCAGCACCGACGCGGTCCACGGCCTCGCCTCGACCGCGCTGCCGGGCCTCGCCAGCGACGGACTCAACGCCTGGAGCGGCGCGCAATGGGAAGCGCTGTCGACGACCCAGCTGCGCGGCCTGACGCCGGCGCAGGTCGCCCGCATCGGCACCGCCGCCCTCGACACGCTGACGACAGACCAGTTCGCGGGCCTGAGCTCGGTGCAGATCCACGCGCTTGGCTCCGACCAGATCGCCGGCCTGCTGCCCGAGCAGATCGGCGCGCTGAACACGGCCGCGTTCCAGTCGCTCAGCAGCGCCCAGGCGGCCGCGCTGACCGCCGACCAGCTGCAGCAGATCACGAGCGCCGAAGCCGCCGCGATGACGGCCGCCCAGGCCGGGGCGCTGAACCCGAACCTGACCAACAGCCTCACCAGCGCCGCCCTCGAGGCGCTGACGAGCAACGCGCTGCGCGCGCTCACGACCGACGCGCTCGCGACCATCGGCGCGGCCGGCATCGAGCTGCTGAGCACCGCGCAGCTGCGCTCGCTGACGGTCGGGCAGGTCGCGAGCCTGCACAACGACACCTTCAACGCGCTGAGCACGAGCCAGTTCGCGGCGCTGACCTCGACCCAGTTCGGCGCGATCGCGAGCGACCAGATCGGCCAGATCGGCAACGGCCAGCTCGACGCCGTCGCGCCGATCTCGTTCCGTGCGCTGCACTCGGAGCAGCTCGCCGGCCTCGGCGACGGCCAGCTCAACTCGCTGTCGAGCGCGCAGCTCAATATGCTGACGTCGACGCAGGCGGCCGGCCTCACGCCGGTGCTGTTCGCGGGCCTGCAGACGCAGTCGATCGCCGCGCTCAGCAACAGCCTGCTCGGTGCGCTCGGCAGCGACCAGCTCGACGTGCTCTCGGCCGAGCAGGTCGCGGCGCTGCGCACGAGCCAGCTCGGCGCTTTCTCGAAAGCCCAGCTCGGCGTGTTCACGAGCGACGAGATCGGCTTCCTGACGAGCAACCAGGTCGCGGCGCTGAGCCCGGCCCAGCTGGCCACGCTGTCGACCGCGCAGGTCTCGGCGATGAACCCGGGCGACTTCGCGGCCTTGAGCACGCGCGCGTTCGCCGCGTTGAGTTCGGACCAGCTCGGCGTGCTCAGCGGCGACGACCTGAGGGCGCTCAGCATCGCGCAGCTGCACGCGCTCACTTCGACGCAGGTCGCCGGCCTGTCGGCCGCGCAGCTCGGCGCGCTCAACACCAACCAGCTCGCCGCCCTGACGACGGCGGCGCTGCAGGGCGTCGGCACCGACCAGATCGGCCAGATCGGCGCGGGCCAGATCGGCGCGATCACGCCGCACCAGCTCGCGCTGATGAACACGGCGCAGATCGCCGCGCTGACGACCGACCAGCTGCAGGCCTTCACGACCACCCATTTCTCGCTGCTCAACTCGCTGCAGCTCGGCGCGCTCGGCACCGACCAGCTCGGCGCCCTGAACACGGCCGACTTCGCGAGCTTGAGCTCGCGCGCGTTCATCGGCCTCGCCTCGAACGAGTTCGGCCTGCTCTCGAGCGACCAGATCGCCGCGCTGACGACGAGCGAAATCAGCGTGCTCGGCTACTTCCAGGCCCAGGCGATGACGACGGCGCAGATCGCCGCGCTCGACACCCAGCAGATCGTCGCGCTGAGCAACGTGCCGATCCTGGCCTGGAGCAGCAGCCAGATCGCCGCGCTCGCGTCCGACGGCATCGGCCTGCTGCCGATCCGCGCGATCCGCGTGCTCGAGGCCGACGACTTCGCGGCGCTCTCGACCGACCAGATCCACACGCTGACGAGCCAGCAGCTGCACGAGCTGACGACGGCGCAGTGGCAGGGCTTCAGCGACGTGGACATCGCCGACCTGACGACGCGCGCGATGACCGGCATCACGAGCACGGCGTTCAACGCGCTCGCGACGAGCCAGCTCGACCTGATCACGAGCGACCAGCTGCACGCGCTGTCGACGCAGATGCTGCACGTGCTGAGCACCGGCATCGTCGCCTCGCTGAGCAGCGACATGCTCGCCGGCCTCGACAGCCACCAGTTCGCGGCGTTCACGACGTCCCAGCTCGAGGCCATCACGACGACCGTGTTCGCGACGCTCGGCTCGGCCGACCTCGCGGCGCTGAACACCGTGCAGGTCCACGCGCTGACGACCGACCAGATCGGCGCGATCGGCACCGACATGATCGCGGGCCTGAGCACGCGCGACATCGCCGCGCTCGACCCGGACCAGATCGCCGCATTCGCGACCGACACGATCCAGGCGATGACGGGCAAGCAGCTCGACGCGATGTTCCTCGCGACGCCGCTCGTGCTCGACCTGTCGGGCACGGGCATCCACACCGTCGCGGCGGGCCACGGCGTGAGCTTCGACATCAACGGCACCGGCGCCAAGCAGCAATGGGGCTGGATCACCGGCAACGAAGGCTTTCTCGCGGTCGAGGGGCCGAACGGCCAGATCACGAGCGGCGCCCAGCTGTTCGGCACCGCCACGCGGCTCGCCGACGGCACGCACGCGGCGAACGGCTACGCCGCGCTCGCGCAGTACGACGTGAACCACGACGGCGTGATCAACGCGCTCGACCCCGAGTACGCGAAGCTCGGCGTCTGGGTCCCGACCGAGAGCCACGGCGTGGTCGGCCAGGGCGCGTTCTACACGCTCGCCCAGCTCGGCATCACCTCGCTGAACCTCGACGCGACGAAGTCGAGCCAGCTCGACAACGGCAACCTGATCGGCCTCGTGTCGAGCTACACGACGGCGAGCGGGGCGACCCACGAGATGGCCGACGTGTGGTTCGCGAAGGACACGGGCGCCGCGGCGACCGCGGCGCAGACCTCGACCCATGCCCACGACGCGGCGCTGCCGCAGGTCCACGAGCTGCTCGCCGACGCGCATGCGCCGATCGGCGGCGTGGCCTCGGCCGGGACGATGGGCGCCTCGACGCACGACGCGGCCTGGCACCACCTCGCCCAGCGCCGGCCCGAGGACGAACTACCGCCGACGCCGCTGATCTAGCCGCCGGGCCCGACGACGCCGACGCGCGCCGCGAACGCCGCGAGCTCCTCGGGCGGCAGCGGCCGCGCATAAAGATAGCCCTGCGCCTCGTCGCAGCCGAGGCGCTTGAGGATGTCGCGCTGGGCCTCGTCCTCGACGCCCTCGGCGAGCACGCGCAGCCCGAGGCGGTGACCCATGCTCACGATCAGCTCGGCGATGTGCAGGTCGTCGGGGTCGTGTTCGATGCCGCGGATGAACACCCGGTCGATCTTGAGCTGGTGCACGGGCAGGTGGCGCAGCTGGCCCAGCGACGAATAGCCGGTGCCGAAGTCGTCGATCGCGACGCGCACGCCGAGCGCCTGGATGCGGCGCAGGCGGGCGAGGCTGTCGCCGGCGTCGCCGACGATGCCCGACTCGGTGACCTCGATCTTGAGGTCGACCGGCGCGCCCGCGCCGAGCAGCGCCTGGACATGCTCGACGAGGTCGTCGTCCTCGAACAGCTGGCGCGACGCGACGTTGACGGCCATGCGGAGCACGAGGCCCTGGGCGGCCCAGGCACGTTGCTGCGCGACGGCCTCCTCGAGCACCCAGCGGCCGAGCGGCAGGATCAGGCCCGAAGCCTCGGCGACCGGGATGAAGCGGTCGGGCGGCACGATCTGGCCGCGGTCGCGCCAGCGCACGAGCGCCTCGACGCCGACGAGCCGGCCGGTCGCGAGGCAGACCTGCGGCTGGTAGAGCAGGAAGAAGTCGCGCTGCGCGAGCGCCCGGTCGAGCCGCGCCGTCAGGTGCAGGCGCTCGCGCAGCTCGGCGTTCATGCTTTCCTCGAACAGCAGGTAGCCGCCCTGGCGGCTGCGCTTCGCGGCCTTGAGCGCGACGCCGGCGTTCGCCGCGAGCGTCGCCGGCGTCGCGCTGCCGGGCAGGAACTGCACGGCGCCGATCGTCGCGCTGACGCTGACCGCGTGCGGGTCGAACTCGATCGTCTGCTTGAGCCGCTCGCTCACGCGCGCGAGCATCGGCGCGGGCTCGAGCGCGTCGCACGCGAACAGGAACGCGAACACGTCGCCGCCGACGCGCGCGACGACGCCGAGCTCGGGCATCGCGTCGAGCGCGCTGCCGACATGGATCAGCAGGCGGTCGCCGATCGCGCGGCCGAGGCCGTCGTTGACGACCTCGAAATGGTCGATGTCGGCGAAGCCCAGCACGTAGCTGCGCGCGCCGCCGAGTTCGTCGCCGAGCAGGCGCTCGAGGCCGTTCAGGTTGGGC
This sequence comes from Roseateles sp., assembly GCA_019232985.1. Next base: position 15,388 of record JAFAMW010000048.1, on the reverse strand, counting down.
AGGCCGGTCAGCGCGTCGACATAGGCGAGCCGCTCGATCTCGCGGTACATGAAGCTGTTGTCGAAGCCGATCGCGATATTGATGCCGAACAGCTCGAGCAGCTTGCGGTCGAGCTCGCGGATCGGCTCGTCGGTGTCGACGATCACGACGATCTCGCCGAGCTTGGTCACCGGCAGGTAGAGGTAGCTGACGCGCTCGCCGAAGCTGCTCTTGCGCGTGAGCAGCACGTTCTGGATCGTCGCGCCGAGCTCGGCGTCCTCGAGCGGGCGCGCGACGCGGCTCGCGTAGCGCCCGGCCGCCGCGAAGACCTCGAGCTCGACGGCCGGCCCGCCGAGCACGGCGCGACGCTCGCGTCCGCCGACGACGCAGACGATGCCGTCGGGGCGCGCGTGGATCAGCGCGCCGATCTGCGTGAGGATGCCGGCCGCGAAGTCGCCGAGCTCCTGGCGCGACAGCAGCGTCGCCGACGCGGCGATGACCATCTCGAGGCCGCGCCGGTTTTCCTGGATCGTGATCAGCTGCTGGTAGCCGCGCAGCGCCGCCGTCAGCGCGGTGTGGAGCTGGTCGCTCGTCGCGCGCGCCTTCTCGCGGTAGTCGTTGATGTCGTAGTCCTGCACGACGCTGAGCTCGGGCGCCGTGCCCGGCTGGCCGGTGCGCAGGATGATGCGCACCGTCTCGTTGCGCAGCTCGCGGCGCACGTGGTGGACGAGGTCGAGACCCGCGCGGTCGCTTTCCATGACGACATCGAGCAGCAGGCAGGCGAAGTTCTGGTCGCGCGCGAGCAGCGCGCGCGCCTCGCGGCCCGAGTAGGCGCCGACGAACTCGACGCCGCGCCCGGCGAAGCGGAACGCCTTGAACGCGAAGCGCGTCGCGAGGTGCACGCCCTCCTCGTCGTCGACGACGAGCACGCGCCAGCGCGACGACGCCTCGGCGGCGCCGTCGGCCTCGTCTTCGAGGATGAACTGCAGGTCGTCGTCGGCCGATTCCATCGCCTGCCGACTCTAACGCTGAATATCAGCGCATGCACGCGCGCGCGTCACGCCGGACCTTGCGCCAAGGCGTGGCGCGTGTTTTGTAACTCCGGGCCGCTCAGGCGAGCAGCAGGCGCAGCGCGGCGTCGAGGTGCTCGGTCGGGGCACGCTTGAAGCCCGAGCGCGCGTAGCGGTGCAGGCGCCCGGCGATGAAGCTCACGAGCACGGAGGCCTGCGCGTTCGCGGCGACGCTCGGCGTCTCGGAGCCGGCCGCCTCGGCGGCCGCGCGCAGGCATTGGCGCAGCGCCGACTCGATGCGGTCGAAGAACTGGTTCATGCGCGCGGCGAGGCGCTCGTTCTCGTTGACGAGGGCGTCGCCGGCCATCACGCGCGTCATGCCCGGGTTGCGCTCGCCGAACTGCAGCAGCACGGCGACGATGCGCTGCGCCTGCACGAGGCCGTTGCTCTCGCGCTCGCCGATCTGGTTGACGAGGGTGAAGACGCTGCTCTCGATGAACTCGATCAGGCCCTCGAACATCTGCGCCTTGCTCGCGAAGTGGCGGTACAGCGCGGCCTCGCTGACGGCGAGCTTGGCGGCGAGCGCGGCCGTCGTCACGCGCTCGGCGCCGGGTTGCTCGAGCATGCCCGCGAGGGTCTGGAGGATCTGGACGCGGCGCTCGCCGGGCCGGGGCCGCTTGCGCACGGGGGCATCCGCCGCAACGCCCTCGGGCGCGGGCTGGGGCACGGCTGCGGCATTCAGTTCGGCGGAGACTGTCATTGGCCAAAGCGTGGTCGGGGCGTGGCCGATTCTGGCACAGCGCCGTGACCTGCCCGGCACGGCCTCAATCGTGCAGCCAGCCCATGCGCCGCGCCTCGTAGATCGCCTCGACCTTGGAGCGCACGTGGAGCTTACGGTAGACGCGCTTCACGTAGGTCATCACGGTGTGCGGCGAGATCTTCAGGAAGGCCGCGATCTCCTCGAAGGTGAAGCCCTTGGACGCGAGGTGCAGCACGCGCGACTCCTGCTCGGACAGCGCGACGGCGTCCTCGCTGCGCGGCCCGCCGCGGCCTTCGACGCCGACCGGCAGGTCGCGGTGCGTGTGCGGCGCGAAGGCCTTGAGCAGGCGCCGCGCGATCGTCGGGCTGATCGGGCTGCCGCCGTCGTGCAGCGTGCGCAGGCGCGCGGGCAGGTCGCGGTCGGCGTCGTCCTTGAGCAGGTAGCCGGTCGCGCCGGCCTCGAGGCAGGCGAGCACATGCTGGTCGTCGCCGAACACCGAGACGACCATGCAGTCGGTCTGCGGCCGCGTGCGCGCGGCGTGGCGGATCAGCTCGATGCCGCTGCCGCCCGGCAGGTCGAGGTCGACGAGCATCACGTCGGGCCGCAGCTGCTCGAACATGCGCCGGCCCATCGGCAGGTCGACGGCGGCGCCGAGCAGGCGGATGTCGGACGCGCCGTTCAGCGCGTGGATGAAGGCGTCGCGGAATCGAACCTGATCCTCGACGATGAGTACCGAAAAGCTAGCCATGCAGAGTTCCCTCGCGGCGGGACAAACACAATCAAAAAACGCCGCATGTCGGGACAATGCCAGAGGACCGCCCCCTCGTGATCGCCCTCACCCGGGGTCGCGGGGGCCCAATAAAACGGGAATATGAGCTAGATCAGTCTTTCGAGCCCCGCGAGCCGCCTGACCCTCAGGTTCACGAAAGCCGGGCGACGGCGCAGCGCCGCGGCGGCCTCGGGTTCGGGCCGGCCGTCGCCGTGCAGCCAGCCCTGCATCCAGACCGTCTTCATGCCGACGCGGCGCGCCGACTTCTGGTGCACCAGCGCGTCCTCGACGAGCACGCAGTCGCGCGGCCGCAGGCGCCGGCGCGCGCAGACATGGCGCAGCATGCGCGCGTCGGGCTTGGGCCGGTCCTCGCCGAACATGCGCATCTGCTCGAGCGCGATCACGCCCTCGATATCGCCCTGCCGGCCGACGCGCAGGCCCAGGCCCGCGAGCACGCGCTGCGCGTAGGCCTGCGGGCCGTTCGTCAGCACGAACTTGCGCCCGGGCAGGCGGCGCAGCGCCGCGAGGTCGCGCGCGTGCGCGCGCAGCAGCGTCGCGAGCTGCGGCAGCGCGTGGGTCCTGGCGTTGAAGTCGGCCGCGTCGACGCCGTGGTGGCGCGTCAGGCCCGGCAGCGTCGCGCCGTAGCGCTTCCAGTAGTCGCGGCGCAGCGCCTCGGCGGCATCGCGCTCGACGCCGACATGGGCGGCGATGTAGTCGGTCATCGCCGCGGCGACGGCCGTGAACACGGCGCGCGCGTCGTAGAGCGTGTTGTCGAGGTCGAACAGCCAGACTGGCTTGCGAACGGCCACCCTCAGCGCGAACGGATCATCGTGCCGTAGGCCTGCTCGGTCAGGACTTCGAGCAGCATCGCGTGCGGCACGCGGCCGTCGATGATGTGCACGGCGTTGACGCCGCTCTTCGCGGCGTCGATCGCGCCGGCGATCTTGGGGATCATGCCGCCGCTGATCGTGCCGTCGGCGACGAGCTCGTCGATGCGCCGCGGCGTGAGCTCGGTCAGCAGCGCGCCGTCCTTGTCGAGCACGCCGCGGATGTTCGTGAGCATCAGCAGCTTCTCGGCCTTGAGCACGGTCGCGAGCTTGGCCGCGACGACGTCGGCGTTGATGTTGTAGCTCTCGTTGTGCTCGCCGAAGCCGATCGGGCTGACGACCGGGATGAACTGGTCGTCCTGCAGCGCCTTGACGACGCTCGGGTCGATCGAGACGATGTCGCCGACCTGGCCGACGTCGTGCTCCTTGGCCGGGTCGTCGCGGTCGAGCATCTTGAGCTTGCGCGCGCGGATCATGCCGCCGTCGCGGCCCGTCAGGCCCACGGCCTTGCCGCCAGCCGCGTTGATCAGGCCGACGACATCCTGCTGGACCTCGCCCGCGAGCACCCACTCGACGACGCTCATCGTCTCCTCGTCGGTCACGCGCATGCCCTGGATGAAGTGGCCCTTCTTGCCGAGCTTGTTCAGCGCGTCCTCGATCTGCGGGCCGCCGCCGTGCACGACGACCGGGTTCAGGCCGACGAGCTTGAGCAGCACGACGTCCTCGGCGAAGTCCTGCTGCAGCGCCGGGTCGGTCATCGCGTTGCCGCCGTACTTGATGACGATGGTCTTGCCGTGGAACTGGCGGATATAGGGCAGCGCCTGCGAGAGGATCTCGGCCTTCTCGCGCGGGGCGATGTGCGAGACGTCGGTGGTCAGCGGGCCGGGGTCGTTCTTCATGCTGCTTGGGCGGGCGTGGGTGGGGTCGCGACGATTGTAGGAGCGCAGGCCGCGATATGCGGTCACAATCGCGCGCCTATGCAAGCCGGTTCCTATCTGAAGCTCTCCGTCGGCGTCGCCGTCGTCACCATCGCGCTCAAGGGCGCAGCCTGGTGGTGGACGGGCTCCGTCGCGCTCGCGGCCGACGCGCTCGAGTCGCTCGTCAACCTCGCGGGCGCGCTGTTCGCGCTCGCGATGCTCACGCTCGCGGCCCAGCCGCCCGATGCCGAGCACCCCTACGGTCACCACAAGGCCGAGTACTTCTCGGGCGGCTTCGAGGGCGTGCTGATCTTCGCCGCGGGCCTGGGCATCGCGGTCGGCGCCGCCGCGCGCCTGCTCGAGCCGCAGCCGCTCGAGCAGTTCGGCGTCGGCGTCGCGCTGACCGTGGTCAGCACGGCCATGAACGGCGGCCTCGCGCTCGCGATGCTGCGCAAGGCACGCGCGCTGCGTTCGATCGCGCTCGAGGCCGATGCGCGCCACCTGATCACCGACGTCTGGACCTCGGCCGGCGTGCTCGTCGGCCTCGCCGGCGTGCACCTGACGGGCTGGCAATGGCTGGACCCGCTCGCCGCGCTCGTCGTCGCCGCGAACGTGCTGCGCGAAGGCGTGCACCTGCTGGGCCGCGCGGGCAGCGGCCTGATGGACGAGGCGCTCGACCCGGCCTCGCTCGCGCGCATCGAGGCCGCGCTCGCCGGCTTCGCCGCGCACAACGTGCGGTTCGACCACCTGAGCACGCGCACGGCCGGCCAGCGCTGCTTCGTCGAGCTGCACATGCACGCGCCGGCCGACTGGACGCTCGGCCGCGCCGCTGCGATGCGCGGCGAGGTCGAGCGCGCGCTTGTCGCGGCGCTGCCGGGCCTGCGCGCGAGCATCCAGCTGCTGCCGACCGACATCGAGCCCTTGGATGATGAAGCCCCCCGCCCGGTCTCGCCCCGCTGAACGCGGGCCAGCCCAGTCGGCCCCCCGTGGGGGCGAACCGACCCGCGGCGTTGAGCCGCAGGCCGGTCCCGGCGGACCGGCTTGGGAGCGGCCCGGCGCCGGCCCGAAATACCCCGGAGTGGCGGGTCGAGCATGATCGCCGTGCTCCAGCGCGTTCGGCGCGCGGCCGTCGAGGTCGACGGCGCGACGATCGGCGCGATCGACCAGGGCCTGCTCGTGCTCGTCTGCGCCGAGCGCGGCGACGGCGCGGCCGAGGCCGACAAACTGCTCGACAAGATCCTCAAGCTGCGTGTGTTCGCCGACGCCGCCGGCAAGATGAACCGCAGCGTCGTCGACGTCGGCGGCGGCCTGCTCGTCGTCTCGCAGTTCACGCTCGCGGCCGACACCGCGAGCGGCAACCGGCCGAACTTCACGGCCGCCGCGCCGGCCGACGAGGGGCGCCGGCTCTACGAGCATTTCCTCGCCGAGGCGCGCGCGCGCCACGGCCGCGTCGAATGCGGGCGCTTCGGCGCCGACATGCAGGTCAGCCTCGTCAACGACGGGCCCGTGACGATCCCGCTGCGGGTCGCGCCGCCGGCGGCCTGAGCCCGGCCGCTTCTTTATGCGGTTTTGAAATAAAGATCCTGCGACTCTGTATTGGACGCGCACAAGGGCCGACCCTAGAGTCGCGTTCATGCTCAAGCGCTCGCTCGCCCTCGCCGTTCTCGCCACCCTCGCCACCCTCGTCGCCGCCGGCAACGCGCGCGCCGACGCGCTGTCGGCGCCGGCCAGCGAGGCCGTGCTGGCCCAGGGCGCGATCGCGTGGGACGTGCGCGCCGACGCGGCCGCGGGCCTGCCCGGCGCCCTGCATATCGACGCCGCGGCGCTCGACGCCTGGCTCGCCCGCCGCGACCTCGGCGCGCTCGAGGCCGCGGTCTCGCGCGCCGGCATCGACCTGTCGCGCGACCTCGTCGTCTACGGCGAGCCCGGCGACGCGCGCGCGCAGGCGCTCGTCGCGTCGCTGCGCAATATCAGCCGCGCCCAGGTCCACTGGCTCGTCGGCGGCGCGGCCGAATGGGCGATGAGCGGTCGCGCGCTCGCAGCCGCGGCGCCGCACGCGCCGGTGCCCCAGCACCTGCTCGCGGCGAGCCAGGCGCCCGCGCCGGCCAGCCGTATGGCCGCCGCGACACTGCGCGCAAGCGTCGCGCTCGACCCGCCGACGGCCCAGCTCGCGCTGCGCTGATTACGGCGTCTCGTCGGTCCAGCGCAGCAGCCGACGCTTGATCTCGTCCTGCAGCGCACGCACGTCGGCGCTGTTCTTGCACGTCTTCCGGTCCCACTCGGGGCTGCGCGCGGGCTTGCGCGCGAGCTTCGCGTGCAGCAGCTTCGCGTCGACCGAGAGCTGCAGCACCGGCTGGCCCTGCAGCTCGAACGAATCGCCACGCTCCTGCAGCGAGCGCAGGTCGCGCAGGCCGCGCTTGAGGTTGAGCAGCGCCTGCTCGGGCTTGAAGTCCGGAAGGGTGAAGAAGTCGTCGTTCATGGCGGGGATTCTCTTGCGCGCACGGGTCGGATACATATACTGTACGTATATACAGTATTTTGGCCATGCATTCCCCCACGCCCTCCACCGGCCCAGCCGCCTCGCCCGCGCCATTGCCCCCGCAGCTGCGCCGTGCCGACGAGCTCGACCGCTCGCGCGCGGGCCTGCCGAGCGGCCACGCGCGGCTCGACGCCGAGCTGCCCGGCGGCGGCTGGGCGCTCGGCGGGCTCAATGAAGTCCTGCTGCCGCAGGCCGGTGCGCTCGAATGGCGCCTGCTCGCGCCCGCGCTCGCGCGCCGCGCGCGCCCGCTGCTGCTGATCGGCCCGCCGCACGAGCCGCACCTGCCGGGGCTGGCCGCCGCCGGCCCGCTGATCTGGATCGCGCCCGACACGCCGCAGCAGCTGCTCTGGGCCACCGAGCAGGCGATCCGCAGCGGCGACGGCGGCGCCGTGCTCGCCTGGCTGCCGCGCGACGCGGGCCCGCCGCAGCTGCGCCGCCTGCAGGCCCATGCGCTCGCGAGCCATGTGCCGATCTTCGTGTTCCGCGCGCCGGCCGCCGCGGCCCAGGCTTCGGCCGCACCGCTGCGCGTGCAGCTGCGCGCGCAAGGGCCCTGGCAGATCGGGCTGTGCGTGCTCAAGCGCCGCGGCCCGGCGCTCGAGGGCTGGCTCGCGCTCGACGCGACGCCGCCCGCGCTCGCGCCGCTGCTGACGCCGCGCATGCGCGCCGCGCAGTTCCCGGCGCGGTCCGGCCAGCGGGTCCCGGGCGTGCCCACGGCCGCCCCTGTCCAGCCTGCCCTGCTCGACGACCATGCGCTGGCTCGCCCTGCTGCCCACGCCGGCCCCTGACGCCGCCGCGGCCCCGCCGGCGCTCGACGCGACCGAAGCCCTGCTGCAGTCCACGGCCTGGCTGGGGTTGCAGTTCAGCCCGCGCGTCGCGCGCCTCGAAGAAGCCATCGTGCTCGAGGTCGAGGCGAGCCTGCGCCTGTTCGGCGGCCCCGCGCGCCTGCTCGAGCGCCTCCACGCGAGCGCCGCGGCGGCCGGGCTCGCGCTGCAGGTCTCGGCCTGGTCCGCGAGCGCCCACGCGGCGCTCGCGCGGCTGCGCGCGGGCGCCCCCGCGGCCACGCCGCTCGACGCGCTGCCGCTGCACACGGTCAGCGCGGTCGCCGCGCAGCAACCGATGCTCGAGCGCCTCGGCTGCCGCCGCCTCGGCGATGTGCGCGGCCTGCCGCGCGCGGCGCTCGCGCGGCGCTTCGGCCCGGCCCTGCTGCAGGGCCTCGACCGCGCCTACGCCGAGCAGCCCGAGGCGCACCGCTGGCTGAGCCTGCCCGAGCGCTTCGAGGCGCGGCTCGAGCTGCCGCTGCGCGTCGAGCAGGCGCCCGCGCTGCACGGCCACGCCGAGGTCCTGCTGCGCGAGTTGTGCGCGTGGCTCGCGGCGCGCCGCGCGGGCGTGCAGGACTTCACCCTGGCCTGGCAGCACGACGCGATGCGGCCGCGCGACGCGGGCCGCGGCGGCCAGCTGCAGCTGCACACGGCCGCGGCGACGCGCGACTTCGCCCACCTCACGCGCCTGCTCGGCGAGCATCTCGGCCAGACCCGGCTCGACGCACCGGCCGGCGAGCTGCGCCTCGCGGCCGGCGCGGTCAGCCTGCTGCCCGACCAGGGCGACAGCCTGCTCGCCGAGGCGCGCGACGGCCGGCCGCGCGAAGCGCTGGGCCTGCTGCTCGAGCGCCTCGCGGTGCGGCTCGGGCCCGCGCGGGTGCGCAGCGCGCGCCTCGTCGAGGACCACCGGCTCGACGCGATGCAGGTCTGGGCCGCGGGCACGGCGGCCGGCGAACGGCGGCTCGCGCCGGCTGCGGGCCCTGCGCCGCCGGGCCCGCAGCCGGCCTGGCGGCTCGACCCGCCGCTGCGCCTCGCCGCGCCCAACGAGCAGCCGCAGCACCAGGGTCCGCTGCTGCGCATCGCCGGCCCGCACCGGCTCGAGAGCGGCTGGTGGGACGGCGCCGGCCAGCAGCGCGACTACTACCTGTTCTACGGCCCGCACTGCGGCCTGCTGTGGATCTTCCACGAGCGCCCGGCCGGCGCCGCGCCGGGCTGGTTCCTGCACGGGGTGTTCGGATGAGCAACATCCCCGCGTACGCCGAGCTGCACTGCCTGTCGAACTTCAGCTTTCTGCGCGGCGCGTCGAACCCCGACGAGCTCGTCGAGCGCGCCGAGGCGCTCGGCTACACGGCGCTCGCACTGACCGACGAATGCTCGCTCGCCGGCGTCGTGCGCGCCCATGTGCAGCTGCGCCGCATGCGCGCGGCGGCCGAGGCCGAGGGCCGCGACCCGCCGCGGCTGCAGTTCATCGTCGGCAGCGAGTTCCTCGTCCATGCCGCCGGCGCCGGGACGGACGGCGCGGCGCTGTTCAAGCTCGTGCTGCTGCCGGTCAACCTGACCGGCTACGGCAACCTGAGCCAGTTCATCACGCGGCTGCGCCGCGACAGTCCCAAGGGCACTTACATGCTGCGCTGGCCCGAGCTGCGCGCGGCCGCGCTCGACGACTGCCTCGTGCTGTTCGTGCCGCAGCCCGCGCAGACCGACGCCGCGCTGCTCGAGCAGGCGCGCTGGCTGCTCGCGCATTTCTCGGGTCGCGCGTGGATCGCCGTCGAGCTGCTGCGCGAGGCCGGCGACGCGCAATGGCTCGCGCGCCTGCAGCAGCTCGGCGAGGCGACCGCCCTGCCCCTGGTCGCGGCCGGCGACGTGCACATGCACCGGCGCGCGCGCAAGCCGCTGCAGGACGTGATGACGGCGACGCGCCTGGGCCGCCCCGTGATGGACTGCGGCTTCGCGCTGCAGCCCAACGCCGAACGCCACCTGCGCAGCCGCCTGCGCCTGGCCCAGGTCTACCCGCCCGAGCTGCTCGCCGAGACGCTGCGCGTCGCCGCGGCCTGCGAGTTCTCGCTCGACGAGCTCCGCTATCGCTACCCGAGCGAGGTCGTGCCGGCCGGCGTCGCGCCGATGGCGCACCTGCGCGCGCTGACCTGGGCCGGCGCGGCCCTGCGCTGGCCGGCCGGCGTGCCGCCGCAGTGGCGCGCGCGCATCGAGCACGAGCTCGCGCTGATCGAGGAGCTGCGCTACGAGCATTACTTCCTGACCGTCGCCGACGTCGTCGCCTACGCACGCGAGCTCAAGATCCTCTGCCAGGGCCGCGGCTCGGCCGCGAACAGCATCGTCTGCTACTGCCTGCACGTGACCTCGGTCGACCCGGACCGCAGCACGCTGCTGTTCGAGCGCTTCATCAGCCGCGAGCGCGGCGAGCCGCCCGACATCGACGTCGACTTCGAGCACGAGCGCCGCGAGGAGGTCATCCAGTACCTCTACGCCAAGTACGGCCGCGAGCGCGCGGCGCTGACGGCCGTCGTGATCAGCTACCGGCCGCGCAGCGCGCTGCGCGACGTCGGCCGCGCGCTCGGCTTCGACGAGGCCGAGCTCGCGCCGCTCGCGCGCCGGTACAGCCTGTGGTCGGAGTCGCTCGCGCCGGCAGCGCTGGACGCGCCGCCGCGCGTCGCGCTGCTGTTCGAGCTCGCGGGCCAGTTGCTCGGCATGCCGCGCCACCTGAGCCAGCATGTCGGCGGCTTCGTGCTGACCGAAGGGCCGCTCACGCGCCTCGTGCCGGTCGAGAACGCGACCATGCCCGGGCGCAGCGTGATCCAGTGGGACAAGGACGACATCGATGCGCTGAACCTGATGAAGGTGGACGTGCTCGCGCTCGGCATGCTGTCGTGCCTGCGGCGCAGCTTCGAGCTCGTGCGCGCCTGGCGCGGCCGCGAATGGACGCTCGCGACGATCCCCGAGGGCGACGCGCCGACCTACGCCATGATCTGCGCGGCCGACACCGTCGGCATCTTCCAGATCGAGAGCCGCGCGCAGATGTCGATGCTGCCGCGGCTGCGCCCGCGCCACTACTACGACCTCGTCGTCGAGGTCGCGATCGTGCGGCCCGGCCCGATCGAGGGCGGCATGGTCCATCCCTATCTGCAAAACCGCGCGCGCGCACGCCGCGGCGAGACGATCGACGTCCCGCCCGGCCTCGAGGCCGCGCTCGCGCGCACCTTCGGCGTGCCGATCTTCCAGGAGCAGGTCATGCAGGTCGCGATGATCGCGGCCGGCTTCAGCGCCGGCGAGGCCGACCAGCTGCGCCGCGCGATGGCCGCCTGGAAGCGCCCGGGCGACCTCGAGCGCTTCCACGACAAGATCATCGCGAACATGCGCGCGCGCGGCTACTCGGACGAATTCGCGGCCGCGATCTTTCGCCAGATCAAGGGCTTCGCGTCCTACGGCTTCCCCGAGTCGCACGCGGCGAGCTTCGCGCTGCTGACCTACGTGAGCAGCTGGCTCAAGTGCCACGAGCCCGCGATCTTCCTGTGCGCGCTGCTGAACTCGCAGCCGCTCGGCTTCTACACGCCGAGCCAGCTCGTCCAGGACGCGCGCCGCCACGGCGTCGAGGTGCGGCCGGCCGACGTCGCGACGAGCGGGCTCGACAGCACGCTCGAGCCGCGCAGTGACGCCGCGCCGGCCGGCGCCCCGACCGACTCAGCGGCAGCCGCCCACGCGGCCGACCCCGCCGTGCGCCTGGGCCTGCGCCTCGTCGCCGGCCTCCCGGCCGCGGCGGCCGAGCGCATCGTCGCGGCGCGCGCCGCGGCGCCGTTCGCCGACGCGCGCGACCTCGCGCAGCGCGCGGCGCTGAACCAGCGCGAGATGCAGCAGCTCGCGGCCGCCGACGCGCTCGCGAGCCTCGCCGGCCACCGGCGCCAGCAGATCTGGCAGGCCGCCGCGCAGCAGCCGCTGCCGCTGCTGCTGCGCGAGGCCGCGCCGGCCGAGGAAGCGCTCGCGCTGCCGGCCGCGCCCGAGGGCGAAGAGGTGCTGTGGGACTACGCGGCGACGGGCCTGACGCTGCGCCGCCACCCGCTCGCGCTGCTGCGCGAGCGCCTCGCGCAGCGCGGCTACCGCACGGCCGCGCAGCTCGGCGCCGTGCCCGGCGGCCGCAGCGCGAGCGCCTGCGGCCTGATCACGGGCCGCCAGCGGCCGCAGACGGCCAAGGGCACGCTGTTCGTGACGCTCGAGGACGAGACCGGCCCGGTCCAGGTGATCGTCTGGCCGACGATCTTCGGCGCCCATCGCGACACCATCCTCGCGGCGCGCCTGCTCGGCGTGCGCGGCGAATGGCAGCGCGGCGACGGCGACGTGCGCCACCTCGTCGCGCGGCGCTTCGAGGACCTCACGCCGCTGCTCGGCCGGCTGCGCATCGGCAGCCGGGATTTCCGATAGGAAGCGACGAATTCGGGCCGGCGCCGGGCCGCTCCCAAGCCGGCCCGCCTGAGCCGACCGGCGGCTCAATGCCGCCGCTCGGCTCGTCCCCCCGGGGGAGCGAGCCCGCACCGATCATGCGCCTGCGCGCTTGATCGCGGCTGGTGAGCGCCGGACGGCATGCTTGCCGGCCGGCCGACCAGGAACGCCCGCGTTCAGCGGGGCGGACCTGGGCGAGGGGCTTCAGTTCAAACCCTGGAGAACACCAGGCTCGCGTTGGTGCCGCCGAACGCGAAGGAATTGCTGACCGCGTGGGCGAGCCCGGGCACGGCCTCGCCGCTGCCGAGCACGTGGCGCGGGCCTTCGCAGGCCGGGTCGAGCGTACTCACGCCGGCCGTCGGCGGCACTTCGCCGCGGCGCAGCGCCTCGACGGTCCAGACCGCCTCGAGCGCGCCGGCCGCGCCGAGCAGATGGCCGTGCGCGGCCTTGGTCGAGCTCAGGCGCAGCGCGCCGAGTGCGTCGCCCCAGACCGCGCGCAGCGCCGCGCATTCGACCGGGTCGCCGGCGACCGTGCCCGTGCCATGGGCATTGCAGTAGCCCACGTCCGCCGGCGCGAGCCGGGCCGCGCGCAGCGCCTGCGTGAGCGCGGCGATCTGGCCGCGCTGGTTGGGGTTGGTCAGGTGCACGGCGTCGCAGCGCACCGCGCTGCCGGCGAGCCAGGCCCTGGGCGCGCGACCGCCGAGGTCGGGTTCGCGCTGCAGCACGAAGAAGGCCGCGCCCTCGCCGAGCACGAGGCCGCCGCGGTCGGGCGCGAAGGGCCTGCAGCTGCGGGCCACGTCGCTCGCATCGGGCGGCGCGAGCGTGCGCAGCGCCTGCCAGGCCGCGACCGTGCCGCGCGCGAGGATGGATTCGGTGCCGCCGGCGATCGCGACGTCGATCTCGCCGCGGCGCAGCGCGTGCGCGGCCTCGGCGATCGCGACGGCGCTCGACGCGCACGCGACCGCATAGGTGAGCACCGGGCCCTGGATGTCGCAGTGCATCGCGAGGATCGCCGCAGCGCCGTTGACCATGCCGGTCGGCACCGACAGCGGCGGCAGGCGGCGGCCGCTGTGGAGCGCTGCGTAGCCGGCGTCGAGCGTGGCCGCGCCGCCCATGCCGGTGCCGAGGTACAGGCCGACGCGCTCGGGCTCGGCCCAGGCGCCGAGGCCCGCGTCCTGGATCGCGTCGCGCGCGGCGCCGAGCGCGAGCTGGCTCACGCGTTCGGTGCCGACGAGCTGGAGCTTGCTGAGCACGCTGCTGACGTCGCCGTCGACGCGCGCCGCAGCGACCTCGGGCAGGCCCTCGAAGGCCATGCGCGCGACGGCCGACTCGCCCGCCATCAGGCGCGCCCAGGCGCCGTCGAGATCGCGGCCGAGCGGGCTCCACAGCCCGACGCCGGCAACGCCGACGCGGACCGGGTCCGGGCCGGCGCTCATGCCGTGGGGGCGGCGGCGAGCAGCTCGTCGAGCAGTTGCGCGAGGCCGCGCAGCGTCGTGACCGAGGTCGCGGCCGAGTCGGGCACGTTGACGTGGAACTCGTCCTCGATCGCGAAGATCAGTTCGGCCAGGGTCAGCGAATCGATGTCGTAGTCGGCGAAGGCCGCGTCCGGGTCGATCTTGCTCTTCTCGACGTCGAACTTGGTGTGAATCAGGTCTTGCAGTCGTTCGATGGTGTTCATGTCAGGTCCCTGGCAGCACGGCGACCGCCGGCCAGTGCGGCAGCGTAGCAGCTGCCGCCGATTGTTGCGCGCGCGGCAGGTGCATGACGAACTCGGCCAGGGCCTGAGCCACCTGCTGCCGGTCATTGTCTGCCGTGATCATGTGATAGCTATTATCCAGGACATCCATGCGCAGCAGACCCGGCCGCGCGGCCGCGAAGGCACTTCGCACGCTCTGCAGGCGGCAGATCTCGTCCTCGCGCGCGTGGATCACGAGCTGCGGCAGGTTCAGGCCCGGAATCCTGCGCACTGCGTGGCGCGACAGGCGCTCGCTTTCGCGCACGACGCCGAGCTGCACGCTGGCCGGGCCGACCATGGTCGCGTCCTCGCCTTCCATCTGGCTGCGCACCCATTGGCGCAGGCGTTCGTTCTTGAGCCCGTAGGGCGGGCGCTCCGACATCGCGAAGCGGTCCGAGATGCCCAGCGCGAACGCCAGCGGGCGCAGCCGGTACCACCAGGGCAGGCCCCAGCCGTCGTAGGCGACCAGCGGCGACAGCAGCGCGAGGCCCTGCAGCCCGGGCTCGGACAGGCGCGCCGCGACGGCGAGCGCGAGCATCGAGCCCGTGCACAGGCCGCCGAGCACGAAGGGGCTCGGGTCGGCGCGCAGCGCGTCCTGCACGACCTTGACGCCGGCGTCGACCCAGTCGCGCCAGCTCGCCTCGGGGTCGAGCGTGCCGTGGCTGTATCCGGGCACTTCGGGACACTCGAGGCGCACGCCGAGCCGGCGCAGCGGGTGCTGGATCAGGCCGAATTCCTTCGGCGAGCTCGCCAGACCATGGAACAGGATCAGGCGGCGGGCCTGGGAGAACGGGGCTTGGCGGGACGACATCAGGACTAACAACAGCGAAGTTGGCGCAGGGTGTGCGGGGGGTGATACACGCCCCGGAGGCCGGGGACAGGATCTCGATCGACGCACTCACCGGCGCCGGGCGCCTGCCGCTGGCCGCAAGGCCGGGCAGGATCTTTGAATTTTTTTAACCTTAACGTGAAGAAACCATCAACCCTTGCGCCCAGCTGTCACCACTGCGGCACTAGCGTCATGTATTAAGCGTGACCTAAGCGCGGACCGCACGGAGCGCACAAAAAGATCCGCCACCAGCATTTTTTGAGCGATCCGCGAAAGCGCAACGGGTCGGACGCTTGCGCGTCCAACCCGTTGTCTCGTACTGCTTGATTCTGGTGCGGCTGGCAGGATTCGAACCCACGACCCCTTGGTTCGTAGTTTCCGACTCGCTCGCAAGTGTTTGATCTACAAGCAAATCGGTGCCGTTCGTTCCTACAAGACGCACCCTGTTCTGCACAGTATAACACCCACCACTCCCCCAAAAGTCCCCCAGGGCTGTCGATGCATGACGTTCCAAGGCCAGCCCTGAATCGATCCAGTGCGAGGGGGTGGCGGGATTGCAGCGGAAGCGCTCTGTCGTCGGCAGGGCGCCGGCTGGCCGCGCGCCCGGCGCAGATGATCCCCAAGGGTCTGTTCACCGAGAACGCGATCTCCTGGATCATCACCTCGAAGATCCTGGACGGACTGCCCCTGTACCGTCAGGCGGTGCTGCTCGGACGCTTCGGCGGCACCGACATCGCGCGCAACACGGTGGCGGGC